>JBCBUG010000005.1:0-283616 GCA_039818265.1 Pseudomonadota bacterium | reverse complement strand
GTAGAACAGCGCCGCCTGCGCTTCCTGCCTCGGTCCCATCATCGCCAATCCTCCCCCTCGTTAAGAGAATTGAATCGGCGACTTCCCCGGCAATCAAGGAAGAGTTTTTCAACAAAATAAGCCTATTGCGGATATTCAGAATGGCGTAGCTGGGGCTTCGATCTGAGCATGCTCCTTCAATATTGCGCTTTGAATAACCTGCTAAAAGTAAGGAGCTTTGATCATCTTTCCCAAGCGACTAGTTTTAGGACATGGCCTCAGTAGCACAACTAACCGACTGGATGATTACCGAAGGACGCCGCTCTGGCGACCCCGTGAAAGTGGTCTCTCATTTCTGCTCATCTTTGATTGAGGAAGGCGTTCCGCTCTGGCGGGTCAATATCGGTCAGCGTTTCGCCAATCCGTTACTCATTGCATGGGGGGTCGTTTGGACGCCTGACGGGACCGACAGCTACGACGTAACTCATGAAACGATGTTGACAGAAGGGTATGTTGGCAGCTCATTTGAATACATTCTGGAGCACAGAAAACCGCTTCACAAAAGCCTGCGACAACTCGATCCAAAGACTGAGCATTCATCGTATCTTGAATTCGCTGAGTTGGGTGGCACAGACTACTATGCCACCTTGATGTATTATGGCGATGGATCTTTGCACGGCTGTACATTTGTTACGCGGGACCCCGACGGTTTTTCACAGCGACATCTGGAATTGATCGAGGCAGCACTGCCTGCTCTGTCGTCTGCTTTGGAACCTGTCACAATGCGCAAGTCAGCCAAGGGGCTGCTACGAACTTATCTTGGTGATGGGCCCTCTGATGCGGTTTGGAATGGGCGGATCAAGCGGGGCGAACGTACGACAGTTGATGCAGTCGTCATGTTTTCTGATTTGCGAGGTTTCACGGCCCTTTCAGAAGCCGCACCCGAGGTAGATGTCTTTGACGCGCTGAGCGGTTACTTTGATCTGGTTGTGCAATCTGTAGAAGAGAACGGCGGCGATGTTCTAAAGTTTGTGGGTGACGGAATTCTCTCGATCTTCACCATAGAAACTAAGACTGATCACGCCGACCGGTGCCGGAAGGCTGCGCAAGCCGCTCAAAGTGTATTAGCCGGTTTGACGACGCTCAACCATCGGCGTGATGAGGCGCAAAAGCCGTCTTTGGATGTTGGGATCGGGATCAATGTTGGGCAAGTCAGCTATGGCAATATCGGCAGTCCTGGAAGACTTGATTTTACGGTTCTCGGGGGCGCAGTGAACGTCGCCAGTCGCATAGAGGGTCTAACCAAATCCATCGGCCATAGAGTGCTGGTAACATCAGCAATTGCTAGCGCGTCGCCTGATCTGTTTTTGCCGTGTGGGGCTCACGAAGTTCGCGGCCTTGCTGATCCAATCGAATTGTTTTCTCTCATCGAAGGATAGCTTTGAACCGGTTTGCATGAATGTTCCTAGGAGCCAGGGAATGGGCGCTTAGGTTCAACTGGAAGGCCTGTCCACTGCGCCAGCATTGCTTTTGGAAGAATTGGGTTATCAGGCGGATCTATTTGATCTGCATTACATCCAGACGCACAGAGACCGACGTTGGTGATACTCTGAACCAACTTGAGGATGCGGCGGGTCCACCAGTCAACCGTGCGGTTTGATTCCCGAGGACCTGTATGTACAGGTGGGCGCCAGATAATCAGGCCAAGACCTGAACAGAGCCAGCCCCCTCGGAATTGCTTAAGGCCACCAGAATGCTACCAGTCACAAGAAGGGCAGAACCCGCCAAGAGCTTAGTTAGGGCGTCGGGCGGGTTCGTACAAGGGGTTTGTCGACAGATCAGGCGTCGACCGGCTCGTGCAGGGCAGCGCGCATCTTGCCGAAATGCTCGTCCCAGCCATTGTCCAGCGCCAGGATCAGGCCAAAGGCCTCGGCGGTTTGGGGCAGGCCTTCATGTAGCAGGCTCAGCCGTGTGCCGCCCGCAACGGGTGTCAGGGTCCATTTGACTACGCTGACAGCGTCGCCCATCGGTTTGACGGTGAACGTGTATTCCAGATATTCTGACGCGCGCGCTTCCCGGACTTCACCCCAGATCAGCAAATCGCCGCTGGCGGTTCCGAACATCTCCAGCTTTTGGCCTTTGGCCAGTTTGCGTTCGGGTTTGTGAAACCATTCGGCTAGCCGCTCGGGCTCGGTCAGGTAGGCCCAGACCGTGTCCGGCTCGGCCTGCAGGAAAATGGATTTTTGCAACACAGAATTACTCATTTGTCTTTCCTTTCAATCGCTTCTTTAAGAGAGCTAAGGCGATCATCCCAGAACTGGTCAAAGTATCTGAACCAGTCTAGCACAGGCGCCATGCCCTGTGGTTCTATTCGGTTGATGCGTTCCCGACCGCGGGCTTCCACTGTGATCAGCCCTCCGTCGGACAGGACCGTCAGATGCTTCTTGACGGCGGCCCGGGTCATGTCGAACCGGTCGGTCAACTGGCCGATCGTCATGTCCTCGGACGCCAGCAATTTGACAATGTCTCGACGTGTTGGATCGGCCAGAGCACGAAACGCGTTTTGAGTTAAGTTCTCCATCGGTGCCTCATAAGTAGTACCTTTCGGTATCATACTAATCCAATACCAGAAGGTATCATGTCAAGCCCGGATCTGTGCTTTACATTTGTTCACTAATTGTTCACATTTTTCTCATGACATTGGATCTACAACCCGGACAAAAACTCGCACGCGGCGTCGCGCGGCACCTTACCGCACATGGTTTTGTTTCTGTTGAAGAATTCGTGCCAGCCCGTGGTTTGCGGGTCGATGTTATGGGGCTGGGCCCCAAAGGTGAGCTCTGGGTGATCGAATGCAAATCAAGCCGCGCGGATTATCAGTCAGACGCGAAATGGCAGGGATATCTGGAGTGGTGTGATCGATTCTTTTGGGCTGTTGATACGGATTTCCCGACGGAATTATTGCCGCAGGAAACCGGTCTGATCATTGCCGACGCCTATGATGCCGAGATCATTCGAATGGCGCCCGAGGACAAACTGGCCCCGGCGCGGCGCAAGAAGATGATCCAGAAATTTGCAACCGATGCGGCACGGCGTCTGCACATGCTGCGTGATCCACGACTTTAGAAAGGCTCAGGTTCCGACGGCGCGAGCGGCTTGCGCTGCGGCGCGAATTTCTTCGGCGATTTCTTCGGCTTCTTCCGGGTCGAAATCCATCGGGACTTCAAGGCCATCAGCCTCGATGAACAGACGCACCATACCCTGATCAGTTGGGCCGATCTGCAGGTTGGCCTGAATGTCGCGTTCGGTGTTGATACCCATATTCGCCTCCGGGACTGAGCGTTTGTGCTAGCGTGCAAAGGGTTGAGAATCAAGCCGCCTTTGCGTTCAGATAGGGTATGGATGATGTAGTTCTCAGATCGTTTCGGGCCGATGATGCGCCCTGGCTGGTCGAACGTCACGGCACGCTTTATGCACGTGATGAAGGGTTCGATGACAGTTTTGCTCCGTTGGTGGCAAGCATCCTTCGAGAGTTCATTGCGGACCATGATCCATCCTGCGAACGCGGTTGGATCGCTGAGCGCGCGGGTGAAAGGCTGGGCAGTATCTTCTGTGTCAGGCTGGACGAGCAGACTGCGAAACTGCGACTGTTTCTGCTGGTTCCTCAGGCACGTGGACTGGGGCTCGGCAGGCGTCTTTTGGAGACCTGTATGAGCTTTGCCAAGCAGGCCGGATACCAGCAAATGCAGCTGTGGACCCATGAAAGCCACCGTGCGGCCTGTGCGCTATATCGGGCCAATGGATGGCAGCTTACGGGTAGCAAACAGGTGCATTCTTTTGGGGTCGATCTTGTCGAACAAAGCTGGAAAATTCAGCTTTAATCCTCTTGCAATCCCCGGACGCGTTCGGTACATCGCCCTTCACGAGTGCCGCCTTAGCTCAGTTGGTTAGAGCGCTGGATTGTGGATCCAGAGGTCCCCTGTTCAAGCCAGGGAGGCGGTACCAAATCCCCAACATAGCAAGCGAATAGATGCGCAATTGTGGCGTGATCAAACCTGTTTGATCTGCTGAACTCGCGCGCAGGATCAGCGCGCGAGGTTCAGTCTGAATTTCATCTTGCTTTGTCTTGCGACGGGCAGATGGCGGTTCAGGCGCTTGTTCACCAGTCCAAAAACCCACACGATGACAAGGGTCAACAGGATGAAATAAAAGGCCAAAATCGGGTAAGGCACAAACGGGTTGAAGGTTTTGTCCGCAAAGTAGCTGGCATAGTACAAGGCGTCTCCGCGCTGCTGCCAGGCCGGGAAGGCCGAGAAAAAGACCAGCGTTGTAGACTGGAACACAAAGATCGCTTCGTTTGTGTAGGCGGGCCAGGCCAGCCGCAACATGGTCGGCCAGACGATGCGGCGGAACCGGGCCCAGCCAGACATGCCATAAGCATCCGCAGCCTCAAGATCGCCCTTGGGGATCGAGCGCAGCGCTCCATAGAAGATCTCACCCGAATAGGCGGAGGTGTTCAGGAACAGTACGATCAGCGCCCCCAGCCAGGCCGAAGTGAACGCGTCAAACATCGGATAGGGTTTCTTCAACGACAGGAAGAAGAAATAGGCAAAGAAGAACTGGATGAACAGCGGCGAGCCCCTGAACAGAAAGATGAACCATTCGGACGGTTTGCGCAGCCATTTGTTGGGTGATGCTTTTCCGACCGCCAGTGCGGTGGCCAGAAAGAAACCCGTGACCATTGCCATGATACCGAAATAGATATTCCAGATCATGCCTGAACCGATCAGGGTGAAGTGCTCGCACAGGCTAAAGTCAGTTTTGGGCAGAAGCCGTTCGCCATAGCCCAGAGACCGCAGGCCGTAATCCTGAATGGTTTGCAAGCAGCTCATGCCGTAGTCTCCTTGCGCAGAAGCTCTCCGCCCGAAGTGGCCTGACCATGCGACAAGCGGCGCATCAGTTTCTCCAGCCCGATCTCAGACACACGGGTCATGCCGAGGTAAAAGACCAGCAGGGCCAGAAAGTACCACATGCGCCAGTCGCCATGAGGGTAGTCGGTGAAGCGCGATGTCTTGGTGCCGCCCAGTTCGCGGGCCCAATAGACGATGTCTTCAACACCCAGCAAGAACAGCAGCGGCGTGGCCTTGATCAGAACCATCCAAAGGTTTGAAAGGCCGGGCAGGGCGTAGACCCACATTTGCGGCACAAGGATGCGCCAAAAGGTCTGGCTGCGGGTCATGCCATAGGCCTCGGCCGTTTCCAGTTGCGCATGTGGCACGGCGCGCATTCCGCCGAACAGGACATTGGCAGCAAAAGCGCCGAACACGATAGAGAATGTAATCACTGCAAGGAAAAAGCCGTAGGTCTCATGCACCCATTCTGGCGAAGTCCCAAGCGGCAGCTTGGCGGCCTGACACACCAGAAAATCGTTGCCCTGACGGATCGGATCGGTCCAGTCGGGGCAGAGGATCTTGTGGCGGATCCATTCAAACCCCTGATCCAGAGCGATGACGAAGAACAGGAAAAAGGCAATGTCGGGTACGCCGCGCACAATCGCGATATAAGCCTTGCCCAGCCAACTGAGAGGCAGAAAGTGCGACCGTGCGGCCATCGCGCCTGCAAAGCCAAAGCCGAGCGCGACGGGCGCGGTCACGGCCAGCAGGGCCAGAACCTTGATGAAAGATAGGTAGAACGACCAGTGGACGCCATTGGTCAAATAGCACGAGAACCAGCGGAACGTGCCCAGCGTGTCAGGATCAGCGCAGTAGGAGAACATAAGGCGTCTTTCGAACGTCTGGTCCGGCAAGGCCGGAACGGGCCCGGCGCAAGGACGCCGGACCGGGACAGGTCAGTATCAGTTGGTGACGACCGAACCGTCAGCGCCGTATGTGGCGGTGCCTTCACCGAACCACTTGATCAGCATCTCGTTAAGCGTGCCGTCAGCTTTCATCGACGTGATGGCTTCGTCGAACTTGCCGCGCAATTCACCGTCGCTTTCACGCAGGCCCATGCCGACGCCACCGCCCAGCGGAACCGGATCGCCGACAAAGACCAGCTCACCGCCCGATTCTTCGACCAGCGGCACCAGATAGTCGCGGTCGGCCAGAACAGCATCGGCTTCGCCGTTGCGGACGGCTGCGATGGTTTCTTCCGGGGTCGCGAATTCAACCAGAGTCGCGCCGGTTTCGGCGACGTGGCCCGCCTGAATGGTGGCGGTTTGCGCAGCAACAACACCACCGGTGACATCGGCTGCGTCAGAGGTCGCGACATAGGCCGACGCGGTTGGCGGATAATAGTCCTGTGTAAAGTCGATGACTTCATCACGTTCGTCGGTGATCGACATTCCCGCGATGATGGTGTCGTAGTTACCCGAGACCAAATTCGGGATGATCGAATCCCAGTCGTTCTTGACCCACTCGCATTCCAGCCCGGCGCGTTTGCACAGCTCGTCACCTACGTCCCGCTCGAACCCGTCGATCTCACCGGCATCGTTGATGAAGTTATACGGAGGGTAGGCGCCCTCGGTGCCCATGCGCACGGTGTCGGCCATGGCCATCCCGGCGGTCAAAGCCAGCGCTGCAGTGGTCAGAATTAGGTTTTTCATTGGTTACTCCCCAGTTTGGTTCTGTTCTTTGAAATTATGCCGCTTTGGTAGCGGACAGAAAACCCTGAAGTCGCTTAGACTCAGGGGCGGTAAAGATGTCTTCGGGCGTGCCTTCTTCTTCGATCAGTCCTTGATGCAGGAATACGACATGGCTTGAGATATCGGCGGCCATCTGCATGTCATGGGTCACGATGATCATGGTCCGGCCTTCTGCGGCCAGGTCCTTGATCACTTTGATCACTTCCTGTTCCAGCTCGGGATCCAGGGCCGAGGTCGGCTCGTCAAACAACAGTGCTTCGGGCTCCATGCACAATCCACGCGCTATGGCGGCGCGCTGTTGCTGACCACCAGACAGTTGCGCCGGGTAGACGTCGCATTTGTCGCCAATGCCAACCTTATCAAGATACTTGCGGGCGCTGTCTTCCACTTCGGCCTTGTCACGGCCCAAAACGGTGACCGGAGCCTCCATTACATTCTGCAAGATGGTCATATGTGCCCAAAGGTTGAATTGTTGAAACACCATAGACAGGTTAGTCCGAATGCGCAGAACCTGCTTGGGGTCCGCGGGGTGGCGGCCATGACCTTTGCCAGCCCATTGTACGGGTTCGCCTTTGAATAGGATCTCGCCTTGCTGGCTGTCTTCCAGCAGGTTGCAGCAACGCAGCAGGGTTGATTTTCCCGATCCGGATGATCCTATGAGCGACACCACATCCCCGCGCCTTGCAGTGATGTCGACACCCTTGAGCACCTCGAGATTGCCGAAGCTTTTGTGAAGGTTCTTGATCTCGATGACGGCTGATGGGTCTGACACGAAGGATCCCGTTGTTGCTGGTATTGATGCGCTAATAGGACGGAAAATCCGGCACAATGCAATGCGCAAATCACAGAATCAGGGATCGAATCTGCCGAATTGACCAGAGGTTATTATCAAAATGAGTAGAGACTGTGCAATCAGGCTCTAGGTGGAGGGGGCGTGGGAACGGCCAGATATTCTTCGGCGGGAATATTGATCAACCCACGGATGTGAAGGAGGCGCTTGTCTTCTTCAAAAAGAGCGGTGATGGCCGTATGAACGGCATCTGCAATCTGATCCGGGTCCTGGGTTTGCGAAGTGATGTAGGGCAGCGCAGGGGTTGGCGATGTGCGGGCAACGTCGCGCAGATACTGGCCCAGATCCGTATGCTCCTTCAACAGCGCCCATGTCAGTGCATCCAAAGCGGCAAAATCTGCGTCGTGGTCGGCAACGGCCTGGGCGGACAGGGCGTGCCCGCCGGTTTGGATAAGTTCGGCGGGTTTCAAACCCAAATTGTCCAGATGTGTGATCGGCGCAGCCCAACCAGATTGCGAAAGCGCCTCGTTATAGGCGAACCGTCCCATCGCTAGGTCGGCAAGCTCGCGTGGGTCGTCGCATCGCGCCACAAAGACCGAGCAATAGTGACCAGCCGGACACCCCGGTAGTCGATAGTCTGGCGTTCCGACCAGTTGAACGTGGCCATGAAGGCGGGTGCGGTAGGGCATGCCGCAGGTCTGGGCGAATACCAGATCGGGGTCTTGCCAGATCTCCCAAACATCTCGATGCCGATCCAGTTGGGCCGGGCCAAATCCAAGATGGGTGCGGATCAGTGACCAGAAACGATCATTGGCAGCCTGAAGGGCGGGCATGTCATACATGCCCAGCATCGCTGTCACGATTGTGCAGCCTTTTGCCGGGCGAGCGCCGAATCCACATCGCTAACGCCCAGCAAGCTAACCACAAGCCGCAGCAGGGAATCTTCTTCGCCTGTCCGCTGCCCATCTGCCAAGGCGACCGACCACATGGCTTGTACGACGGCCAGCCGATCCTCGTAGGCTACGGCCTCCTTAATGGCGCGCGTAAAGCGGACGGTATCGGGGGCCTCGGCCTCGAGATCTTCAGCACGTGCGCGCAGTCCGGCTGCTTCGAACGGAGACAGACCATAGCGTTGGGTCGATATCTTATCGATACGCGCCATCTCGGAATCGGCATAGTCATTGTCGGATCGTGCGATGCGCACTAGCAGGGCGGTCAGCGCCAGGCGTGCGTCACCATCAGGAAGCGGGTCGGGAGCGGGCTGTGTCAGCCGGGACAGAAAATCACTAAACATTACACAGATATAGACGCGGGCTAGCTGGCTTCCAAGCGGCTTTGCACCCTTTCGCGTGCTGCCTTGCTGTCGTTGAAGCTGAGGCCCATCGCGGCGCGGGCCTCCTCGACGATCTTGATCTCACCCTCATCCGAGTCACCATCGGCCAGAACGACCTCCCACAACGCATCCAGCGCGGCAAGGCGTTCCTGAAGATCGGTGGTTTCTCGGATCAGTTTGCCAAACGTATCCGTTTCTGGCGCGGCGGCATGCAGCTTTTCGCAGGTAGCGCGTACTTTGGCGGCTTCTATGGCGTTATGCTCATAGAGACGTGCTAAAATCCGGTCGATCAGGCTGATTTCTTCCAGCTTATAGTCCCGGTCCGCCTGAGCCACGCGGACCATCAAAGCGCCCAACGCCAGTTCGGCATCAGGATCGGGCAAATGCTCGGTCTGGGGCGGTCGAAACGCCTGAAAGAACTTCTTCAACATAAGGGCAGATTATCCCATATTTTGTGGCGCGCCAAGCTACGACTACCCGTCATAGCCCTGAATGATCACAAGATCGCCATTCGATACCGGATCACGCAGGCTTTTGGCGTATTGATAGCCCTCACTTTCATAGCAGGCGAGCGCGTCTTCGTAGCTGGGAAATTCGATTACCACTGTGCGGGCACGCGCGGCGCCTTCCTTAAGCTCTCGTGTGCCGCCGCGCACCAGAAAGCGAGCGCCAAAGGCGGCGAATGCCTCGCCATTAGCCGCGATATAGTCTTTGTATTTCTCCATGTCGTCTACATCGACATGGGCAACCCAATAGCCTTTGCTCATGAATACCTCCTGCCCAGTTTCCCGGGCAAGGTGCTTAGAATTGACGAAAATAGCAATCCCGATCCGCTAGGGTATCAGCCGTAGTTGATTGCTGCGCGCGCCTGTTCTGTCAGCCAGGCAATCATCTGCCGGTAGGGCACAGGCCCATAGCTGACCCGCGCCACCCCAAGTTCTGCAAGGCGCGGGGTGTCCGGCGTGCCGGGCAGGGCGATGATATTGACGGGCAGGTCGGTTGCTTCGCAAAGCTGACCGATCATCGCCTCATCCTTCAGGCCGGGGGCAAAGAAGCCGCTTGCCCCTGCGGATTGATACGCGGCGGCACGTGCAATCGCATCGTCTAGCATGGCTGCGTCATGGGTCTCTGCCGGGGCTTTCAAGAATATATCGGTGCGGGCGTTGATATAGGCCGGAATACCAGCCCCGTCGCAGGTTTTGCGCACCGCTTCGACCCGAGCGGCTTGGTCCGCAATAGGGTAAAGACCATCTCCGCCAATGATCTGATCCTCGAAGTTGAACCCGACCACGCCGCAGTCCAGCGCGCGGGCAACGTTGTCGGAAATTGCTTCCGGATCAACGGCATATCCGGATTCGAAATCCAGTGTCACGGGCAGATCAACCGCTTTGACGATGCGTCTGACATTGTCCAAGGCGGCTTCCATGGGGAAATCCTGCCCGTCGGAATAGCCCCGCGCCATGGCGACCGGAGCACTGCCGGTAGCGATCGCCTGCGCTCCGGCGTCGCGCACCGCACCTGCACTGCCAGCGTCCCAGATGTTGAACAGGATGACGGGATCACCCTTTTTGTGCAGGCTGGTAAAGGTTTCGGCGCGTTGGGATTGGGTAGCCATGGGGTTCTCCTGTCGAAGCTTGTTCAACAGTTAACCCCTGGCCGGGCAATCGCTAAGCGCTTAATTGTGTCGGTACATCACTTGGCAGCGACCGGATCAGACCAGGCGCGAGGTGTCCTTGGCCGCGCGCACAAAGTCGCGGAACAGCGGATGTGGATCGAAGGGCTTGGATTTTAGTTCAGGGTGATACTGAACCCCAATGAACCACGGGTGATCCGACCATTCAACGATTTCCGGCAGACGTCCATCCGGCGACATGCCCGAGAAGTTCAGCCCCGCACTTTCAAGCTGTTTGCGATATTTGATGTCCACCTCATAGCGGTGGCGATGACGCTCTTCGATTTGAGTGCCGCCATAAACCTCAGCCACTTTCGAGCCTTCGGCCAGAACCGCATTGTAAGCACCCAAACGCATGGTGCCGCCTTTGTCGTCGCCGACTTTGCGCTCCACCTTGTGGTTTCCCTGAACCCATTCTTTCAGGTGATAAACCACCGGCTCAAAACGCTTTTTCCCGGCCTCGTGGTCAAACTCCTCAGAACCTGCCTCTTTGATGCCCGCAGCATTCCGCGCGGCTTCGATCACTGCCATCTGCATGCCGAGGCAGATACCCAGATAGGGTGCTTTGTGCTCACGCGCATATTGCGCCGCCTTGATCTTGCCTTCGGTGCCACGCTCGCCAAATCCTCCGGGGACGAGGATTGCGTGGAAGCCTTCCAGATGGGGCGCTGCGTCTTCAGTGTCGAAAATCTCGGCATCCACCCACTCAACCTTGACCTTGACCCGGTTGGCCATGCCGCCATGAGTCAGAGCCTCAGCAATCGACTTATAGGCGTCTTCCAACTGCGTGTATTTGCCCACGATGGCGACTTTCACCTCGCCTTCGGCATTGTGGATACGGTCGCTGACGTCTTCCCACTTCGCCAGATCGGGTTTCGGGGCAGGGCTGATCTGGAACGCGTCCAGAACTGCCTGATCCAGACCTTCACGGTGATAGGCCAGCGGGGCGTCGTAGATTGTGGACAGGTCTTGGGCCGCTATCACGCTATCGGGGCGGACGTTACAGAACAGCGCCAGTTTCTCGCGTTCCTTGGTCGGGATCGGCCCTTCGGACCGGCAAACCAGAATGTCAGGTGCCAAGCCGATTGAGCGCAGCTCTTTCACCGAGTGCTGGGTTGGTTTGGTTTTCAATTCACCCGAGGCCTTGATGTAGGGCAGCAATGTCAGGTGCATGAAAATACACTGGCCGCGCGGCTTATCCTGGCTGAACTGACGGATGGCTTCAAAGAACGGCAGGCCTTCGATGTCACCCACGGTGCCGCCGATTTCGCACAGCATGAAATCAACCTCATCCTCACCAATGGCGATGAAATCCTTGATCTCGTTGGTGACGTGCGGGATCACCTGAATGGTCTTGCCGAGGTAATCTCCACGGCGCTCTTTCTCCAGCACGTTGGAATAAATCCGTCCCGAACTGACCGAGTCGGTCTTGCGCGCAGCCACGCCGGTGAAGCGCTCATAGTGTCCAAGGTCCAGATCGGTTTCGGCCCCGTCATCTGTGACAAAAACTTCGCCATGCTCGAACGGCGACATCGTGCCCGGATCGACGTTCAGATAGGGGTCCAGCTTACGCAGACGCACCGAATATCCCCGAGCCTGCAACAAAGCACCCAAAGCCGCCGAAGCCAGCCCTTTGCCCAAGGATGAAACCACACCACCAGTGATGAAAATAAATCGCGCCATGTTTTTCGGCTGCTCCCGTGAGACGTCATTATCAGCTGCCCGGCGGCTTGAATAAACCGCAGCACCACGGGACTTCGCGTATAAAGGATTCGCGCCCATAGCGCAAGAGAACCGCAAGATGCTGTTGCAGTTCTCTTTCAGATTTCTAGGTTTTGTGTATCAGTCGGCTTGCGGGATCAGCGGTGCGTTGTCGCCCTGCGCCGGAGGCAACAGGTCATCCGCCGACGGAACCGCCGGTGTGCTCTCCTCGGTCGCGGCCGGTGCCGGAACACCCAAACGGTCAATCACCGAGCTGCCTGAAGACTTCTGCGCTGCTAGAATCGTCAGCGTGATCGAAGTTACGATAAAGCAGGCCGCCAGAATCCAGGTCAGTTTACCCAACGCAGTCGCCGCTGCGCGCCCGGTCATGGCGCCACCACCGCCGCCGCCCATCCCTAGGCCACCGCCTTCGGACCGCTGCATCAGCACAACGGCGATCAGGCCCAAAGCCAGAAGAAGATGGATGATGAGAACGACGTTTTCCATGGTGGTCCCGAACAGCGTGGCGTGTATCGCGTGGTACTTATGCAAGTTTGTCAGCGGGGGCAAGTCAGGAGTTCGTATCACCCTGCGTGATGTCTCAAATCACAGCAAAGGGACTGGACAGAACGCCAATACGTGACGCAGGCTGCGGCCCATGCCTCATGACGATCCTGACCACCCGCATGCCTTGCTCCCGCCTGAACCCGCATTGCGCGTCAAAGCGCTGGAAACGATTCTGACCCGTAAGGGGCTGATAGATCCGGCTGCGCTGGATGAGATCATTGATACATATCAGAATAAAATCGGGCCCCAGAACGGTGCGCATGTTGTGGCGAAAGCCTGGAGCGATCCGGCATTCAAGGCGGCACTTCTTGCGGATGCAACGTCGGTCGTTGCGGATCTTGGTTACTACGGGCGGCAGGGCGAACACATTGTCGTGGTCGAAAATACGCCCGAGCGGCACAACATGGTCGTGTGCACCTTATGCAGTTGTTATCCATGGCCACTGCTTGGCATTCCGCCGGGCTGGTACAAATCCGACGCCTATCGCGCTCGCGCCGTACGCGAACCCCGCAAAGTGTTAGCTGAGTTCGGTGTTGCCTTACCTGAAGACACCGCGGTACGGGTCTGGGATTCAACCGCCGAGATTCGCTATCTCGTGCTGCCCATGCAGCCCGAGGGTTCTGATGGTTTAGACGAACAGGAACTGGCAGCGCTGGTCACACGCGACAGCATGATCGGCACTGGGTTGCCCAAGATGCCATCATGACCCGTGTTCACGATATGGGCGGGCGCTTCGGCGACGGCCCTGTACAGCCTGAAGGTGAAGACGCGCCGGTATTTGCTGAAGACTGGCACGCACGGGCCTTGGCGGTCACTTTGGCGGCAGGGTTTCTGGGGCAGTGGAACATAGATATCTCGCGCCACGCGCGTGAGCGGCTCTCGCCCAAGGACTACGCGCGGTTTTCTTACTATGAGAAATGGATATCCGGCCTGACCGATCTGTTGGTTGAACAAGGCGTGCTATCCTTGGACGATCTGAAAAGCGCGAGCGAAGACCAACCGCATTCTCTTGCCTCGAAATGCCTGCGGGCGGACGCCGTCGCAGAGGCGCTCGCCAAGGGCGGGCCCGCGGACCGCCCTTCGACCATCGCCCCCCGCTTTGCGCTGGGGCAGGATGTTGTCACTGCGCATCCATTTGCGAATCGTCTGGTTGAAGGTGGCCATACCCGTCTGCCTGCCTACGCTACTGGAGCTCGGGGACGAATCCTGCGCCTGCACGGGGCCCATGTCCTGCCCGATTCAAATGCGCATGGGTTGGGTGAGGCACCAGAACCGCTTTATGCCGTTCTGTTTCCCGCATCAGAACTGTGGGCCAATCCAGAGCATCCCGAGGATGAGGTGGTGCTGGACCTCTGGCAAAGCTATCTGGAGCCCACATGAGCAAATGCGTAGACGTCACTGCCCCTGAACCTGTCTTTGCGGAACCGTGGCACGCACAGGTCTTTGCGGTGACCGTGGCGCTGAATGAAGTCGGCTGGTTCGATTGGCCCGACTGGGCGGGGCGCTTTTCGGAAACACTGAAACGCAACGGTCTGAGCCGCGAATTGGATGGTGGGGATGACTATTTTCATGCCTGGCTTGAAACACTTGAAGCTTTGCTGGCAGAACGCGGCGCGGCCTCACCGGATGTTGTGCAGACCCTTCAGCAGGAGTGGGAACAGGCCTATCTGACCACACCCCATGGGCAGCCGGTGCATTTGCGACAAGGCGGGTAGGGGGCGCTGCCCCCGCCGCCCGTTCCGGGCGACTCCCCCGGGATATGTCTGGCCAGATGAAGCAGGGGACCCGATCTTCATCTGGCTACAAATATCCCCGCCGGAGGCATCGCGCGGCAGCGCGATTTCCGTCTGCGGCGAAATACCAGTTTCCCTGCCGCCAGAGCCCCGCTATACGAGCCGAGTTTGATTACTCAGCACGAAAAGGACCGGATATGGCCAACGTGGTTGTTGTCGGCGCCCAGTGGGGTGACGAAGGAAAAGGCAAGATTGTCGACTGGCTCAGTGAACGAGCGGACGTCATCGCGCGTTTTCAGGGCGGGCACAATGCCGGGCATACTCTGGTCATTGATGGTGAGGTCTACAAGCTGCATGCTCTTCCTTCGGGTGTCGTGCGTGGTGGTAAGCTAAGCGTCATTGGCAATGGTGTTGTTCTGGACCCGTGGCACTTGATCAAAGAAATCGGTACGATCCGGGCACAGGGTGTTGAGATCACGCCCGAGACGCTGATGATTGCCGAAAACACGCCCCTCATCCTGCCGATCCACGGCGAGCTGGATCGCGCGCGCGAAGAAGCGGCGAGCAAGGGCACCAAGATCGGGACGACCGGTCGCGGCATCGGACCTGCATATGAAGATAAGGTCGGACGGCGTTCTGTACGCGTCGCTGATTTGGCGGATGAAGCGACGCTAGAGGCTCGGGTAGATCGCGCGTTGCAGCATCATGATCCGCTGCGCAAAGGCTTGGGCATCGAACCTGTCGACCGTGATGCGCTGATTTCGCAACTGAAGGAGATCGCGCAGGAGATTCTGCCGTTTGCAGCACCGGTCTGGAAGGTGCTGAACGAAAAGCGTAAAGCGGGCAAGCGCATCCTGTTCGAGGGCGCTCAGGGCGCATTGCTGGATATTGACTTCGGGACCTATCCGTTTGTGACCTCATCGAATGTGATCGCAGGGCAGGCGGCCACGGGTGTGGGCATCGGGCCGGGCTCGATTGATTTTGTGCTTGGGATTGTCAAAGCCTACACCACCCGTGTTGGCGAAGGCCCGTTCCCTACTGAGCTAGAGGACACAGATGGGCAACGCTTGGGTGAACGTGGTCATGAATTCGGAACGACCACGGGCCGGAAGCGCCGTTGCGGTTGGTTCGACGCCTGTTTGGTGCGTCAGACCTGCGCTACCAGTGGGGTCAATGGTATCTCGCTGACCAAACTGGATGTTCTTGACGGGTTCGAGACGCTGAAGATCTGTACTGGCTATGAGTTGGACGGTGAGCACTTGGATTATCTGCCAACTGCGGCCGATCAGCAGGCCCGTTGCAAACCGATCTACGAAGAAGTGCCTGGATGGAGCGCATCCACCGAAGGTGCGCGCAGCTGGGCGGATTTGCCCGCCAATGCGATCAAATATGTGCGTCGCGTTGAAGAACTGATCGAATGCCCTGTGGCCCTTTTGTCCACCAGCCCGGAGCGGGATGACACCATTCTGGTGACCGACCCGTTTGCAGATTGATGGGCGACGACAAAAACACCGGCCTCAGCTACACAGCCCGCCGCCGCTGGTCTCTGGTGATCTTGCTGGTCGGGTTACCGCTCTATATCGTCGCGGTGGTGACAGTAGTGAACTGGCTGGATCGCCCGTCTATTCTGGTCGAACTGCTGGTCTACATCGTCCTTGGCATTGTCTGGGCCTTGCCCTTCAAATTTGTCTTTCGCGGGGTTGGTAAAGAAGAAGAGAGCGACTCCTGATCTGCATGTTGCCTTAAATATGAGGTTATGCGAATCTTTCCAGAAGCGCGAGCAGGCGTTCGTTGGAAGTGAAGACCAGGTTTATGATCCAAACCTTAACTAAAGCAGCAGTAGTCGCTGTATCCTGTCTAACATGCGGTCCAGCCTCGGCGGGAGATTGGAGCTACACGGTCGCTCCTTATGTGTGGGGTGCCGATGTAAGGACCTCGCTAGATATCGGCCGCAACCCTCCGGTCGATGGAAATACCTCGATTTTCAATATTCTCAACGGCGCTTTTTTGATTGGTGGAGAGGCGCGAAACGGTCGATGGACGATTGCAGGGGAGTTCAACTATCTGGACCTTGGTGACGATGTCAGCATTGGCCCGATATCAACTGCTGCTAGTTGGGATCTGGACGGCACCATGTCATCACTGGTTTTGGGTTATGCGCTTTTTCAAGACGATGTATCGCAAGTGGATGCTTTTGCGGGGCTCAGGCATTGGGATCTCGATCTCGCGACAACCGTTTTGAACGTGACTGCCAGTACCGATCGCAGTTGGACAGATCCGTTAATCGGGGCGCGATACACGCGCGCGATCAACGAGCGTTGGAGTGTTACAGCCATGGGTAATGTTGGCGGCTTTGGTGTCGGGTCTGATTTTCAATGGGAAGCTGTTTTACAGGCTCGCTAGAAATGGACTGACCGAGTGGACTTAGCAGGTGGGTATCGCCATCTGAGTGTCGATTTTGATGAGGGCGGTAATGTGATCGATCTTATCCTGACCGGCCCCTACGTGGCATTGGCTTTTAATTTTTGATCGACCCTGAAATTTTCATCCAACAAAGCAAAAAAAAGGGCCGAGACATGTCTCGGCCCTTTGCGTCTATAGTTGATTGATCAGCCTGCCGCGCGTTCATTGTCGGGGCGGAACCCGATCAGGTTCGAGGCGGCAAATCGACCGCCGCCGGCTTTCTGGATTTTACCATCGCGCAGCAACTGACCGAAGGAACGCAGGCTTTCTTCGCGATTGAACTCATCCTGTTTCAACGAACGGACCTTGTTCATCAATTGTGGGCGCGAGAACTGTTCCTGACCCTCGATGAAGGACAGATAAGATGCCGCAGCTTCGAGCAGGTCCAGAAGAGACTGTGCGCCTTGTTCCTGTGCGAACTGGGCGAACCCGCTTTCCTCTGCCGCGCTATCCTCTTGATCAGTTTTGACTCGGCGGGGGGCAATCGGGCCTGAAATCGCGTCGCTCTGATCGACGCGCTGTTCAGCAACAAGCTTCAAAGGCGCCGCCGCATCGGATTCGGGGCGCATGCTGGTGACCTGAATTTCAGGGCGGCGTGGGCTGACAGCCGAGGCCAGATCACCGCGATAGGGCTGATCCGCCGAGGCAGTGTCGGTCTTGCCATCAACCTCGGCAGCCGCAACAGCATTGCGCAGATGCGAATAGGTTTCGCGCGTGTCGCTTGCCGAAGGATCACCCATTTGTTGGTCGGCTTTTTCCATCAGGCGAAGTACGTCCTGATCCAAGGTGCTTGCATCGTTGGGCGTTTCATCAGTGACGCCAGCCATCTCGGCTTCTACGCTTGAGATATCATCCAGAAGGTTCTTTTCATCCTCGGCGGACAGAACACCCAGCGCAATCGTCTCGTCTGTTTGCTCCGTCGCACCCTCATCTTTCATGATGTTCAGGATGCCATCGGAGACTGTGTCGTCCTGGGCGGTGGTTTCGGGTTCGGTTGGCAAGGCGTCATCGGGCTGAATATCCGCTTCTGCCTCATCTTCGAAGAACTCAGCAACCGTGGAAAGACTATCTTCTTTCGCCTCAGATTGTGCTTTCTCTGGCGCTGGATTCAGATCTTCCGCCTTCAGCGCACCGGCTTCAAACGCAGCTGCGACTGCATCGACAGGGGCCGGTTTTGCGCCAAGCAGAGAGGTATCTTCATCTTCCGCGTCGGTGATCGGAGCCGTGTTCGAATGCGTGACCACAGCGCGAATGCGCTGCAGCTTGGCTGAGATGCTGTCAGCCGCAAGTGGCTCGGCGTCAGCTGCGGGAGGTTCAACCGAAGAGGGGGTGGCAACGGTCGAAGGGGATGGGGGGCGTTGCGAGGACATGGCTGCATCCTTTGTGGCAGTCTCGGGCGCGGTGTCCGGCGCGGTTCTTGTCGCACGCAGCAGCAGACCGGATTCGTCTTGCCGGGCCTCTACGTGTTGGGCGTTGTCGCCCTGGGCAATGCGCGACAGCATTTCAGCATCCAGTCGAGGGGGTTCAGAACCGAAGTACCGATCATCTGCTGCGATTTCTCGGAAGTAGTCTGCAATGGCTTTGAGTGTTTCAAACGAGTTGTCGAACCCTTCTAATGTGCAGGAAAAGGCCCCATAAGAAACAGTTAACACCTTCTTATTCTGTACCATCAGACACACGTCCTCTACAAACTAACAAAGCCAACTTACCCAGAATCGAGCGCACACGTTGGCCTACAGCTCTACATGAACCTATCAATTTGTGGTCTCAATGTGTCCAAACCCAGAAAAAATGATCAATCTGAGAAAAAATGAGCCAATTGTGCGTTCAAACGGCCCAATTGGGCTGGTCGGAGGAGGGGAAATTGGGGTTTCCGACCTGAATTTGGTGCTGAATCGTGTCAATTCAGTGGTTGCGGCGGATCGCGGTGCAACGATTCTGGTTGATTCGGGTGTTGTTCCCGAGGCGGTGATCGGTGATTTCGATTCACTAGATGCTGCGACGCGCAGGTGCATAGCTGAGGATCGTCTGTTTCAGATCGATGAACAAGACAGCACGGATTTTGACAAGGCCCTACGCAGTATCGACGCCCCGCTTGTGCTCGGGGCTGGTTTTCTGGGCGGTCGACTGGATCATCAACTGGCGGTGCTCAATACTCTGGTCACGCGTTTGAATCCTGTCTGCATCTTATTGGGTGCGCACGAGGTGGTGTTTCACGCACCACCATCGATTGTTCTGGACCTGGCACCGGGCGAAATCGTCTCTCTGTTTCCGCTGCGGCGTGTGACAGGGCGAAGTCACGGGCTCGAATGGTCCATCGACAAATTGGTTTTCGAACCGGATGGACAAGTCGGAACCTCGAACAGGGCAGTGTCACAGGTTCAACTACATCTGGATGGGCCGGGGCTGCTGGTCATGGTGCCGCGGGGCGCATTGGATCAGGTCATGCAGGCGTTTCTGTCGGGGCAGACCGGGCGGTGGCCCTCTCTCGCAGAATGACATACAGCCCGGCGGCCATGGTGATCAGGATGCCAACCGCTGCGATCCCGTTGGGCAGATCGTGAAAGATCAGCCAGCCAAACAGTGTTGCCACCGGTATCTCCAAATACTGCATTGGGGCGAGCGTCGCTGATGGCGCATAGCGTAGCGACCATGTCATCAACAGATGGGCGACGGTTCCCAAAATACCGATGGCCAGCAAAAGCCAGTGCGCGTTGCCGGTTGGCATGATCAAAGACAGCTCCCAGATTCCGGATTGGGTTCCCCATAGAATGAGGGGGAGCAGAAAGATCGTGGCCATCACTCCGGACACCGCCTGCAATGATACCGGATCGGTTTCCTTGGCGATCTGTCGGGTGACCAGCATAAACAGCGCAAAAACCACGGCAACGATAAGTGGTAGCAGGGCAGGCAATCCTACTTCGGCAAAACTGGGCTGGATCACCAGCAAAGTGCCAGCAAATCCGACAACACACGCGATCAGGCGCCGATGGCCGACCTCTTCATTCAACACATACTTTCCAAGCAGCAACATGATAAAGGGCATCACGAACGCTATGGCGACCGCATCCGCCAGCGGCAAGAATTGCAGCGAGCTGAACATCGCTGTAATGCCGATGATATGAAGACCGGTGCGGATCACGGTCAGACGCAGAACCCGCCCTCGCATGCGCCAGGGTCGGCCCGTTGCGGCCACTAGCGGGATCAGGATCACGGCCTGTATCGCAAAACGGACCAGCACCAGCAGCCCTAGCGGGGTGGATTCGCCCAGCAGCTTGGCGATTGAATCGCCAAGAGGTGCGAGTACGCAGAAACCAAGCATCAGAACGATGCCGAAAACGGGACGATCCTGTGTCATGGGCGCGACGCTATCCGTTTCGGATCACGCTGGAAAGCGCTGTTCTCAGGCGTCGGGCAGAGGTTGAACTTTTGTGTAGTCCGGTCCGATGCAGGTGGGCAGATCATCACCAAGCTTGAGCCAGCTCAGCTTTTCCTCATGCGCGACATGCAGGGTCGGCTGCAATGCCTCGGGGTTGTCCAGGGTTGCAACATATAGATGCAGCACGTCTGACATCTTGTTTGACCGAAACGAGATCGGGGTTCCGCAATGTGGGCAAAAGCTGCGCTCGACTCCGGGAGAAGAGCTAAAGCGTTTGGGCTCTTCACCGGTCCAGCGCCACTGCCCGTCGCGGACCCCGAAATATGTGGTCATCGGCGCAGCGCATTGACGGCGGCAGCTGTCGCAATGGCAAGTGACGCAGGACAGAACCGGAGGATCGACGTGGTAGCTGATTTTGCCGCACAAGCACTGTCCGCGCATAATGTCCCCTCGGATAATCTGTCAGCAGTTTGGCACGTTGACGGCCAGGCCACCAAGCGATGTTTCCTTATACTTTTCGTGCATATCCTGGCCGGTCTGGCGCATCGTTTCGATCACCGAGTCGAGAGGCACAAAATGCTGCCCATCACCGCGCAGGGCCAGAGAGGCTGCCGAAACCGCTTTGATCGCCCCCAACCCGTTTCGTTCGATACACGGCACCTGCACAAGGCCTGCTACGGGATCACAGGTCATGCCCAAATGATGTTCCAACGCGATCTCGGCCGCGTTTTCTACCTGTTCGGGTGTGCCACCCATCACTGCGCATAGCCCGGCAGCGGCCATGGCGGAGGCGCTGCCGACCTCGGCCTGACAGCCCGCTTCCGCGCCCGAGATCGAGGCGTTGAACTTGACCAATCCACCGATCGCGGCGGCGGTCAGTAGGAAATCCTGGATATGGCTTTCCGATGCGCCCGGCACATGGTCAAGATAGTAGCGTATGACCGCAGGCAGCACGCCTGCCGCACCGTTGGTGGGTGCGGTGACAACCTGGCCACCGGCGGCGTTTTCCTCGTTCACCGCCATGGCGTAGACGCTCATCCAGTCATTGATCGTATGCGGCGCGGTCAGGTTCATGCCACGCTCGGCCATCAGCGCATCATAAATGCCTTTGGCACGTCTTCGTACCTTCAGGCCGCCGGGAAGAATGCCATCGGTCGTCAGGCCGCGCTCGATGCAGTCGTTCATGACCTGCCACAACCGAGCGGATCCCTTGGCAAAGCTGTCTGGACATCCGCGCGCGACTTCGTTGTCGCGCTTCATCTGCGCGATTGTTTTGCCACTGGTCTTCGACATCTCCAGCATTTCAGCGGCGGATTTGAAGGGGAAGGGAACGGGCGGCGCACCCTCATCCGTGGCCTTGCCTTCGGCCAGTTCCTCCTCGGTTAGAACAAAGCCACCGCCGATGGAATAAAACACCTGCCGCACGATCACGTCGCCTTGCGCATCGGTGGCCATCAGGATCATTCCATTGGCGTGGCCGGGCAGGGTGTGGTCATAGTCAAAGACCAGATCAGCCTTGGGGTCGAACGCCAGGGGCGGCAGGCCGTCAGGCGAAACCGTATGGGTTTCGGCAATTGAGGCGAGTGCAGCTTCTGCTTTTTCATTGTCATAGGTCTCGGGCACAAATCCTGCGAGACCCAGAATGGTGGCGCGGTCCGTGGCGTGGCCAACCCCGGTAAAAGCCAGTGACCCGTGCAGTGACCCGCGTAGGCCGGAGAATTCGAATGGCGATGCGCGCATCATGTCCAGAAAACGCGCCGCGGCCACCATCGGGCCCATCGTGTGCGAAGAAGACGGGCCAATGCCCACCTTGAACATATCAAAAACCGAGAGGAACATGTCAGACAGCTGAGCCTTCTGGAGGGTTGGCATAGGTGGGCGAGGTAAACGGATTAGCCCCAAGCCCTTCGGCGGCGATGGCGGTGCGGGTTGCAGGGCGCGATTCCAACTGCATCAGTATCCTCTGCAAATAGGGCGTATCTGCCAGCTGATACCAGCTGCGATCCGCTTGTGCAGGATAAAGCGCCATCCAGCGCATCATGCATCCCACGTAATATGTCAGGACCGAAGGTTTATCTGCGTTCAGCCAATCGGGGGCTTCTTTTGCGACGGCATCCAGCTTTTGCAGATGCATCCGCAAGCGAGGCCGCATCCCGGCACGCAGGGCCTCGGCCTGCCATGGGTCGGTGTATTTCTCGGCATAGAACAGAATGCGCAGATCTGCGTGCAATGTGTTTGACGCAAAAAACAACCATTTCAGAAATGGCGCGCGATCCGTATGATCGGCGGCTGGGGCAAGTTGGGCGTGGGTATCGGCAAGCCACAGCAGAATGGCGGCGGTTTCGAAAATAGCCCCCTGCGGCGTTTCCAGAACCGGTATCAAACCGTTTGGGTTCAGCGCACGATAGGCGGCGCTGTCCTGTTCGTTCTGGCTGCGATCGACCAGCACGGTTTCATAGGGCAAGCCCATCTCTTCCAACACCAACCGGATCACCAGTGAGGCGTTGTCGGGGGCGTAGTGCAGGCGATAGGGCTGCGTCATGGCGTGTACTTATGATGCGAGGTCAAATTGGGAAGGCATGATTGCGACGTATCCGATGGGAAACGCGTAGTCTAAGCGACTTTCATAGCGGTCTTGCATGAATTGGGTCTCGCCGTTGCGTTTTGCATTCCGTATAACTCAGAAAAACCATTCCGGGAAAGCTGCCGATGACCACAGAGATGTCGCCAATCGATACCGCAAAATATGTCGCGGCAAGGCGCGCTGCTGAAATGGTCGAAGATGGAATGCGCGTTGGATTGGGAACCGGTTCAACCGCCGCCTGGCTGGTGCGTCGATTGGGCGAGCGGGTGGCGCAGGAGGGTTTGCGGATCAAGGGTGTTCCGACCTCGACCCGCACGGCGCAACTGGCACGTGAGGTTGGGATCGAAGTTGTCTCGTTGGATCAGGCCGGTTGGCTGGATCTAACGATTGACGGCGCAGATGAGTTCGACGGTGATCTGAACCTGATAAAAGGCGGTGGTGGGGCGCATCTTCAGGAAAAGATCGTGGCAACGGCCAGCGATCAAATGGTGGTGATTGCCGATGCAGGCAAAGAGGTCGAAACCCTGGGTGCGTTTCCCCTGCCGGTCGAAGTGATCCCATTTGGCTGGCAGACCACGCGCACTTTGATCGAAGAGGTTCTGGATACGATGGATGTGTTGGGCACCAGCTGTGCGCTGCGCATGAATGGAGAGGCCCCCTATGTAACCGATGAGGGCAACCATGTCCTGGATCTACACCTCCAACGGATCGGCAATGCCCGCCAGATGGCGCTGGTGCTCAATCAGGTGCCCGGTGTTGTTGAGAATGGTCTGTTTATCGATATCTGCGATAAGGTCGTCGTTGGCCATGGAGATGGTCGGGTCGAGCTGCGGGACATCAACGCAGGCACGATCGAGATGGGTCAGCTGCTGAGCGGCGCGCGCGAGAACCTGTTTTCGGATCTGGCGGATTGATCCGAACCCTTACGAAACTTGGCCCTATGAATGAAAAATCCGAGATTTGTGCCGCAAGGGGTTGGCAGCTGACTTTTTGCGCCCAGATATCCAAAGACTTTTTGAAGACTGAACGAAGGAACCCGGCATGAGCTTTGACTATGATCTGTTTGTCATCGGAGGCGGCTCTGGCGGGGTGCGCGCGGCGCGCGTGGCAGCAGGGGAAACCGGGGCCAAGGTGGCGCTGGCCGAAGAGGATCGCTATGGCGGAACCTGCGTGATCCGGGGCTGTGTACCGAAAAAGCTGATGGTCTTTGCCAGCGAATATTCGGGCATGGTCGGGGATGCGCAAGCATACGGCTGGGATATCCAGCCCGGTGCCTTCGAATGGAACACTTTCCACGGCAAACTGGTCACCGAACTGGATCGCCTGGAAGGCATCTATCGCAACATCCTCAAGAACAACGGCGTCGAAAGCTTTGATCAGCGTGCGCATGTGGCCGACGCACATACGGTTGAGCTGGCCGATGGAACGCGCAAAACCGCAAAGCACATTCTGATTGCAACGGGCGGTCGTCCGGTGGTGCCGGACTTCCCGGGCTCGGATCTGGCCATTACGTCGAATGAGATTTTTCATCTGCCGAAACTGCCCGAAAGCATCCTGATTGTCGGAGGCGGCTACATTGCCAGCGAATTCGCCGGGATCATGAACGGATTGGGGGTCAAGACCACGCAATTCTATCGCGGTGCGCAAATCCTGCGCGGGTTCGACGAAGAAGCGCGCGGGTTGATCTGTGAAGAGATGCGCCAGAACGGCATCGACGTGCGTCTGGGCACGAATGTGCTAGAGATGACCAAAGAGGGTGACAAAATCCGCGTTAAAGCCACGGACGGAACTGAGGATCAGTTTGACGTCGTGATGTACGCCACCGGTCGCGCGCCGAACGCGGACAATCTGGGGCTGGAAGCCGTAGGTGTCGAGCGCGGCCGCAAGGGTGAGATCATCGTGGATGAATACAGCCAGACCGGTGTGCCCTCGATTTACGCAATTGGCGACGTGACCGACCGGGTGAACCTGACCCCGGTAGCCATCCGCGAGGGCATGGCCTTTGTTGAAACCGTGTTCAAGGGTAACCCGACACCGGTGGATCACGACCTTATTCCCACTGCGATCTTTACGCAGCCTGAATTCGGAACGGTCGGTCTAAGCGAGGAAGAAGCGTCGGCTCAGGAACCAATTGAGGTTTACGCAACCTCGTTCAAACCGATGCAGAAGGCGTTCGCTGGTGGCACCCAGCGGGTTCTGATGAAGTTGATCGTCAGCCAGGCGTCGCGCAAAGTACTGGGCTGCCATATCGTAGCCCCCGGCGCGGGTGAGATGATTCAGTTGGCCGGTATCGCCGTGAAAATGGGCGCCACCAAGGAAGATTTTGACCGCACCGTTGCGGTTCATCCGGTGATGGCCGAGGAATTAGTGACAATGCGGCAACCTGTACGCACGGCTTGATTTGCAAGCGCGCGCACACACGTTACAAGGGACCCCGTGATCACACGGGCCGAAACAAAGGAAAAGACACACATGGCGGGCAACAGCGGTGGCCCCTGGGGGGGCGGAGGCTCATCCGGCGGCGGAGGAAATCGGGGAAATAACGGCGATGGGCGCAAGCCCCCCGAAGGCGAGGGCCCGCAGATCCCCGAGATTGATGAGCTGATGAAAAAAGGCCAGGAACAGCTGCGTGTTCTGATGGGCGGTCGGGGCGGCGGTGGCCGTGGCGGCAATGGTCAGGGCGCTGGCGGCGGTGGCCCGGTCTTTACCAAAGGGACAATACTTATCGGCCTTGTGGTCGCTTTGGGCCTTTGGCTTGCGGCAAGTCTGTATCGGGTACAGAACTTTGAAAAGTCTGTTGAGCTGTTTTTGGGCGAATTCTATGCGGTCAGATCCGAAGGGTTGAACTTCGCGCCTTGGCCGTTTGTTACAGCCGAGGTTATCCCTGTGACACGCGAACAGACAGAAGACATGGGCGGGGCCCGTAGTAGTGACGACGGTTTGATGTTGACCGGGGACGAGAATGTGGTCGATATCGACTATCAGGTCGTCTGGAACATTAGCGACCCGGCCGAATTCCTGTTCAACCTGCGTGATCCTCGACAAACGATCCGCGCCGTATCGGAATCGGCTATGCGTGAGATCATCGCGCAAAGCGAATTGGCACCGATCCTGAACCGAGACCGTGGCATTATCGCCGACCGGTTGCAGGAACTGATTCAGGCGACGATGGATAGTTATGATTCGGGTGTGAATATCGTCCGTGTGAACTTTGACAAGGCCGACCCGCCGCAAGACGTGATCGCTGCCTTCCGTGATGTTCAGGCCGCCGCGCAGGAACGTGACCGATTGCAGAACGTTGCTGACGCTTATGCCAACCGGGTTCTGGCGGAAGCACGCGGTGAAGCGGCGCAGGTGTTGGAACAGGCCGAGGCCTATCGCGCCCAGCAGATCAACAGCGCGCAGGGTGAAGCCAGCCGTTTCAGCGCGGTTTTGGAAGAATACAGCAAAGCGCCTGACGTGACCCGCAAACGCCTGTATCTGGAACGGATGGAGCAGGTACTGGGTGACGTCGACAAGATCATCCTCGACGAAAACTCGACCGGACAGGGGCAGGGCGTCGTGCCTTATCTGCCGCTGAACGAACTGCGTCGCAGCCCTGCAGGGGAGAGCAACTGATGCGAAAGTCACCTATTATCCTGATCATCGTTGCCATTCTGGCCGTTGCCGGGCTGTCCTCGATCTTCATCGTGGACGAGCGAGAACGCGCATTGGTTCTGCAATTCGGTCGCGTTGTCGCCGTGAAAGAAGAACCCGGTCTGGCGTTCAAAATCCCGCTGATCCAGGAAGTTGTTCGCTACGACGACCGGATTCTTTCGATCGACGTTCAACCGCTGGAGGTCACCCCTTTGGATGATCGTCGACTGGTAGTTGACGCCTTTGCCCGCTATCGGATCGCGGACTTGAATCAATTTCGGCAGGCCGTCGGTACTGGCGGAATCCCGGTTGCAGAGAGCCGTCTGGACAGCATCCTGCGCGCCGAAACACGAGAAGTGCTGGGTTCAGTATCGTCCCGCGATATCCTGAGTTCCGATCGCGCCGCGCTGATGCTGCGCATCCGCAACAGCGCGATTGCTGAAGCCCGTGCGCTGGGTGTCAGCGTCATCGACGTGCGTCTGAAAGCTACAGACCTGCCACAAGCCAACCTCGAAGCCACCTTCGACCGGATGAAAGCCGAGCGGGAACGCGAAGCAACCGACGAACGCGCCCGTGGTAACGAGGCGGCGCAGCGGGTTCGCGCGCAAGCCGACCGGACCGTGGTGGAACTGGTGTCCGACGCCAACCGCGAGGCCGAGATCATTCGCGGTGAAGCTGACGCCGAACGCAACGCAATCTTCGCCGAAGCCTATGGCGCGGACCCGGAGTTCTTTGAATTCTACCGCTCTCTGACCGCCTATGAAAAAGCGCTGGGTGGCGGCAACAGCTCGATGGTTCTGAGCCCGGATTCAGAGTTCTTCAACTACCTCAAATCGCCCACCGGGCAACGTGCGCCTGCGGCTGAATGATGGGTATGATCCTTCTGGCCTTCGGGCTGGTGCTGATCGTCGAGGGGCTGGCTTATGCGCTGGCCCCTTCGCTTATAGAGCGGATGCTGGAAGCGCTCCGGTCCTTGCCGGAACAGGCACGCCGACTGTCGGGTTTGCTGTGTGTGGTCAGCGGATTGGTCCTGATTTGGGGCGCTTATCAGGTTGGGTTTTAGCGTTAAGGCTTCACGTGCTGGTGATTTCCCCGCGATCCTGAGTTGCGGGTTGCGGCAAACCGACTACATTGGTTGCCAAGAAAGCCGCCCAGGGGCGGTGCGCAGATAGTGACGACAAGGAGTTCCCAGGTGCAGGCACAAGCACGCAGTATGTCCGTCCGACAGGACGAAGGTTTTGGTTTCATGCGGCTGATGTGGCTGGCATTTGCGGGAATGGTTCTGATTGCTGCGCAGACTGTTGCGGCTTATGCGCGGGGGGAAAGCCTGGCGCCGCTGGCCGATCAGATCAGCCCGGCTGTGGTCAACATCACCACATCCACCCTGATCGAAGGGCAAACGGGTCCGCAGGGCATCGTGCCCGAGGGCTCTCCGTTTGAAGATTTTTTTCGCGAGTTTCAGGATCGTGGGGACAATGGTGAAAACGTACCACGCCGTAGCAATGCTCTGGGCTCGGGATTTGTAATTTCCGAGGACGGCTTCATCGTGACCAACAATCACGTCATTGCCGAAGCGGATGAAATCCTTGTGGAGTTCTTTCCCGGCGACGGTCAGCCCAAGAAAGAGCTGCCCGCCAAGGTGATTGGTACGGATGAGAAAACGGATATTGCTTTGCTCAAGGTCGAAGCTTCGGGCCCGCTGAAATATGTCCAATTCGGCGACAGCGACATCGCGCGCGTCGGGGATTGGGTGATTGCCATGGGCAACCCGCTCGGGCAGGGATTTTCGGTTTCGGCCGGTATCGTTTCGGCGCGCAATCGGGCGCTGAGCGGGTCTTATGACGACTACATCCAGACCGATGCGGCAATCAACCGGGGCAATTCGGGCGGTCCACTGTTCAACATGGATGGCGAGGTGATTGGCGTGAACACCGCAATCCTGTCGCCCAATGGCGGATCGATCGGGATCGGCTTCTCGATGGCCTCGAATGTCGTTGTGAAAGTGGTCGATCAGCTGCGCGAGTTCGGGGAAACCCGCCGCGGTTGGCTTGGTGTCCGCATTCAGGATGTGACCGAGGATATGGCCGAAGCAATGGGTCTGGAAAAACCCGGTGGCGCGCTGATCAGTGATGTGCCCGAAGGACCGGCGAAAGAGGCTGGCCTGTTGGCGGGTGACGTCATCCTCAGCTTTGACGGTGTCGATGTCGAGGATACGCGTGGACTTGTCCGTCAGGTTGGTGAGACGACCGTCGGTAAATCGGTGCGCGTTGTGGTTAGCCGAGATGGCAGCACCCAGACCATTTTGGTCACGCTGGGCCGCCGTGAGGATGCGGAGCGCGCCGAGAATGGCGAAGAAGAAGCCGAAGACACGCCTGCTGATGAAAACACGGATATTCTGGGTTTGACGATTTCACCGCTCACAGACACGCTGCGCGAAGAGCTGGGTTTGGACGCAGAAGCCGAAGGGCTGGTGGTTTCGGATGTGGATCAGGCATCGGAAGCTTATGCCAAGGGCCTGCGTGCCGGTGATTTGATCACCGAAGCAGGTCAGCAAAAGGTTGCCACAATAGAGGACCTGGAAGACCGGATGGAAGAGGCACAGGTGGCAGGACGCAAGTCTCTGCTGTTGCTGGTGCGTCGTGGCGGTGACCCACGGTTTGTGGCGCTCAGCCTGGAAGAATAACACCGGTTTTGATCTTCCAAGCAATGTTCAAAGAGGCTCCGATCCGGGGCCTTTTTTTTGTCCGTTAAGCGTAGGGCAGGCTCTCTGATCCGAGTTTGGAATCAATGTCTAACATCATGTCGCAAACAGAGCGGACCTGATCCGAAACCCGTGTTATGGGCCGGATGAAAGGGCATATTGTGTCGGAAAACAAGATTTTACAAAATCCTACATTGGCTATCGTCTTTATCCTGATCGGAATGCTGGGGATTTCTCTCAACGACATGCTGATCAAGTTTCTGTCGGGCGGGTATCCTTTGCACCAAATGGTATTCACCCGTTCTCTGATTGGGATCGGCTTTAGCCTTGCTCTGGTTCAGTTGGAGGGGGGATGGAGTATCCTGAAAACCGATCAGCCGGGCCTGCATGTTCTGCGGGCGACGTTTCTGGTGATTGCAAACCTGACCTTTTTCACCGCGCTTGCGGTTCTGCCTCTGGCCGAGGCGACGGCTGTGTTTTTCGTGGCACCTTTGATGATCACCTTGCTCAGCATCCCGATCCTGGGCGAAAAGGTCGGGCCGATGCGCATTGGCGCGGTTCTGGTCGGGTTCGCTGGGGTGATCATCATGACACGTCCCTGGGAAAGCGGTGCAGAGCGCACGATCAGCCTGTGGGTTTATGTCCTGCCCATTGCCGCTGCTTTCACCTATGCGCTGAACAACGTGATGACTCGATATCTGGGCGCCAAATCCAAGGCGTCTGCCATGGCGGTTTATATTCAATCTGCCTTTATTTTTGTCAGCATTATCTTTTGGCTCATCGCAGGAGATGGACGATTTACTGAGGGTGTCGAGAATGAAAGCCTGTTGTTCCTTTTCCGCGCCTGGGTCTGGCCCGAAGGTCATGACCTCTGGTTGTTCGCAGGTTTGGGGTTGAACGCAGCTCTTATCGGGTATTGCCTGGGGCAGGCTTATCGCATCGCGGACGCGGCCACCGTGGCCCCTTTCGAATATGTGGGCCTGCCGCTGGCGATCTTTTGGGGCTGGGTGATCTGGGGCGAGCTACCGGGTTTGCCGGTTGTTTTTGGAATACTCTTGATCCTAGGGTCGGGTCTGTTTGTCTTCCTGCGGGAAAAGCAAAAGAACCGCATGGTCGTCCGTGGCAAACACGTGCATCGCAGGTACTGACACCTGCGGAAGCAAAGCCCGAGTTTGCAAAGAAAATGAGCCATATGCCGGGACGACATATGGCTCAGATACAGGGAGAGATCAGTGGACAGATATCGGGGATGATTCTCTGACCTCCTACGGTAACAAGCTCACCTTAGGTCACGTTCGGCCTGTTCTTCTGTGAACCAGATCACACCAAACAGCGAAATCGTCAGATCAGGTCGGATTCGGCCAGTTCACGCAAGGCTTCGAAATCCTGAATCAGCAAACCTCCGCGCGAGGCTTCGACCACGTTGTCGCGCTTCCAGGTTGAGATGGTTTTTGACACCGCCTCGCGCGTGGCGCCGACAAATTCGGCCAATTCACTTTGCGATAGCGTGATTCGTGCCGATGGGTCGTCTTGAAGATTGGACAGATGAAGCAATTTGCGGGCCAGGCGGATCGGCATGGGCAGAAAAACCTGCTCGTTCAACTGGGAATCCATCCAGCGCATGCGTAAACCGGCCAAACGCACCATATCAACTGCCAGATCGGGATGCTGGCGGATTTGGTCCATCGCATCACGGCGGCGCACGCGCAGAACACGCGACGGTTCGGCTGCGGTGACCGTGGCGGTGCGCGGGCCGCTGTCAAACAAAGCAATCTCGCCAAACACTTCGCCGGGGCGCATCAGGGTCAGGGTCAGCTTTCGCCCGCTCATGGCCAGAAATGACACTTCGAGCGTGCCTGAGAGTATCGCATAAAGCGCGTCGCCCTCGTCACCCTGTTCAAACAGAGTTTCGCCCTGTTCAAGGGTCAGTTCAGAGGCAAGATCAGAGAGCATCTCTCGAAGCTCGTCAGAGGCTTCGGATAGAAAGCCACTAGAAGGAAAGGCCGTCATACGGGCGGTGAACTCCGGATTTAGGTGATGAGTGGTGCTTTAACCTTTCATAGCTTCGGGCTTAAGCCAAGTTCTTTTGCAGCGAGCGGATCACTCGCGCGGTGTGATGGTGGTGCATCAACGCAGCGCTGGCGCTTATTGCTGATCCGGATCTTCCATATAGTTTTGCAGTAGGCTGAATTGCAGCATCAGAAACGCCATCAAGGCAATCGGGAAGGCAAAGGTTTCGATCTTCACCCACAAGTCCGTGGACATGGTACGCCAGACGAGTTCATTGGCGATGGCCAGAACGGCAAAACAGGCACAGAGCCGACGCGTCAGGATCATCCAGCCTTCGTGTTTCATGGGCAGCATCTCGTCCAGCACATACGCCAGATAGGATTTCCCCTGCAGCAGCCCGATCCCCAGAATTGTCGAGAAGACACTGTAAACCAGGGTGGTTTTCATCTTGAAGAACCGCTCGTCATTGAACCAGGCGGTCAGGCCGCCGAAGAAGATGACCATGAAGGCGGTGAAAATCTGCAATCTGCTGATTTTGCCGGTCAGCAACCAAAGGATGCCCATGGCGGCCAGCATAAGGGGGACAAAGATGATCGTGGCGATGATAAAGCCGGAGTATTCCGTACCCCCGATCAGAAAACTGTCATCGCGCAGACGCAGGTAGATGAAGAAGAAGGCCAGAGGTGGACCAAGTTCCAGCACTTGTTTGAGAAACGGGTTGATGTCTTTTTTGCCTGTCATCGTATTTTCCTGCTGCTTACCCGCCCATTTCAACGATTACAGCGCCCAATGCAATCAATGCCATCAGGGCGATGCGTCTGGGGCCAACGGTTTCTTTCAGAACCAGCCAGCCGATCAGAGCTGCAAAGACCGTCGAGGTCTCGCGCAGAACGGCGGCTTCACCAACCTTGCCCAGCCGTGTGGCCAGCATAATGGCACCGAATGACATCGGTGCGATGATGCCGCCAGCAAGACCACGCAACATAAGGGGGCCAATGGCCGGGCGGTTGATCATGGCGCGCCATCTGAGGAAGGCATAGACAGGCATGGCTGCCCCGTCGATCATGAAGAACCACGCCAGAAAGGTAAACGGGTCGGCCGTGGCGCGGATGCCGTAGGCGTCATAGGTTGTATAGAGCGCCACGAAGAGGCCGGTGGCAACGGCCAGCGTCAGCGCGATGCCAAGCGTTTCCCGGTTTGTTTCAAGAAAGCGCAGGTTGTAGAGGGCGAGGCCGAATATCCCGGCCAGCAGAACCGCAACACCAAACCACTGAGTGCCGCTGAAAGTCTCGCCGAACAACAGATAGGCGCCAATCACGGTGAACAGCGGGCCGGTGCCCCGCACAACGGGGTAAACGACCGTATAAGACCCTTTGGTGTAGGCCATGGCCTGAAGCGTTTTGTAGGCGATGTGGATCAGCCAGACGACGGCAAAGATCGGCCACATATAGGGTTCGGGCCAGGGCACGACGAAGAACGCAAAAGGGGCGGCCATTACGCAATAGCAGGCGTCGATCGCTCCGCGCGACAGCCAGGGATCGTGGCGGCCTTTCTGAAGTGCCCCGAAGACCGCGTGCAAAAAAGCGGCCATGAGCGCCAGCCCAAGGGCAAGCTGGTGGCCCGCTTCGGTGCCTTCAAGTGAGATCAGCCAGTCGCTCAAGTATCAGATCTTTTTGCTGGAGGGAGAGGCTGGGGGCTGTCTGCCCCCAGACCCCCGAGGATATTTACGGCCAGATGAAGGTTTGGATCAGCTTTGGTCCAGGCCGGTCAGGGCGGCGGCGAACTCTTCGGGGTCGAAGGGGGCGAGGTCGTCAATTTGTTCGCCGACGCCGATGGCGTGGATCGGCAGGCCAAACTTGTCCGCAAGCGCCACCAGAACGCCGCCCTTGGCGGTGCCGTCGAGTTTGGTCATTACAAGGCCCGAGACATCGGCGAGATTGCGGAAGGTTTCCACCTGGCTGAGCGCGTTCTGACCCGTGGTAGCGTCAAGCACAAGCAGGGTGTTGTGCGGGGCCGTGTCGTCGACCTTGCGAATAACGCGGACGATCTTGGCCAGTTCCTCCATCAGATCTGCTCGGTTTTGAAGGCGGCCTGCCGTGTCGATCATCAACAGATCGGCGCCATCTTCCTGGGCTTTGGTGAGGGCATCGAAGGCGAGGCTTGCGGGGTCCGAACCTTCTGGCGCGGTTAAAACCGAGACACCGGCGCGCTCGCCCCAGACCTGGAGTTGTTCAACGGCGGCGGCGCGGAAGGTGTCGCCGGCGGCGATGACAACCCTCTTGCCTGCGGCTTTGAACTGGCTGGCGAGCTTACCGATGGTCGTGGTTTTACCCGAGCCGTTAACGCCGACGACCAGAACTACCTGCGGGCGTTTGGCATAAATCGGTAATGGGCGGGCCACAGGCTCCATGACGCGGGCGACTTCCTGTGCCAGCAATTGTTTGATTTCGCTCGTAGAGAGTTTGCGGCCAAAGCGTCCCTCGGCCATGTTTGCGGTTACGCGTAGGGCGGTGTCGACGCCCATATCCGAGGCGATCAGCAGCTCTTCAAGCTGTTCCAGCATGTCATCGTCCAACGTACGGCGAACAACGGTTTGGGCTTCGCCGCGGCTGATCAATCGGCCTAGCAGGCCTTTTGACTCCGGGACCTCCGGCGGTGTTGGTGCAGGCGTGGGGTCTGCGGGTAAGGGAGCAGGAGGCTCGGAGGGCACAGGGATGGGGGCCGGGCTGGGTACCTCTGGAACGGGTTGCGGTTCGGGCTCGGGCTGCGGGATCACCGGGTCGGGTGCGGTTTCCTCGCCGCCATCCTCGACAATCGCATCCAACCCCTCTTCGAGGCGCGAGGAGGATTTGAACAGCTTGTCCTTGAGCTTTGAAAAAAACGCCATTTTGGTCTCCGCAGGTGATCCTTTCACCTAATGCGGATTTACGGCAGTTGCAAAGGGTCAGGTGAAGGCGATCAGGAACCCGGCTTGTGCGCCCCAATAGAGCGGCCAGATCAGATAGGGGGTGATCCTCAGAGCCGGGTGGTTGGCAGGTAACAGGAATTTTTCAGTTGCGAGGATCAGATCTGAGGCGATGAAGGCCATCGCAGCGGGCACGGCCCAGCGAAGGGCACCGATATCGGGAAGGGCGAGAACCGTGATGCCCATGCCGAGGATGATCGGGATGTAGGCCAGAACCGCCACCTTGAGGTCTCCGGCACGGGGGGCGAGGAGGGTGGCGGCGACAATTCCCAGCAAGATGAGAGACCAGACATATCCGGGGTGATCGAAGATGAGCGCCACGTTGCTGGTTGGATAAGACAGAAACAGGGCGATATAGGCGAGATGTCCTGCCGCGAATGCGCCGATACCGGCCATAAAGCTGGTCTCGGGCTCGCGGGAAAGTAGCGCGTCCCCCATAGCACATAGGGCCAAGGCAAGGATCAACAGACTCGCGGAGCCACTGAGAGCCGCGAACAGGGCCAGTAGGGCGACAGAGGCAGTTTTAAGCGCAGTGCGTATTGTGCTGGCCGGGCGTGGCGACAGGGGCAGATAGGCCAGGGCGCATGCGGCAGCGATCCAAATCAGACTGTTCACTCTGGTTTCCTCCCACTCTCGTGGGTTTACTGTCGTTCGAAATCTGCAATTGGCACAACAGGTGACGTGGAGGCATGTGAACGCGCAGCGCGCATAGCTTTGACCGCACGTATCTGACACTATGGCGCCATGCTGAGGTTCTTTGCGATTCTTCTTTTGCTTTCGGCCCATCCTGTGGGGGCGCAAACAGCGCTGTCGGGGGCGGAATTCGATGACTATACGCGCGGAAAAACCCTGTTTTACGGCTATAGCGGCGAGGTTTACGGGGTAGAACGCTATTTGCCCAATCGTCGCGTGATCTGGTCGTTTCTTGATGGCAACTGCAAGGAAGGTGTGTGGTATCAGCGCGAAGACCAAATATGTTTTGTCTATGAAGACAGGTCAGATCCGCAATGCTGGGTGTTCACGCGGGTGGGCGGCGGCTTGGTTGCCCAGTTCGAAGGCGACCCACAGGCAACGCAGCTGTATGAGGCCGAAGATCTGGGTGAAGAGATGATCTGCCTTGGGCCAGAGGTTGGGGTTTGATCTCAGCTCACCCGTAGGTCTTCGTAGCTGATCATAACATGTTGCCGGAATGCAGGTCTTTGTGTGAGTTGAGTATAGTAGCGTTTGAGATTTGGAAACTGCGCGCGCGAAATTTCGATATCGTAGTATCGGTACAGGATGTGGCCGAACTGGATGTCGGCCAGGGTCAGGTCAGGGCCGGTGAGGAATTCGCGGCTATCCAAACGTCGATCTGCAATTTCCAATGTTGTTTCAAGATGTTCAATGGCATTCCTGATCTTAACCTTGTCTCTATTGGCAGGTGCGGTTCGAACTACCTGCCAGAACACTGGGACCGTAAAGGCCATTGCAACGTTGATCTTCGCCCATTCGGCCCATTTGTCCACGTCGGCGCGCTGAAGCGGGTCTTTGGGCCAAAACGTGTCGGGTGCGTAGCGATCAGCGAGATAGCGTAAAATGGCCCCTGTTTCCCATAGGGGCGGGTTGGCGCCATCTTGCAGGACGGGGATGGTGCGGTTTGGGTTCAGATTGGCAAAGTCTTGCGTGTCGAGCCCGCCAAAGTGATGGCCGACATTATGGCGGTGATACTCTAGTCCCAACTCTCCGACACACCACATGAGGGCTTGCACATTCGATGATGTTTTGCGGCCCCAGATCGTTAGCATGACTTAGAAAAGTGAACCCTGATCGGGTGCATCCGGTTTGCCCTTTTTTGTGGGCGACTTGCCGGAGCCTCCGGTCGTCAGGCGGCCATCGGCAAACTCGATTTCCAGCACCGGGTGTTGCTCTGCATGTGATTTGGTGGTGACGACCTCGCCTTCGGCCCGAATAACAGCATAGCCGCGTTCCAAAGTGGCCTTATAGCTGAGCGTTTCGCGTAGGCGGTCAGTGGCATCCAGCTGTTGACGCAAGCGATCCAGCCGAGTGCTCTGGAACGCGTTCAGCCGCTCTGCCAGTCTGCTGATCGCTTGGCGTTGTTGTTCGATTTCGCGTTGGATCGGACGCACGGATAGGCGCGAAGACAGGTTGCGCAGGCTTTCCTGCCGAGATCCGACAACGCCGCGCAAGGTTGAGGGGCGCAGATGGGCCGACATCTCAACCAGTTGCAGGCGTCGGTTTTGTACGCTCCGGGTCAAAGCAGGTGTCAGTCGTTCTGCAATCAGATCAAGCCGCTGCCGGGGAGTGTTCAACAAACTATCCGGGCGCGGTAGGGCGCGGGCCACGTCGCGTAAGCGCTGGCTGCGGCGCTGGACCGCATCGCTGGCCGCACGGGACAGGCGTGCGCCTTGCTCGTTGGTCCAAGCCAGCAGCTCCATCCGAACGGGGACAGCCAGCTCAGCGGCAGCAGTCGGCGTGGGTGCCCGGCGGTCCGAGACAAAATCGATCAGCGTTGTATCCGTTTCGTGACCCACAGCCGAGATCAACGGGATGTTCGAGGCGGCAGTGGCACGTGCCACGCTTTCCTCATTGAACCCCCACAGATCTTCGATCGACCCGCCGCCGCGCGCTACGATAATCAAATCGGGGCGGGGCAAAGCACCGCCGGGTGTGAGCGCGTTGAACCCTTCGATGGCGCGGGTCACTTCAGGCGCGCAGTTGGCCCCCTGAACAGCAACCGGCCAGATCAGAACCTTGCGGGGAAAGCGATCCCTCAGTCTGTGCAGGATATCACGGATCACCGCGCCAGAGGGTGAGGTCACAACACCGACAATTTGCGGCAGATAGGGCAGTGGCTTTTTGCGTTCGGCTGCGAACAGGCCTTCGGCCTCCATTTGTTTCTTACGCTTCTCCAGCAGCGCCATCAAAGCACCTTGGCCCGCGACGGCGACCTCATCCACATTCATGTTGTATTTGGACTGCGCACCAAAAGCGGTTAGGCGGCCTGTCACGACAACCTCCAGCCCTTCTTCAGGTACGACCGACAGGCCCGAGATTTGACCTTTCCACGTGGTGCAGGCCAACACGTTCCGATCATCCTTGATGTCGTAGTACAGATGCCCCGAGCGCGCTTTGAACACCCGCCCAACCTCACCGCGGACGCGGATTCGCCCAAATGATCCTTCGAGCGTGCGTTTCACCTCTCCCGAGAGCTCGGAAACCGAATATTCGGGAGTGTTTTGGCCAGGAATGGGCTCGTCGAGCAGGTCAGACATTTCAGCGCCTTGTGTCAAATGCCCACCCAGCTTAGAACGCCGCGCAGGCAAGGCCAAGCAGATCGGAGAGCTTTCATGAACATCCTTATTCTCGGCAGCGGCGGGCGCGAGCACAGCCTGGCCTGGGCGGTTATGCAAAACCCCAAATGCGACCGCTTGATCGCTGCGCCGGGAAATGCCGGGATCGCTCAGATCGCAGATTGTGCTGCACTGGATATCGAGGATGGTGGCGCAGTGGTCAGTTTCGCCGAGGAAAACGCGATTGATTTTGTCATCGTCGGACCCGAAGCGCCATTGGCCGCAGGCGTTGCTGATCGGTTGCGAGAGGCTGGCGTGCTGGTCTTTGGCCCCTCGGCCGCAGCGGCGCAACTTGAGGCCTCAAAAAGCTTTACCAAAGAGATTTGTGACGCAGCCGCAGCACCGACAGCGGCCTATGCAAGGTTCACCGAGGCGGAACCGGCAAAAGCCTATATCCGAGAGCAGGGCGCGCCCATCGTGGTCAAGGCCGACGGTCTGGCTGCAGGCAAAGGCGTGATCGTTGCGATGGACGTGCAAACCGCGTTAGAGGCGATCGATGACATGTTCGGCGGCGCCTTTGGGGGTGCAGGGGCCGAAGTTGTGATCGAGGAATTCATGGAGGGTGAGGAAGCTTCTCTCTTCGTGCTGTGCGACGGAGAGAACATCTTGTCCATCGGCACAGCACAAGACCACAAGCGTGTGGGCGAAGGCGATACTGGGCTGAACACCGGTGGCATGGGCGCCTATTCTCCCGCTCCGGTTCTGAGCCCTGAGGTTGAAGCCCGTGCGATGGATGAAATCATCCGCCCGACCATGGCCGAGATGAAGCGACGCGGGATGCCGTTTCAGGGGGTGCTCTATGCCGGTTTGATGATCAAGGACGGGCAGCCGCGTCTGGTGGAATACAATGTGCGGTTCGGCGACCCCGAATGTCAGGTGCTGATGATGCGTCTGGGCGCGCAAGCTATGGATTTGATGCATGCAGCGGCCGAGGGGCGGCTGGAGGAGACCCGAGTAAATTGGGCTGAGGATCATGCGATGACTGTCGTCATGGCTGCGCAAGGCTATCCCGGGGCATATGAGAAAGGCTCTATCATCAAAGGTTTGGATGACCTGCCCGAAGACAGCAGCAACATGGTGTTTCATGCAGGAACCAAGGCGGTTGAGGGGCAGGTGCAGGCCTCTGGCGGTCGGGTGCTGAACGTCACTGCACGCGGGGACACGCTGAAGAAAGCGCGGGATCGGGCCTATGCGATGGTGGATGGGGTGGACTGGCCCGAGGGGTTCTACCGCCGCGATATTGGTTGGCGGGCGCTGTGAGGGAATGACGGGTCAGGGGGCTTTGCCCCCTCGGCCTGCGGCCTCACCCCCAGGATACTTTTGGCCAGATGAAGATGGATCAGCAGCCTAGGGCTTGAGACAGGCTATCAGGGCTGTCGAATCGGCCGAGATCGGTTTTGGTCCAGTCGTTTAAGTAAGAGACGCTGATGATCCGGGACCAATCGGCGTTGACAACGATCAGCTCCGCCTGGCCGTTGCAGAGGCGCAGGCCGCCCGAGATAAAATCCTCACCGATCTTGTGATTGGTCAGGCCCGGGATTGCGGCGATCTCGGTCAGCTGATCATCCTTGAAGCGCCAGATACGCAGGGTTTTTGCGAGGTGAGGGCGGTCGATATAGGCAATCTCGACATGGTCGTCGCCATCCAAATCAGCAGCTCCGATTGGGGCCAGCCAACGGAAGCGGGTGCCGATATGCGGGGTGGCGGCGATTTTTGTTCCGGTTGCATCGTAGATTGCGAGTTGAGCACCGCGCTGGTCTTGAGACTCAACGACGACAGCTTCGACATCGCCATCGGAATCGACGTCCCAGAGCCTGGGCGCCAAGTCTTCGAAAACGCGATCTTCTGGCAGGGTGATAGTCGTGACTTTGGTGCCATCTTCACCTTCGACGCTTAGTTCTAGCGCGCCGTATTCGATGTTGTCACCCAAGACACCATGCGCGTAGCGCGTGGTTGGTTCCGTGAACCGGGCTGAGGTTATTGTATCGGCGGTTACAAAGCTTGCTCCGGCAAGCCACATGCAACACGCTGACAGAGCGCCGCGGGCCCGAAAGTGCCAGAGGCGAGCGGGTGGGCGCGGCGCTTTGGTTGGCATCAGATCTGCTTTTCGGGCATTTGTACAACCAGACCATCCAGTGCATCCGTCACCTTGATCTGGCAGGTTAGGCGCGAGCGGGCAGGGTCGGGCTCGTAAGCGAAGTCCAGCATGTCTTCTTCCATATCATCCTTGGCGGGGATTTTCTCGACCCAGTCAGAGTGGATGTAGACATGGCAGGTTGAGCAGGCGCAGGCACCGCCGCAATCGGCTTCGATGCCTGGGATATTGTTGTCACGGGCCCCTTCCATGACGGTCAGACCGTTGGCAACCTCGACTGTATGTTCGGTACCGCCATGCTCGACATAGGTGATCTTTGCCATTGCGTGCGTCTTCCTTCTGCAAGTGTCGAATTCTTCATTAGTCAAGGGAGCTAAGCGTTTCCAGTGGCAATTGCGACGCATCGCGCCGCGTCTGGGCTATCTCGATAACTATTCACCGTTTGTTTGCGGTTTTTTGGGGGGCAGCGTGGGGCGACATCAGGTCGAGTGTCTGGTGTTGCGAATGGAACGGGCTTCTGCAGTGAACCGAACCTTGTCGGGTCAATGCTCGTTGCGCCGAAGGTGTAGCTTGACCGTTTCTATTTCTTATCTTCTCCCCTGAAACGGCGTATCTGGGCTAGTGCGGCGTCGATTTTGAGCTTGATCATCGCTTTGCCGATTTCCGGGGTCGCAAGATCAGGTCGCCCGTCAAAGCCCGTGTTCCAGCCTGCAGGCACCAGTGTTTCCGTGCGACCTGCCGCATCTGGTTCGACGTACAAAAGCTCTGACGTATCTCGCAGGGCGGCATGATTTCCGATTTGTTCGGCACTGAAGCCTTGGTTTTGCAGGTAAGCGACCTGGCCATTGTCTGCGTAGTAGTCAGAAACATGCCGCACCGTGACCCCGGCAGGCGCAAGCTCAAGAGTCATCGAAGCGGCGACCTGGTCTTGCGCTGCCTGGTTCCCTCCGCTGTCTCCAATCAACAGGATTTCATTGAACCCGTGTGTGGCCAAGCTGCGGATCGTCGCGACAAGTAACTGTTCGAAAACAGGTTCAGGTACAGATATCGTTCCTGGCCATTGCATGTGACCCGTTGGGTTTGGCGTAACCTCACCTTCTGGGACGTATTTAATGACCGGAGCGACAAGAGTTTTACCAAGGTCTTGGGCAATTTGCCGACTGGTATGTGCGACAACGAAGTTGTGTTTTCCAAGCGCCGCATGGGGGCCATTCTGTTCGGTCCCGCCGGTTGGAATAATTACGGTCGTGTAGCCTGCGTCTAGGGCGGCGTGGACTTCGGGCCAGGTCATGTATTCCAGAAACAGTTCGTTGTTTGCGCGGGTTTGCATGGGTTTTGCCCAAAAATAGCCCGCGCCAGCCAAAGCGGCACCAAGGACGCAGAGCGCCCAAACTGTTTTGTTTTGTGCGAAAAGGCGCATGCGCAATCCGTTTTGGTAGCTAAGAGGCCGCTTGATCAGAAATACAGCCTAGTTGCTGCTACCGCTTGAATAAAACACTTTGTGCTGTCTTGTCCCGGTGATCCCCTCTGAGTTCTGCGTGAAGGGCGCGACCGGCTTGAACTGCAGGGCGGGCGCTGACTGTGTCGAGCCAGCGCGCGAAATGCGGTTTGTCTTCCAGGACTTGCTGCTGACCCTCCCAAAGGCTGGCCCAACCCCAGATCGCCATATCGGCGATCGAGTAGAAGTCGCCTGCGACGTATTCATTTTCGGCCAGTCGTCGATCGAGCACGCCGTAAAGGCGCCCAACCTCGGCGCGATAGCGATCCTTGGCATAGGGCAGGTCTTGGGGTGGGTCCATCTGAGGGGCATATTTCAGGAAGTGATGCGCTTGTCCGGCCATTGGGCCTACACCGCCCATCTGCCACATCAGCCACTCTTCGACGGCGATGCGGTCCCGTTCGGATTCGCCATAGAAACGCCCGGTCTTGCGCGCCAGATACATCAAGATCGCGCCGCTTTCGAAGACCGAGACCGGCGCGCCATTCGGGCCGTCGGGGTCAACGATGGCAGGCATCCGGTTGTTGGGCGAAATCTTCAGAAAGCCAGGATCGAACTGGTCGCCCTTGCCAATATTGATCAGATGGGTGGTGTAAGGCAGTTCCATCTCTTCCAAGGCGATGGATACTTTCCAGCCATTTGGCGTGGGCCAGAAATACAGATCGATCATGCTTTCTCCTCAAGCTGAGGGGATCATGATGCTTTCTGAGCAAACGGCAAGAGGGCCTGCGGACGGGGGAGTGCAAAAAGCCGTGACCAACGCTTGTGCGGTGTTTGGGGGATACCGCGCTTAAGCGTATGTAGGCACAAGCGCTCGGTGTCGCGCAGCAAGGCATTATAGACCCGCAGCACCCCGGGGCGTGTATAACTGGACCAATGGCAGATGCGCCGCTCGGGCGATGCGACTGGGAATATCAGAGCCGACAGGTGGTCTACCGTTGCCGGGCAATCGATCTGCAATGTAACAGCGTTTGGCGCCGTCAGGCCCGCGCCAATGCTGAGATCCCCGCGACAGGGCGGCTGAATGAAGGTTTCGAACAGAAAGTCGAACAGGTCGTTCTCGCGGCTGATGATATTGATGAACTCGGCCTCGCGCCCGGCGGGCGTTGTCAGGGCTGCGGCTGTGCGGGATTGATAGGCGGCCCCGGTGAGGGAAACGATCCGGCTGAGCGCGCCCGTTGGAATGTGATGAAGCGCCTCAAGCGCCAGTTCGGTACCCATCGAGTGGCCGATGAAATGGATCAGACGCCGAGGGTTCAAGTGATGGACGTGACGAATCACCTCTGCCAGGACCTTGCCTGCTTCAACAGCGCGACGTTGCGCCGACCAGAGCGGGCCGCGCGCATCCCAGCCAAAAGCGATGGCCAGACCTTCGTCTTCGAACCCGCTGCCAAAGCCCAGATGTTGCGGCCAGCTGGGGCTGTACCAGGGCATCGTCTTGGGATGCAGCGACAAGATATGACGGTGAGGGCAGGCATCGGCATCATCTGGCCGGTACTTGTACCCGTGGGTCATGATAATGACAGGTCCGTCGGACTGCTGGCTCTGCTGCAAAGCCCCGATCAGGGGGCGGGAACTTCCGTGCAACTCAGCACGTCCATTGACAGCATTGATCCTGACTATTGGCATATGCTCTGACTCACACAAGATGTTGTGGTGCCGCTTTGTCATAACGCTATGACGCTTCCGTGAATGAACGATTACAGAACCGTGACGTTGCAGGTGTCGGGCTTGACGAATTCGCAACTGCGGCGTATGGGCAACAACACCACGTGGCGATTTGTTACCGGATTGCGGGCCACGCTAAACAACACCGCTAAAAGGTCAGGATGAAAGACCCCTTTCGCTTGACCGCGTCTGGGGTTTTTTTGATGCGCCTCGGGGGTCGAGGCCGAAAGGAATGACATGAGCGAGAGCTGGAACAAACGCACTCAGGCCGTCCATGGCGGCATTCGTCGCAGTCAGTACAATGAGGTAAGCGAGGCGATCTTCCTGACCCAGGGATTTGTCTACGACAGTGCCGAGCAGGCCGAGGCCCGGTTTCTGGAATGCGGCCCCGATGAGTTTATCTATGCCCGTTACGGCAACCCGACTGTGTCCATGTTCGAACAGCGCATCGCCGCGCTGGAAGGGGCCGAGGATGCCTTTGCCACCGCGTCAGGTATGGCTGCTGTCAATGGTGCGCTGACCTCGATGCTGAAGGCCGGGGACCATATCGTTTCGGCCAAAGCGCTGTTTGGGTCCTGTCTCTATATCGTTGAAAACATCCTGACCCGTTTCGGGGTTGAGGTGACTTTTGTGGATGGCACAGATCTAGAGCAGTGGGAGGCAGCAATTCGGCCAGACACCAAGGCGGTGTTCTTCGAATCCATGTCGAACCCGACACTTGAGGTGATCGATATCGAGGCGGTCGCCAAGCTGGCCCATGCGGCAGGTGCTTTGGTCGTGGTGGACAACGTGTTCTCGACCCCCGTATTTTCGCGTGCGATCGAGCAGGGCGCGGATGTAGTTGTGTATTCGGCCACCAAACATATCGACGGGCAGGGACGCGCCTTGGGCGGTGTCATCATCGGCACCCGAGACTTTATTCGAGGCACGGTCGAACCCTATCTGAAACACACCGGTGGTGCGTTGAGCCCATTCAATGCTTGGGTCATGCTGAAAGGTCTGGAAACTTTGGCGTTGCGTGTGAACGCGCAAGCGGCCACAGCCCAGCACGTCGCCGAAGCATTGGAAGGGCATCCTGCTCTGGAACGGACGCTTTATCCAGGGCTGAAAACCCACGCGCAGAACGCACTGGTGCAGTCGCAATTGGGCGGAAAAGGTGGCACAGTTCTGTCGCTTGACATCAAAGGCGGCAAACAGGCTGCGTTCAAGTTTCTCAATGCTATGACGATTCCCGTGATTTCGAACAATCTGGGCGATGCGAAATCCATCGCCACCCATCCGGCGACGACCACACATCAACGCCTGAGTGACGAGCAGAAAGATGAGCTGGGCATCACCCCCGGTTTGATCCGGTTTTCGGTGGGGCTTGAGGACGCAGATGATCTGTTGACGGACATCCGCAACGCTTTGAAGGCGTCACAAACCTGAGGAAATTGGGGGCGGAAATGCCACCAAATTTAAGATAAAAAGCGGCTTATCCCTGTGCTCGCCGTCGGTATCGGCCTAAAAACGCCGGTATTTTTCATTTCATTTCAATCCGGAATGGTATCGCGTCCGTAAAACGCTACACTGGCAAATGAACTGCAGTCATCTATATCAAGGATGGCCAATCGAGGACCCTCAGCCAATGAACGTTCATCCGCGCGATATTGATACTCCGGACCGTGACGAGGCCGCCGCCGCCCTGAAGCTGCTGCGCAAATGGGCCGAAACTGCATCGTCTCTTGAGATTTCGCAGCTTGATCCTGCTGTGGCGCGTCTGATCCCGGGGTTCGATGCACTGAATTATCCGGCGCTTGCGCGGGAGTATCCCGAAGAATTTGCGGTGGATGCCGCCTATCGCGCCTCGCTACCCGATCTGCAAAACGGTCCCTCTAGTTTGATCCGTGGTGCAAAGCAGCAGATCCAGCACGTCGGAATTTCCAACTTTCGCCTGCCAATCCGCTTTCATCGCAAGGGCGGCGATGACCTGACGCTTGAGACCTCGATCACCGGCACCGTAAGCCTCGAGGCTGAGAAGAAGGGCATCAACATGTCCCGGATCATGCGGTCTTTCTACAAACATGCGGAAAGGACGTTCAGCTTCGAGGTGATCGAGGCCGCACTGAGTGATTATCTGACCGATCTTGACAGTTTCGATGCCCGCATCCAGATGCGATTTTCCTATCCGGCGAAGGTAGAAAGCCTTCGTTCGGGGCTGATAGGCTATCAGTACTATGACATCGCGCTGGAACTGGTCGAACAGAACGGTGTGCGTCAGAAGATCATGCATCTGGACTATGTTTATTCTTCAACTTGCCCCTGTTCGCTGGAGCTGAGTGAGCATGCGCGGTCGCAGCGAGGGCAACTTGCAACGCCACACTCTCAGCGTTCGGTCGCGCGAATTTCCGTCGTGGTGGATTGCGATGCAGATTGCCTGTGGTTCGAAGACCTGATCGAGCTGTGCCGCCGCGCCGTGCCGACAGAAACGCAGGTCATGGTGAAACGTGAAGATGAACAGGCCTTTGCCGAATTGAACGCGGCCAATCCGATTTTTGTTGAAGATGCGGCACGGCTGTTCTGTGCCGAACTGTTGGCCGACCATCATGTGGGAGATTTCCGTGTGATCGCGAGCCATCAGGAAAGTCTGCACAGCCATGACGCGGTTTCGGTTTTGACTGAGGGGCCCACCTTCGAGTCGGTTAGTCTGGACCCAAGATTGTTCACAACCCTTTTCCACGTCGGGTAACGACAGCGCCTAAGCGCCTGGATTTTCATCACAAAGAACGCGTATCAGCGCCTTATCGCCGCATTGCAGCAAAAATGCTGCGCTTGCGCGATGTTGTGGTGTAAGAATGTTTGGGAATGCAGCTGCTGCATGACGGGCTTTGACCTGCGTGCTGCCCCGGAAGGACACCGAGACGTGCCACGCCTTGGACTGCAATACCCAAAGATCTGCCCAGATGATCTGGGCGGAAAGGGACACTTACCCTCAGATTTCAGGCTGCTTCGTTGTTACAGGAGAGACATGTAATGAATCCAATTACCCAACCGCTGGAGTTTCAGGCAGCGGCATTTCGCGTGGCTGGTTACGCCATGGTGAGCCAACTCAAGATCATGCAAATCGTTGCCCGCTCGGCAATGGAATTTCCATTAGCTCAAGTTCAGGCAGTGCAATCGACGGCATCGGGGGCGACCCCGGCTGCAAAAACGCCAGCACCCAAGAAACCTGTCGCAAAACGCGCCGAGGCAACCCCGGCAAAAAAGCCTGCTACATCAAAACCTAAGGCGGCAGCAACAGCGACGCCCAAAGCAGCAGCAGCGAAGTTCAAGGCCAAACCGCGCGCAGCAGCTAAACCTGCACCTGCAGCAAAGCCCGCAACAGTGGCCAAATCCGAGCCGGTAGCAAAGCCTACAGCTGTAGCCAAAGCGCCTGTCAAAGCGGAAGCCACGACCCCCAAACCTGCAGCGCCCGTATCAAAGACTGCAACGCCAAAGCCCGCCGCTGCCAAACCCGTCGCGGCGAAACCAGCGCCGAAAGCGCGGGCTTCAAAACCGGTTACTCCTAAGCCCGCGGTCGCAAATGCCACTGCAACAGCAGCAAAAACGGCAACTGTCCCTAAAGCTGCGTCCAAACCGCGGAAGGCGACTGCGGTGAAAACAGCGCAGGCGGCCGAAACACCGAAACCTCAAGCCCGCCGTACACGCGCGCCGTCAAAACCGCCTGCAATGCCCAAGGCAACCCAGAGTTCCGACGAATAATCGCGGATCATCTGCTTGACACGGTCGGGTCGGCGCGCCAACGCTGCGCCTCATGATGGATCTTCGCCCGGTCGGATATGTGATTGGCTTGCTGGTCGCCATTCTGGGGGCGACCATGCTGCCGCCTATGGTTGCCGACCTGATCGAAGGACGCGGCGAATGGCATGTCTTTCTGGAAAGCGCCATTATTACCATGCTGGCAGGTTCGGTTCTGGCCATCAGCTGCTCGAACGGGGTGGGCGAGGGCCTGACCATTCGACAGACCTTTTTGCTGACCACGGGCGTCTGGGTTGCCTTGCCGGTCTTTGGGGCGATCCCGTTTCTATTTGGTGAAACCGAACTGCGTTTTGTCGATGCGTATTTCGAGGCCATGTCAGGGCTAACCACCACCGGTTCAACCGTCATTTCAGGCCTGGATGATCTGCCCCAAGGTTTGCTGCTTTGGCGTGGCATTTTGCAGTGGCTAGGCGGCATCGGTATCATCGTCGTTGCCATGGTGTTCTTGCCCGAGCTACGTGTGGGCGGAATGCAAATCTTCCGTTCGGAAGGGTTTGAAACCATGGGGAAAATCCTGCCGCGCGCTCAAGAGATTGCGGGCCAGATATCCCTGATCTACGTGTTCCTGACGGTTGTCTGCATGTTGGTCTACGCAGCACTGGGCATGGGTTTTTTTGATGCGCTGGTGCACGCCTTCACGACAATCTCGACGGGCGGGTTTTCGAATTATGATGCTTCATTTGGGACGTTTACAGGGCCGTCGGAATATGCCGCATCGGTTTTCATGATTTTGGCGGCACTGCCTTTTGTGCGCTACGTTCAGCTTGCCAACGGTCATACGCTTTCACTGTGGCGTGACAGTCAGATCAGAGCATTCATAGCCACGATATTGGTTCTGGTCGTCGTCATGTCAGTGTTCTTGACATCTGTGTTTCCACATCATTGGGAACAGGCCTTCCGGGAATCCCTGTTCAACATCACGTCGATCATTTCTGGCACCGGTTATGCCAGTGTCGACTACATGAACTGGGGCAGTTTTGCGATCATGTTGTTCTTTCTGATCGGCCTCATCGGTGGCTGCGCGGGTTCAACGGCCTGTTCGATCAAAGTGTTCCGCTATCAGCTATTGTTTGCATCAATCAAAACACAGATCAGGCGCATCCGGTCGCCTCATGGTGTCTTTGTGCCCTTGTATGATGGCCGCCCCGTCAGCCGGGATGTTCTGACCTCGGTCATGAGTTTTTTCATGTTCTTTGTGTTGTCGATGGGCGTTCTGTCCTGGGCGCTGGCGCTGACCGGGCTCGATTTCATCACCTCGGTTTCGGGCGCGGCGACGGCACTGGCCAATGTGGGCCCCGGGCTGGGTGATCAGATCGGACCGGCGGGCAACTTTTCCGGGCTGAACGATACAGCGAAATGGCTGTTGATCATCGGCATGCTCGTGGGACGGCTGGAGCTGTTTGCCGTCTATGCAATCTTTACAGTTCAATTCTGGAGAAGCTGATGAAAAGACCCCTTGGCGCGCAACTTTCGCATATGCTCAGGGATCGAGGCGTGGATGTGATCTTTGGCATTCCCGGTGTGCACAATCAGGAAATGTACCGGGGTATCGAAGAGGCCGGGATCACCCATGTTCTATCGCGGCATGAACAGGGGGCGGGGTTCATGGCCGATGGCTATGCCCGAGCGACCGGTAGACCGGGTGTGGCCTATGTGATCACCGGGCCGGGGCTATGCAACATCATGACGCCCATGGGGCAGGCCTACAGCGACTCGGTGCCGATGCTGGTTCTTTCATCCTGTCTGGATGAGGCGCAGGAGTATCGCGGCCAGTTGCATCAGATGAAGGATCAGCAAGCGGCGGCGGGAACTGTCGCAGACTGGTCCGCACAGGCGAATACGGCACAGGCTGCCTATGGGTTGGTGGAACGTGCATTTGAGGAGTTTGAGCTCAATCGCCCCCGGCCCAAGCATATTCAGGTGCCCATCGCACAGCTGGAGGCTGATGCTGATCCGGCCCCGTTTCCGAACCAACCCGCGCTGCGCACCAAGGCGCAGCCGCCCGATGTGGCTCCGGTTGTCTCGCTGCTGAACCTTGCCAAACGGCCATTGTTCATTCTGGGGGGCGGTTGCCGGTCGAACGAATGGCGGCAAATCCTGACACAGCTGGGCGCGGCCTGTTTCACCACCTATGCCGGGCGCGGTATGGCGGGGGTAAACTATCCGCTGGATTTTGGCGCGATGCTGCCCCGACCCAGCAGCGCCGATGTCATCGCCTCGGCCGATCTGGTGATCGCGGTTGGTGCGGAACTGGGAGAGGTCGATCTGTGGCGGCGCGAGCTTGGGCACAAAGCCACCCTGATCCGCGTTGATCTGGACCCCGAGGTGCTTTCGGATCATCACCGGGCCGCCGTCAAAATTCAGGCGGATAGTGCAAGTTTCGCGCGGGCGCTATGGGCGGTCACCGAAGATGCCAAACCCGCCACGGGCTGGACCGCGGAAGAGGTTGCCGAAACGCGCGCCCGCTGGCGGGCTGAGGTAGATGCCGAACGGCCGGGCATCGTGCCGGTCGTCGACGCCCTGCGCGCTGCAATGCCTGCCGATACGATGATTTATTCCGACATGACGCAGTTCGCCTATGTCGCGAAAGAAGTCTGGGATTTGGCCTATCCCCACCATTGGCACCACCCGACAGGCTTTGGCACGTTGGGATATGCGCTGCCTGCCGGGATCGGCGGGGCAATTGCGCGCAGGGAGAAACCAACGGCGGTGATCGCCGGTGACTATGGGTTTCACTACACGATGCAGGAACTGGGTGTAGCAGTCGAACTTGGCCTGCCTCTGCCCATCATTCTGTGGGACAATGGCAAGCTGAAAGAGATCGAGGACAGCATGATCCGCAGCCAGATCGCGCCAAACGCAGTTGAGGCGCGCAATCCCGTTTTTTGCAAACTGGCCGAGGCGTTTGGCGCGCGGTCTGCTGCGCCCTCTACGCTGGATGGGCTGCAGGATGCGGTACGCGCTGCGTTTCAGGCCGAAGGGCCAACGCTGATCCACGTCACGCCCGATATCCTGTGAAACAAAAAGCGCCGCAGGAAACCGCGGCGCTTTCAGATTTACCAATGCGGTAAGCTTAATCCCAGCAATGCACCAGAACGGTCATGCCCGTCGCCCTGCGGTTTAACTCGTTGGGCGAGATTTGCGTGCTTTCCTGACTGGGCTGTCCAGACACACCGGCCTGGGTCAACACATCCGTTAGGCGCGCGGCAGTTGCGGCCAGGCTGACCGAAGCGGGCAGGGTGCGCCCTTCGGTCGGAGTTGGCAGCAACATGCCCACCACATTACCGCTGTCGTTGAAGACAGGGCCGCCCGCGTCACCGGGTTGGGCGTTCAGGGCCAGACGTTTTATGCCTTCTTCTCCGTTCAGGCCACGGATATCCGCGATCTGCCCATAGGTCAGGGTCGGGGCGCCAAGCGCACCCTGATAGGAAAAGCCGGATACCGCGACTTCGGATTGAATGCGCGGCGTGTCCGCGCTGAAGGCGGCCACGCTTATGGGTGCAAGGTTCTGGTTGGGGCGCAGCACCGAGACGCCCAGATCGGCATCGGTCCAGGCCACCTGAACCTCCTGATCGCCGTCCAGCGTAATCCGGGTGCAGTTATCTGCCGCCTCGGACACGGTCAGAACCGCCCCGCTGGTATCGGCAAAGAAACCCGAACGCGACAGGCGCGGTTTGCGCACTTGCAGGCCTGAGATCAGGTCGATCCGCTGATCCGCCGATGCGCCTGCCGCTGAGTCCAGAACCGCATCGGTGGTCGCAAAGCTTTGCACCATCGCGGCCAGAACGCGCAGGCGACGCGCCTCGTCCCCTTCGGGCCAGACCAGAGTGAACCCTTTGATCTGCCCGTCTTTCAGCGAGGCCTGTGTGAACGAAACAATGCCGTTTCCGCGACCTTCCAACGAGAACCGATCACCGCGCAGCTCGCGCGGGCCATCAAGTGGTACGATTTCCAGTGACTGCATCACTTCATACAGCGCGCGGAGGGTGGATTTGTCGCCTTCCTGCGAGATCAAAAGCGCCTGAGCCCCGATATCAGAGCTTGATTTGAAATGGACAAACGGAGCCTCGTAGCGGTCAAATTCCAGCGCGCCCAGTGGCATCTCCAAAGACACGCCAGCCTGATCGTCAGTGTAGGATCCCATCCCGACGCTGATCAGCGGCGCGTTATAGTCATCCACTAGGGTCTTGCGCTGCAATGTTGTCAGAACGCCCGTCGGCTCATAGCCGTTGAAACGCTGCCAATCACCCATCGAGCGGCGGGTGCCCTGACCAAATGCGCCATCGATGGACGAGTTGTAGAAACCAGCGGCCTGCAATGCGGTTTGCAGATCTTTCCGCTCTTGCGCGGTCAGCAGCCGTTCCGATTGCAGCGCTTCTGCACGGGTTTCGTCAGCGTCCTGCGGGGTAACCTCTGACAGGTTCTGTTCCGGCTGTGGTTCCGGCTCAACCGGGGGTGCAACTATCCCTCGATCCAGAAGATTAACGCCTACGGGCCAAAATTGCTGCCCCAGATCGCTGGAAAATGAGATGAAACTGTCACGCGGGATTTGCCCCTCGGCGCGATAAACCCGAAGAACCTGTTCCGCGTCGCTGCGGGCATAGGGGCCGATCACAATGGCGTACCAGCCGCTGTTCAGGCGGAACCCGTTCACATCGGGCAGAGCACTGGCATAGGCCTGCGCTCGATCCTGTGCTTCACGCAGCGATGGTTGGGCTTCAACCTGTACCCAAACGCCTTGGTCTTGCTGTGCAGAGGCGGTGTGCACCCCCAATAGAAGAAACAAAAGAAATGCCGTCAAAACTCGTGTCATATTCTGCCCGTTTTATGCAGTGTTGAACATTTCGCGCAGAATACGCGATTTCGCGGTCTGAATACCATGGCGCGAATACGCAGATTTAACTGTGTGGCTGTGCAGATACAGGATACGCCGATTGGCCCGTTGACGCCCCTTGGCCCCTTGCATAGGAAGGGCAAAACCGACCGGAACCGGGTGCATGTAGCGCCCAAAGGGAATGTCATGACCGAACCGTCCAGCGCACCGCGTTCTTTTCAGGAAATAATCCTGCGGCTTCAGACCTATTGGGCCTCGAAGGGCTGCGCGATTCTGCAGCCTTATGACATGGAGGTCGGGGCAGGGACGTTCCACCCTGCGACCACATTGCGTGCGCTGGGGTCCAAACCCTGGGCTGCAGCCTATGTTCAACCCTCGCGCCGTCCGACCGACGGGCGCTACGGTGAGAACCCCAACCGGCTACAGCATTACTATCAGTACCAGGTTCTGATCAAACCCAGCCCGCCGGACTTGCAAGAGCTCTATTTGGGCAGCCTCGAGGCCATCGGCATCGACATGGAGCTGCATGACATCCGTTTTGTCGAGGACGACTGGGAAAGCCCGACCCTTGGCGCCTGGGGCCTTGGGTGGGAGGTCTGGTGCGACGGTATGGAAGTCAGCCAGTTCACCTATTTCCAACAGGTGGGTGGCCATGACTGCGCGCCGGTCTCAGGCGAGCTGACCTATGGTCTGGAACGTCTGGCGATGTACGTGTTGGGCATCGACCATGTGATGGACATGCCGTTCAATGACCCTCAGTCGCCCAGCCCGTTGACCTATGGCGATATCTTCAAGCAAACCGAAGAAGAGTACGCACGCTGGAACTTTGACGTCGCCAATACCGAGGTCTTGCTGCGCCATTTTGAAGAGGCCGAGGCAGAATGCGCCACCATTCTGGCGCAGGAACATGATGATCCCAAGACCGGCAAGCGTATCGTCATGGCGCATCCGGCCTATGATCAGTGCATCAAGGCCAGCCACATCTTCAACCTGTTGGACGCACGGGGGGTGATCTCGGTCACGGAACGCCAAGCCTATATCGGGCGGGTTCGTGCGTTGGCAAAGCAATGTGCCGATGCCTTTGTCCAGACCGAGGCCGCCGGGTTCGGGGCCTGATGCGCGGCTTAGGCCAATCCGGGCAGCAACACCTTAAGGCCGTCCGCGATCATGCTAATGGCGATGGCCGACAGGATCATGCCCATGAAGCGGCTCATGATCACGCGGGCATTTTCGGACAGGCGCTTGGCCAAGGCCGAGGCGTTCCAAAACGTGACGAACAGCATCGCAACGACGACCAGAAAAACACCTGCATAAGCAATGGCTTCAACGGGCTTCTTGATGTGGCTTGCGTACAGGATCAATGTGGTGATCGTGCCTGGGCCGACCAGAATTGGAAAGGCCAGCGGATAAAACGCCACCGTCTCGGGCGCCGGGTAAGATTTCTTCTCTCCTTCGGTCCCGTGGTGCGAACTGCTCTCGTTCCCGTTCAGCATGTTCAGACCGATCATCAGAACCACCAGCCCGCCGGCCACGCGCAGGTCATCGACACTGATGCCAAACAGCCCCAGCGCCTGATTTCCGATCAGCGCAAAGGCCGATCCCAGGATCAGGCAGTAGGTCGCTGTTTTCGCGGCAACTTTGCGCTGGTCTGGAACGGGAAGATCCTGTGTGACACTCAGAAACACGGGCAGGTTTGTGACCGGGTTCATGATCGCAAACAGTGCGCCAAAAAAACCGACGGCAAGGGTAGTATCCATGCGTATTGCCTCGTTTCATCCTGTACAGCTGCGGACCCTGTCCTATTTTCTGCCAATATGAAAGAGGCGTCATAGATGACCGGAAAATTGCTCGCTCTGATCCTATTGTTGTCGGCCGCTTTGGCTGGCGGAGGGATGTATTATCTGCAGGTCTATGGTTTCTATTACGAGGTCGCGCCGCAGCCCGGTCAGGATGTGCTGTTGCTGGCGACGGGGGCGGATCAGCCCCAAGCGATTGCCTATACCGCGTTTCAGGCAATCGATGCCGATAGCTCTCCGATTCGCTACCGGGCGTGTTTCGAGACGGACCTGACGCCAGATCGGATGACCGCTTTCACTCCGGTGGAAGACCCTGAACCACTGACCGCGCCGGGTTGGTTCGATTGCTATGACGCGCCGGCCTTGGCGGATGCGCTGAAAGACGGACAGGCGCAAGCGTTCATGGGCGCCAAGAATATCCACTATGGCGTTGATCGCATCGTGGCCGTGACTCAAGACGGCAAGGGCTATGTCTGGCACGCGCTCAACAATTGCGGCGAAAAGGCCTATGACGGTACGGTAGTGGGCGAAGAATGCCCGCCCAAACCGCAGGAATAGGGGAACGCTGTGAGCCATGTCGTCGAAATCCCCGATTTTCTGACGGCCACGCTGGGCTTTGCCGTCTATCTGATCGGGGCTGAGATCAACGCCCGGGTCGCTGCGTTGCGCAGCTTCAACATACCCGAGCCCGTGACAGGGGGGCTGCTGGCATCAATCGTCGTGCTGCTGCTCTATCTGCTGTTCGGGGTCGAGCTGTCCTTTGGCCTGACAGCCCGTGATTTCCTGCTGGTACTGTTTTTCGCTGGGATCGGTCTCAACGCACGCCTGTCGGATCTGATCGCTGGCGGCAAGCCTTTGCTTTTGTTGTTGATCCTGACATTGGCGACCATCGTGTTCCAGAACGTCATCGGCGCGGCAGGTGCGGTGCTGTTTGGTTATCCTGCACAGGCGGGGGTTCTGTTTGGGTCTGCCGCGCTGATCGGGGGGCACGGAACCGCGATTGCTTGGGCCCCCGAAGTGGCCCAGGCGACAGGGCTGGACGGTGCGACCGAACTGGGCGTTGCCGTTGCGACTTTGGGTCTGGTTCTGGCTGCCCTTGTAGGCGGCCCCATTGCGCGCCTTCTGATCGAAGGGCGAAACCTCAGCCCCAGCAGGCCCGAGGAAGAACACAGCGTCGGCCTGCCCGATGACGCCACTGATGCAAAAACCCAGATCAACCACCTGACGATCATGCGGGTGTTGCTGTATCTGAACCTGGCAATCATCACGGGATATGGGCTGGATCAGGTGATTAGCGCGGCGGGCCTGAAACTGCCTCTGTTCGTGCCCTGCCTGATCATGGGCATTGTCATCGCCAATCTGCGCACGGCCATCTTTCCGGGCGCGCCCAAAGTGTCACGAACCCCGTCGCTGGCACTCATCTCGGAATTCGCGTTGGGGGCCTTTCTGGCCATGTCGCTCATGAGCCTGCAACTCTGGACAATTGCCGAGCTGGGGCTTGCCATCGCAGTGATCATGACCGCCCAGACCCTGTTCGCGGTTTTGTTCGTGCTTTGGGTGCTGTTCCCCGTCATGGGCTCGAACTACCGTGCCGCAGTTCTTGCCGCCGGTTTCGGTGGCTTCGCCCTGGGCGCAACCCCCACCGCAATTGCAAATATGACCGCCGTAACCAAGCGATATGGTCCGTCGCCTATTGCCTTTATCGTGCTGCCCCTTGTATCCGCCTTCTTTGTGGATATAGCCAATGCCATCGTCATTCAGACGATTGTGAATTTCTAAGGACCGACTATGCCCGACCTGTTGATCGAACTGTTCTCTGAGGAGATCCCCGCGCGTATGCAGACCCGCGCCGGAGATGAGCTGAAAAAGCGGATCACTGATGGTTTGGTCGAGGCCGGTCTGACCTATGCCGGGGCCGCCGCCCTGACCACGCCGCGCCGCCTGACGCTGGCGGTCGAGGGGGTGCTGTCCGAGAGCCCGACGATCCGTGAGGAACGCAAAGGTCCCAAGGTTGGTGCGCCAGACAAGGCGATCGAAGGGTTTCTGCGCGGCGCGGGCCTGACGCGGGAGCAGTTAGAGGAACGCGACACGCCCAAAGGCGCTGTTTATTTCGCTACCATCGAAAAAGCTGGGCGTCCTGCGGCCGAGATCGTGGCCGAAGTGCTGGACGCAACCATCCGCAACTTCCCATGGCCCAAATCGATGCGCTGGGGCAGTGGCCCGATGCGCTGGGTGCGGCCGTTGCATTCGATCCTTTGCATCCTCAGCGATGAGACGGGCGCGCAGGTTGTGCCTTTGGAGATCGAGGGGATCAAAGCCGGTGATACCACGGCTGGCCACCGCTTTATGGCGCCGAACCGGTTCTCGGTCACATCGTTCGAGGATTACGCAGCCCAGCTGAAACGCGCCTTTGTGGTGCTGTCGCCCGAGGAACGCGCCGAGCATATCTGGAACGATGCCCAGAACATGGGTTTTGCCGCCGGTCTTGAGGTGGTCGAGGATAAGGGTCTGCTGGCCGAGGTCGCCGGTCTGGTCGAATGGCCCGTTGTCCTAATGGGGCGGATTGACGAGGAGTTCCTGGAACTGCCGCCCGAAGTGCTGCAGACCTCGATGAAAGAACATCAGAAGTTCTTTTCCGTGAAGAACCCGAAAACGGGCCGGATCGAACGGTTCATCACCGTCGCCAACCGCGAAACCGCCGACAATGGCGCAACCATTTTGGCGGGGAACCAAAAGGTGCTTTCGGCCCGTCTGGCTGATGCGAAATTCTTCTGGGAGAACGACCTGCGCGTTGCCAAATCGGATATCACCCAATGGACCCGCGCGCTGGAGAATGTGACCTTCCACAACAAGCTGGGCACGCAGGCCGAGCGGATCGACCGCATCGCCGCACTGGCCCGCGAATTGGCCCCGGTGACCAGCGCGGATGCGGATCAGGCCGAGAAAGCCGCGCGTCTGGCCAAGGCGGATCTGAGTTCCGAGATGGTCTATGAATTCCCCGAACTGCAGGGGCTTATGGGGCGGTATTATATTGAGGCCGCAGGCGAAGACGTCGCCGTGGCTGCCGTGGCGCAGGAGCATTACTCACCGCTGGGTCCGTCGGACGATGTGCCGACTGCGCCGCTGTCGGTGACCGTGGCGCTGGCGGATAAGCTGGACACGCTGACCGGATTCTGGGCGATTGACGAGAAACCGACCGGATCGAAAGACCCGTTTGCCCTGCGTCGGGCAGCGTTAGGTTTTGTTCGGTTGGCGTTAGAGAATGACTTGCACCTTAATGACACACTGAGTTTTCGGGAATTTCTTGCGATGGGCTACAATGGTCATCTCTACCCCAACCCTTGGCGTCGTATGGGCAAGCCTATGGGTGAGTGGAATGATCAAGACCGCAAGGACCACAAAGCGGCATTGGCACTTTATGATCCAGAAAAAACACTCAAAATAATCGAAGACCTCCTCTCCTTCTTCCACGACCGCCTCAAGGTCTTTCTCCGCGACGAAGGCATCCGTCACGACATCATCGACGCCTGTATCGCGATGGACGGCAATGACGACCTCAACTTGCTGGTCAAACGTGCCCGCGCTCTGAACGCGGTGATTGCGACCGAGGATGGCGAGAACCTCGTGCAGGGCTTCAAACGGGCCAACAACATCCTGACGCAGGCCGAAGAGAAGGACGGCGTCGAATACTCCTACGGTGCAGATGTGAAATTTGCTGAAACGGACAGCGAAAAGGCGCTGTTTGCCGCGTTGGATCAGGCGCAAAAGCAGATCGATCCGGCGTTGAAGGCTGAGGATTTCCCGACCGCCATGGCCGCCATGGCAAGCTTGCGCGCGCCAGTGGATGCGTTTTTCGAGGACGTGCAGGTCAACACCGACAATGACATCCTGCGCCGCAACCGTCTGAACCTGCTCAGCCAAATCCGCACGATCTGTTCCAGCGTTGCCGATCTGACCAAGATCGAAGGATAAGCCAGATCGCCCTTGCGCCGTTGGTGCAAGGGCTTATGCTGCGGCGAAGCTAAAAGGTGCCGCAGTGCAGAATAACCCGCATACCACGCTCATCACGTCCCAAGCACCCGTTGCCGCCAGCACCCATGGCGGGCGGGCCAAATGTTTGCAACGTCTGGTCCGGCTGGACCTGCCAGTACCCCGCACCGTGGCACTGTCCTTTGATCTTGTGCAACAGATTGCCGATGGTCAGGTGCCTGACATTACCGCGATTTTGGAACAGTTTGACGACACGGCCTTACTGTGCGTGCGACCCAGTTCCGAAGACCCCGATTGGGGTGGTCCGGGTGCGGTTCTGAACATCGGTATGAACGATGCGCGTTATGTGGACCTGTCTGATCAGATGGGGGCCGAAGCCGCCGCCGCGCTGTATCTGAGATTTGTTCAAAGCTACGCCATCCATGTCGCGCGGCTGGATGCGGATGTGTTTGATGACATCGAAGCTGATGGCAGCGAAGGGTTAAAGCTGTCACTGCGTGCCTATGAAGAAGAGACCGACGAGGCCTTTCCACAGGATCGCGGAGAGCAGTTGGTCGGTGTCTTGCGATCTATGGCGCGGGCGTGGGATGGCACGTCGGCTCGATTGCTGCGTCAGGCCAAAGGGGCCCCGGCGGACGCGGGGCTTGGGTTGGTCATTCAGGAAATGATCCCCGGTGTCGGGCAGGGCGAATGCGGCTCGGGTGTGTTGCAACTGGTTGATATCACAACCGGAATGCCACAGATCACCGGGCGGTATCTGAGCCAGAGCCAGGGGCGCGATGCGTTGGGCGAAGGTGTTGCGGCGCTGTACTTGGAAAAAGACCCGCGCGGGCAGTCGTTAGAAGAATTGGCGCCCAAAGCTTTTGCCGATCTCAAAGCGCAGGCCGCGCTGATGCGCGAGAAGCTGCGCGAGGAAATGCAGGTCGAGTTTGTGATCGAAAACGGCCATGTGCATATTCTGGATGGCGTGCGGGTGCAGCGGTCCGCCCGCGCGGCGATGCGGATTGCGGTGCGGTTGGCCGAAGACGGAATCATCCCGCCGCAAGAGGCGGTGATGCGCGTCGATCCGCACGCGTTGAACGAGCTGTTGCACCGTCAGGTCCACCCAGATGCAAAGCGCGATATCCTGACGACGGGTATCGCGGCCAGCCCCGGAGCGTCAACGGGCAAGATTGTGTTCACCGCGGCTGAGGCACAGGCTAGCGCCGCGCGAGGCGAGGCTTGTATCCTGGTCCGCCGCGAAACCTCGCCTGAGGACGTGCGGGGCATGCATGCGGCAGCCGCGGTTCTGACGGAAAAGGGCGGTATGACCAGCCACGCGGCGGTGATCGGGCGCGGGTTGGGCCTGCCTTGCATCGTCGGGGCGTCGGGCATGCGGTTCCAAACCAAGAAAAAGCTTCTGACCGCGCCGGATGGGCGGGTGTTCAAAACTGGGGATGTTCTGACCATCGACGGGACGTCCGGGCAGGTTCTGGCGGGGCAGCCCGCGATGCTGGAGGCGGCTTTGGACGATTGTTTTCAGACGCTTATGGGCTGGGCAGACGCCGAGCGGGATATAGCGATCCGGGCCAATGCGGATACACCGGCAGACGCCCAGACCGCGCGCAATTTCGAGGCGCAAGGCATAGGGCTGTGCCGGACCGAGCATATGTTCTTTGATCCCGGCCGCCTGATCGTCATGCGCGAGATGATCTTTGCTCAGACCCCATCGGGGCGGTCTGCGGTGCTGGAACGATTGCTGCCCATGCAGCGCGAGGATTTCATCCAGCTGTTCCGGATCATGGAAGGCCAGCCGGTTTGCATCCGCCTGTTTGACCCTCCGTTGCATGAGTTTTTGCCGACTACACGCAGCGGCCAACGCGAACTGGCCGAAGCCTTGGATTTACCTGTTTCTGACGTCGAACGCCGAGTCGAGGCGATGTCGGAATACAACCCGATGCTGGGTATGCGCGGTGTGCGTCTGGGCGTCACCGTTCCCGAGATATACGACATGCAGGCCCGCGCGATCTTTGAAGCCACCTTGGAGGCCAGCAAGAACGGCGCGCCGGTGGTGCCCGAGGTGATGATCCCGCTGGTATCGGCTAAGCGCGAGGTTGAGCTGGTCAAGTCCCGCATCGACTCGGTGGCTGCGGCAGTCGCGTCCGAAAAAGGCCAAGAGTTTGAGTATCGGCTTGGGGTGATGGTTGAAACGCCGCGCGCCTGTTTGCGGGCGGAAGAGATTGCGCCACATACCTCTTTCCTGAGCTTCGGAACCAATGACCTGACGCAGATGACGTATGGCCTGTCGCGCGATGATGCGGGCCGGTTTATGTCGGCCTATGTCCGGCAGGGGGTGTTTACCGAAGACCCATTCCATGTTCTTGACCCGGATGGGGTAGGCGAATTGCTGAAACTTGGCGCTGAACGCGGGCGTCTGGCCAAGCCTGACGTCACCCTATCGGTCTGCGGTGAACATGGGGGTAACCCCGAATCAATCGCCATTTGCCGTGATCTTGGGTTTGACTATGTTTCCTGCTCGCCGTTTCGGGTGCCCGTCGCTCGGCTGGCTGCCGCTCAACTGGCGATTTCGTCCAGACTTGGAGGTTGACAGTGGGCTGAAACCCAAGGAATGGTGGGTTACAGGCACTCTTGTGGAGAATTTTTTCTTCTCTACGAGCGATTTTCCACTTGCTTTTTTTTCTGATCTGGACGTTTGCGCCAGACTGCGCTAAATGCCTCGTCGCGCCCGCCGGGGGAGGGTTTGGCGCGTTAAGTGCCTGTGCGAGGTTATCTGATGCTACGTTACATAATGGCTGTTGCCACATTGGCAGCAACCATGCTGCCAAGTGCTTCGTTCGCCGAGAGGGAAGCAACCGATTCTGCTAAGCAAGAACTTGTCGCCCGCAATGAATTGCCGGCGCAAAGTTTCCGTGACTATTTCAAATTGTTCAAGCCGCGCAAGTCGGCCGAACCAATTCAAGTCTCCTATTCCAAGGACTGGCTGGACCAGCAACCAAAAGCCACCGGAGATGAGAACTGGCAATGCCTGGCTGAGGCGCTGTATTTCGAAGCCCGTGGTGAAAGCGTGCGCGGTCAGTTTGCCGTAGCCGAAGTGATCCTGAACCGGGTCAAAAGCAGCCGCTTTCCTGACAGCCTGTGCGGTGTGATCCGCCAGGGCACGGGCAAAAAGTACCAGTGTCAGTTCACCTATACCTGTGATGGCCGCAAAGAGGTGATCCACGAACAGAAAGCGTTCGAACGTGTATCAAAAGTGGCGCGCGCGGCGATTGACGGGATCTCGAAGGAATTGACCGAAGGGGCGACCCATTATCACACAACCGCGGTGCGTCCGTCCTGGGCGCGGGTCTACAAACAGACGGCCAAGATCGGTGTGCATATCTTCTATCGCCACAACTACCGGACGGCGAGCAACTGATTGACGCACCCGCGCTGGAAGCTTGATGGCGCGGGGCGTGTTGAGGTCTATATTGCGGGTCAGGAGGCCCGCAATGCCATTCAATCGAAGACAATTCCTGCAAGCTGCGGCAGCAGCATCGTTGCTACCGGGTGCGGCGAGGGCAGAGTTCACGCAGCTTGAGGCGCGTGTTGCCCGTCAGCGCCTTGCGCCAGAAGGGTTTCCTGAAACGGAAATCTGGGGCTTTGAGGGTACGGTTCCGGGCCAAACGCTGAGGTTTCGGCAAGGGGATCAAGTCCAACGCCGCTTTGTAAACAAACTTCCTCAGCCGACGTCGATCCATTGGCATGGTGTTCGTATAGACAATGCGATGGACGGGGTTCCGGGCTTGACGCAAGAGGCTGTCGCGCCCGATGGGACCTTTGACTATGACTTTGTTGTCCCTGACGCGGGCACCTATTGGTATCATGCGCATAATCGCTCGGCCGAACAGGTTGCGCGCGGACTCTATGGGCCCTTGATTGTCGAGGAAACCGCCGCCCCCGACGTAGATCAGGACATAACCCTGATGCTGGATGACTGGCGTCTGGACCCGGAAACAGCGCAGATTACCGATGATTTCAACAATGGTCATGACCTGAGCCATGCAGGCCGTCGTGGGAATATCGTCACCGTCAATGGCGTATTTGATCCGGCCTTCTCGGTGGGCCGAAACCAGCGCCTCAGGCTCCGCTTGATCAATGCATCAAACGCCCGGATATACGATCTAGACCTCGACGGCCTGGCCGGATGGATTGTGGCGCTGGATGGGATGCCTCTGGAAACCCCGCTGAGGGTCACCGATACCTTCCCGTTGGCCCCCGCGCAAAGGGTTGATTTGATTGTCGATGTTCTTGCCGAGACCACAGCAAGTCTGGTCAGCGTCGAGCGAGACGGCACCTTTGGTCTGGTGCGGTTCGATGTGAAGGAAAGTGCGGCCCGTGCCCCGCGTGATGGCATAACTTCCCTTCCACCCAATCCCGTGCCTGAGGTGACGCAGATCAGCACGGCCCCGTTGCACCAGATGGTTTTACAGGGCGGGGCGATGCGGTGGTTGCAAAGCGCGCAGCTTGGCGGTGCGGACTTGTCAGGGCGTGAACTGGCGCAGCTTGGGCGGTTCTGGGCGTTGAACGGTATCGCCGAGCGCCCATCTGATCCGTTTCTGGATGCCGCGCGGGGCAGCATTCACCGGATTGCGTTCGTAAACGAAACCGCTTTCCCACATGCCATGCATCTGCATGGTCATCACTTCCGTTTGGTATTGGAGGATGGGTCGCTGGGTCCCTGGCGTGATACGGTTCTGATTGAACGCGAGCAGACCCGGCAGGTGGTACTGGTCGCGGATAATCCGGGGGATTGGCTGCTGCATTGCCACATGCTGGGGCACGCCGCCGCTGGCATGATGAGCTGGTTCCGCGTTACCTGACGCCGCAATCAGTGGTTGGAATGGCGTTTGCATGAATGTTATAGGCCCTCGAAACGCCTAGACTGGGCGAACTGTTTTACGAGCCGGAAAAGGCCTGATCCATGAGTTCTGAAATCCGCCTTGCCTTTGCGCACCCGTCTGAACGGTCCGAGGCGACCTCGCCCCGAGGACCGCTGGATCGCATTTCGCTTCGCGATCACACCGTCGAAGTTGAGATTGGAGCTTTTCAGGCCGAGCGCGGCACGACCCAGCGCATCTGCTTTAACATCGTTGTCGAAGTCCGCCCGCTGACGGCGGATATTGACGATGATGTGGATCGTATCCTGTCGTATGACCGAGTGACCGAAGCGATTGCCTATGAATTGGCGGCAGAGCGTCTGAACCTTTTGGAAACGCTGGCCGAACGAGTAGCCGAGCGTATCTTGCTGGAACCTCAGGCAGTGCGCGTGTTTGTCCGGATCGAGAAGCTGGATCGCGGACCCGGAGCGCTGGGGGTCGAGATCGTGCGCGGCAAGGACGCGATTCACCACGATGTGGTCGAAGAAGAACGCCCGCATCCGCGTCTGGTTTTCCTGTCCAATGACGCCATTGCATCTGGCAACCTGAAAGGCTGGATTGACCAATTGGAAAATCGCCAGCGACCGCTGATCCTGTGTGTTGGCGCATCTGATCTGGTGGTGCCGCAGACCGGCCACGCCATGACTCAGCGCCGGATCGACCTGCTGTCCATCGAACAAAACGCATGGGTTTTGGCCGCACGGGATCACCGCTGTGTCGTTGTTTCAACCCGAACCGAGTTGGATTGGGCGATGAAAAACGGCCAAATCTGCGTTTGGGCCCCGTCCAAGATTGTCTTGGATGCGGTTGACGGTCCGTCGGCTGCGCCTTCGGACGCAGTTGCCCTAGCCGCGTGGTTTGCCGCGACCTTTGAAGCCAGTGAGATGATGGTCATCGGAGGCGAGTTGCCGAAAGAACCCAAGACGCCGCTGCGCGCGGTTGCCGTCGATCAGGCACAATTGTGAGGGATTACTACCGCCCACTGGTCCAGCACAGCACGGCGCGGCCTGATGGCGCTGTGCCTTTGGGTGGTCAGACGCTCTGGTTTACCAATGCCGAGGTTCTCTCGCGCAAGGGCGCATCCAAGGTGATCCCGGTGGCCGAGATTCCTGCGGATCAGTTGGATCGCCTCAGCCGCCCTCGCGCGGCTGTTGCGGGCCTGGACATGGCGCGACCTCAGATCATGGGCATCCTGAACGCAACGCCAGACAGCTTCTCAGATGGGGGCGTTCATAGCTCGGTTGAGGCCGCGCGCGCGGGCGCAGTGGATATGGTGGCCCATGGCGCAACCATTCTGGATATTGGCGGCGAATCCACGCGCCCCGGCGCAGATTTCATCCCAGAGGATGAGGAAATCGCCCGCACACGCCCGTTGATCGAGGCGATCCGGGCGGAAACGGATGCTTTGATTTCAATCGATACCCGCAAGGCGGCGGTGGCCAAGGCGGCCTGTGCTGCCGGTGCGGGTTTGGTCAACGATGTTTCGGGCTTTACCTTCGACCCCGCGCTTGCGCCGTTTTGCGCCGGGCGCGGCGCACCTGTTTGCGTGATGCATATGCAAGGCGATCCGGCCACGATGCAGGACAATCCGCATTACGACAACGTCGTGCTGGATGTTTACGATTTTCTGGAAGGCCAGATCGCCCGTCTTGAGGCGATGGGCCTGAACCGCGATCTGATCATTGTTGATCCTGGCATCGGCTTTGGCAAAACCGAACAGCACAATCTGGACCTCCTGCGTAATCTCAGCCTGTTTCATGGGCTGGGTTGCCCGATCCTGCTGGGCGTATCGCGCAAGGGTTTCATCGGTTCCATCGGGAAAGAGCCGCGAAAATCCGCGCGTGCGCCGGGATCAATTGCGCTTGCTCTGGACGGATTGTCCCAAGGCGTGCAGATCATTCGGGTGCATGACGTAGCCGAAACAGCTCAGGCCTTGCGTCTATGGGCGGCGGTCCGGTAATCCGGTCTCAGTAATTTTGGTGAGGGGTAGAAGATGCGCAAGCTGTTCGGAACTGATGGTGTGCGAGGCACGGCCAATACACATCCGATGACGGCCGAAATGGCCTTGCGTATCGGGGCTGCGGTCGGTCGGTATTTCCGCCGCGACGCGTCTGGTGTGCACCGTGTGGTCATCGGCAAGGATACGCGTTTGTCGGGCTATATGCTGGAAAGCGCGTTGACGGCGGGCTTGACCTCGACCGGGATGAACGTGCTGCTGCTGGGACCAGTGCCAACACCTGCCGTGGGTCTGATGACCCGGTCCATGCGCGCCGATCTGGGGGTCATGATTTCGGCCAGCCACAACCCGGCCATCGACAACGGGATCAAGTTCTTTGGGCCTGATGGATTCAAACTGTCCGATCAGGCAGAGATCGAGATTGAACGCCTGATCGAACAGGGCGTCAGCCCGGCCCAGGCGCAGAATATCGGCCGCGCCCGCCGCGTTGACGATGCGCGCTTTCGCTATGGTGAGCGGATTAAATCCTCGCTGCCGCGCGACGTGCGTCTGGATGGCCTCAAGGTTGTCATCGACTGCGCCAATGGCGCTGCGCACCGCACCGCGCCCGAAGTTTTGTGGGAGCTGGGGGCCGAGGTGATCCCGATTGGCGTTGCTCCGAACGGCAAGAACATCAATCTCAACTGCGGATCGACGCAGCCGCAATTGGCTGCGGAAACCGTCGTGGCGCATGGCGCGCATGTGGGGATTTGTCTGGATGGCGACGCGGATCGGGTCGTCGTCATTGATGAGACCGGAAAAGTAGCGGATGGCGATCAGTTGATGGCCTTGCTGGCCTCGGCCTGGGCCAAGTCCGGCCAGTTGAAAGGCGGCGCCCTTGTTGCCACCGTCATGTCGAACCTTGGGCTTGAACGGCATCTGCAGTCACAGGGTTTGCAGCTTGAACGCACGGCGGTCGGCGACCGCTATGTAGTTGAGCGCATGCGCGAGGGCGGCTTCAATCTGGGTGGTGAGCAGTCCGGCCATATCGTGATGAGTGACTACGCCACCACCGGCGACGGGCTTATGGCGGGCCTGCACTTTCTGGCCGAGATGGTTCTGTCTGGTCGTAAATCCTCGGATCTGGCACAGCAATTCGAGACCGTGCCACAGCTGCTGAAGAATGTCCGCTATGCCGCCGATCAGGCCCCGCTTGAGGCGCAAAGGGTCAAAGCTGCCATCGCCGATGCCGAGGCGCGCTTGAACGGGCAAGGGCGTCTGCTGATCCGCAAATCAGGGACAGAACCGCTGATCCGCGTTATGGCAGAATGCGAAGATGACACGCTGCTGTCTCAGGTGGTGGATGGCATCGTCGCCGAGGTTGAGGCGGTTGCCAGCTAGCGCCCCATCAGCAATTTGCGCAGGCTGAACCACTGGCTGATCGCCAGCCCGGTCAGGATCATGGCCAGTGCGATGAAGAAGCGCAGTGGCAGCGCCTCGGAAAGGATCCAGGCGCCGAACACCATTGACCAGATTGGCACCTGATAGTTCACCAGTGTCAGAAAGACTGAGCCTGCGCTGCGAATGATCGAGACCCGTAGAAGGGTTGCAAAGGCGGTCGGAACCAGCCCGAGGATGATGATGGCAAGACCCGAGCGCGCGCCTTCCCATTCCGGCAGCCCTTCTATGACCAGCATAAGTGGTAACAAGCAAACTGCGCCGACCACAAGCGTTAGCGCGGCCAGAGTCACCGGGTCGATTGGCGGGCAGCGCCGGGTGAAGATCGAGGCCACAGAATAGCACAGCGCAGCTGTGATACAGGCAAGCTGGGCCAAAGGCTCGGCCCCTTGTCCGATCTGGGCAAGCCCCGGACCTATCAGGACCAAAGCGCCAGCAAACCCCAGAGATACACCCAGCATTCTGCGCGCATTCAGCGGTTCGTCGGAAAAGAAATGGGCCAATGGCAGAACCATCAGCGGGATTGCTGCCATGGAAAGGCCTGCGAAAGCCGATGGCACATATTGTTGACCCCAACTGAGCAGCATGAAGGGCAGAGCGGTCGACAGCAACCCGATGATGACAATCGCCCCCCAAAGGCGGAGGTCCGGGCCGGGCATCCGACGACCAGTGACAGCCATCAAACACAGCAGGGTGATCGCCCCCAGCGTCGTCCGTGCCGTTGCGACGGTCACGGGTCCATATCCCTCGAGCGCCATGGCGACCACCATGAACGTACCGCCCCAGATAAGGCCGAGTGAAATCACACCACTCCAATCGCGGTAGTTGGGGTCATGAACCATAATTCCCCCTTATCCTCTGATTTTACAGATGTCACGTGGCTGAATTTGACAATACGTAAGTTATAGCTTACGGTAAGTTATGACTTACCATGATACATTTTCAGCCCTCGGTGATCCAACGCGCCTTAGGGTTTTCGAAGCGGTAGCGGCCCGGCCTTCTGCGGTCGGGGCCTTGGCGGAAACGCTACCCGTCAGCCGCCCAGCGGTATCGCAGCATCTGAAGGTTTTGTCTGACGCCGGATTGGTCGAATGCCGATCAGAAGGGACGCGTCGTATTTACTTTGCACGTCCAGATGGGTTGGACAGCATTCGGGCATGGCTGGAAAGACACTGGTCGGACGTGCTGGGCAGTTTTGCAGAAGAAATCAATCGGGAAAGGCACGATGTATGACCAATCCAATTGTCAAATCTATTACCGTGAACGCTGCGCCGAATAGGGCTTTTGATGTTTTCGTTCATCGCGTTGCAAACTGGTGGCCGCTGGACGGCCATGCAGTGTCGGCCTCCAAGGGAAAACCAGCGCTGGCGGTCATGATCGAGCCCTGGGTTGGTGGTGCGGTGTATGAAACGATGTGCGATGGCGAAAGAGCCGACTGGGGCGAGGTGCTGATCTATGAAGACGGGCGGCGCGTGGCGTTCACTTGGCATCCTGGCACGAACAAAGACTTTCCCACGCAGGTTGAAGTGCTTTTTGAAGAGAGGGATCCCGGCAAAACCCTTGTAACACTGACCCATTCGGGGTGGGAAGTCTGGGCTGCAGAGGCGCCGGAGAAACGGGGCGGATACGATACAGGCTGGGATTTTGTTCTAGGCGAGTGTTACGCCAACGCATTCACAAAATAGAAAGGGCGACCATTTTGGTCGCCCTAACTCTGACATCTGTAAGGCTTAGTTCTTTTCTTTGTCGACCATCTTACCGGCTGAGATCCAGGGCATCATGGCACGCAGTTTTGCACCTGTTTCCTCGATCATGTGCTCGTCATTGGCACGGCGCGACGCTTTGATGGTCGGCTGGCCGACTGCGTTTTCCAGCATGAAGTCACGAACGAATTTACCCTGCTGGATGTCGTTCAGAACTTCTTTCATGCGTGCTTTGGTCTCGTCGTATTTCAGGATACGTGGGCCGGTGACGTACTGACCGTACTCAGCCGTGTTCGAGATCGAGTAATCCATGTTGGCGATGCCGCCTTCATAGATCAGGTCAACGATCAGTTTCACTTCGTGCAGACACTCGAAATAGGCCATTTCGGGCGCGTAGCCCGCTTCGACCAGAGTTTCAAAGCCGCAGCGGATCAGCTCAACCAAGCCGCCGCACAGAACGGCTTGTTCGCCGAACAGGTCGGTTTCACATTCTTCGCGGAAGTTGGTTTCGATGATGCCCGAGCGGCCGCCACCGATGGCCGAGCAGTAGGACAGGCCGATTTCCAGTGCTTTGCCGGTTGCGTCGTTGTTGACGGCAACAAGGCAAGGCACGCCGCCGCCTTTGGTGTATTCGCCACGCACGGTGTGGCCGGGGCCTTTGGGGGCCATCATGATGACATCGACGCCTTCTTTCGGCTCGATCAGGCCGAAATGGACGTTCAGGCCGTGAGCGAAGGCAATGGCCGAGCCGGGCTTGATGTTGTCATGCACGTATTTCTTGTAGGTTTCAGCCTGCAGTTCGTCGGGCATGGTGAACATGATGACGTCGCACCATGCTGCCGCTTCGGCGATACCCATGACCGTCAGACCTTCACCTTCGGCTTTCTTGGCCGAGGGCGAACCTTCGCGCAGCGCGACGACCAGGTTCTTCGCACCCGAGTCACGCAGGTTCAGCGCGTGAGCGTGGCCTTGGCTGCCATAGCCCAGAATCGCCACTTTCTTGTCTTTGATCAGGTTGATGTCGCAATCGCGATCGTAATAGACGCGCATTTCGCTGGTCCTTTCTGTTTCAATTGATGTGCTTTTACCCGGAGCTTTTTCGATTGGCGAGCGCGCCGGCATCAGATATTCACGGAAAACAAGAAGAAGTATTCGTGTTGGCGAAAGATTCTGGAAAATTCATGCTTGATGAGATTGATCGACGTATCTTGCGCCATTTTCAGGCCGAGCCCAGCCTTTCGACCGCTGAATTGGCCGAACGATGTCGTATCACGCAAGGTGTTTGTTGGCGACGTATCGAAAAGATGCAGGCCGCAGGAATTGTCGAGGGCCAAGAGGCAGTGATTGACTGGACCGCTCTGGGCTACGCGGTCGAGGTGTCATTGCGTGTGACATTGGATAAGACACAGCCGCGCGCATTTGACGAATTCACCGCTGCAGCCCGACAGGTGCCAGAAGTGATCGAGATACAGACCTTTCTGGGTAGGGTGGATATGCGCCTGTCCATTTTGGCAAAGGATATGGCGTACTATCAGCGGCTGTACCGTGATCGCATCCTGACCCTGCCGCATATCGCTGATATCGAAGCTTTGATGCATATCGCGCGGGTCAAGCGGGACGAGGTGCTGCCGGTATGATCGAACTTGACGAAACTGATCGACAGATCCTGCGCGCACTATGTCAGGACGCAACGCAAAGCGCGGGTGCCTTAGGTCGCAAACTCGGATTGTCACAGCCCGCCGCGTGGCGGCGTATTCGCAGGCTCGAAGAGGCCGGCGTCATCAAGGGCCGCCGGTTGCGCCTGAATGCCGAGGCTTTGGGGTTCGGCGTTACGGTTTTCCTGGGTGTGAAGCTGGCCCGCAAAGGACAGGTCAGTCTGGAAGATTTCGAACGCGCCGTCAGCGCTATCCCCGAAGTGCAAACTGTCGAACATGTGTTGGGGCTTTATGACTATCGGTTGCGTGTTGTGGCGCGTGACTTGTCCGATTTCGAGCGGGTACTGCGCCGCCGGATCATGACCTTGCCGGGTGCAGGCGATGTTGAGGCGAACGTCCTACTCAGCGAGGAACGGCTGCCCGGGCCGATTGGGTGACAGCGTCTAGTACTTTGTCCGGATGCGATAGCTCGGGTGATGTGTGATCCGCGCAAAACTTAACGGGGTGTCATCTTTCCACGTCGTCTTTTCCATCTGGATCATCGAGGTCCCGGCTGTCGTACCCATGAACTCTGTAAGGCGACTGTCAGCCGAGACTGCGCTGAACGATACTTCAGCTTCGTTAAACGGCGCGGCGTTCAACAGCCATTCATGCGGACCACTATCGGTTAGATTGGCATCTTCGATCTCGGGAACGGCTTCGATATTGATCCAGCGCTCTTCTAACTGAAAGGGGCGGTTGTCGGCATAGTGCATGCAGGTCAGGTTCAGAACACGTGCGTCGCATGCTACGCCGAGCTGCGAAGCCAGCCATCCCGGGCTGAATTCTACATTCCGTTCGACCAGCGCATACCGATAGTCAGCGTTTTGGTTTTGCACCATCTGCCGGGCCAGCAAAAGCTCTAGCTTTGCATGACGGCTTGGTTCCTTTTTAACCCGCGTCCCGCTTTTGCGCTTGCGTTCGACAAAGCCCTGATCGGCGAGTTCGCGCAGCGCCCGATTTACAGTTGCACGGGCGCAGTTGAACTCTTCAGCCAGTTGCGTTTCTGTCGGTAAAAGCGAGCCCTGAGGCCAGATGCGGCTTTCGATACGGCGTTTGACTTCGTCACGAACGACCTGGAAGCTGATCCGCTTTTGAACATTCACCTGTGAAATTATCCCTTCAAGCAAAAAGTGTATGCATCTGGTCAGAAGCAAGCAAAAGTGTAAAGGGGAGCTGATACTAATTGGCGTCATTTTTGCTGTATTTGAAGCCTTTAGTACTGAATCCCAGGGATTGTTTCACTTGACCTTGGGTCAGTTTTGTCGCGCCGTTTTGACTTTACCCGCCCATGTAATCCCGCCAGTCTTTCAACCAAATGCTGAAGGGAAGGATTCGAAATGCCTGCATTGCTGGAAACCGTGGATCCAGACGGTCTTGAAGAGTTCTCGGTTGTCTTTACCGATCGCTCGTTGAATCACATGTCGTCGAGATTTCAGCAGGTCATGCGCGATATCTCTGACATGCTGCGCGAGGTATACAGCGCCGATGGCGTTGCCATCATTCCCGGCGGTGGCACCTATGGGATGGAGGCTGTTGCCCGTCAATTCGCTCGCAACGCCGAGGTTCTGGTGGTGAGAAATGGGTGGTTTTCCTACCGGTGGAGCCAGATCGTCGAAAGCGGTGCTTTGACCAAAGCGGTGACTGTCCTGAAAGCCAGGGAAACGGGGAATTCCAGCCCATCGCCCTTTGCACCTGCACCTATCGAGGATGTGGTTGCCACCATTCGTGAGACCCGCCCGGATGTGGTCTTCGCACCGCATGTGGAAACCTCGGCCGGGGTGATCCTGCCCAATGACTATGTGGCCGCTATGGCTACTGCTGCGCATGAGGTCGGTGCGTTGATGGTTCTGGATTGCATCGCGTCTGGCTGCGCCTGGGTGGATATGAAAGCAACCGGTGTGGACGTCCTGATCTCGGCCCCACAAAAGGGCTGGAGCGCATCGCCCTGCGCCGGTCTTGTCATGCTGTCCGAGCGGGCCGAGGCGCGGTTGCAAGAGACCGAGTCCGACAGTTTTGCAGTGGATCTCAAAAAGTGGCGTCAGATTATGCAGGCCTATGACAATGGGGGACATGCCTATCACGCCATTATGCCCACGGATGCGTTGACCGCGTTTCGCGATACGATGCTTGAGACGCAAGGTTACGGGTTCGAGAAGCTGCGCGATGCGCAATGGGCGTTGGGCAATGGTGTGCGGGCGATGCTGAAGGAGAGGGGTGTTGTCTCGGTGGCCGCGGATGGCTTTGGCGGGCCAGGCGTTGTTGTCAGCTATACGGCTGATCCGGACGTTCAGAATGGAAAAAAATTCGCAGCGCAGGGAATGTAGATCGCGGCTGGCGTGCCGCTGCAATGTGACGAACCGGCAGGGTTCAGCACGTTTCGGCTTGGTCTGTTCGGCCTCGACAAGCTGTATGATGTCGATGGCACCATCGCCCGCTTGAAACGCGTTCTGGATCAGGTTCTATGAACCTGTTGGGCCTTAGCGAACGCCGAGGCCCATCTGCATCAGCGTCTTGCGTACTGGTGCCATCGAATACAGGGCGTTCAGCCCCATAGCGCGGGCATCGCGCAACGGGCGCGCCTCGATCATCGAGGCGCGGTTCAGCAGGTCAATGCCTTTAACCCGCAGGTCAATCTCGGCGTGTCGCGAGTTGTGATAGGCATCCAGCATTTGCGCGTCGCCCAAACCATCGGGTCGGGCTTGCGCCAGATCCAGCAGCGACCGCAGATCACCCAGCGACATGTTCAGGCCTTGCGCGCCAATAGGGGGAACCACATGGGCGGCCTCGGCCATCAGCGCGATGCGCTCGCCCGATAGGCGCGCAGCAGATTGGCTGATGATTGGCCAGATCGTCCGGCGCGAGGCCAGTTTCAACGGCCCGAACAAACCGCAGGACCGCTCGGTCATCGCGGTTTCGAATGCATCGGTATCCAGGTTCAGCAATTCAACCGCACGTGGCCCGCGTTCCATCCAGACGATGGCGGATGAAGGTTGACCCTTCCAATCGGGCAAAGGCACCAGTGTGAAGGGGCCACCGGACCGGTGTATCTCGGTCGAGACGTTTTCATGCGCGATCGGATGCGTCACTGCAAAGGCCAACGCTTTTTGACCGTAGCGTGTGGTGTGAACGGAAATCCCCGCGGCTTCGCGCATGGGAGAATTCCGACCGTCTGCAGCGATAACCAGTTTGCAACGGAGGCGGCTGCCATCACTCAGGCCAACGCGTGCCTCAGCGGTGCGGGTGAACAGGCTGGCGGTACCGGTTCCGGGGCGGAAATCGACATTGGGCAATTCGGCCAGCCGAGCCACCATCTCGCGTCGCAGCAGCCAGTTGGGCAGGTTCCAGCCAAATGGCTGATCCGAGATGTCAGAGGCGTTGAAATCCCGCACCACGCGCGGTTCAGGGATGTCACCGCCCGCGTCAACGATACGCATAATCTGCAAGGGAGCTGCGTACGACTTCAGCCGGCCCCAAAATCCACACTTTTCCAGCAGCGCCTGCGCGGGCTGAAGAAAGGCCGTGGTCCGCAGGTCCGACCCATCAACATCGCGTTCAGTGATCGGAGGGGTCGGGTCAACGCAGACCACATTGTACCCAGCTGTGCCAAAGGCCGCCGCCGCAGTCAGGCCCGCGATTCCTCCGCCGGAAATCAGAATGTCACAGCTGTTAATCATGGCGCTTACTCCGTTCCCGGCAGACCCTAGTGCGGTTTCGCCGCCTGCGCCAAGTGACATCCTGTCTCGTGCCCTATCCGCGTGAAATCAGGATGAGGATCAGGAACATGATTGGAACCATCAATACCGCTGGGATGTAAAGACCCGGCAGACCGAATAGCAAAGCCGAGCACCCCCACATGCTGAAGATTGCCGCAGCCGTATACAAAAGATCCTCTGGTTCGCCTTCGGCAGCATCCTTGGCCAGCCATCCAAGCAGGGGAATTCTATAAAACAAGCGCTGCCAAATCGGCAGGCGCCGAGGCATCTCGATCGCGGTCATCGGGGTCTCCGTTCTGTTCGTCGCAAAACGGGATATAGGGCTGATGCTGCAGGTGCAGAATGTGCAGATCGTCGCAGTGTGACAGCCTATCGCAGGCGTGCCAGAAAGGCGGTCAGATCATCCGTGTGATGGTGGATATGGTCGGCCTCATGCGGGTCTGGCGCGACGTGAACGGTGCGCATTCCCATCTCGTGCGGGGCGGCCAGATTGCGGGGGTCATCCTCGAACATGGCAGCCTTATCGGCCTGAATGCCATCCTGCGCAAAGATCGTCTCGAAAGCTGCCTTTTCCGGTTTCGGGCGATAGCCTGCATGTTCGACGCCGTAGATCGCATCAAACAGTCCTGTCAGTCCACGCGCCTCAAGCACACGTTCCGCATAGGGCGCGCTGCCATTGGTATAAACGATACGACGGCCGGGCAGGGCGCGGATTTGGGCAGCCAGTTCGGCATCGGCGTCCATATGGCTCATATCGACCTGATGGACCGCATGCAGATAGGGATCAGGGTCCAGGTCGTGTTCAGCCATCAACCCTGCCAGCGTGGTGCCATATTCGCGCCAGTAATGGTTGCGCAGCCGGTCGGCCTCGGCCCGGTCCACGCCAATGGCCTGTACGACGTAATCCGTCATCAACACCTCGATCTGGTCGAACAGGCGCATGTGCGGCGGATAAAGAGTGTTGTCCAGATCGAACACCCATTGGGTGACGTGGCTAAAGGCAGGTTTGAACATGATGCGGGTTTAGGCTGCAATCTGGTGCTTTTCAATGCCGGGCTTGATTGCACGGCCCGGACACGGATAGACATGTCCGAACGAGGAGACGTAAGACACATGCCCCAATCCCGACAATCCAACAAGGATGCCTATAGCCTGATCTTGGAAGCGATTGACGTGGGTGTCTACAAACCCGGCAATCGTCTGGTTGAAAGTGAGCTGGCCGAGCGGTTTGGTGTCTCGCGTACTCCGATCCGCGAGGCGCTGCAGCGGCTTGAGACGCAGTCTTTGTTGGAGCGGGACGGACGGTCGCTGATTGTGGCGTCTTTGGATCACAACCAGATGGCCGAGTTGTATGTGGTCCGGCGTGAGTTAGAAGGTCTGGCCGCCCGTCTGGCTGCCAAGCATGCGACCGAAGAAGAGATCAGAGTTCTGCAAGAAATGGTGGCCGAGGATGATGCTTTGGTCGATGACCCAACCGCCTTGGCGCGGGCAAACCGTCGGTTTCATGAGCAGATACATTTAGCCTCGCACAACCGGTATCTGGTGCAGCAATTGGATCTGGTGCACCGCACGATGGCCTTGATGGCAACGACGTCCCTGGCGGTTCAAGGGCGGGGTGAGATTGCGCAGAGCGAACACAAAGCCATTGTCGATGCCATTGCCGCACGGGATGAAGAAGCCGCAGGCCGCGCCTTGAAAGAGCATATCTCCGTCGCGTTTATGACACGCCTCAAACAGGATGCTGTGCGGCGGGAAAACTGACGCTCAGATCTGTTGCAGGTCCTCGGCTGCTTGGCCGTGTTGGGTTTTATCCCAGAAGAACGGGTTAAACACCAACTCCCACAACGCCTTGTAGGCGGCAACGACCCCTAAGGGAAAATACAGCCCCATGGTTGGTACCCAGGGCAGAAGGAACCGCCGCTCGCGTGCGGCAACGGCCAGCATCCCAACCGCAATGTTGATCGCTTCGGTTACAATGAACAGCATTAGCAAGGGCGGGATGAGAGCAGAGGGCAAGATGGATTGCATCGGGTTCGACACACCCAGTGTCGATAACCAAAAGACCCATAGTACCGGAGCCAGAAGGAACTGTCCCAGAGTGCCCAGAAAGAACGCCTGAATCCCGGCAAACTTCATCAGTCCAAGATCGCGGTACAGTTTCAAGGGGCTGCGCATATGCACCAGATAGGTGACCATAAACCCCTTGAGCCAGCGCGAACGCTGTTTGACCCAGGGCCAGGCGCGGAAATTGGCCTCTTCATAGGTTGTGGTATCAACCATCTCTGTCCTGTATCCGGCGCGGCTGAGGCGCACGCCTAAGTCTGCATCTTCGGTCACGTTATGGGCATCCCAGCCGCCCAGTTCGACCAGTTTGTCACGGCGAAAGAAAAACGTGGTTCCACCCAATGGCACTACAAGGCCCAACCGAGCAATCCCTTGTAAAATCACGCGAAACCAGCTGTTATACTCGATCGTAAAACAGCGTGAGCGCCAATTGGTGCGAGGGTTGTAGTAGTCCAGAACCCCTTGCAGGCAAACCACATCCGGTGCGGCTTGGGTGAAGTGTTCGACAACGCGTTCGATCTGATCCGGTTGAGGCGCATCTTCGGCATCCCAGACGCCCAGAATGTCGCCCCGGCAGAAATCCAGCGCATAGTTCATCGCGCGCGGCTTTGTGGTCAGGCCGTTCAACTCGGGAACTTCGACGGTTCTGATCCAACTGGGCAGGTCGACCTTGGCAACGGTTTCGCGCGTGACATCGTCACTTTCTTCCAGCACCAGGATCACATCAAGCAGCGCTTTGGGATAGGTCAACCGTTGCAAACGTTGGATCAAAGCGCCTGCAATCTCGCGTTCTTTGTACAGCGGGACCATGATAGAGACACAAGGTTGTCGCAGGGAAATCGGGGCGGTTTTGGGATCAGCCTCGCGTGGTCTGATCCGCGATACAAGAAAGGTCAACGCGCCTGCCACTCGCAAGATCATGAACAGGATCAACATGGTAACAGCCGCCATCAGAAGAACGGAAAGCCCGAACTTCGGCATCAGCGCAAAAAGGGTCGTCACCCCAATTGCGCCCAAAACCGGAACAGCGCGCGAGACCGGTGTCCAGGTGCGGCAGCTTTGCGCCTCATCCACGCGTGCTTCGGCGGCTTGGGCCAAAGGCATCGCAAATTGCTGCGATATCACCCGGTCAATCTGGTCTGGCGCGGCCAGAACCGGGATGATCGCATAGGGGCAGTCCTGCATTTCAGCGGTGACGGTTGGAAACCGGTCGGGCCGGGCAGTCGCGACCAGAAGAAGGGGGCCGATGCGCATCCATGGGATGACATTATGCGCCAGCCAGAATTCCACCGGCTTGAACTCGGACAAGCCCGGGGCGGGCGGGATTTCTTCAAGGTCGGCAATTTGCCAGCCGCTTTGTGTGGACAGAGCGTTCAGAACATCAGCGCGACTGACCCAGCCCTCGCCAACCAGAATTTCGCCCAAAGAGGCTTTCTGTTGCGTTTGCAGGTCCAGCGCCTGCCTCAATTGATCCGCCGTTATTGCGCCTTGTTCAATCAGACAGGCCCCAAGGGGTTTGCGCAAACCTTGCGGCGGGATCGGCGCTGCAGAGGTGAAATTCTGAAGATTCAATTCAACCATTAAAAAAACCCTGACGCAGCGATCTGTCGTCAGGGTTGATCCATTTAGGTTAATAGCGGGTTAACCTTGGGAAGTGGGTGACTATGCCTGTGCTTTACGGCCCGCCATGGCGTCTGCGAAACGTTCAAACAGGTAGAAACTGTCCTGTGGTCCGGGTGAGGCCTCAGGGTGGTATTGCACCGAATAGACGGGGCGATCCGTCATGCGGATGCCGCAGTTCGATCCGTCAAACAAGGATTGATGGGTTTCTACGATGCCCTCGGGTAGGGTCTCGGCATCCACCGCAAAGCCATGGTTCATCGAGGTGATCTCGACCTTGCCGGTCTCCAAGTCCTTGACCGGGTGGTTCGCACCATGATGGCCGTGGTTCATCTTGATGGTTTGCCCACCAAGCGCCAGCGCCAACATCTGGTGGCCAAGGCAGATGCCGAAGACCGGCAGTTCTGTTGTCTCAAGAATTTCTTTAATCATCGGCACGGCGTACTCACCAGTCGCGGCCGGATCGCCCGGACCGTTTGACAGGAACACTCCGTCGGGATTGTGAGCCAGAACCTCGGCCGCAGTCGCGGTTGCCGGCAGCACGGTCACATCGCAGCCCGCCGAGGCAAGACAGCGCAAGATGTTACGCTTGGCGCCATAGTCGATTGCAACGACCTTGTGAACAGGCGCTTCCTGACGGGCGTAGCCCTCGGGCCAGGCCCACCGCATTTCATCCCAGCGATAGCTTTGGGCGCAAGTAACTTCTTTGGCAAGGTCCATGCCCTCCAGACCGGCAAACCCACGCGCCGCTGCAATCAATGCCTCAATATCGAACTTCCCTTCCGGGTCATGGGCCAGCGCCACATGCGGTGCGCCTTGCTGACGGATCGCGCGGGTCAGGCGGCGGGTATCGACACCGCCAATTGCGATCCGGCCGCGGCGGGCCAGCCAATCCTTCAACTCTTCGGAGGAACGCCAGTTCGAGGGTTCGGTCGGATCCCATTTGACCACCATACCGGCGGCCACCGGATCGTTGGTTTCGTCATCTTCGGGGTTCACACCGACGTTGCCGATATGCGGGAAGGTGAAGGTGACGATCTGCCCAGCGTAGGAGGGATCAGTCATGATTTCCTGATACCCTGTCATCGCGGTGTTAAAGCACAGCTCGGCCACAGTTTGGCCTGTCGCGCCGAAGCCTACGCCATAAAACAGGGTTCCGTCGGCCAGAGCCAAACATGCGGTGGGCTTGGACGGGGCATTCTGGACCATGGCGCAACTCTCCTAGTGGGTAAATCGGCGCATAACTAAGGGGGTTATGCCTTCGGGTCAAGTGTGTTCAAATTTTTGGCTATCGTTATTTATCAATAGGTTAAGTGGTTTCGCACCCTGTTGTATCATGCTTTTTGTTTGGATATGGTCGGGGTTCCTTTGTCATGGGGATGGACAAACCAAATGGACATGCGATCACGGGTGAACACCGCCCTGAAGCAAGCAATGAAAGACAAAGCGGTCGAACGTCTATCGACACTGCGTCTGATCAACGCCGCAATCAAGGATCGGGATATCGCCTCGCGCGCTTCTGACAATGAAGAGGCGAAAGGGTGCGGCGATGCCGAGGTTCTTGAAATTCTTGGTAAAATGACCAAGCAGCGCAAGGAAAGCGCGCGCGCTTATGAAGAGGGCGGACGCCTGGACCTGGCCGAGCGTGAAATGCGTGAGGTTGCGATCATCGAGGAGTTCCTGCCCAAGCAGCTGGATGACGATGAGGTCACACAGGCGATCCAATCGGCGATCACGTCCACTGGGGCCGGTTCGATCCGGGATATGGGCAAGGTGATGGGTGAGCTTAAGACGCGCTATACCGGCCAGATGGATTTTGGCAGGGTCGGCCCCATGGTCAAAGACCACCTCTGTGCCGCATCAAGCGACGGCTGCTGAGCATCCAATCAGATGTGAACTTAGCTACTGCGTGGCAGGACCACGCAGTCGTTCCACCAGCTCATCGTAGAGACTGATACGTTCCTCTTCAGACAGGAACGCGCCAATCTCTACCTCGCGCCCGTCACCGACAAGGGTGACGTAGTACGGAACCGGTCCGCCTTTCCTGTGCATCTCTGGACGCGCCCAATAGCGGTTGCAGGACCATTCCTGCTGTTGCCTACCCGGTGTGCGATGGATCAGCTGGGCGCGGGTCCCATTCAGTGTGAGCACCTCAAACACGCTGCGCGCCCTATAGTTCGTTTGGATTGCCAGCCACAGGCCCAAGACTGTCAGCAGCAAGAAGGGCAGCAGACCCCAAAGTACGACCGATCCCAGCATCGCCAGGATCGGGATCAGCCCAAACAGAAACACTGAAAAAATAACAATCATTGCCCCACGTGGTGGCAACGAATTGTGTGGCCACAAGCGTAGCTCTTGTTCCGTGTCCGAGGTTTGGGTCCATTGGTAGGGCATGGCTGAAACCTAGCGTATGAGCCTGCCGTGTCGATGGCAAAGTTTAGACGACATGTCCAACGCGAGCCCAGGACAAAGCGTCGTCCAACCTATCATCGCCCCAGAACACTTCGTCGCGCACAACAAAGCTGGGTGCACCAAAAACGCCGAGTTTGGTCGCGCGTTCGGTTTCGGCCTCAAGCCCGGCAATACAATCTGCGTCGCGGGCACGTGCAAGTGTCAGGCGCGGGTCCTGCTGACAGCGCAACAAGGCTTCGGATAAGGCGGATTCGCTACCAGCTTCAATGCCCTCTTCAAACCAGATCCGATAGAGGTTCTGAGTAAAATCCTGCCCCCAACCGTCCTGCATCCCCAGAAACGCCACCTGATTGGCAAGTCCAAGGTCCGAGATGGGGTAGGGTGCGGGCAGTTTTGCATGGATGTGATACTTGGCGGCCCGACGCTCAATATCCCGCCACATATAGGCGGTTTTTTCGGGCTTGCCCGCAAAAGGAGCGTTCTGCTGCGCCGTCATGACCGTGCGCACGTTAAAGGGGCGCCAATGCACGGTTGCATCGGTTTCGGCGCACCAGTCCTCCAACCTCATAACGGTCAGAAAGCTGTAGGTGCTGCCGATCGAATACCAAAAGTCGATTTCAGGCATATGAACCCTCCGGGTTGCCGGAACAGTTGCCCGGACGAGAATAGCTTATTTTCGAGTATTTGGCGAATTGAACGGGCTGCGGGGTTTTTGGCAAGCGGTTCGGAGCGGGCGAGCTTTTTGTTTCAAAACGACCTAGCGCCGTGCTTTGTCGTATGAGAAGTGGACATCCTGGTCTGCCTCTTTAGTCTCTACTCATGTCTTTGTTGAGCGATCTAGAGCACGTAGTAACGACGGTTTTGCCGACCGATCCCAGTTTCGCGAAGATCAAGCGTAATAAGCTGGATCAATGCATCGCTGACGCTCGACAGGATGCTCTTGCCAATGCAAAGGACGACTTTTTGATGTCCTTGATGCGCTTGCTCGCCCTTCCGGGGAATGGGCATACCCGACTGATTCCGAACAATGCAATTTCAGTGTTGCCCTTGCGGTTCGTTGCCATCGGTAGCCACGTGAACCTGGTGGGCAGTGCGCCAGGCCTTGGTGCTGTACCGGGTGCGCAATTGATCGCTGTGAACGGTGTATGCGTGAAAGACTTCGAGGCGCGTGCTGCCGACTATTTGGCGGGAACAAAGCAGCGAAAACATGTAGTTGGGCCGATTTTATTCGCATGGCCGCATGCTTTGAAACGCTTGGGAGTTTGTAAAGAGGTCGGTTTGATCGAATACAAACTCAGGACGGATGCGGGACAAACAACCTATCTGAGAATGCACGCCGAAGACACGGTTTCTGGATCAATCTGGTACCCAAGAAACGAACACGGAAAATCCGATGCGGCATGGGGCCCAAAGGAGTTTCTGAAAGTTCGAGATTTTCTCGAAGACGGGCTCGTGCTTGCGTTTCCAAGTTTCTTTGACCTGAGTGAAAAGAAGCTGCCAGATGCGATATGTTCGGCCGCCGAACGAGTAAGGTCATGTGCGCGTACACCTCTTCTTATTGATGTCAGGGGAAATACCGGCGGCGATTTTCTTAAAACGATGCCTCTTATCGATGCGATATCGGAGGGTGCAACAGATCGAAACGTCGGATTGCTCGTCGATAAGTTTACGTTTTCTGCAGCGATCGTGTTTGTGGCGATCACCAAATTCCGTTTAGGAGCCAGATGCCAAATCATAGGTGAGGAAATGGGCGATGGGCTCACGTTCTATGCAGAAGGAGGTTTGCTCGATCTGCCCGCAAGCGGGGCAAGTGTTCGATACTCGACCGCATATCACGATTGGGCCACCGGTCGGATCGATGAAACGACACCAGCCGAAATCGCCAAGCAAATCGTACCGGTTGGAACACTAAAGCTGGACAGGTCTTGGGTCGCAGGGGCGCTGAATGCGGACCCAGAAGATGAAGTCTATCGCGACATCCTCAGAGAAATGAACAATTAGCCCCATTTGCGCTGTGTCAGCGAATATGATTTCTCAGGCAACTACCGCATTTAGGCGCTTGCTGCACAAAGAAAAAACCCCGCCGGTTCGGGCGGGGTTTTCTGTGGTCTCTGACCGGATCAGTGCGCGTGGCCCTTATCCCAGTCTTCCTGCTTTGGCAGCTGCTCGAACGTATGTTCAGGCGGCGGTGTCGGCAGGGTCCATTCCAGCGTATCCGCGTATTCGTTCCACGGGTTCGGACGTGTTTCTTTCGCGCCACGGAACAGAGCATAGAACACGATGCCGAAGAACAGGATGAACGAGGCAAACGAGATGAACGCGCCAATCGACGAGACATAGTTCCACTGCGCGAACGCTTCGGGATAGTCGATATAGCGGCGCGGCATGCCCTGACGGCCCAGGAAGTGCTGCGGGAAGAAGGTCAGGTTGGCGCCGATGAAGAACAGCCAGAAGTGAACCTTGCCCCAGAACTCCGAGTACTGACGACCCGTCATCTTCGAGAAGTAGAAATACACACCCGCGAAGATCGCAAAGACGGCACCCAAGCTCATCACATAGTGGAAGTGTGCCACAACGTAGTAGGTGTCGTGATAGGCACGGTCGATACCAGCCTGCGACAGAACCACACCGGTCACACCGCCAACGGTGAACAGGAACAGGAAGCCGAAGGCAAACAGCATCGGCGTCTTGAACTCGATGGAGCCGCCCCACATGGTCGCAATCCACGAGAAGACCTTAACACCGGTCGGAACCGCGATGACCATCGTGGCCAGCATGAAGTAGGCCTGCTGACGCAGCGACATGCCAACGGTGTACATGTGGTGTGCCCACACGACGAAGCCCAGAACACCGATTGCAATGATCGCCCAGACCATCGGCAGGTAGCCGAAGATTGGCTTGCGCGAGAAGGTGGCGATCACGTGGCTGATAATGCCAAAACCGGGCAGGATCACGATATACACTTCCGGGTGGCCGAAGAACCACAGGATGTGCTGATACAGGATCGGATCACCGCCACCGGCAGGATCAAAGAAGGTGAAGCCAAAGTTGCGGTCCATCAGCAGCATGGTGATCGCGCCCGCCAGAACCGGCAGCGACAGAAGAATCAGCCACGAGGTGATGAAGATCGACCAGCTGAACAGCGGCACCTTGAACAGGGTCATGCCCGGGGCACGCATGTTCAGGAAGGTGGTGATCATGTTGATCGCGCCAAGGATCGAGGAGGCGCCCGATACGTGCACGGCGAAAATCGCAAGGTCCATGGACATGCCGCCTTCGGTCGTCGACAGCGGCGGATACAGAACCCAACCCACGCCCGAGCCAAGCTGATCGTTACCGCCGGGGCTTAGCAGCGAGGCAATACCCAGCGAGGTACCGGCGACGTACAGCCAGAAGGACAGGTTGTTCATACGCGGGAACGCCATATCCGGCGCACCGATCTGCAAGGGCATGAAATAGTTGCCAAATCCACCAAAGAGGGCTGGGATGACAACGAAGAACATCATCAGAACACCGTGATAGGTGATCATGACGTTCCACAGGTGACCGTTGGGGGTACACGGATCGGCCATGAACCCTTCGAGGCACATGTACTGCACACCGGGGTGCATCAGTTCAAGCCGCATATAAACGGTCATCGCCACCGAGATCAGACCGGCCAGAGCCGAGAAGATCAGGTAGAGAATCCCGATGTCTTTGTGGTTGGTCGACATGAACCAACGCACAAAGAAACTGCGCTGGTCTTCATGATCGTGACCATGAATGGCTGCGTCTGCCATTATAGGTGCCTCCTGTTGCAACTGCACCGCGCAGTCGGACCTCTCCAACGCGCGGGATTCCTGCTGGTTTTAGAATGCGAAGAGGGCGCCTTCAATGGTCGAGTTTGATATGGATCAAGATTAATTGTCGCGGGCAGCGGTTGCAGCACTTGGTCAAAGGGCACACATGTCTTTGCTGGAGGACTCTGAATGATGCTGAAATACGCGACGACCGAGCAGGCAAAAACAGCGTCAGGGCTGCGTATGATCGTGGTTGGCGGCGTGCCCAGCCCCTGGAGCGAGGCGGCCAAAGGATTATTCCACGTCAAGAACATATCATGGATGCCCGTCTATTTGGATCAGCAGGACCGCGCACAGGCCGTTTGGGCTCAGACAGACAGCGCTCCGGTTGTCTTTTGGGAAGATGAAAACCCGGTTTCGGACGCGGCCCAGATCGTTTCGCTGGCTCAGCGCATCGCGCCTGACCCGGATTTGGTTCCTGAGGCGGCAGCCTCTGAGATCATGGCGTTCATAAACCTCCTGGCGGCCCCCGGAGGGCTGGGCTGGCACAGGCGGTTGCAGCAGATCCATGCGGGGCTTGAAGGGCGGGATGGTGGATTTCACCCCAAAATCGCCGACTATCTGGGCGCAAAATACGGGTATGACCCCGAGGCAGGCGCTTTGGCCGAAGGGCGTGCAAATGCGATCCTAAAAAACGTCAGCGCTCGGCTTGAAACCGGGGGAGATTTTCTGTTCAGCAATCGTCTGACCGCCGCAGATATCTACTGCGCCGCCTTTATGGCCCTGTTTTCACCCTTGCCAGATGTGCTCTGTGCCATGCGGCCCAGCACCCGAGCTGTGTTCGCACAAGTCTCGGATGAAACGAGGGCAGTTTTATCATCTGGTTTGTTGGCGCACCGGGATAGGATGTATCTGGACTGGTTGGCGACGCCCTTGTCGCTGTAACACCCGTTTTTTGCGGCTTGACCGCATCGATGGGGCCTCGCACAAACGCGGGTAGGAAACCAGCATCCAACCGGAGCCTGCATATGTCCAGCTATGACCCCGACAACATCTTCGCCAAGATTCTGCGCGGTGAAATCCCGTCGACCCGTGTTTACGAGGATGAAGACACGCTGGCCTTCATGGATATCATGCCGCGATCAGAAGGCCATTTACTGGTCATCCCTAAAAGCCCGTGCCGCAACATGCTGGATGCTACGCCCGAACAACTATCTGCAGTGATGGCTACCGTGCAGAAGCTGTCCCACGCGGTGAAACAGGCGTTTGAGGCCGACGGGGTCACCATCCAGCAGTTCAACGAAGCAGCCGGTGGGCAGGAGGTATTTCACCTTCATTTCCATGTTCTACCCCGGCACGAAGGTATTTCCATGCGCCCGCCGGGCAATATGGGGGATTTTGATCTGATTGCCGAGCATGCGGAAAAGATCAGGAAGGCGCTAAACTGAGTGAGACGATGGAAACGCGCTGTCTATGCCGGGTATGGCCCTGAGTTTGGTGAAACGCACAACTTTTGAGCACTCAAAGCCTTTGCAAACAATGCTCAGCCTGCCGCGACCAGCGATAGCGCTGTGATCTTGCTATAGGGATGATGTGGTTTTGAAGGGATGGTCCAGTAAGTCGAAAGCTTAGAAAGAGAATTGCCGTTCCGATTTGGGGTCGGAACGGCAGACTCGTAACCAAACACTGATCGGATTTCGCAGGGCAAGCCCTGGATCACCGGTTTAACATACCACTCACTCTAGATTGGCTGTTTCATGCTACTCGTAAACGTTGGCATTGTATTCACAGAAGTGAACGTTGGTTAAAATGAGAGTTAATATCGTTGCAAAATTATGCAAGACCTAGAAAATTGGGAAACAGAGTGATCTGAGCCGGCGGGATTGTGTCTGCAAGCTATCAAATTGCGATTCGAATCACTCGAAGTGGCTACTTAGCTGGGCTTTCGAAAACCTTGTAGAAGGTCTTCTGCAGCGCTGCATCCACATCCGCCATCGTCACGGGCAAGCCCAAATCAACCAGCGAAGTGACCCCGTGTTCGGTGATGCCGCAGGGCACGATCCCGGTGAAATGATCCAGTTCCGGTTCGACATTGATCGAGATGCCGTGAAAGCTAACCCATTTACGCAGGCGCAGACCGATAGCGGCGATTTTATCCTCGGCGGGCTGGCCCGAAGCGGTAAGCGGCTTGTCATCTCGCTGGACCCACACGCCAACCCGGCCGTCCCGAATTTCGCCTTTAACGTTGAATTCCGCTAGGGAGGCAATCACCCAGGTTTCCAACTGTTTCACAAACTGCCGCACATCGCGGCCGCGTGTGTTCAAGTTAAGCATTACATAAGCAACGCGCTGCCCCGGACCGTGATAGGTATATTCCCCGCCACGCTTGCTTTCGTACACAGGGAAGCGGTCCGGGTCCTTCAGATCCGCAATTTTGGCCGAGGTTCCGGCAGTATAAAGCGGGGGATGTTCCAGTAGCCAGACGCACTCCTCTGCATTGCCCGTCGCAATCGCAGCCACGCGCGCCTCCATGAAGGCAACGGCATCTTCATACCGGGTCAAACCATCGGTGGCTTTCCATTCCATGCCGGCCTCATATCGTGCATGCGGGGTAGGGGGAAGGGGTTAGGCCGCCTCGGCCAGGCAGCGCTGCAATACCTGCGCGTAGGTCTCGGTGCCCTGCGCCCCGGTCAGCAGGTATTTGCCCCCGAATACCATGGATGGAACACCCGAAATACCACGGCTGGTCCAGAACTGCTGTTTCTCACGCACCGAAGCGGCATGCGCCCCTGATTCAAGTGCTGCAAGGGCATCATCGGGGTTAAGCCCCGCTGCGGACACAGCCTCAATCAGAACATCGGTATCTGAAACATCCTTTTGCTCGGTGAAATATGCTTCGAACAAGGCCAGTTTCAGCGGGTGCTGCCGCCCTTGTGTTTCGGCCCAATCCAACAGTTGATGTGCCGCGAACGTATTAACAATGCGGCTTTCGTCATTGAAATTAAAAGCAAACCCAAGCTCCGACCCCAAAGTGGTCAACCTGTCGGGGGCTTGTTGGCTTTGCTCAGTCGTCGAGCCATATTTTTCCGCAATATGCGCGCGCAAGTTCTGACCTCCCGGAGGCATGGTCGGGTTCAATTCAAAAGGATGCCACCTGAGACGGGCCAAAACCTGTTGCTGTTGCAAGGCCAGATCGAGCTGCCGAAATCCGACAATGCACCAGGGGCAGACAACATCCGAGACGATATCCACCTGAAGTACGGGCTGTGGGTCAGAGGTGCTCATGATAAGGACCAGTCAGTCTGTTTTTGTTTCACCTGACCCAACAGATATGTCGGTCCAGATGGAATTTAAACCAACGCTGTTTTGTCTCTTCACATCACCTCCATCAACGTCTATACGCCCCTCTACCAAGTCACTGGCAGTGCGGTCGTGGCGGAATTGGTAGACGCGCAGCGTTGAGGTCGCTGTGGGGTAACTCCCGTGGAAGTTCGAGTCTTCTCGACCGCACCAAACTTGAAAAGCACACCTATCCCCTAAATCAGGCTGAACCGATCCTTTTTGGGCGGATTCCTTAGTTTACTTAGCGCGATGACCCTTACTTCAGATAAAGGGCACATTCTTGATTGGGCGTAGAGCTTTCATTGCCAGTCTGCTTTCTCTAAGACGCTTGTAACGGACATTTTGGGCCGTACCGTGTCCCGTGCGGCTCATCGCAACTGCGGTTGGACGAAAGGGTGATCTTGATGCATAGTGAACAGGAGGTTAGCGAAGTTAATTTTCGGAACACGACGCTGAAATTTCACATCTCGAATCCTCGCGATCATATCCAGCGCCGTCATCAAGCCGGAAACTTGTATGAGGTAGAAGAGCTACTTCTCATCGAGAAGTACTTCCCGTCCGGGGGCGTTTTTTGCGATATCGGTTCGAATGTCGGAAACCACTCCGTTTTCGTGGGTAAATTTCTGAACCCCTCCAAGATTGTTCTGTTCGAGCCGAACCCCGTCGCGTGTGATATCCTCAAACGGAACATCGCTTTGAATCAGCTCGAGGCTGTGTCGGACCTGTCTTGCGTGGAATTTGGGTTGTCCGATGAAGACTCCGTTGGCAACGCAATCGACTACCCTGACAACAATCTGGGCGCAGGCCGGGTCGTGTCGAAAAATGATGGCGCAGGTATTCGACTGCGTCCGGGAGACGACCTATTGCCCAAGAAGGTCGACTTTCTGAAAATCGATGTGGAGGGCATGGAGTTAAATGTTCTCAGTGGGTTGCAGGAAACTCTTTCAAACAGCCGCCCGGATATTCTGATTGAAGTGGTCATAGACACATACCATGACGTGCTGGATCTTCTGCATTCGCACGGATACCGCGTTTTGCACTCGATTCGGCGGTATGGCGTCAATCTGAACCTGCTGGCGCGCCCGCAAGAGCTTGTGTTGTACGGCGCGGAAGCATGTGCAAAACGCGCTACTGCGTCCGATTTGAACATCCAGGCAAAGCCAGAGCGCGACAAAAGGACAATGTTCATCTTTCGCGCTCACAAATGGACCGAGAATGAGGCCAAACTCTTTTCCATCTGGAAAAAGGCGGCTCCGGGACCTGTCTGTATCGCATATGATGCGACGAATTCTGCGCCGCCAGAGTTACCAGATGAGCAGGTATTGAGTTTCGATCAGACTTGGATTCGAGAGAATGGGCTTCTTGAAGTAAGAAAGGTTGGTTGGAGGTTCGGCGACTATGCACTGTATCGCGCGATGCAGGCCGCGCCAGACGTCGAGTACTTTCTGATTTCCGACAGCGATCTGCTTCCTAACTGGCCCGACCTCAAAGATTTTTTTACCGAGCTTGAAGCCTGTAATCAGGACCTGCTGACATCGGTGTTGGTTGGTGCTGGTCCACGCAGAGTGGCGTCTATGCAGCATGAATTGTTCGATCAGTTCGAGCGCAAAATGTCGTGCCGCTTTGGAATATTGCGTGCCAGCAGACGGCTTGTAGAGAAAGCCTATGACTTCCGTCAGTTATATTCGGACGCTATGCGGCAAAAACCGGTACGACCTTTTGCCAATGACGAAGCGTTGTTTGCTACGCTGGCGAGTAATCTGGAAGGCTACACTGCTGCGACATTTGATGAAGCACTGCCGGGGGGTGTCACGACCTCGCTTTTGCGTGATGCCGCAAATCCCGTTCCGATTGAAGGCATTGAATACCTTACATTTGCGCGCACATTTGCTCATCCCGTAGTCACTGGCTGAACCGGCAACGCGCGTGGGGCGTCTGGGTTGGCATTCACGGAGTCGAGCAAATGAGGGGGATTTGTCGCGAAGCACTGCGGGTTAGTAATCTCTTCGAAATCGTACAAATTCAAGATGGCCGCGCCCGATTTGTGTGCCACCGCTGCCAAGATAGCTCCGTCATTCACCCTCAGCGGAGCAGAGTTGTTTTGCACTCATTGGCGTAACTCGAACATGTCAGAGATCATTTTTCGGCTGACTCGTGTGAACGGAAAAATGCACCCAAAACTCGGGTCTTCGCCGACCGAGGCCAGACCTTTCGAGTATAGCGGAGGGGTCTCGAACTGACGCAAGCCCGCTGCAAGGGCGGGGCTTTCGCTGAAACATCATAGCGACTTCAAGGGGATGTCTTGAAGCATTGGAAATGCTTCTGGCAGGTCATCAACTTAGTCCAAATCGAACCATTTCGACTCCCATGGCACGAACAGGAGATCGCAATCAGGAGCGTCTCTGTCTACCGGGCGCGGGGCCTCAATCAGTTCAAAGCCGTGTTTGCCCATCTCGGCGACAAACTCACTGAAGCGATAGCCATCCTTGAAACGCCGTTTCACCGAGACCTCTGCAAGGACGAACTCCGTCCGTTTCAGGGTTTCCCTTGCCCCTCGGATCACGGCCAGCTCATTGCCTTCGGTATCGATTTTCAAACCAAATCGGCCAGGGATGTCAGTGGTATAGCTGTCGAGGCGCTGCTTCGGGACAACGCGCTTTTCCATGTTCACGATACGGTTTTCATATTCCGCTGAGAAACCCGCGACTGTCGCCAAGGACCGTCGTTTGCGATCCGTTGTGGGAATGATCAGTTCAACCTCACCTTCATCTGCGTCCAGCGCGACGATATGCAGGTCATAGTCAATACGATCGCGCCAGGATGCGACCCGTTGGGCGGTTTCTTCGATGGGATCAAACAAGACGAACTTTTTGTCGGGAAATGCTTCGTACAAGAAGGGCGTACCGGCATCGACACCGACATCAAGGATTGTGTCGACCTGGAATTCAAAGCTCCCAAGGTTCGCTGATGTTACACCGCCTTGAACGACAGAAAGGCCAGCAGAGTTGAGCCGGCGCATGACCGGGCGCGGGCCAACAAACTCGCCGGTTTCGAAGTCGACGACTTTCAGGCCAACAGATCGCAGCAGTCGGCGAAAGGAGAAGGCATCAATTTTCGGCATTTTTGACACCCTCGGTAGCAGAGCAGGTTTGTGTGACAGCAGCGGGCGTGTCTTGTAACACTGCCTCGCGCAACGCCTGGCTTTGAACTTCTGGTCGAATTGAAACGGCATGATCCATGCAAGCCGCGCGCAGTGCCAACAGTTCTTCTGTGTCCATATCAATAAGTTTTCGCATCTGGAACATCATGCCCCGCACTTTGCCATCGGTGTACAATGCCCGATGCGTGCCTTCGGGCAGATGGTCCCTGAGCGCCTCGACATTTGGCCCAATGACCGGAAGGCCGAAGGTCAGCGCCAGATTGACCGAACCCGATGTCAGAATACGGCTGAAGGGCGCAACGCACACATGGCTGTGGGCGAGGATGTCGCGCAGTTCCTCATCCGGCAGATACCGGTCATGAAATCGGACATTGGGCATCGCTCTGATCGGCTGCTGCCCTCGACGCTCGCCTGCGATGACAGCGCCTGCGATTTCCAATTCCCAGGCTTGCTCGCGGATGTTGAGTGCTTTTAGCGCCTGCCACATAAACTGCCCGCCGCGGTTTTCCTGTACTTTGCCGATATGCACGAAACGGCGGTGTTCTGCGGGCGGCAGGGTGTCGCGCCGAGCCAACGTGTTTTCGGCAGGCTCGTAAACTCCCAGGTAACTGGGATGGGCGACGCGAAGGATCATATGCTGTGGGATGCGATAAGTCTGAGCCATTAAGGTGACCGCGTGGGGTGTGTGCAGGTGAATTTTATCTGCTTGGCGCACCAGTACGGCGCGACCTTTGTGGATCGCGTCCATATCCCTGCCAGAGTTGTGCGGGTGGAAGTTGTGAACCGTCCAGATGATTTTCACACCCTTGTCCCGAAGTGAAGCAAGACCTGCTTCGATCTTGGCAAAACGCTCCTCAGCGGGGATATCGTTCCTGCTGCCAAATTCGACCGTTTCCCAGTGAATCCAGTAGATATCACCGGCCTGCATCGGGGGTAATCCATCTCTGTAGAAGGCATTTAACCGAACAACCCGGACGTCATAGTCAGTGAAGCTGCTGTAGATCATGCGCTGATACGGATTGTTTCCCAGCGGCGCGTTGGAAAAAATCGTTGGCATGTGCTCGACCTCTTGTTTCAGGCGCTTCAACACAAAGCAATGTATTTGCTGCGCCCACCTGTCTTGTGGAACCGCTTCTGACGCGCGGCCTACGACATCCATGCGGCCAACAAACAGCCGCATAATGCCTTTGTTGGTGGTGCACGATGCACGGACCAAGTGGCAAGTTGCATCTTGAGAGGCGGGGCGGATTTGTTGACCTATCGTGTCTATGCGATCACGTGCGCGCGCTTGCAAAGCACTATATGGACCCGTAACAAAGCTGAGCAGCCAAGACTGTTGCGCAGGCTACCTAAGCCATGGTTTTACTTACGGTCTTGAAGCTCCGAACGCGGTCCAAGGGTGAGAATAGATGAGACTTGTCGTATCCACGATGAAAGACGAAGGGCCGTTTATTCTTGAGTGGATCGCCTATTATCTTTCGATCGGGTTCACGCATTTCATTGTCAATTCGAACGATTGTTCGGATGGAACCGATGCCATCCTCAAGCGCTGCGAAGAGCTTGGGTTTCTGGCCCATATCGATAATCCGGGGCCTTGGGAGTACGGACCTCAAGCCTCTGCCTACACAAATGCGATGAAACATCCCTGGTACAAAGAAGCCGAGTGGATCCTGGTCTGCGATGTGGATGAGTTTTTCGATATCCGCATCGGTGACGGAACTCTTGATGACTTGTTCGCGGCTCAGCCCCATGCCGATGGGTTTGCAGCGTTATGGCAGTTGTTTGGGCATAATGGGGTTGTCGATTTCGAAGATCGTTTTGTGATCGAACAATTTACTAGAGCTTGCGATTTGGGCGCTGTTCTGCCTCAGAACCTGCGTGCGTTTAAATCCCTGATCCGTAACAATGGGTCCTATCACTTTATCAGTACGCACCGCCCGCGTGGCCCTGTCCGCGAGAAAGCAGAGCGGTTTGGCTGGATTGACGGGGATGGGGATCCCTTGCCACCCGCGATGCGGCGCAGGGGTTGGGCCTTTTCCACAACCGGCGCAGGGTTTGGGGGCAGCCTGTTTCGGATGAACCACTATGCTGTGCGATCGATCGAAAGCTATTTAATGAAACGCGTCCGCGGCGATGTGAACACCACGGCCTTTCACCCAAAGATGGAGGCCACCGGTAAAGCCTACTGGCGATTGCACTGCTACAATGAAGTAGAAGAAACCTCGATCCTGTCGAAAGTTGCACGTCTTCGTGAAACCTATGGCCGTCTGCGTTCAGACGAAGGACTGGACACGTTGCACCAACAGGCTGTGGCGTTTCACAAGGACCGGATCGCTGCCATTCGAAAAGCTGAGGCCGCAAATGATTTCATTTCTAAATACAAAGACTTTAAAGGTGGAAGAAATGTAAAAGCTCGGGATCTTGGTGTTATTGAAGAACTGAATGTGTCTTTTGACCCAAGGATACTTAAAGACCCGAATGTTACCTTTGCGCAGGTTGCCAAATGGAACCGCATTGGGCAGATGGCAAATGTACAAAATTCCAAGCCGAACAACTATCCTTGGTTCGTGCGGCTTGATGCGTTGGACACACCTTTCGATCAGACCGTAGCGGCTGCACAGCATGCAATAGTCAAAGAGGCGACGGAGGTATCCGTACCCTTTGACCCAAAGGACAAAAGTTACCTTCCTGCTGTTTCTCCCGAGATAGAAAGAACGGCAAAACAGCGACGTAGTTTTCTCAAATCGATCAGCGGCAAGAAGTCCTGGGTGCTGATCGGTCAGGTGGAAACAGAAGTTGTCGAAGAAATTCTGGCGCTGCCTTCGGTGTCAAAGCTAACGATACTGGCGCCGTGGGGTTTGTCGTGGGATGGCTTTGCTTGTGCCGACACAACGCAAAATCCCGAGCTTCAGGCGCTGGATCGCGCGTTCTATGCATTTCTGGAGTGTTTTCGCGACCCCATTCTTGCTGGTCGACTGCGAGTCTATCGGGCGATGCCCCCCTTGATGCTGAAGCTATTCCAGGAGAACTCTGTTGGGGTAGCGGTCGTCAGGGGAGTTAGATCCGAACGGGTTACGAACGGTTTGCTGCGCAGGATTGACCGTGTGCTGGCCCCTGGGGGTAGCATCGCCTTCACCACCTATCGCCGTCGCGGGGGTGGTTCATATGGCGGGATGAATGCGGCGATCAATACATTTCTGGGGCAGAATGCCAGCCGATACAGGATAACCAGCCTGCAACCACCGTGGCTTGGGATCGACAAGTTACCACCACTTAACGCAGATGAGACTTAGCTTCTGGTTCTTAACGGGCTGGCGTGATAACGATGGCTCAACGAACAAAAACGGGTTCTGTGCAAAGCTGAAACCCGTCTGTGAAGTGAGGTCGAGATGTCAGAAGAACCCAAGGTGATTGGCGTAGCGCCGGGAAGCAAACCCAAACCCAAGACGGACAAGGCGACCAAGCGCAAAAACTCGAAAGAGGCCATCCGGCGGACCTTTCTGTCTCGCTTGCCCAAAGGTGGGGTCGCGGTTGAGATCGGCGTTTGGCAGGGTGAGTTTTCTCCGACCATACTGAAGCTGTTGGAACCCAGTCAGTTGTTCCTGATCGACCCTTGGAAACATATCGGGGAAGAGTCGCACACAACTGCCTTTGTCGGTCGGACCGAAGACGAGAAGATGGAAGCCATCTTCCAGAAGGTCAAAAAGTCGTTTGAGAAAGAGATCGAAGACGGGAAGGTTGGCATTATACGCGACTTCTCAGTCCCGGCTCTGAACCTGTTCGATGATGAAAGCATATCCTTTGCCTATGTGGACGGGGACCATTCTTATGAAGGTGTTTCGGCGGATCTTGCCGCGCTGTTTCCAAAGATGAAGATTGGCGGCATCATGGCATTCGACGATTACCATCGCCGCGGCTGGTGGGGGGATGGGGTCATCCGCGCTGTGAACGAATTCCTGGGTCAATATCCAAGACATTTGCGCATCAGAGCCATTGCAGGCGCGCAAATCGCGATCGAGAAAATCGAACCTCAGGTCGATAGTAAGGACTGATCTGACCCAGCATTTAGACCGAGCGCATCAGATGCAAAACCCTGAGAAAATCGTCATCTCGGCCATGAAAAATGAAGGGCCTTACATCCTTGAATGGGTGGCCCATCAAAAGGTGCTCGGTTTTGACAAGATCATCGTCTACACCAACGATTGTTCGGACGGGACAAACCGTATCCTGCGACGGTTGCAGGATCTTGGGCATGTCGAATTTCGACGCAATCGGGTCGGCGCCGGAGGAATTCACCGATCAGCCCTCAGGCAGGCGCGTCGATTGCCGATCGTGAAAGACGCAAAGTGGATTTATGTTTGCGACGCGGACGAGTTTCTGAATATTCACGTTGGCAACCACAAGGTTGACGATCTGATCGAGGCGACGCCCGACGTGGATGTGATATCGATCCCCTGGAAGATATTCTCAAACAATAGTCGGCATGTGTTGCGTGATTCACCGGTTACGGCTCAATTCGATGACGGTGAATTGGATTTTGAGCAAGGCGGAGCCGGGCGTCGTTTCGTGAAGTCGATTTTCCGGCAAGGCGAGTTTTATAATCGTTTCGGTCTGCACAACCCACATCCCAGACCCGAATTTCAGTCCAGCGTATTCCGGTCTGTGGCGGGTGGGCATGCCAGAGAGCCCGCACCTTTCGGCAACCATGTCTCGCCGCCATTTGGGTTTGAGATTGCACAGATCAACCACTATGCCGTGCGCTCGACACAGGCGTATCTGGCCAAGCGTAGCCGTGGACGGGCAAATCATTCGTCTCAGACACTTGGAACCGATTATTGGGATCGCTGGAACCGAGGCGGCTCCAAGGACGAAACCATCCTGCGCTATCAGGACGAAACGGCCGAGATATTGGAGCAGTTCAAATCAGACGAAACCCTTCAGCGTTTGCATCGTAAGGCGTTCCGCTGGCACAAGGATCTGATCTCGAACCTGATGCAGATTCCAGAGTATGAGCAGCTATATCAACGGCTTGTGGAAAAACCTGCCGCAAGTTTTGTGAAGCAGGATCGCGGCGTGCGCGACCGCGTCACAAGCGAAAACGTGCAGCGCCCGTCTGGCCTAAACCAACCGGAAATGTGACCTAAGACCCCGGAGTATCAACGCAATGGTTGACGACCCCAAGCTCCCGACGATTGGAATGCTCTGGTTGGAAGGCTCGCTGAGCTTTCTTGAGCAGATGTGTCTGCTGTCTTTCGTTGCGAATGGACACAAAGTAGTTCTGTTCCACTATGGCGAGGTCGAAAACGTCCCTGAAGGCATTGAACTGGTATCGGCGAATGAGATTCACGAGCCCAAACATTTCATCATGAGCAATACGTTCAATACACCGGTGCCTCAGTCTGATATCTTCAGACTTCAGTTGATGAAGAAAACCGATTTCCTCTGGTGCGATACAGATGTGATTGCTTTGGCGCCGATACCAAAAGCGGATCACATCTTTGGTTTTTTCAACAAAACCACAATTTGCAACGCTGTGATGCGTTTGCCGTCCGACAGTCCTGCGTTGAAAGCCTACACCGAATACAGCTTGGATTCGTTTCCCATCCGGCCTTGGGTTGAAGGCGAGGAGAGACAGCGGCTTGAAGAGATTAAACAGGCGGGGGAACTGCCACACGCATCGGATCAAGATCACAGCGTTTACGGGCCTGACGTTATGACCTGGTTTCTCAGGCATCACGGAGAGATAGAGCACGCAAGCCCGCCGCCGGTCTTTTATCCATTGCCGTTTCGTCAGACGGGGCAAGCAAATGACATTTCTGCACGCGAATTTCGCAACACCTACATCAAAGAAGAAACACTGGCCGTGCATCTCTGGGGGCGCCGCATGCGGTGGTGGATTGCCAAAGGCATAAAGCGGCATTCTTTCTTGGATCGGCGCCTGCGTGGATTGGGTATTCGGCCCGCTGATGCGCCTTTACCAATTAAGGGCAGGGGTGCTCCTAAGGCTATTCAGTTCCCAGATATGCTTCCTGATCTGCGCGTGACTGACGAACAAATTAGTGCGGCAACGGAGGGAAAGATGCCCGTTGCACTTTTGTCGGACCGCCGAGACTACCTAAGGTTTGCTCAACGCGAGTTGGACAGAATAAAAGATCAAGGTCTCTACCAAGTGCACGAAAAACCGCGCCCTGGCCATCTGCGCGGTTGGGATCACTACAATAGCGACCCCGCGCGACTGAATGCTTTGATGCTGTCGCTGTTTCGGTTTGCCAAAAATCATCGCTACTTGCCCGACTTGTCAGCGCCTGCCACGTTGACTGAGAAGCTGTTGGTTATGAAGCTTTTTGCCGAGTTTCCTGTTGTCAGTGCGGCGGACAAGCTGACGGCAGAGGAGTTTGTGCCTGATGAGGCAAGGGCTTTGCTGACGCCGGTTCAGAGATATTGGGTCTCACCTGATCCAGTGCTTTCCGAACTTAACCTCAGTGCGGGAAGTTATTGGCTTAAGTGCAATAATGCTCAGGGAAAAAATCTTCGTCTAACATGGCCTATTTCCGGAGAGGCATTGCGCCACGCGAACCGGAACCTTGAAATATGGAGCAAGAGCCCGGTTCCGCATGGTTACTGGGCGGCCGAATGGTGGTATTCAACCATCGACACGCGGTATTTTATAGAAGAAGACCTCGCTGCTGAAGGTGAAGATATCATCGACTGGAAATTCTGGGTTGTCGCCGGGCGGGTTCAGCTGGTTCAGGTCGACCGAGATCGCTCGCGCGGGCACGTGCAGATGATCCACGACCGGGATTTCAGCTTTATTCCCAAAGAGCTGTACTTCAAGACCAGCGAAGATACCGAGCCGAAGCCGGAACGGTATGACGACATGGTGCGGATCGCCGAAGCGATTGGCCAGCGGGTCGAGTTCGCACGGGTCGATCTTTATGCGATTGGCGAAAAGATTTACCTTGGTGAAGTCACGCTGTGCCCGTTTGGCGGGAAACGTCAGATGCGCACGCCAGAGCTGGACACTCAGTTGGGCGATGCGTGGACGGGCACGCGACTGTTCCCGAACTAAAGCAACACCGTTTTAGTCTACTGATATCTCTTGCCGCAGGTTACCGGTTGTCTTGTCGAAGATCAGAATGCGGTTGTCGTCGGTTAGGACCGCATACCAGTTGCTGCCAATCGTGACCGCCTGCGCGCGTGCCCCATCGGGCAATTCGACCTGATCGGGCAGGGTGGGAGTGCGGTCCGATAGGCGGATGACAATTAGTGCGAATGTCACTAGAACCCCGCCAATCATCACCGCGGTCAGCAGCATGACCATGCGCCGCAGCAATCGCAATTGCGGCGTCTCTTGCGGTTCGTCTTGGGGGTCAGAAGGAACAGTCATGGGCACCCGCCAGATAGAGTTTCAGATTGCGGCAGATCCGCCGCCTCGTCTTGATAAGGCGCTTTCGCGGGATGTGCCAGCCGATGAGAACCTGTCGCGCACGCGTCTGGCGCGACTGATCGAAGAAGGTGCTGTGTCAATTGATGGTGCCCTCATCCTCGATCCGAAATACAAAGTGCCCGAGGGGGCTGCGGTGACCATCAGGGTCGCCGAAGCCGAAGACAGCCATATCGGCCCCGAGGATATTCCGCTGGAGATTGTCTTTGAAGACCCCGACCTGATCGTGATCAACAAACCGGCGGGCATGGTGGTTCACCCGGCACCGGGTTCACCCAATGGCACGCTGGTGAATGCGCTGCTGCATCATTGCGGCGACGATCTTTCAGGTGTTGGTGGCGTCAAGCGCCCTGGCATCGTTCACAGAATAGATAAAGAAACCAGTGGCTTGTTGGTCGTAGCTAAATCAGATGCTACGCATCACGGGTTGGCCGCCCAATTCGAGGCGCACAGTGTCGAGCGTTATTATCGCGCCATCTGCTATGGGGTGCCGGATGCCAACGATCCGCGACTGCGCGGGGTAAAAGGCGTCAGCTTCGAGCCGGGCAACATCATGCGTTTGACCACGCAACTGGCGCGGCACAAGACGGACCGACAAAGACAGGCTGTGCTGTTCCATGGCGGGCGTCATGCTGTTACGCGGGCTCGAGTTGTTGAAAGCTTTGGCGACTCGGCGGGGCTGGCGTTGATCGAATGCTGGCTGGAAACCGGTCGCACGCATCAGATCAGGGTGCATATGGCCCATGCTGGGCACGGGTTGGTTGGAGACCCGGTCTATGGCGGTAAGCGCAAGCTGGCGGCCAAAGCCTTCAGTGCCACAACTGCCGAGGCCGTGCGCGCATTTCCAAGACAAGCGCTCCATGCTGCTGTGTTAGGCTTTGAACACCCGGTTACGGGCGAAAACCTGCGGTTTGAGGCCGAATTGCCCGCCGATATGCAAACCCTGATCGACACTCTGCGCACGCCGCTGACATAATCCGCAAACTGTTGTGAGTAAGGCTTTCTTATCTTTCCTTTACCAAAGCTTAATTCCAAACTGTTAACGGTACCTCTTGAAAGGGGTGGGTTCCTTACCTATCTCCTATGTTAAAGAAGTAAACATTTGTCGGAGGGACATCATATATGGCAAATTACGCAAATCTCCCCGCACCGACGCCCGAGGGCGGCCTGAACCGCTATATGCAGGAAATCCGCAAATTTCCCCTGCTCGAGCCGGAAGAAGAATACATGCTCGCCAAGCGTTGGGTGGAAGAGCAAGATACTGAAGCCGCGCATAAAATGGTCACGTCGCATCTGCGTCTGGCGGCCAAGATCGCTATGGGTTATCGCGGCTATGGTCTGCCGCAGGCCGAAGTGATTTCCGAAGCCAATGTGGGCCTGATGCAGGCCGTGAAAAAGTTCGATCCGGAAAAAGGTTTCCGGCTGGCGACCTATGCGATGTGGTGGATTCGCGCTTCGATCCAGGAATACGTTCTGCGGTCATGGTCGATGGTCAAGCTGGGCACCACCTCGGCGCAGAAAAAGCTGTTCTTTAATCTGCGCAAGGCCAAGGCACGTATCGGTGCGCTTGAGGAAGGAGACCTGCGGCCGGAAAACGTCAAACAGATCGCCGAAGATCTGGGCGTTACAGAAGAAGAAGTGATCAGCATGAACCGCCGGATGTCCGGTGGTGACGCCTCGCTGAACGCGACCGTCGGGTCCGAAGGCGAAGGTACAATGCAGTGGCAGGATTGGCTTGAGGATGAAGATGCAGACCAGGCCGGCGACTATGAGGCCCGTGATGAGTTGCACGCACGGCGAGAGCTGCTGGCAGCGGCATTGGAGGTGCTGAATGATCGGGAAAAAGACATCCTGACACAGCGCCGTCTGATGGATCAGGCCGTCACGCTTGAAGAACTGAGCACGCAGTACAATGTCAGCCGCGAACGCATTCGTCAGATCGAAGTGCGCGCCTTTGAAAAGCTGCAGAAGAAGATGCGCGAACTGGCCCGCGAAAAGGGCATGCTCAGTACGACCTAAGAGTACATTGAATGTAGATCGAGCCGGCTCAACCCCGTTGAGCCGGTTTTCTTTTGGCTGATCGGATGGAAAGCCGCATGACAGCACCGCCATCTCCCGCTAAATAGAAAGCAACTATGATTGCGCTAACGGGAGGGAAAAATGCAGAAACCGGTTCGATGGGGCGTTCTTGGCGCCTCGAAATTCGCGCAACAGTATCTGGCCCCTGCGATCCACGCAGCGGACGGCGCACAGCTTTATGGGCTTGCGACTTCGGAGCCGTCGAAGGCCGCCCCGTTTCAGGCGTTCTGCCCTGACCTGAATATCTATGACAGCTACGATGCAATCCTAGCGGACCCTCGGGTTGATGCTGTCTATATCCCTTTGCCAAATCACATTCATGTGGAATGGAGCCTAAAGGCACTGGATGCTGGCAAGCATGTTCTGTGTGAAAAACCGATGACCATGCGCGCCGCAGAGTTCGACGCCTTGATCGACAAACGCGACCAGACCGGTCTGTTGGCGGCTGAGGCCTATATGATTGTCCACCATCCGCAGTGGCAGCTGGTGCGCAAACTGATCGCTGACGGGGCGATCGGCAAGCTGGCGCATGTGACTGGCGCGTTCAGCTTTGACAATCGAGCGGACACCGGGAACATCCGCAACAGGGCGGAAACGGGCGGCGGCGGCCTGCGAGACATTGGTGTCTATGTGATCGGCTCGGCGCGGTTTGCAACGGGGCAGGAACCCGACAGCGTTCAATCCGCCATCCGCTGGCAAAACGACATCGACATCTTCACTGAAATCCGCGCGCAGTTCCCTGATTTCACGTATTCGGCCTATGTCTCGATCCGGATGCACCCGCATCAGGAGATGGTGTTTCACGGTGAAGGCGGCGTGATCCGCCTGACCGCCCCGTTCAACGCGCGGGTCTTTGGCGAAGCGCGGGTGGAGCTGCACCGCCCCGGGTTAGAGATGCACGTCACGCGCTTTCCGGGCGATGATCATTACAAGCTGCAGATCGAGGCGTTCTGCCGGTCGGTGCGCGACTGTGGCGACTACCCATGCCCGCTGGAATTCTCGCACGGGACGCAACGGATGATTGATCAGGTCTTTGATGGGGCCGTGACCCTGTAACTTGCCTTACCTGCTGGCTTGGTTATCCTGACCGCCTTGAACACAGGAGAGACCCCATGGCAGGCGGCTGGGCACGCGACGGCGCGGTAAGAGAACAGATCGAGGCGTCGATATCGGACGAGCTGGCCCGGATGCAGGCGCAAAAGCGACCTGTGGGTGAAAGCCTGACTCATTGTGCGGAGTGCGAGGAACCGATCCCCGAGAAACGACGAACCGCTTTGCCTGGTGTGAAGCTGTGTCTGGAGTGCCAGCAGGAACGGGACGGGGCGTTCAAGGCGCGCGGTGGGATCAATCGACGCGGGTCGAAGGACAGTCAGTTGCGGTAAGGTTGGTTTGTCTGCTTTGAGCCCTCTTTGACAATTGCTGCGCGTCGCGCAAAGGTCCGCAAGTCCGGACTACGGAGAGGCATGTAAAGAAGATGATTGTTCAAGCATGCCTAAATGGAGCCCGGTCGGTGGACTACCACCCGTCTCTGCCATTGACGACCGACGCGATGATCGCCGATGCTGAAGCATGCATTTTTTCTGGAGCTGCAGAACTGCATATCCACCCTCGCGACCCGGATAGAAATGAAAGTCTTACCCATGTGGATGAGCTCATGCGTTGCATCCGAAGCGCCTGCCCAGGCACGCTGGTTGGTGTATCAACAGGGTCATGGATCGCGAATGACATTGCTCTGACAAGGCAGCAGATCCAAACGTGGTCTGACCTGCCGGACTATGCATCGGTCAACTTGTCTGAGACGGATGCGCCGGAAATCTTCTCGATACTTGAAGCGAAAGGCGTTGGTATCGAAGCAGGCATCGCTTCAGTTCGAGACGCGAAGCGTTTCGTGTCGCTGCCGCAACGTGACAGGGTCTTCCGCGTCCTATTTGAAATTGAAGAGCAGGACATTGAACTGGCTGAAGCGACGCTAAACGGTATTGAAGCCGTCTTGAACGAAGCCGGAGTACAGCGCCCCACACTGCTGCATGGATTTGACTCAACAGTTTGGCATTTCGTTCGCAAAGCGCGGATCAATCGATGGTCTACGCGCATTGGCCTTGAGGATGGATGCCTGCTCGAAGATCAGTCCATGGCCGCTTCGAATGCCGATTTGGTTGCAGCCGCGGCAGCAATTTTTCAACGCTAAAGAAACCCTTCTCGCAGACCTACTAGCAAACGGGGCGAGTTCACACTTCGTCCCCGCCTTCCCAGGCTATTTCGTGTGTAGCGAACGTCGATCCATCAACTCGAGTTATCCACAACCGTCAAGCCAAACATCGCTGTTGTCTTCTGCACGACAGTCGCCCGCCACTAGCCTCGCGATCCTCTCGCTTCGGTTCAGAAGGTCCTCATCTACTTCAGTGAGGCGAAATCTGCCAGGGGCAATTAGTACTGCCAACAGCCGATGAAATTCTTGGTCAGAGAGCTCATCAGGTGTTCGGTTGTATACGCTTTCGCTAGCGAAAAAGAACCCTGTCATCCAGCCATCAGGTCCTCGTCCCATTTCTACGGTATCGAGCCAAAGCGCCAGAATCTGATCCTTACTCAGCTGGTATTCCAAACCGAAGGCAAAGCCTGTTTGCCTTATTTTACCTATACCGGGTCGAAACTCATCAAAACCCAGCCGCTTAGCAAGTGATTGTGAAACTGTGGTCAGTCCGGCGCCTCGCGTGGAAAAATCTACCCCGATATGCTCATAGTAATTTGGATCCTGAACTAAGATAAGTTGCCGAAGACGCTCTTGTCCTAGTTCGGCTGGCCCTCGGCCACCGGCGATCAGGCTGTCTGCGCGCACCGCGTAAACATCGGACTCTCGAACCGCGTCCCAAAACCCTACCGCGCCGTACACAAAAACGGCGGCAGTGGTCGAAACGATCAGTAGTGTGGATATCTTTATCAAGCGTTTCATCGCGTACCTCCCTGTGGAAATCGAGTGGCAGTGTTCAAAATCCGCTCAAATTAAGCCTTACTCGCGGGACCACCAGAGATATCATAAGGGCCTACCACGCCAAGAGATTGATTGAGCTTTTTCCAAGTCGCAGTTTCGAAGCTTTCTGGCCATGCCACTCCCCTTTTCATTGCGAGTTTGCGAGCGCGGGGCAGGTACGCCCTTGCATAGGCGAGGTGAGTTGTGATCATCGCGTCCCGTTCTGGTACAGCCGCGGGTAGGGCAGTGATCAACGCCTTCTGCTCGTCTGTCAGCAGGCGGTTCAAGTGAAGCGCCCCGCCTCGATCCGGCGCAGCCGTTTCGTCAACCATGAGGTCGATCAGTTTGGTGCGCAGGTGGAAGATACCCGCGACACCGTTGATGTATTCTTCGCGGCCTACCGCAAGATGCAGAAGCCCTAGTATGCGAATGAACTCCTCAATCTGACGGAACAGGCGCGCCGGTGAAGCCTGCGGTTGTGGTCGCTCTTTCGGTAACTGGTCGTAAAGACCGTCATAATCAAAGAGAGGTCGAAGGCTTGCCTGATTGTGTGCCGCGAACTGTTCAGGCTTTAAGATGATTACATCCGTGCGCGTCCAGTCTGCGGTGATGGCGTTGATCAGCGCAGGTCGAACACTCCGATCCCGCCACATCACGATGTCGCCGGTGCCGGCGACGGCGGCCTTCCATGCTGCGGCGACGTCGTCGGTTGGACCGTCTTCCGACACCAGAACGAAGTCAATGTCGCTAAAGGCATCTGCCCGTCCATTGCCGAAACTGCCGCTCAGGAAAAGACCGCGAACGGCGGCAAGATCGCGTAATGCGTTGCTGATCGTCTCTATGACTTGCTCTGACTTCATGAGCTTTTCCTTTCAAAGACATATGGGTTCGCACTTTGGCGGCGTGAAAAAGCCGTTGAGGCGTGCGGTAACTTGAGCGGTATGGCGGTTTCTATCGCTTGATGGACCAGACCATCGCGGTCTCGTAGCCCGCGGATTCCAGCAACTCGATCTTGGACGTCCATCCCGCCGGACAGACGACAAAGGCGGCGCCCATACCACGGTTGGCGAACGCAGCCTCGGCCGCGCGCAACAGTGCATGGGAGCCTTCACTCCCTTGGTTAAGCGCCGCCGGGTTGGCCAACTCAGGGTGGTAGTAGTCATCAATCACACCTGTCCCCGTGATGTCGTGAGCCGGGGGAAAGTGCAGCCGTGAGGCAGGCTGTGCGATGATGTAGCCCTGCAAACCCTCGGGCGCTCCCAGGACCATCATATCCCGATCCCGAAGTGTTAGGCTCCTCGTCATCCAGGCCGAAAAACGTGGATCAGCGTCAGGATGAATTTCCCAGAACGGGTCGATGTCAAAGAGGACCTGCCGGTTCTCGGCACTGCGTTCAACGATACCTGGAACATCGTCTTCCGTCGCCTGCCGAACTCTGACCGGCATTCCCTGATCGCCAAGGTCACTGCGCGACAGATAAAGTGTCAGGGGCTCATAACCGCTTGCCTCAAACGCGGTTCGCCAAGCTTCGCCCGCCACGTGTGATGCCAGTTTGATCCGAGCACCGGCTTCCTGAAGAGTGTCCTCGGTTGCGGCCAACAGGCCCTCTACAGTGCCGCTTGGCGCATCGGTTGCCACAAAAGAGTCGGGCAGGATCAGTCCCGGCTCGCCAAACGGGCCTGCATAGATTGGGGGGACCGGCAGCATCATCGCATGAATGACACCCGTGATCTGACCCCCATCGTCCGCGACATGCCAAAACTGTCGAAATGGTTGTTGCTCGGCCGTCAGCGCAAACGTCAGCGCCTTTTCGATTTGCGCGGGCGCGTCGTCCGCCATCTTCCAGAGGATGGCATCCTCTGCATGGCGTTCCTGCGCATCCAGCATAAAGAGCTCGACCAGGCGCGGCATGTCATCGGGTGTTGCTGGTCGGAACGTGCGCGTCATCGCTTGGTCTCTCTTGGCTTTTGCTGAGTGCTGCTTGCCCGCTTGTATCGGCTGCCTGCAGCAAATTGACAAAGCAGGATAATTCAATCAGCGTTTAGAAAAACTATCGTCTCCAAGGCATCGAATGAAGAACGTAAACCTGAACGCGCTCCGGGTATTCTCCGTCGTCGCATCGCACGGGAACCTACAGCGTGCAGCTGAGGAGCTGAACCTATCGCGTGGCGCTGTCTCCCAGCGGATCAAGCAGCTCGAAATCGAGCTGGGGGTGGTTCTTCTCGTGCGCGGCGCGCGCGGTGTCTCGCTGACCCTGGAAGGTGAGCGCTGTCATGCGGCGATGGAAGACGCTTTGGCGATTCTCGACACTGCCTTTGTGAGTATCGGCGAGGAGGTTGATCGCATCACGCTTCACCTTGGTTCATCCACTGCAACGAAGTGGCTGATGCCCCGGATGGACACATTTTCAGCCAAGTTTCCGAACATTTCCCTGACTACGCAGGTCCACGAGCAGATTCTGGCACGCAGCCTGAGTCGCAACGAGATCGCGATTTGGCCTGGCAAAGCACATGACACGAATCCAGCCCACGGGTCGCGCCGCTTGGCTGACATTCGCCTTGTTGCCGTATGCAGTCCTGATTTCCTGCGACCGGATTGGCCGATTGGGCTGGAGACACTGCTGACGTTGCCGCTCCTTCAGGATGCGCACCGGAGGTGGGAAAAGCTGATCCATGAAACCGGGTATGGTGACACGCACAAGCTACTCAACTTCGACCGATCCGCCTTAGCCCTTGATGCTGCTATCGGTGGTCACGGCGTTGCTATCGCACCGACATACATGGTGGAGAATGATCTACAAACAAAGAAACTTGTGGAGATCTGGGTCAATCCCGACCCCTCCGATGATGGTCTCTATATCTCATGGTCAAAGGACCATTTGGGAGAGGCCCGCACAAGGCGGATCGTTGACTGGATTGTTTCAGAATTTGGGTGAAGCAGACTTTCGGTTTGGAAAACCGAACGGCAGCAAAGTCCGCGAAGCGGACAAAGCGATTATTGGCCTGTCCTGATTCAGCTTTCCATCGCTTCCAACTCGTCAATAAAGCCCGAGATCATCGACAGGCCCTTGTCCCAGAATTTCGGGTCGCTGGCGTCCAGTCCGAACGGGGCTAGCAGGTCCTTGTGGTGTTTCGAACCACCGGCGCTGAGCATGTCGAAATACTTATCCTCAAACCCCTCAGCGCCGCTTTCGTAAACCGAATAAAGCGCGTTCACGAGGCCGTCGCCAAAGGCATAGGCGTAGACATAGAAGGGGGAGTGCACGAAGTGCGGGATGTAGGCCCAAAAGGTCTCGTAGCCGTCCATGAACTCAAATGCAGGCCCAAGGCTTTCGGCCTGAACGCTCATCCAAAGGGCGTTGATGTCATCGGGGGTCAGCTCACCTTCGCGGCGGGCGGCGTGCAGTTTGCATTCGAAGTCGTAAAACGCGATCTGGCGGACCACCGTGTTGATCATATCTTCGACCTTACCGGCCAGCAGAACCTTGCGCTGTTCCGGAGTCTCTGCCTGATCCAGCATTTTGCGGAAGGTCAGCATTTCACCGAAGACAGATGCGGTTTCGGCCAGTGTCAGTGGGGTCGAGGACAGCATTTCACCCTGATCAGCAGCCAGCACCTGGTGCACACCATGGCCCAACTCGTGCGCCAGTGTCATTACGTCGCGCGGTTTGCCAAGATAGTTAAGCATCACGTAAGGATGCACCTCGGTCACGGTGGGGTGCGCAAAGGCGCCCGGCGCTTTGCCCGGCTTCACCGCCGCATCAATCCAGCCTTTTGAGAAGAAGGGTGAGGCGATCTCGCCCATGCGCGGATCAAACGCGTTATAGGCATCCATCACCGTCTTTTCGGCCTCATCCCAGCCAACGATGCGGGTGTCTTCCATCGGCAAGGGCGCGTTGCGATCCCAGACCTGCATGACGTCCAGACCCAGCCACTTGCGTTTCAGCTCATAGTAACGGTGGCTCAGCTTGGGGTAGGCGGCGACCACGGCTTCGCGCAGGGCTTCGACCACCTCGGGTTCGACGTCGTTCGACAGATGGCGGCCGGTTTGAGCCGTCGGCATGTTGCGCCAGCGGTCGACGATTTCCTTTTCCTTAGCTTGCGTGTTGTGCACACGGGCGAAGGTTTTGATGTTGACCTGAAACACCGATGCCAGTTCGCGCGCCGCCGCCTCGCGCTTGCTGCGATCCTGCTCGGTCAGCAGGTTCAGAGTGCCTTCGATGTTCAGTTCTTCGCCGTCAACGTCAAAGGTCAGACCCGCAATGGTCTCGTCGAACAGGCGTTCCCAGGCATCGCCAACAACGCCCAGATCGTGCAGGAATTTTTCCAATTCGTCAGAGAGTTGATAAGGTTTCATCGCGCGGATGCGGCGGAAGACCGGTTCGTACCGCGCCAGATCAGCGTTGGCCGCGAAATGTGCCTTCAGCACGTCATCGTCGATACGGTTGAGTTCCAGTGTGAAGAACACCAGTGGGGTTGTGAAGATGGTGATCTTTTCTTGCATGTCCGACAGGAATTTCGCACGATCTGCATCGGTCGTCAGTTGGTAGTAGCGCAGACCGGCGAAGGACATGATCCGCCCGGCAGTTGCGTTGATCTTTTCATTACGCAAAACGCAGGTGAGCAGGCCATCGGCATCCAGATCGGCCAACTTGCCTTCGTAGTCTGACGCGAAAGAGGCGCATTCGCCTTCTAACCAATCCAGATCACGCGCCAGTTCAGGCGCATCTTCTGAAGCATAAAGATCGCTCAGATCCCATTCCGGCAGGTTGCTCAGGTTGTCGGCACCACCAACAGCGTTTGCATCACGGACGAAAAAGGGAAGGTCGCGCATAGATCACCTTTTGAAACTGCTTTGGCAAACATCTAGGGCTGCCGCGCCGGGATCACAAGCGGACAGTTGGCGCATTGGGGCTCAACTCGGTCCAAGTTGCGCCCTACGATTGGTGTGCCAGAAAATGAGCCGCCAGCTGATCCAGCACCGGGCCACGCACATCAGGCGCTTCCATCAGCACTTCGTGTTCACCATCGGGGATCTCAACCAGCGTACCGTTCGGCCAGTTTGCCATCCGGGCGCGTATCGCCTTGCGGTCCACGATTTGTTCGTGACTGCCCAGAAAGGTAAGGCAGGCGGTGTCGGGGGCGGGTTGATCCATCAGCCAGGCGCATTCTGTCAACGCCTCGCGCAGCCATCGGTTGGACGGCGCGCCAAGTGACAGATCGGGATGTACGGTCAACTGATCCTGCATCATTTGGTACATTGCCGGATCGCGGGTCAGCACATTGTCCTGAAATGGTTGCGACAGCACATAGCTTTCCAGCGAGGTTGTCGGTGGTGTCCGTTCGCCCAGGCCAAGTGCAGTGCCCCAATAAGCCGTCAGACGGCTGAGCGGCTTCATGACAGGGGTGAAGAAAATACCCCACATCGGGCCGGTGAAGGCGCAGGCGGCAAAGCATCCCTGCTCAACAACCGCGCGAAACCCGATGGCCCCACCCATCGAATGTCCGATCAGATGCCAGGGTTTCGGCAGGTCAAGCTGCGTGGCCAGATCGATGACTGCCTGCACGTCATGCTGATAGTCCGGAAAACGGTCGACATGGCCAATGCGCGGGTTGTCCAGTAACCGATCTGCCAAGCCCTGTCCGCGCCAGTCTACGGCCAGCATTGCAAACCCGCGTTGGGCAAACTCTGCGGCGGTGCTGCCGTATTTTTCAATATATTCGGTGCGGCCCGGAAACATAAACACCGTGCCGTTTGCATCACCCTGAGGCCGCCAATGGGCCATGCGAATACGGGGCCCGTCCGTGGTCTGCAACCAGTGAGCCGCACCACCGGCGGGACCGCCGGCCACATCTTCGAAAAAGGGGGCCGGCGACAGTTCCATCAGGCCAGCACCGAGGCGAGCTTCATCGCAACGCCCATGTCGCCATCAACGCTCAGCTTACCGGACATGAATGCGCCCGTAGGGTTCAGTTCGCCGCTGAGAATCTCCTGAAACGTATCGGCATCGGCGCTTAGGGTGACGTCTGCCTCGTCATCGCTGATCCGCGCACCGTTCGAATCCAGAATGATTGCGCCCAGATCGGCAATCGCGAATTTGGCCGAGGCGTCGAATTCGCCACCCGCCAGTTTTTCATTCAGCGCGGATACGGCTGCTTCCAAAGTGTCGCTCATGGTGCTCCTCATTTTGTTTGTGCGCCGTGAATGGACATCCCCGGTCGCAACGCTACACTGAGCATTGTTATGGGCATTGCAACAAACAATCTCAAAGGTACCGTTGCGGCAATCGCGCTGCTAGTCATGATTTCCGGAACTTGCGCCGCGCAAGAGGCTGATTCCCGGGATGAGACTCAGTTGTTGCAGCAACTGGCGCAATCAACGCCGCAGCAGGCAATTGGTTTGGATCGGCAGCTTCAGGCGCTTTGGTCGCAATCTGGTTCGGCCTCGGCGGATCTGCTGTTGGAACGCGGGCGCGATGCATTGGATGATGGGGATGTCGAAACCGCCATTGAGCATCTGACAGCCCTTACCGATCACGCCCCTGATTTCGCCGAAGGCTGGCATGTGCGAGCGTCAGCGTTTTTTGGGCAGGAACGGTTCGGCATGGCCGCAGCCGATTTGGAATATGCGCTGACCCTGAACCCCAATAACTACGATGCTATCTATGGTCTGGGCCTGATCTTTGAGGTTGTGGGCAAGCCCGAGCGTGCATTCGATGCCTATCAGCGTGCATTGGCTATACATCCCCATCACGAAGAAGTAACCAATGCGGTGAATCGACTAAAGCCTCAGGTCGAAGGCTCAGCTCTCTGAGACACTGGGGCAGGGGGCACAGGTGAGCGGGTCATCCCGAGTAGTGGCCGTACTTGGCCCGACGAATACAGGCAAAACCCATTACGCAATTGAACGCATGCTGGGGCATCGAACGGGTGTCATCGGCCTGCCGCTACGTCTGCTCGCACGCGAGGTCTATGACAAGATCGTCGCAATTCGCGGCCCGTCTGTTGTGGCTCTGGTCACGGGCGAAGAACGGATTGTGCCGCCCCGCACCCAGTATTGGGTCTGTACGGTCGAAGCGATGCCTGAGGGGATGGGGGCTGATTTTGTTGCCATCGATGAAATCCAGCTTTGCGCTGATCCGGAACGCGGTCACGTTTTTACAGATCGGTTGCTGCGATCCCGTGGAACCCATGAGACCCTCTTTCTGGGCTCGGACACTATGCGCGGCCCGATCGCTGCGCTGGTCCCCGAGGCGCAGTTTGTTAGGCGCGAGCGGATGTCGCAGTTGGTCTATACCGGTTCAAAAAAAATCAGCCGGATGCCCGCGCGCAGCGCCATCGTCGGATTCTCGGTCGACAATGTCTATGCCATTGCCGAACTGCTGCGTCGCCAGAAGGGTGGCGCGGCCGTGGTCATGGGGGCGCTTAGCCCGCGCACGCGCAATGCACAGGTCGACCTCTATCAGAATGGTGAGGTCGATTATCTGGTCGCGACCGATGCCATCGGGATGGGGCTGAACCTGGATGTGAACCATGTGGCGTTCTCGTCCCTGTCCAAATTCGATGGCCGCCGGATGCGCCCGCTCGCGCCGAATGAGCTGGCGCAGATCGCAGGCCGGGCCGGGCGCGGCATGTCAGATGGAACGTTCGGCGTGACGGGTGAGGCCGCGCCGCTGGATGAAGGCGTGGCGCAGGCGATCATGGACAGCCGGTTTACGCCGATGAAAAAGCTGAATTGGCGAAATGCTGCCCTTCGTTTTGGCTCGATTGAGGCGCTGATCGACTCGCTTGAGGCCAGTCCGCAGGGCGAAAACATAGTTAAGGCGCGCCCGGCTGATGACCTGAATGCCCTGAAATCCCTGTCACAAGTGACCGAGGTTATGGCCCGCGCCAGCGATGGGCCATCGGTCCGTTTGCTATGGGATGTGTGTCGTATTCCCGATTTCCGGGGGATCAGCCACGCCGAACATGCAGGTTTGCTCGAAGTGATCTTTGGCCACCTGCACGAGCGCGGGTCTATCCCCGATGATTTCATGGCCCGGCAGGTGCGACGTATCGACCGGACAGATGGCGATATCGATGCTCTTTCCAAAAGGTTGGCGTATATTCGCACCTGGACCTATGTTGCGCAACGAAACGGCTGGGTGCGTGACGAATCGCATTGGCGGGACGTGACGCGCACTGTAGAAGACAGGCTGTCGGACGCTCTTCACGAACGTTTGACTCAAAGATTTGTGGACCGGCGTACATCGGTTTTGCTGCGCCGGCTCAAACAGAAGGAGGCCCTTTTGGCCGAAGTAAATGACAAGGGTGAAGTGACCGTCGAAGGCGAATTCGTCGGTCGTCTGGAAGGGTTCCGGTTTTCTCCGGACAAGGCTGCGCAGGGGGCTGAGGCGAAAGCCTTGAAATCGGCGTCTCTGCAAGCCCTCGCGCCGCAATTCCATCTGCGTGCTGATCGCTTCTACAATGCGCCCGATACCGAAATTGATTTCACTGATCAGGGCGGCCTGATGTGGGGCGAATATGCGGTCGGCAAACTGGTTGCCGGGGCTGAGCCCCTCAAGCCGATGGTCGAGGTTTTTGTGGATGAGGCCGCAGGTCCGGACGTCGAACAGAAGGTGCAGCGCCGACTGCAGCACTTCATCGACCGCAAAGTGGCCGCGCTGTTCGAGCCGCTGCTGAACCTGTCGCGAGACGAAGAACTGTCCGGTCTGGCGAAAGGCTTTGCCTTCCGCATGGTCGAGGCTCTGGGCGTGCTGCCCCGCGCGCAGGTCGCGCAAGAGGTCAAGGATCTGGATCAGGACGCCCGCGGCGCGCTGCGCAAGCACGGCATCCGTTTTGGTCAGTTCACCATCTTTATGCCCCTGCTGCTGAAACCGGCTCCGACGCGCTTGCGTTTGGTGCTTTGGGCGCTGTCCAGTGGTTTGCAGGAGTTCCCCGAAGCGCCACCTCCGGGTCTGGTCACCGTACCCGTCGCCAAGGATGCGCCCCAGGGCTACGACACAATGTGTGGCTACCGCGATGCGGGCGAGCGCTCGATTCGGATCGACATGCTGGAACGTCTGGCCGATATGCTGCGCTCTGAGGACAGCCGAGGCGGCTTTGAAGCCAAGCCTGACATGCTCTCGATCACAGGCATGACGCTGGAGCAATTCGCGGACCTGATGCAGGGTTTGGGCTACAAGGCCGAACGTGGCGAGCGCGAAAAAGTCAAAGCTGCACCAGCGGAGGCACCTGCGACTGGCACGGCAGAAAAACCCGCAGCCGAAGAAACCCCGGCCGTAGAGGTTTCGCCCGAAGAGGTCGCCGCACCCACCGAGGCGCCAGCCGAGGCCACCGAAAGCACCGAGGCGGCAGCCGAGGCTCCGGCCGCTGACGCCGCAAGTGACGAACCCGAGGTCGAGGTTTTCTACACCTTCACATGGGGCCGGCAGCGCCAGCAAAATCGCGGCCCGCGCCGCGAACAGGGGCAGGGCAAGGGCAAGCCGCGTGGGAAACCTCAGGACGGTCGCAAGCCGCAAGGCAAGAAGGGCGGCAAACCGCAGGGCGCAAAATCCTTCTCGTCCCGGCCTCCGAAGAAGGAAAAGGCGATTGATCCCGACAACCCGTTTGCAGCAGCGCTGATGGGTTTGAAGGGCGGTAACTGATCCGTCATGGATCAGACCAAGCTGCGGATCGACAAATGGCTCTGGCAGGCACGGTTCTTCAAGACCCGCAGCCTGGCCGCCAAACAGGTCAGCGGCGGCCATGTGCGATTGAACGGAAACCGGGTTCTAAAGTCCGCTCAGGCGGTGGGGCCCGGCGATGTTTTGACCTTCCCACAGGCGCGTACTGTTCGGGTCGTCAAGGTTGAGGCACTGGGTGATAGGCGTGGCCCGGCGACCGAGGCACAAACGCTGTATTCGGATTTGACCCCTAAACAGGAGGTACGACCCACAAATCCCGGTTTCGAGGGAAAAGGTCGTCCAACCAAGAAAGATCGGCGAGCAATTGATCTTTCTCGCAAGCTGGATGACTGATCTGACCTTGAAGATAAGGCCAGTCTGAATTAGCTAATCGCCAAAGATCATACGGGAACTCAGCAATGACTTATGTCGTCACCGAAAACTGCATCGCCTGCAAATACACCGACTGTGTCGAAGTTTGCCCGGTGGACTGTTTTTACGAAGGTGAGAATGCGCTGGTCATTCATCCCGACGAATGCATCGATTGCGGCGTATGCGAACCCGAATGCCCCGCGGATGCGATCCGACCAGACACCGAGCCGGGAATGGAGACATGGGTCGAGTTTAACCGCAAGTTCTCTGAAGTTTGGCCAGTGATCGTGACCAAGAAGGATCCTCTGCCCGAAGCAGAGGAGCGGGACGGCGAAGAAGGTAAAATGGAGAAATACTTCTCTGAAGCGCCCGGCGAGGGCGGATAAGCGATTCGCCGCTTGACCTGGGACGATGTTCTTCAATGCGGCTTGGTAATTCTCTGAAATCAGGGCGAATATTTCGATTTTACCTAACGTAAACTTTCGGGTGTCGCATTTTTGTGATATACTCTGTCCTTACATGATGACTGAGATCGGGATGCACTCCGTAAGTATGCTCGCTTTGGAGTTCTGAATTTATGACAAATATGCCGCCTGTCGGGGCTGAAACAGTCCCCGCTTGTGGTGTTTTGTCGTCTGCGTACCGGTCCAAAACCAAGGAATACACTGAATGACAAAGTCGAAAAAGCTTGAGTTCCGCCCCAACGACTATGTTGTCTACCCCGCCCATGGCGTGGGCCAGATCATCTCGATCGAGGAACAGGAAGTCGCGGGCTATTCGCTTGAGCTGTTTGTCATCTCATTCGAGAAAGACAAGATGACCCTGCGGGTGCCGACCAACAAGGTCACCGAATCCGGGCTGCGTTCGCTTAGCTCGCCGGACGTGATCAGCCAGGCGATGAAAACGCTAAAAGGCAAGGCCAAGGTAAAGCGCGCCATGTGGTCGCGCCGGGCGCAGGAATATGAACAAAAGATCAATTCGGGCGATCTGATCTCTATCGCCGAAGTGGTTCGTGACCTGCACCGCACCGACGATCAGCGCGAGCAGAGCTATTCCGAGCGTCAGCTGTACGAAGCCGCGCTGGAACGCCTGACCCGAGAAGTTGCTGCTGTTTCGGGCTCAGGTGAGCTGTCGGCAGCCAAGCAAGTGGATGAGGTGCTGACCTCTCGCGCTGCTGCTGCCTGAATGTACTTACGCTAAAATTTCAAAGCCGCTCTGACTTCAGGGCGGCTTTTTTTTAGGTTGGGCTTTGCCCGAAGGCCCATTGGCTGAGGAACAGTCCGTGATTAGGATGACAACAGGATGCGCTTTGCTTGCCCTGTCCAGTGTATTTTGGGCGGCTTACTATTCCAGATACTTCAAGTGGCGTGATTGCTTCAACGAGTTGGGCCGGTGTTATGACCCGGAGACGGGTCAGGTTCTTTTGCAACAAGCGGGATTGGTGTGGGGATCGGCAGGCGTACTGAGCCTTATTCCTGTGCTCTATCTGCTGATTAGGCACGTTCGCCAAAGGCGCAGGCGGGTCTGATGTTTACAGCTGAGCACTGATTGCGACCAAGAATGTAATCTCGGCCAGTTGTTGAGACGCGCCCAGGATGTCGCCGGTCTGACCGCCGATCTTCTTCCTGGCCAATAGGCCAAGGCCCAAAACAACGACCGCAGCACAAATCGCAGGCCATAGAAACTGTGTTCCAGCCAGCAGCAGGCCGATCACGATTGCCAGACCTAACGACAGGGTTACGGTCATCGCATTCGGTGTGCCGACCGAATGGCTTAGGCCCGATTGCCGTGCATTGGGCAAGGCGGTCATGAGAACCGGCATGATGGCACGGGACAGCACGCAGGCGGTAAGGATTGCCCAGAACGCACCTTCGGACAAAAGCGCAGCAATCGCTGAGATGCGGGTCAGTTGTGCACCGATCAGGGCCAGAACACCATACGTTCCGATATGGCTGTCCTTCATGATTTCCAGCCGGCGCTCGGGTGTGAATCCGCCCCAAAGCCCGTCAAACGTGTCGGCCAAACCGTCTTCATGCATGGCGCCCGTCGCCATGATCAGGGCCCCAACAACCAGAACAGCGGAAACGAATGAGGACACGGACAGCGCTAGCAAGACCCAACCCACCGCACAAGCCAGCCCGCCGACGACAAATCCGACCACTGGAAAAGCCCAGACCGCATGAGCCTGCCGGGCAAAGACATGATCCGGCAGACGGGGCATGGGCAGGCGCGTCAACAGGACCAGCGCCAGCGGGATGTCCCACGCAGAAACTGGATTGGTGTCGTTTTTATGCACCTTCGCGCCTTTCAGGGTCTTGTTGGTCTCTCAGCTTCGGTTAAACACGCAGGACCACTCTGATGCAATGAGGCTTTGATGCTGCCCGAACTGAATGATTTGAACACGTTCCGCGATGCGTTGATCAACGCGCCTGGTCCGGACATAGCAGCCGCAGACGGCGCCGCCACGCGTAATGGCCAGCTGACCAAACCTCCGGGTGCGTTGGGGCGGCTTGAGGATCTGGCGATCTGGTACGCGTCCTGGCGCGGCGATGCGCGTCCTCAGATCGAACAGCCTCAAGTCATTGTGTTTGCAGGCAACCACGGGGTCACGGCGCAAGGCGTGTCGGCCTTTCCGCCTGAAGTGACCGTGCAGATGGTGATGAATTTCGAACATGGCGGGGCTGCGATCAATCAACTGGCCAAGGCAGCCGGGGCGAAGATGGATGTTCATGCGCTGGACCTGGATCGCCCGACGGCAGATTTTACACAAGGCCCGGCCATGAGCGAGGTCGAACTTCTGAGCGCGCTGCAAACCGGTTGGAACGCGGTCGATCCACAAGCCGATCTGCTGGTAGTCGGAGAGATGGGGATCGGCAACACCACCCCCGCTGCGGCCATCGCCTGCGCGCTGTTCGGGGGTGAGGCTGCCGATTGGACCGGGCGCGGCACCGGTGTCGACGATGCGGGTCTTGCCAACAAAACCCGCGTTGTGGCCGAGGGCGTTGCGCGCCACGCCACCGACGATGGGTTGGAGGTCCTGCGCTGTTTGGGTGGACGTGAGATTGCGGCGATGGCCGGTGCGATTGCTGCCGCCCGCGTATTGCGCATCCCTGTTATTCTGGACGGGTTTATCTGCACTTCCGCAGCTGCCTGTCTCGCGCGTGTATCAGCATTGGCGCTGGACCATGCGGTCGCAGGCCATCAAAGTGCCGAGGGCGCGCATGGGGCCATGCTTGCGAAGCTGGGCAAAGAACCGCTGTTGAGCCTTGGCCTGCGATTGGGCGAAGGCTCTGGCGGGGCGCTGGCCATCAACATTCTCAAAAGCGCCGTGGCCTGCCATTCCGGCATGGCCACCTTTGCCGAGGCTGGCGTGGCAGACGGATGACCTGATCGTCTGTTCGGGCAGCACCCGATCAGGCAGATTTCTTGGCGTGTTCCTCGGCCAGTTCCAGAAGTGCGGTCTCCAGGTCTTTCTCCAAAGACTGTGCCCGCTCGATGTATTTCTTGTTCTCTGCCGTGGGCATGCCAGGCACCCATAGCTCGGCCAGTTCGCGCACAGATGCCCTGTCGTGATGATAGAAGGTCTGTTCGGCCTGTGCGGCTTCGTATTCGCTGAGCCCGATGTTTTCCAATACGTATCGACCAGCGCGAAGTGAACTGTCGAACATCTCACGCACGATGTCGTTCGCCCCAGCCTGGTACAGCTCGTACACATGGGTCCGGTCATGGGCGCGGGCGATGATGTGCAGGTCCGGGCGTTGGCGGCGGGCAAACCCGACCAGTCGCGTCACCGTCTTTCGATCATCCATCGCGGCAACCAGAACCGACGCCTTGTCCAGCCCCGCCGCGCGCAAAAGTTCCGGTCGGGTTGGGTCGCCCAGAAAGCCTTTGACGCCAAACCGACGCATCAGCTGGATCGTCTCGATATCGTGGTCCAGTACGATGGTCTTGAAACCGCTGGCCACCACAAGGCGATTGACGATCTGACCGAACCGTCCAATGCCCGCGATGATCACCGGTCCTTTTTCGTCGATCTCATCCGGCTCCATCGTGGTTGTCGTCTCGCCCAGTTTCCGCGAAAGCAGGTCGTAGATGATGAACAAAAGCGGCGTAATCAGCATCGTCAACGCGATGATCATAAGCAGTTTTTGCGCTAGGTCCTGAGGGATCACATTCTGTTGCCGTGAAAAGGCCAGAAGGACAAAACCGAACTCACCCGCTTGTGCCAAACCAAGGGTGAACAACCAGTGATCACGGCCCTTCAGCTTGAAGGCTTTGCCTACAATATAGAGGATGACACCCTTGGCGAAGATCGCCAGCAATGCAAGACCGATCAGGTCAAACGGATCGTTGAAGAAATAACCAACGTCTATCCCAGCCCCGACTGTGATGAAGAAAAGGCCCAGAAACAGGCCTTTGAAAGGCTCAAGGTCGCTTTCCATCTCATGCCGGAATTCCGAGCTGGCCAGCACAACACCCGCCAGAAATGCGCCCAGAGCGGGTGACAGGCCAACCAGTGTCATCAGGAAGGAAATGCCAACCACGATCATCAGGGCCAGCGCGGTATACATCTCGCGCAGGCGCGAGGCGTGGATAAAGCGGAACAGCGGGCGGGTCAGGTAGACACCGGCCAGAATGACAAAGGCAATGGCTCCGATCGTCACCAATGTGACGGCCCAGCCGGGCAAACCATCGACCAGGGACAAGCTGTGATGCGCGTCGTGCAGGTGATCCCCTGCGCCGCGATCAATTGACCCGTCGGCCTCGATATGAGGGATGGCGGGCAGCGCCAGCAAGGGCAACATCGCAAGGATCGGGATTACCGCGATATCCTGCGTCAACAGCACCGAGAAGGTCGCGCGCCCGCCATTTGTTTGCATCAGGCCCTTTTCAGACAGGGTCTGCAGTACTATCGCGGTTGAAGACAGACATAGGGTCAGGCCAACGGCGAGCGCCACGGTCCAGGGGTGGCTGGCATAAATCGCCACGCCCGCAATCACTGCGGTGGACAGTAGAACCTGCAATCCGCCCAGTCCCAACAACCTGTCCCGCATATCCCAAAGCGCACGCGGTTCCAGCTCCAACCCGATCAGGAACAGCATCATGACCACACCGAATTCGGCCACATGCTGTAGATCTTCGGTTTCAGCCCCAACAAGGCCTAGAACCGGACCGATGATAAGACCGGCGGCCAGATATCCCAGAACCGATCCCAATCCCAGACGCGCCGATAACGGAACGGCAATCACCGCAGCGGCGAGATATATAGATGCCTGGTATAGGAAATCGTCCATTTGTGTCCTCGTTGCCTGCTCAGGTCGGCAGGGGGGCGTCGCGTTTCAATTGGTCCATCACGATCTGGCTTTGAACCCGTGCAACCGCAGGATGCGGCAGGATCACCTGATGAAGCAAGCTGTTGAGCGCAGATAGATCGTCGCAATAGACATGCAACAAGTAATCCGCCTCTCCGGTCATCGTCCAGGCGCTGGTGATTTCGGGACGGGCATCCACCAAACGGGCAAAGCTGGCCGATTGATCCGGCCCATGCGTGCCGAGGTGAACCTGAACAAAACCCTGGACTTGCAGGCCCAGTTTCAACGGATCCAGCCGTGCGGTATAGCCGGTGATGTAACCTTCGGCCTCCAGCCGTTGGCGGCGGCGACCGGCCTGACTCGCAGACAGGTTAAGTACTTCGCCCAGTTGTTGGGCGGTCAGATGCGCATCGCGCTGGAGCGCGGCCAATAATCCGATATCGATATGATCCAGTGCTTGCGGCATTTCACCGTATTATTTCCAAATCGCGCGTGTTTTGCGCGTGTGAACATAGTTTATCTGAAAACAATGCGCAGAAACAGCGTTGTTTAAGACATATCTTGGAATCAGCAAAGAAATTCCTGTTTTCAAAGGAGACGCGCCATGGGTCCTTTCCCGCATAACGCCCCGAAATCCATCATCAGCGCAGAGAACCCGGCTGGAACCGACGGGTTCGAGTTCGTCGAATTCGCTCATCCCAACCCGCAGGAATTGCGGGATCTGTTTGCGACCATGGGCTATGACCTTGTCGCGCGCCATAAGAATAAGCCTTTGGTAGAGCTGTGGCAGCAGGGGGACGTGACCTATATCCTCAATGCCGATCCTGAGAGTTATGCCGCGAAGTTTGTCGCCGAACACGGCCCCTGTGCGCCTGCAATGGGCTGGCGGGTTGTCGACGCGCAGCAGGCGTATGAGCATGCGGTTTCAAGAGGGGCCGAACCCTATGATGGCGCGGACAAAACCATGGATGTACCTGCGATCAAAGGGATTGGCGGGTCGCTGATCTACTTCATCGATCAGTATTACGACACGTCGCCCTACAATCAGGATTTCGAATGGATCAAAGAATCCAAACCGCGCGGTGATGGGTTCTACTACCTCGACCACCTGACCCATAACGTCTTCAAGGGCAACATGGACAAGTGGTTCAAATTTTATGGTGACCTGTTCAATTTCCGCGAAATCCGGTTCTTTGACATTCAGGGCAAGTTCACCGGGCTCTACAGCCGCGCCTTGACGTCGCCTTGTGGCCGTATCCGTATCCCGATCAATGAAGATCGCGGCGAAACGGGCCAGATCGTCTCGTATCTCAAGAAGTACAAAGGCGAAGGCATCCAGCATATCGCGGTGGGCAGCGAGGATATCTATGCCTCGACCGACGCGATTGCCGAGAAGGGGCTAAAGTTCATGCCAGGCCCGAACCAATCCTACTATGATATGTCAAAGGACCGCGTGAAAGATCATGACGAGCCGCTGGACCGGATGATGAAGCATGGCATCCTGATCGACGGCGAAGGCGTGGTGGATGGCGGTGAGACGCGGATTTTGCTTCAGATTTTCTCGAAAACCGTGATCGGCCCGATCTTTTTTGAGTTCATTCAGCGCAAGGGCGATGATGGGTTCGGAGAGGGGAATTTTCAGGCCTTGTTCGAGTCCATTGAACGCGAGCAGATCGAAAGCGGCGAGATTTCAGCGGCTTAGTCCGCTTCGAACGCAAGCTTAGTCCAAGTCACTCCGGCATACCTGTTTCCCTCTTGAAGGGAAGCGTGGCCGGAGCGATGAAGAACCTTTAGCCCGGCGTGCTGCGCGACGGTCACTAGATCGTCGGCGCAGATTGGAAACCCCGGTCTGTCCACAGGGCAGGGGCCGTGGCGCAGTGACAGGATCAGGCGGCCTGATGGTTTCAGCCGTGTAGCCAGTGCTTCAATAGCGGTTTTCTGATCCTGCGGATTTAGATGATGTAGCACTCCGATTGCCAGGGCGGCGTCAAAGCTGGTTTGGTCTTTGGGTAAGTTGGTCAAATTTGGCAGACTTGCATCAAACCACTCTATCTCGAGGTGGCGATAGCTGGTCTGAGCGTGATCTCGGAATCGGGCGACGGGTTCAACGGCCGTGACAAGAAACCCATGTTCAACCAGCCAGGCAGCCAACGTACCAGGACCTGCACCCACATCCAAAACATGCGCATCAGGGCCGGGCAGAAAATCGACAAGGGGGCCCAGTACGGCCTCCTGCGACAGGTTCTCGTAAGACGAAATTAACTGAAGAGCAGAGTGTTCGTACCCTTCAAAAACGCGCCTTTGATACGCAAAATGATCATCCCCGCGGCATCTTGAGGGACACATTGCGGCCCTTCTTTTGATACAGCAACTCACTGTCACTGATGGCGACGACCTTGCCGCCATCGACCCGGTCACCCACTTTCAGTTTCTTGTATCGACCGCTGGGCAGACGCACCAAGGCGCGCCGGTTGGCTGGTGTGCCGTAGACCCCGATCAGGTTCAGGCGGCGCAGGTTGATCGCGTTGTCGATGGTCGCTTGCCGCGCCACTGATGCGGTCGTGGGGATCTTGGGGGCAACTGTTTTGGGCTCGAAGGTTTCGGCCCCACCACTGTTCTGATCCAGCCCGGCGGTTGATCCCAGATTGGTCGCCGATGCCGCTGCCGCAGTCCGAACCAGCCCTGCAGGGCGTGCCTTGGGACGCGGAACAAGGACGACGGCCAAGGCAGTCGGGGTATCATCCACCTCGGGGCTGGCTTGTAGCGAAGCGGGGCGTTGCTTGGGCCGCAACACGGACAGTTCTTGCAGCGATCTGCCGCCCAGTTGCTGACGTTCGAATTGATCTTGCAGGTTCTCAGGGCGGGGCTTGGGCCGTATTCCGGCCAAGCGCGAGGTCGTTTCCTCGACCACCGGTTCTTCTTCGAATCGCAAAGGCACAGCAGGCGGCACAGACGAGGGGCGACCCAGATAGACCAGCACGCCATCAGGGTTCAGTGTGCCTTCGGGCGATGGGGTAACAAGCCCGCGCTCATCCAGATCAAACCCGGGGATGGAGGCGCGCGCTAGTGCGGGCAGATCAAAGGGCTGATCTGTTTCAAAACTCGCTGAGGGTGCCAGAGCCACCGCGTCGTTGGAGAAATCGGATTTGTCGACCGAAGCCAGATACAGATCGTCCGGTTCAACAGCTACTGGTTCTGCGGGCTGTGCTGGGGCGGTCTCAACAACACCGGTTGCGATTTCAGATTGCGGAGCCGTCTCGGCTTCCTGTGCAACGTCCTCGACCGGCGTGGGTTCTACCTTCAACGCCTCAAGGATCGCCGCATCGGTCGCAGACAAGGCGGGTTGGTCTTCGGGTGTCGCCTCGGGCGCAGGTTCGGCAGTGGCCACCTCATCGTCTTCTGGTACGGGTTCTACCTCAGGTTCGGTGTTTCCCGCCTCAGGTACCTCCGGCTGGATGTCCACCGCCAGATCAGCGGCCATTTCAGCCTCAGGGGATGTGGTTTCAGGCTCCAAGTCTCCCCCGGCCACAATTTCCTTTTCCGGCGACCCGAGAAGGGACCACGCTCCGATCACTATGGCCAACAAACCCGTCGCTGCGATCGCAGGCAGGGCAAATTTGTTGAGACCCGCGCCGCTGCTTGCTGGGTCACCCTGCGATGGCGCAGGCGCTCGAAACGCGTCCGGAGCGGCGGTTTCCGCGATGGCGTGAACCTTGGGGGGTGACGGATTGGTGTCTTCTTTGGGTTCCGGCGTTTCAGGGGCAGGACTGGGCTCTGGCGTCGCAATCGGAGCTGCCATCAGCGGTTCCGCACTCAGATCAAACACCGGCGCGCAGGGGAACTCATCTTCACTCGGCTCAGCGGTATAAGCGACAGGTACGAATCCATGCTCGGTGGTAAAGCTATGCGCTTCGTTCAAGGTCTGGCGTGCCACTGCCGCCCCATAGACCAGGCCGTCTTTGGTGATCGAGGCAAAACTCAGTTCGTCGCGCTCATATGGTGTGGCATCGACCAATGCGTCCTGCACCATTTGCGCGTTTTCGTCAGTAGACAGATCTTCCGATGGAATCGTGAGATAGCGGATTTGATCCGCTGGGATAACCACATTGCAACTCAGGTCGTTTTCCAGTGCAAAACCCTGATCTCGCAGCGCCTGTATCTGCCCGTTCAGGTCGTCTGTATCCAGCGATACAGTGCCGATCTCGTACCACTCACCTTCGGACAGGTGGTGCAACGAAATACCGGTTGCAGAAAAAGATAGCGTAAAGGCGGGTTTCATATTCCCGGAGAACCATAACTATATCATCAGCGCAAACGATCACACGCTTGCAGAGTGACAGTAGAGCAGGAACCCGCCGAGGGAAAGAAAAACGCAAACTCTCCCCTTGTGTGGCAAAGCCCTGCCAACCCATGTTGTACGGGAGCAAATTGGAGGGATGACCTTGAAGACATTCGCTTTTCTGGCCGCCATGATGGCCGCAACTGCCGCTGGTGTCGCCCATGCGGAAGAACGTCGCATTACCGTTGACGCGACTGGAACCGTGCAAGTTGCACCTGATATGGCGACGATCACACTGGGTGTGACCAATCAGGATGCCGAAGCGTCGGTTGCGATGAAAGCCACATCTGATGCGGTGGCGCAGGTGCTGTCCCGCCTGACAGATATGGGGATCGAGGATCGGGATGTGCAAACACGCGACCTGTCGCTCTCACCGGTCTGGTCGAATCGCAATCAGCAGAACGGAGAGCCGCCCGAGATCACTGGGTTTGTCGCTTCGAACCGTGTTTTTGTCCGGGTGCGCGACCTGTCCCAGCTTGGGCAGATTATGGATGCGGTCATTCAGGACGGGGCGAATGATTTTGGCGGGCTGAGCTTTGGTCTGCAGGACACCAAACCCATCGAGGTTCAGGCGCGCGCGCAAGCGGTGGGTGAAGCCACGGCAAAAGCCGAGCAACTGGCGCAAGCAGCCAACGTCACGCTGGGCCCGGTTCAGTCGATTTCCGAGCGCACCGGAGGGGTCCGGCCCATGGCAGAGATGCGCGCCTTTAGCGTCGCCGACACTGGTGGAGTGCCCGTCGCAGGCGGTGAGATCACGGTATCCGTCAGCGTTTCGATGGAGTTCGAGATTTCTGAGTAAGCTCAGTTATCGGCGCGGGCCATCAGCGGCTGTCGTTGCTGGCCCGTCGCGTCGAAATTGTCAGGCGACAACCAAGCCTCGAATGCGCCACTGATGCGGGGCCATTCACTGTCGAGTATCGAAAACCACGCCGTGTCCCGATTGCGTCCTTTGTAATGAGTCGCCTGGCGGAATATCCCTTCGAAGGTAAAGCCCAGCCGTTTAGCCGCCGCACAAGACGGTGCGTTCAGCGCATCGCATTTCCACTCGTAACGGCGATAGCCCAACTCGTTGAAGACGCGTTTCATCATCAGATACATAACCTCGGTCGATTGCGGTGTACGCTGCAACAGGGGTGAGAAATGGATATGCCCAACTTCGATCGCACCCGCTGCGGGCTCGATCCGCAGATATGAGGCCATACCGATCGGCACCTCCTCCGCATTCAGAACCGTATGGAACATCGGGTCTGCATCCATACAGGTGGTACGTGTCCAGGTCTCAAACGCCCGTTCCGTGTCAAACGGCCCATAGGGCAGGTAGGTCCAGTTGCGGTGATCGGCATCATTGGCAAACGCCCGGAACAATCCGGGCGCATGTCGGTTCACATCCAGCGGCACGACCGAGCAATACTGGCCCTCCATCGGGGTATAGGGTGGTGTGGGGCGAGGGAACTCGCCCTTGACCGGCCGTCCGATGGGTTGACCCAGCGTGTTGGTGTCGTGCCCGCTCATGGTTTATGCGCTGGCTTTGGCCAAAGCCTGATCCAGATCGGCGATCAGGTCGTTGGCATCCTCGATTCCGATCGAGACGCGAACCACATTGGGGCCTGCGCCAGCGGCCTCTTGCTGCTCGGGCGTCAGCTGCCGGTGGGTGGTCGACGCCGAATGGATGATCAGCGAGCGCGCATCGCCGAGGTTGGCAACGTGGCTGAAGATCTCCAAAGCGTTGACCAGTTTGATGCAGGCGTCGTAGCCGCCTTTGACGGCAAAGGTGAACAACGCGCCAGCGCCGCGGGGATACTGCGCCTTGACCCGGTCGTGATAGGGCGACGAGGGCAGGCCTGCATAGGTCACGTAGTCGACCCGGTCATCCGCCTCGAGCCAGGCGGCGATCTTCTGGGCGTTTTCGACGTGGCGCTCCATCCGCAGCGACAGCGTCTCGATCCCCATCAACGTGTAGTGTGCCGCCTGCGGGTTCATGGTCATGCCCAGATCGCGCAGGCCAATTGCGATGCCGTGGAAGGTGAAGGCCAGCGTGCCGAAGGTCTCATGGAATTTCAACCCGTGATACGCTTGCTCGGGCTGGCTGAGCGAGGGGAATTTGTCATTCGCCGACCAGTCGAACTTGCCCGAATCCACGATGCAACCACCAGTGACGGTGCCGTTGCCGGTCAGGTATTTGGTGGTCGAATGCACGACCAGAGTCGCGCCGTGTTCAATCGGGCGGCACAGGTAGGGCGTGGCCGAGGTGTTGTCGACGATCAGCGGAATGCCTGCCGCGTCCGCCACATCCGCCAGCGATCGGATATCGGTGACATAACCGCCGGGGTTGGCGATGGATTCGCAGAATACCGCGCGGGTGTTTTCGTCAATGGCGGCCTTAACGGCGTCCAGATCGTCGGTGTCGACAAACTTGGCCGACCAGCCGAAGCGCTTGATCGTCTGGCTGAACTGCGTGACCGTGCCGCCATACAGACGGGTCGAGGCCACCACGTTGCAACCTGGTCCCATCAGCGGGAACAGCGCCATGATCTGCGCCGCATGGCCGGAGGAGCAGCAGACCGCGCCAACGCCGCCCTCCAGCGTCGCAACACGTTCCTGCAACACAGCGACTGTGGGGTTAGTTAGGCGAGAATAGATGAAGCCCACTTCCTGCAGGTTAAACAGCGCCGCCGCATGATCTGCATCGCGGAAAACATAGGCGGTAGTTTGATAGATCGGAGTCTGGCGCGCACCGGTTGCCGGATCAGGGCGTGCGCCGGCGTGGATCTGTAGGGTGTCAAAACCATAGGTAGGGCCGTCGGACATCGTAAACTCTCCTGTCGAATTAGAACTTGCGAAATCTGTAGGGCATTGCCCGCTGTCACACAACGCCGCTTTCAGCGCATCCAGAGGCCCTGTGCTTTGATCCTGTTGCGGATCACCTGTTCGCGACTGGGCAGGGCATCGCGATCAAACAGGTTCCGGATTTTCTGACCCTTGCCCTGAATCACCAGCTTTTTGATCGGATCATATTGCTTGAGAACCTTCTTGACCTTGTTCGGGGCCACGACGGTTTCCAGAACGTCGATCACATGGTCGCTCTCGCGTGCATAGAGCAGCGGGAACAAGCGATAATGGCAGCTGACCGAGCCATCCAACAGCCCTTCGGGCAAAGCGTCTCGCCCACCGCCAAGGGAATGGATCACAAGGGGCAGGGCGGCCTGATCCAGCCATGGATCAAGGTTCTGTCCGACCAGTTCAGGGAGGTTCTCATCCCGGATGGTGCGCGCATAGTCCAGAAACCGCTCGCCAAACTGACGCGGGCATTTGTAAAAGAAATAGCCTGCGTTGAAATACAGATACCGACGCCAATGTCCCTGCGGTTGGTCGGTATCAATCGAGCTGTCGAAATCCAGATCAAAACGGCGATAAAGCGCAGACCAGATGCCCTCAAACCCTGGCCCGTAAAGCGTGGGCTTGGGCCATGTGCCTTCTACTTTTTGCGAGGCACCAGGGCGGTTAAAATCAAAAGGAACTCTGCTCAGATCGCCAGTGATCAGGGTATCTGTATCAAAGAAAACAAAGGGTTCGCCTTCGGGCAGGGCCAAAAGCGCCTCAATCTTGTTCCCGTTGGGATAGCTTTCGCCAAAGACATGATTGTCAAAAGGCAGGATTTCCGCATCAAGCTGTTTCAAGGCCTTGAGTACGTCCTGGTCTTGAATGGCCGGGTTCTGGGTCCAGCGCGGGCCGGGTTTGGGTGTGGCGACGAACAGACGCCCTTTGAAGTCGGGCGCGGAATGGCGCAGCGAGGCAGCGAACAGGACCGCCTCATATTGCAGGCGGTTGTTCTGACCAATGATGACAATATTGAAGTCTTGCGAAGCTGCCCGCATCTGTGCCCGTCCTAAACATGCGTTGATCTCACGCATCTGAGATTGGGCTTACAGCAACCGGGGTAGGGCGTCAAAAGTCGTTTGTGGTGCGCGGGTTGTCCAATGCCAACCCGAGTTGCGGCACTTCAGCGTGTCAATGCTGCCTAGTTTGTTACCAAAAAACTGCGAAAACGCCGATATTTCGAACTAAATCTCGTGCATTTTCAAAATTTTGACCAATTGATAAATTTTACCAATTGATAAAATTTCGATTTGTGGCAAGCTGAGGTCACAAAAAACATATCTACAGGGAGTAGAGCGATGGCACAGGGCCAGATGGCACCCGGGATCGTTTCCGGGCGGCTTTCCAGCGATGAACTGACATCGAATTTTACGGATCTGCATCCGCCTTTGGCCCCGCATGAGGCCGCCGTGGCCGCAGATCGCTGCTATTTCTGTTACGACGCGCCATGCGTGACAGCCTGTCCGACGGATATCGATATTCCGTTGTTCATTCGTCAGATACAGGCGGGTCAGCCAGAAGCGGCGGGAAAGACCATTCTGGATCAAAATATCCTTGGTGGCATGTGTGCCCGGGTCTGTCCGACCGAAACCTTGTGCGAAGAGGCCTGTGTGCGCGAATCCGCCGAAGGCAAACCGGTTGAGATCGGTCGCCTGCAGCGCTTTGCAACCGATGATGTAATGGCCTCGGGCGAACATCCTTTTGAACGCGCTGCGGCGACCGGCAAAACCGTGGCCGTTGTTGGCGCGGGACCAGCGGGTCTCGCTTGCGCCCATCGGCTGGCCATGCTGGGCCATGATGTGGTGATCCACGAAGGCAAGCCTAAGCCGGGCGGCCTGAACGAATACGGGATCGCGGCTTATAAATCGACCAATGACTTTGCGCAAGCCGAGGTCGACTGGCTTCTGAAAATCGGCGGTATCTCGATCGAAACAGGGTCTTTGCTGGGCGAAACGATCTCTCTGGAAGGTCTGATCGAGAATTACGACGCTGTTTTTCTGTCCATTGGCCTGGCCGGTGTGAATGCGCTGCGGGCGCAAGGCGTGGACAAGGACGGCGTGCGCCCGGCAGTCGATTTCATCTCGGACGTGCGGCAAGCGTCGGATCTTGCTGATCTGCCGGTCGGTCGGAATGTGGTTGTGATCGGCGGCGGCATGACGGCTGTTGATGCGGCGGTGAAGTCAAAGCTGCTAGGGGCCGAGCAGGTCACGATCGCCTATCGTCGTGGGCGCGACGCGATGGGGGCCAGCCGGTACGAGCAGGACCTTGCGGCCTCGCACGGCGTGCGGATTATGACCAATGTTCAGCCTGTCGCGGTGCATGGCAACGGTGCCGCAGTCGAGATCGAGCTTGAATACACTTCGAACCAAAACGGTCAGTTGACCGGAAACGGTGAGACGGTTCGGCTACCCGCGGACCAGGTTCTGAAAGCAATTGGTCAGACGCTGGATGGCGCGCCCGAAGGGCTGGAACTGGACGGCAACAAGATCGCTGTCAGCGGTGCTGGGCGTACTTCCATCTCCGGTGTCTGGGCTGGTGGAGATTGTGCGGCCGGGGGCGAAGACCTGACCGTGACCGCCGTGGCCGAAGGCCGGGATGCGGCGATGGACATCCACGCGAGCCTGGTTTCGTGATAGGGTGAGGCTTTCAAGCCAACCTATTCACTGAGGTATCGTTATGTCCCAGATCGAAGACGCAGTTGCCAAACATTATACCACCGGTGCCCTGACGGACCGCGTGCGCGACGCGCTGAAAGCCAGCGGCGTGGACCCGGATGCGGCCACGGTCGCCGATCTGAAAGCCGGAGACGAGTTCCACACGGGCGGGGTGTTGGCTACTGATCACCTGTTTGACCAATTGTCTTTGACCCATGCGACGCGGGTGCTGGATGTGGGCTGCGGGATCGGCGGGACGTCGCGCTATGTTGTGGATCGGTATGACTCGACTGTGACGGGGGTCGACCTGACACCCGAATTTGTCGAAACGGCAAAGGCACTCAGCGAGATCGTGGGGCATTCCGACAAGGTCGCGTTCCACGTCGGCAGTGCTTTGGACATGCCAGTGCCGGATGCTGGGTTCGATCTGGCAGTTATGTTGCATGTGGGCATGAATATCGAAGACAAGGCCGGGCTGTTCGCCGAGGTTGCGCGTGCTTTGGCAACGGGTGGGCAGTTTGCTCTGTTCGACGTGATGGCCGGTGAAACAGACGAACCTCTGGCGTTCCCTTTGCCCTGGTCAAGCGTTGCTGAGACATCCTTTGTAGACGCGCCCGAGCTCTATAAGGACGCGGCCGCAGCGGCTGGGCTTGAGTTGGAGGCCGAGACGGATCGTACCGAGTTTGCAATTAAGTTCTTCGAGGAAGTCTTTGCAAAGATTGCCGAAACCGGCCCCGCGCCGTTGGGCATCCACCTGATGATGGGCGAGACGGCGCCCGAGAAGTTTCAAAACTACGTCGCAAACCTGCATGCCGGGCGGATTCGCCCTACCGAGATGATTTTCAAGAAAACCGGCTGAGGAGCCGGAAAGGAGTACCCATGGCTGACCTGACGACAGACTTTCTGGGCATATCCAGCCCCAACCCCTTCTGGCTGGCCTCGGCCCCGCCGACCGACAAAGAATACAACGTCCGCCGCGCCTTTGAGGCCGGATGGGGCGGCGTGGTCTGGAAAACACTGGGGGCCGAGGGCCCTCCGGTCGTGAATGTGAACGGGCCGCGTTACGGTGCGATCTATGGCGCAGATCGGCGGTTGCTGGGCCTGAACAACATCGAACTGATTACCGACCGACCACTTGAGGTAAACCTCGAGGAAATGGCGCGGGTCAAGGCAGATTACCCGGACCGGGCGCTGATCGCCTCAATCATGGTGCCGTGTGAGGAGGGCGCGTGGAAAGCTATCCTGCCCCGCGTGGCTGAGACCGGCGCGGATGGAATCGAGCTGAATTTCGGCTGCCCGCACGGGATGAGCGAGCGGGGCATGGGCGCAGCCGTCGGTCAGGTGCCGGAATACATCGAAATGGTCACCCGCTGGTGCAAGATGTACTATGACCGCCCGGTGATCGTGAAGCTGACGCCGAACATCACCGACATTCGCAAACCCGCGGCGGCGGCCAAGAATGGCGGTGCGGATGCGGTGTCGCTGATTAACACGATCAACTCGATCACCAGCGTCAATCTGGACACGTTCAGCCCCGAACCTTCGATTGATGGCAAGGGCAGCCATGGCGGCTATTGCGGTCCGGCGGTGAAACCGATCGCCTTGTCCATGGTCTCGGAAATTGCGCGAGATGCGGAAACGCATGGTCTGCCCATTTCCGGCATCGGTGGCGTTACCACATGGCGTGATGCGGCAGAGTTCATTTCGCTGGGTTGCGGCAACGTACAGGTCTGCACAGCGGCGATGACCTATGGTTTCAAGATCATCGATGAACTCACGGCGGGTCTGTCCAAATGGATGGACGAGAAGGGGTATTCCAACGTCTCAGAAGTTGTCGGTCGCGCGGTCCCCAACGTAACCGATTGGCAGTATCTGAACCTGAACTACATCGCCAAGGCCAAGATCGATCAGGACCAGTGCATCAAATGCGGTCGCTGCTATGCCGCCTGCGAAGACACCAGCCATCAGGCAATTGCCATGTCACCGGACCGGGTGTTCGAGGTGATCGACGAAGAATGCGTGGCCTGTAACCTCTGTGTCGATGTCTGCCCGGTCGAGGGCTGTATTTCGATGGAGCCGATGGCAGCAGGAGAGGTTGACCCGCGTACCGGGCGCGAGGTTCAGCCGGACTATGCGAACTGGACAACGCATCCCAATAATCCGATGGCCAAGGCCGCTGAATGAGCAGGTTTGCGCAGATCTTTGAGGGGCCGTTGATATGGCCCCTTCGTTCAAGGTGTCAGAAGCTTTCGATACAGGGTGTCGACAAACGTTTCTGCGCCTTCGAACGGGTCTTCGTCGCCCAAGATCGCGCGCACCTGAACTTCGAAGTCTGCATAGTGCTGGGTCAGGGCCCAGATCGAAAACATCAGGTGATAAGGGTGCACCCGCGCGATTTTGCCTTGATCCATCCATTTGGTCAGAAGCGCGGTTTTCTCGTCGACCAATGCTTTGAGGTCTTGCGACAAAGCCTCGTGAATGCGCGGTGCGCCCTGAACCAACTCGTTGGCAAACAGGCGGCTTTCTCGTGGTAGCTCCTGACTCATCTGCAGCTTTCGGCGAACATAGGACAGAAGCTCCTCAAGCGGATCACCGTTTTCGTCCAGATCGTGCAGCGGCGCCAGCCAGGTTTCCAGCAGGCCAGACAGAAGCTCCGTATGGATCGCTTCTTTTGACGGGAAGTAGTACAATAAATTCGGCTTGCTCAGTCCGGACTCAGTCGCGATCTGATCAACAGTTGAGCCGCGAAACCCATGTGACGAAAACACGTTCAACGCGGCCTCTAGAATCGCAGCGCGGTTCTTTTTCTGAATGCGGGTTGGGGCGCGGTCGCTGGGCATCTGTTCGGACTGTCTCTTTTTTCGTCAGGCACGCATGGACTAGGCCAAAAAGTTTGGTGGTGCACCGCAATTTCTTGACTGATGTCGAACCCGTGATAGCGTGAGTTTGACCAGATGGTCAAATCAAGACACCAATAGCGAGCAAATCGCAAGCAACAGGGAAAGTGACTATGGCAGCTCCGGCGCAGAATCTCAGGATCAATGGCGACAGGTTGTGGGACAGCCTGATGGAGATGGCCAAGATCGGCCCCGGCGTCGCGGGCGGCAACAACCGACAGACGCTGACCGATGAAGACGCCAAAGGGCGCGCGCTGTTCCAAAGCTGGTGCGAGGAAGCGGGTTGTTCCATGGGACTGGATCAGATGGGCAACATGTTTGCCATGCGCGAGGGCACAGACCCAGAGGCTCTGCCAGTTTATGTGGGTTCGCATCTCGATACCCAGCCGACAGGTGGCAAGTATGACGGCGTGCTGGGTGTGCTGGGTGGGCTGGAGATCATTCGCACGTTGAATGATCTGGGCATCAAGACCAAGCATCCGATTATCGCGACAAACTGGACCAATGAAGAAGGAACGCGTTACGCGCCGGCCATGCTGTCTTCAGGCGTGTTTGCGGGGATGCACACGCAGGATTGGGCCTATGACCGTGAAGACGCGGAAGGCAAAAAGTTCGGCGAAGAACTACAGCGGATCGGCTGGCGCGGCGAGGAAGAGGTCGGCGCCCGCAAGATGCATGCCTTCTTTGAACTGCATATCGAACAGGGCCCGATCCTGGAGGCCGAGGGTAAGGATATCGGCGTTGTCACCCACGGACAGGGCCTGAGTTGGACGCAAATTACCGTGACCGGCAAAGATGCCCATACCGGTTCGACTCCGATGCCAATGCGTAAGAATGCGGGCCTGGCCATGGCGCGTATTCTTGAGAAAGTGGATGAGATTGCGTGGTCGCATGCACCGCACGCCGTTGGGGCAGCGGGGCATATTGATGTCTATCCGAATTCCCGCAATGTGATCCCGGGCAAGGTCGTGTTCACGGTCGATTTCCGCTCGCCTGAATTGGATGTGATCACTGATATGGAAAATCGTCTGCGTGTGGCGGCCGAGGATATCGTGAATGAAATGGGCCTGCAGATTGAATTCGAAAAGGTCGGTGGATTCGATCCGGTCAAATTCGATGAGGGCTGTGTGGCCGCCGTGCGCGACGCGGCAGAGCGGCTGGGGTATTCCCATACGGATATCATCTCGGGGGCCGGGCATGATGCCTGCTGGATCAACCGGGTCGCGCCGACTGCGATGGTGATGTGCCCTTGCGTAGATGGCCTGAGCCATAACGAAGCCGAAGAGATCAGCAAGGATTGGGCGGCTGCCGGGGCGGATGTTTTGCTGCACGCGGTCGTTGAGACGTCTGAGATCGTGGAATAGGGGGCGCTGCCCCCGTCGCGGCAGGCCGCGACTCCCCCGGGATATTTTTAGCCAGATGAAGCAAGCGGCGCAGACCGCAACAGGGAGTTTGAAATGAGTACTGTCATCAAGAACGGGACCATCGTAACCGCCGATCTGACCTATAAGGCGGATGTGAAAGTTGAGGGCGGTGTGATCACCGAGATTGGGCCGGACCTGCGTGGCGACAAAGAGTTGGACGCCTCGGGGTGCTACGTGATGCCCGGTGGGATCGACCCGCATACGCATCTTGAGATGCCCTTCATGGGGACCTATTCCAGCGACGATTTCGAAAGCGGCACGCGCGCGGCCCTGGCAGGTGGCACCACGATGGTGGTGGATTTCGCACTTCCCAATCCGGGAGAGAGCCTGCTGGACGCGCTTAAGCGTTGGGACAACAAATCGACGCGGGCGAATTGTGACTACTCGTTCCACATGGCGGTGACCTGGTGGGGAGAGCAGGTGTTTGACGACATCAAGACAGTCATCGAGACGCGCGGCATCAACACATTCAAGCACTTCATGGCCTATAAGGGCGCGTTGATGGTGAATGATGATGAGTTGTTTGCATCATTCAAACGTCTGGCTGAACTGGGTGGCACCGCGATGGTGCATGCCGAGAACGGTGACGTGGTGGCTGAGCTGAGCGCAAAGCTGCTGGCCGAAGGCAATACCGGCCCTGAGGCACACGCCTATTCCCGTCCACCGCAGGTCGAAGGCGAAGCGACCAACCGCGCGATCATGATTGCGGACATGGCGGGCGTGCCTTTGTACGTGGTACATACCTCCTGCGAAGAGGCGCATGAGGCCATTCGGCGCGCGAAGATGCAGGGCAAGCGGGTTTGGGGAGAACCTTTGATCCAGCACCTGACCTTGGATGAGAGCGAGTATTTCCACCACGATTGGGAACATGCGGCACGGCGGGTCATGAGTCCTCCGTTCCGGAACAAGCAGCATCAGGACAGCCTGTGGAACGGTCTGCAATCGGGCACGTTGAGTGTGGTCGCAACGGACCATTGCGCCTTTACGACCGAGCAGAAACGCTATGGCGTGGGGGATTTCACAAAGATCCCGAACGGGACCGGAGGGTTGGAAGATCGGATGCCAATGCTGTGGACCCATGGGGTGAATACCGGGCGGCTTACGCCGAACGAGTTTGTAGCGGTTACTTCAACAAACATCGCCAAGATATTGAATTGCTATCCGAAAAAGGGCGCAGTTCTTGTTGGCGCTGATGCGGATCTGGTGGTTTGGGACCCGGATAAGGCCAAGGTCATCTCGGCTGACACGCAACAATCGTCGATCGACTACAACGTCTTTGAAGGCAAGGAAGTGCGCGGGCTGCCGCGGTTCACGCTGACCCGTGGTGCGGTTGCCGTACATGGCGGTGAGATCAGAACGCAGGAAGGACACGGAAAGTTCGTGTCGCGTGAGGCCAATACGCATGTGAACAAGGCTCTGAGCACTTGGAAAGAGCTGACAGCACCGCGACCCATTGAGCGGACGGGTATTCCGGCGTCTGGTGTGTGATCTGTATGAGCCGTCCAGTTGCGGCTCAAATTAAATCTTTTCAAGGCGATGGAATGACTACTGAAAGTAAGACCCAGCCCGTGATCAAGGCAAGGCAACTCGACCTGACCTTTCAGACGAATGATGGTCCGATCCATGCCCTCAAAGATGTGAATCTGACCATCGACAAGGGTGATTTCGTGAGCTTCATTGGCCCGTCTGGCTGCGGCAAAACCACGTTCCTGCGCTGTATCGCGGCGTTGGAAACACCGACAGGCGGAACGTTGACGGTGAATGGCATGACTCCGGATGAAGCGCGACGCAAGCGCGCCTATGGATATGTGTTTCAGGCCGCTGGGTTATACCCGTGGCGCACAATTGCCAAGAACATCAAACTGCCGCTTGAGATCATGGGATACTCAGCCGCAGAACAGAATGAGCGTGTTAAGAAGGTTTTGGAACTGGTTGATCTGGAAGGGTTTGGTGGGAAGTTTCCGTGGCAGCTATCCGGTGGGATGCAACAACGTGCCAGTATCGCGCGCGCCTTGGCTTTTGACGCCGATATCCTGCTGATGGACGAACCGTTCGGGGCGCTGGATGAGATTGTGCGGGACCACCTGAACGAACAGCTTCTGGCGCTGTGGGCGCGGACCGAGAAGACGATTGGGTTCGTTACGCACTCGATCCCTGAGGCCGTATATCTTAGCACCAAGATCGTCGTCATGAGCCCTCGGCCCGGGCGGATCACGGATGTGATTGACAGCCCGTTGCCCAAGGAACGGCCGTTGGACATTCGCGATACGCCGGAATTCATCGAGGTCGCGCACCGGGTACGTGACGGGCTACGGGCAGGGCATTCCTATGATGACTGATCCTGTCCAGATCAGGCGCGCAAGGCCCGTGGATGTGGAAGAATGCGCCCGCGTGGTTCACAACTGGGCCAGCCAGACCGAGTGGATGCGCGAAGAGTTATCGGTGGATCAATTGGCAGGAATGATCGGTGAGGCGTTTGACGTGCGTGAGATCTGGGTCGCTGGTGAACCGGTGGATTGCTACATGTCTGTCGACCCAAAAGAGCAGAAGATCGGTGCGCTCTATTGCAGCCGAACCGGGCAAGGAATTGGCAAACACTTTGTCGACAAGGCTAAGGAAGGGCGGGATTTTCTTTGGTTGACCACGCATACGCTCAACACAGAGGCGCAAAGGTTCTACCGACGTGAGGGCTTCGAAGTAACAGCCGAGGAGCCGCCGGTGCCTCCGGATACGGTTCCGGTGTTCCGTATGGAGTGGCGCGCATGAAGCAGGCTCTTGCCGTGATAACGGTTCTGTTGGCCATTGTCGTGCTTTGGTATTTCGCCGTGGCACCGATGAATATCCGCGTATCGCTGGATCAGGCGGAACGCGCCGGGGAAACAGTGACACCCGAGCTATCACGGGATCGCCAGCAGATGTCGGCCTGGGTTTTGATGGCGCAGAACTCTTCGCATATCGCACGTGGTTATGAATTGGATCGACCACGCCTGCCAACCCCGGTCCAAGTTGGCCAGGAGCTTTGGAAAACCACCGGTGAAATGGCGATGCGCGGGCGAGCCATGTCCAAGCGATCGCTCATCTACCACGGATGGATCACCCTTCAATCGACGCTTTGGGGTTTTGTTCTGGGCACGGCTGTCGGCATTCTCGGGGCCGTCGCTATTGTCTATTCCCGCGTTGTGGACATGAGCCTGATGCCTTGGGCCATTATCAGCCAGACAGTCCCGATTGTGGCTTTGGCGCCGATGATCATTGTCCTAAGCTCGCAACTTGGGATCGAAGGGCGCGGCGTTCCGAAGGCTATCATCTCGGCCTATCTGTGTTACTTCCCGGTTCTGGTTGGGATGGTCAAAGGGTTGCGGTCGCCAGCTGCTTCGCAATTGGATTTGCTGAGAACCTACAACGCGAACGGTCCGCAGGCATTTCTGAAACTGCGTCTGCCGTCCTCGGTGCCCTATCTGTTCACCTCGCTGAAAGTGGGTATCGCTGCTGCTTTGGTTGGAACGATTGTGGGTGAACTGCCGACAGGTGCGATTTCGGGCCTTGGCGCACGGATACTGATCGGGGATCAGTTTGGCACGCCGCTTGCGATCTGGGCGGCTCTGTTCGCGGCGGCTATTCTGGCGGGCATACTCGTGACCTTGCTGGATGTGCTGCAACGAGTGACGCTGAAACGCATGGGGATGGGCGCATGAGCTGGCTGATCTTTGCGCTAATTTTCTGGGCCGGTGCCTGGTGGCTGAATGCATGGCTGGCGCGGTCGATCTATCGAGATTCTAAAGGTGTGCGGGTCTTTGTGCCTGTGCTGTTTGGTGTCACACTGCTGATCTTGTGGGAAGGTCTGGTGCGCGGGCTGAACGTCTCACCCGTGATCCTGCCGCCGCCGTCTATGGTGGCGCAGACCTTTGCGAACTCGACCGATATTCTGTGGCAGGACTTTACCCAGACCGTCTTCAAGGGTGCTTTCACCGGGTTTGCCATCGGAAGTACCGCAGCTTTTCTGACCGCTATCCTTATCGACCGGTCGGTGTTTCTGACACGCGGGTTGCTGCCCATCGGGAATTTTGTCGCGGCTCTGCCCATCGTGGGGATTGCGCCCATTCTGGTCAGCTGGTTCGGGTTCGACTGGCAATCCAAAGCGGCCGTGGTCGTCGTAATGGTGTTCTTTCCGATCCTTGTGAACACGGTACAGGGCCTGCGCGAGGCGGACTCCATGCAGCGTGATCTGATGCGCACCTATGCGGCCAGTTATATGCAGACCCTGATCAAGCTGCGTCTGCCTGCGGCGACGCCGTTCATTTTCAACGGGCTCAAGATTGCCACAACGCTGGCGCTGATCGGGGCGATTGTCGCCGAATACTTCGGATCGCCCACGCGCGGCATGGGCTTTCGGATCTCGACCGGGGTGGGCAGCTTGTCGATCGATCTGGTCTGGGCCGAGATTGCAGTGGCGGCCATGGCGGGTACGGTGTTCTATACATTGGTGGCAGGGATCGAAAAGGTGGTGACCTTCTGGCACCCCTCACAACGCGGATAACAAAAAGAAGACTGAACAGACCTCGAAAACGGGGCACACAAAGCAACTAGGAGAAGATGAAGATGAAAAAGCTACTCAGCGGGGCGGTTGCCGCCTTTAGCCTGGCCGCCAGTGCATCACTGGCTGCAGATGAAGTGAACCTGCAGTTGAAATGGGTCACGCAGGCCCAGTTCGCGGGCTACTATGTGGCGAAGGACAAGGGGTTCTACGAGGAAGAAGATCTGGACGTGACTATCCTGCCGGGTGGTCCGGACATCGCGCCAACGCAGGTGATTGCCGGTGGCGGGGCCGATGTAACCGTCGAATGGATGCCAGCCGCATTGGCTGCCCGCGAAAAGGGCCTGCCTTTGGTTAATATTGCGCAGCCTTTCAAAAGCTCGGGCATGATGCTGACCTGCTGGAAGGATGCCGGAATTGCCTCGCCCGAAGATCTGAAGAACCGCACCCTGGGCGTTTGGTTCTTTGGCAATGAATTCCCTTTCATGAGCTGGATGAGCAGCTTGGGTATCGATACCGGCGGCAAAAGCGAGAACGGTGTCGAGGTCCTGAAACAGGGCTTCAACGTTGATCCTTTGCTGCAGCGTCAGGCAGATTGCATCAGCACCATGACCTACAATGAATACTGGCAGGTCATCGATGCGGGCGTCAGCCCGGATGAACTAGTGACCTTCAAATACGAAGATCAGGGAGTCGCAACGTTGGAAGACGGTCTCTATGTGCTGGAAGAGAACCTGAGCGATGAGGCTTTCGTGGACAAGATGCAGCGTTTCGTACGCGCCTCGATGAAAGGCTGGAAATATGCCGAGGAGAACCCGGAAGAGGCTGCTCTGATCGTTTTGGACAATGACGCAACCGGTGCGCAAACCGAGGAACATCAGAAGCGCATGATGGGTGAGATTGCCAAGCTGACCGCTGGTTCGAATGGTGCGCTGGACCCGGCGGATTTTGAGCGGACCGTGGGCACATTGCTGGCAGGTGGATCTGATCCGGTCATCACCAAACAGCCCGAAGGGGCCTGGACACACCAGATCACGGATGCAGCCTTGAACTAAGGTAATTCATCCTCGAAGTCGTTTTAGCGCGGTCCCAAATGGGGCCGCGTTTTTTTGTGCCGACTGTTGGAATTGTGCGTGTACTCGGTGTCAAATCAGGTTAGTATTTATCTGTAAAATTTCGCATTTGATCCGAAGTAAGTTCGATGATGGAGTAAAATGCAAGGATTTGCATCAGAATTCAGGATAGCGCTGTCTTTGATCCTCAACGGAGATGCAGAGCTTTGGGCCATTGTGCTTTTGTCTCTGCAAGTTTCCCTCTTTGCCGTGCTGATTTCCGCACTGATCGGGATGCCCATTGGGGCGGCTTTGGCGGTGGCACGGTTCCCTGGGCGTCGGGTTTTGATCGTGCTGATGAACGCGCTGATGGGTTTCCCGCCTGTGGTGGTGGGGCTGTTGGTCTATCTGATGCTCTCACGTTCCGGGCCTTTGGGTGTGTTGGAACTGCTTTACACACCAACCGCAATGATCATCGCTCAGGTCGTATTGGTAACGCCAATTGTGGCCGCACTGACCCGGCAAGTGGTTGAGATGCTGGCCGACGAGTATTCGGAACAGCTTCGTTCGCTGGGCGTGTCGCGATTGGCGTCGGTTCCGGTTCTGCTCTGGGATGCGCGCCTTGCTTTGGTTACGGCGCTGCTGGCCGGATTCGGCCGTGCGATTGCCGAAGTTGGGGCCGTGATCATCGTTGGGGGCAACATCAACCACGTGACGCGGGTGATGACCACGACGATTGCGCTGGAAACGTCGAAAGGCAACCTGGCGTTGGCGCTGGCTTTGGGGGCGATCCTGATCGGGATTGCGGTGGCCGTGAATGCCATGGTCAGCGCGGCCAGCCTGCGGGCCGAGCAGGAGGGGTTGCGCCATGCGTGATCTGGTGTCGGAAATGACAAATTGCCTGCAGGTGCGCGATGTAGAAATCCGCCGCAATGGCTCCGCCTTGCTGGATGTTTCCAATCTGGTTCTGGATGGGCCGGGACCAACTTTGCTGTTGGGCCCAAACGGGGCGGGTAAGAGCTTGCTGCTACGGTGTTTGCACGGGCTGATCTCACCAGATCAGGGGCGCGTGTTGCAGGATAATGAGGCGTTGAACGCCACTCATATGGCGCGGCAGGCCATGGTGTTTCAGCAGCCGGTTCTTCTACGGCGTTCGGTGTCAGCCAATCTGGATTTTGTGCTCAAACGTCAGGGCCTGAAACGCGCAGCGCGCAAGGCGCGGATCGTTGAGTTGTTGGCCGAAGGCGGGCTTGAGGGCAAAGCCCGGCAGTCCGCGCGTTCTCTGTCAGGTGGTGAGGCGCAGCGTCTTGCGATCTTGCGCGCGCTGGCGGTAACGCCCGAAACCTTGTTTCTGGATGAGCCCACAAGCGCGTTGGACCCAAACGCGACACAGATGATCGAACGCATGATCCTGCGGGCGTCGTCACGCGGCGTGCGAATTGTCATGGTGACACATGACATTGGGCAGGCGCGGCGGTTGGCAGCAGATATTGTCATGATGCAAGGCGGTCGTGTGGTTGAACACGGACCTGCCAAACAGGTTCTGGATTCCCCAGAAAGTGAAGCCTCTCGCCGTTATCTGGCGGGCGGCTTGGTGACCTAACAACAAATCGGAGATCATGATGGTTCGGGCAGTATTGCGCGCAGCGGTAGTGGGGCTTGGCCTGATGGCAGGTGCGGGCTTTGCAGAGGAGCCGTTCATCATTGTGCAGTCGACAACCTCGACGCAGAATTCGGGCCTGCTGGATTATATCCTTCCCGGCTTTGAGGCTGAGACCGGGATCGATGTGCGTGTCGTCGCTGTCGGCACCGGACAGGCCATTCGCAACGCGATCAATGGGGATGGCGACGTATTGCTGGTGCATGCCAAACCAGCGGAAGAGAAGTTCGTGGCCGATGGCTGGGGCGTTGAGCGGTTTGATTTGATGTATAATGACTTTGTGCTGGTAGGGCCAAAATCGGACCCTGCTGGCGTCAAAGGTGGGTCAGACATTCTGTCTGCGCTCAAGGCGATCGAAGCGGCGGGCGCCGTGTTTGTCTCGCGCGGGGATGATAGCGGGACACACAAGGCCGAGATGAGGCATTGGGCGGATACCGGTATTGATCCGACCCAGGTGTCCGGAACCTGGTATCGCGAAACCGGCTCGGGCATGGGGGCGACGTTGAATGTGGCCAGCGGCATGGGGGCGTATACGCTGACAGATCGGGCGACATGGTTGTCGTTTGGAAATCGGGGCGATCTTGAGAGTCTGATCGAAGGAGACCCGCGCCTGTTCAACCAATATGGGGTGATCCTTGTAAACCCGGACAAACATCCCAAAGTGCGGGCCAAGGCAGGGCAGCGGTTTGTCGATTGGCTGACGGGGCCGGACGGACAAATGGCCATCGAGTCATACCTCTTGCAAGGGCAGCAGGTGTTCTTTCCCAACGCGCGCTGAATGGGCCTTCGGCTAGACGGTTCTTAAAATGATCAAGCGCTAGCCGCCTGCGCCATTGTGGTGGACCTGTCCAAGTCCGGTCAGGTCGTAGCCCCCAAACTCGGATGCGCGGTCCTTGAACGGGTCTGATTGCAAAAAGCCCAGCAGTTTCTGCATGGGCGCATCAAAGTAAGCGCGCCGCCAGATCGCCAGATCCAGCCGTTCGGAATGGGTTGGTGAAAATCCAAGGTTATAGAGTCCGGCCAAAGCCCCGAGGCCAAAACCTGCCTCGGCTTTGCCATCATGTAGGGTGATCGCCAGTTCCTCTTCGGTGCGGGCGCAGTTTGGAAGGGTGTCTAGATCATCCCGTGTCATGCCATGGACTTCCAGCTGCGCATCGAACAGGCGCTGGCTGGCTGCACTGTCCTGGCGCAAAATGACGCGTCGGCCCTTAAGATCAGCAAAGCCCGCGATACCTGAGGTCCCGGGCGCAAGAAGCAGACCCCGTTGGCGCTGCGCGACTTCAACCAGCACAACAGGCGCCTCGCCCAGCGTGTCGCGTAAAGATTGGGTGTTGAACCCACGGTCTTCGTGGATGTGCAGTACTGCCGCCTGTGCACTTCGGTCTGCAAGGCGAGTCAGACCGTCAAATGAACCGTCGTAGTAGGTCGCCAGCCCCGATCCGCTTTCGCGCAGCGCCCAGTCTAGCAAGGGATCGTGGCTGCCCGCGACAATCGGGGGCAGGGGTGGTTCGGCCACATGCGGGCCCGATCGTGAGGCATTGAGCCAGGCTATGACTTCGGCCCGTGGAAACAAAAGCTTGCCCATGGCGCGGACACAAGGCAGCTCGCCCGATGAGGCCAGATCGTAGGCCTTGCGCTCGCCGATCCGAAGCAGGTCGGCCAGTTCCTTGGTGGTCAGATATTCGAACATTTAATCCAGACGTACAGCTGCGCCAGAGGTGGCTTCTTCAGCGCTAAAACCCATCTGCTCCAGCGTGTAGGGGGCTGCAACCGTGATGACGACCATCGCGGCCAAGGCGGTAAGAAAGGCTTTCATGGTCTCCTCCGGTTCAGTTTTGATCAACCGTTGCACTGCGCAGGAAGGCAATCAGGTCGTTCCGGTCTTGCGCTTGCGTGATCCGTTGCATCGGCATCTTTGATCCTGGAATGTAGTGATCCGGCCCTACATCGAAAAGGGCGTTTATCGTCTCGTCATTCCAAATGATATCAGAGTCTTGCAGCGTTTCCGAGTAGAAATAGCCCGGTAAGGTGCCGGCCCGCCGCCCAAAGATACCATGCAATGTGGGACCTGCGCGGCGTTGCCCATCGGGTGTCAGGCTGTGACAGATGGAGCATTTGCGGGCAAATTGGCGCTCTCCGTTGCTCATTTTTGCGGGATCTTTCAGAAAGCTGGGCTCGGCTGCCGCCATTTGTTCCTGATCACCAAGGGTAGACACTGGCCAACTATACATGGCCTCATCAATGCCACCAGCATGGATATTCTGCCCGTCTGTGGAAAATGCCAAGGCCCAGACCGGACCGCGCAGGGTTGCGCGGAAATCACTGGCGATGCGCCAGTTTTCCGTGTCGATCACCATGATATAGCCTTCGCCGTCGCCGACGGCCAAAAGCGAGCGATCCGGGCTGAGGGCAAGGGCCAGTATCGGACGGCGATCCAGGGTGAAATCCCGTTCTTCACCTGTTGAAAGATCGCGGATGCGGGTTACGCCATCGACCGCGCCATAGGCGATCCAGCCGTCATCTTCGTTCAGGATCAACTCGTTCAGGCCGAACCCATGTTCGACCAATCTCTGTGCCTCTTCCCCGTTGAAGACATCCCATTTCCGCAGGCTGCCATCGATACCAGCGGAATAAAGCAGGGTACCATCGCGCGAAAACGCCACCGCATTCACCCCGCTGCCGGTTGGCCCAAGCAGTGTTGGGTCTGACCCGTCAACAGGCCAAACGCCTATGGTGCCATCCCAACTGGCGGTGGCCACATGCGTTTTTGAGGCTGCGATGCCGACGATCTTGCCTGTGTGCTGGCCAACGACTTCTCCGCCCGGCCAGCGGCGCAGGGTAAAATCGTCCCCGGCTGAATAGATCGCGGTGCCGTTAAAGACGACCGCATTGACCGCCGCTTCGTGGCCCTCCAGCCATTTGGGTGTCTGGTCTGACCACACCCCGACCGAGTTGTCGAAACTGGCCGTTGCGATCCGGCCATCTGAGGCTGTGGCAATCCCCATGATCGGGCCTCCATGCCCCTTGAGCGTGAAGAAATCAGCCCAAGCGGGAAGGGGGATCAGAGCAAACGCCAGAACCAGCAAACGCATCTATTCTGCGGGTGAGGCCGCTGCCTTGCTGGCCTCATTTTCCTGCACCTCTTCCAACCACAGCGAGTGGTGCTCACGCGCCCATTGCTCCTCGACTTCACCAGTGCCCATCGCGTCAAACGCGCCCTCCATGCCGATGGAGCCAAGGTAGATATGCGCCACGATGATCGCGATGAACACATAGGCAACCATCACGTGCCAGACCTGAGCGTATTGCATCTCTTCCTGCGGTGACATCTGGACCGGCAGGCTCAGGCCCAAAGCCTGCGGAATGCCGGTTGAATTGGCAACGGCGAATGTCTTGGCGAACATTGGCAATTCGAAGGGGAACAGCAAAGATAGACCGGACAGGCTGATTGAGGTGCCCAGCAATATGCAGGCCCAAAAGATGATCTTTTGGCCTGCATTGAACTTCTTAGCGGGCGGATGGCTGCCCTTGGTGAACAGTCCCCCTCCGGCGGCGAGCCATTTCAGGTCGGTCCGGTTTGGAATGTTATGTGAAATCCAGTTCACCGTGACGATGACCAGACCCAGCATAAAGGCCCAGGCCAGGTTATTGTGCAGCCATTTGCACCCTTGGGCGATCACCGCAAACCCTTCCCTGCCAAAAATCGGGATCAGGACGTCGCGACCATAGAGGGTGAGTAATCCGGTTATTCCGAGGATGATAAAGGATCCGGCAAAAAGCCAATGACCAAAGCGTTCGAAGCTTTTGAAACGCGTAACCGTTCGGCCCGTTTTTTCACCATCTATGCGAATGCGGCCGCGGATCAGGAAGAAGAGCAGGATCAGACCCAGCATTCCGGCGATGATATAGGTGCCGTATTCGCGCAATGGTCCGTTGCGGAATTGCCACCACCACATCCCGCCGTCTTGTATTAGAACACTGTCTGCCGGGCCGCGCGATGACACGGTGACATCTGCCGACCCAAAGCGCAGCGCGCGGTAAACATCGCTGTCCGAGGATACACCGCTAGGTCCAAACTGCCCCAACAGGCCTTCGACATTGCCCCGGCCGGTGTTCTCCGATCGAAAACTGTTATCCACTTTTTCGCCGCGCTGGCGGGCAAGGATATCTTCGAGCGTTGATGCCCCCCCGGTCGAGGTGCGTTCATTTGTGGTGGCTGGCGCCTCGGTCTCGTCGGTTTGTGCGACGACGGCTTGAGCCATCCCAATGGTCAAAAGCAATGCGATGAGTATGCGGAACATCTGAACCTCGGTCAAAATTCCAGATCAGGCGACCCACGGTTGCGGGTCGCCTGTTTGGTTCATGAAAGCGGTGTTAACCGTCTTTCTGGTCGTAGGCCGTGCCCCAACCCCACGCGCCCGAGCCAAACCCGCGCGCCACAACGCGCTCGCGGTAGATGGCCGAGACCACATCGCCGTCACCAGCAAGCAGGGCCTTGGTGGAACACATCTCGGCACAGATGGGCAGTTTGCCCTCGGCGATCCGGTTGCGACCATATTTGGCGAACTCTGCGGTCGAGTGCGTTTCTTCGGGGCCGCCAGCGCAGAAGGTACATTTGTCCATCTTGCCACGCGATCCGAAGTTGCCCGCCTGCGGGTATTGCGGCGCGCCGAACGGGCACGCGTAGAAGCAATAACCACAGCCAATGCACAGGTCCTTGGAATGCAGGACGACCCCTTCTTCGTTCTGATAGAAGCAGTCGACCGGGCACACCGCCATGCAGGGCGCGTCTGAGCAATGCATACAGGCCACCGAGATCGAGCGTTCGCCCGGGTCACCGTCATTGATCGTCACCACCCTGCGGCGGTTCACGCCCCACGGTACCTCGTGCTCGTTCTTACACGCGGTGACGCAGGCATTGCACTCGATGCAGCGTTCGGCGTCGCAGAGAAATTTTGCTCTTGCTGCCATTTTCTCTTCTCCTCCTTACGCTGCCCAGATCTTGCAGAGAGTCGCTTTGGTCTCCTGCATCTGGGTCACTGAATCGTAGCCATAGGTCTGGGCGGTGTTAGTACTTTCACCCAGCACATAGGGGTCAGCACCGGCGGGGTATTTGTGCCGCTGGTCCTCGCCTTGGAAATGGCCACCAAAGTGGAATGGCATGAAGGCCACACCGGCACCGACCCTGTTGGTCAGCATCGCCATCACCTTGACCTTGCCGCCCTCAGGACCTTCGACCCAGACCTGTGATCCATCACGAATACCAAGATTGTTGGCATCGCGTGGATTGATCTCGACGAACATGTCCTGCTGCAGCTCGGCCAGCCACGGGTTCGACCGTGTCTCATCGCCGCCGCCTTCATATTCGACCAGACGACCTGACGTAAGGATTATCGGGTAATCCTTTGAAAAATCGTTCTTTTGGATCGAAGCATACAGGGTGGGCAGGCGATAGGCCTGACGGTCCTCGTAGGTTGGGTAGTCCGCCACCAGATCACGCCGGTTGGTATAAAGCGGCTCGCGATGCAGTGGGATCGGATCCGGGAAGGTCCAGACAACCGCGCGGGCTTTGGCGTTCCCGAAGGGCGCACAGCCATGCTCGATCGCAACCCGCTGGATACCGCCAGACAGGTCGGTCTTCCAGTTGGTCTCTGGTCCTGCAACGGCGTCGATGGCTGCGCGTTCCTCAGCCGTCAGATCACCGTCCCAGCCAAGGTCCATCAGCATTTGCATCGAGAATTCGGGATAGCCATCCTGAATTTCCGATCCAACGCTATAGACCCCTTCGGCCAGCAGGTTGTCACCATCACGTTCCACGCCAAAGCGCGCGCGGAAGGTCAGGCCACCTTCGGCCACTGGCTTGGACATGTCATAGAGGTTTGGTGTCCCCGTATGACCCATCTCGGCCGTTCCCCAGCAAGGCCAGGGCAGACCGTAATATTCGCCGTCGTTTGGCCCACCAATGGCTTGCAGCGTGGTTCTGTCGAACGTGTGCTGGTTGGCCATATGGCTTTTCAGGCGCTCTGGCGACTGACCGGTATAGCCAATGGTCCAGAGACCGGCGTTGAACTCACGCGTGATGCTTTCAACATTCGGGGTTTCCGGGTCGTCCATCTCGATATTGCGGAACAACCGATCCGCCCAGCCGAACTTGTTGGCGAACTTGGCCATGATGACCTCGTCTGGCAGACTTTCGAACAGCGGATCAACCACCTTATCGCGCCACTGAAGCGAGCGGTTCGAGGCCGTGACCGAGCCACGGGTTTCGAACTGCGTACAGGCGGGCAACAGGTAGACACCATCGGTGCGGTCATGCAGTACGGCGGATACGGTGGGATACGGGTCGATCACGACCAGCATGTCCAGCTTCTCCATCGCCGTCTTCATTTCCGTCATCCGGGTCTGCGAGTTGGGCGCGTGGCCCCACAGAACCATGGCGCGGACATTATTGTCCTGATCCATGTTGGCCGGATCTTCCAGAACACCGTCGATCCAACGAGAGACCGGGATGCCGCGCTCATTCTGCAGCGGTTTATCCTTGCCGTCCTTGTCCTTGATCGTGGCGAACTGACCTGCCAGCCATTCGGGATCTTCACCCCAGACACGGGCCCAGTGACCCCACGCACCCTTCGACAGGCCATAATAGCCCGGCAGGGTATGGGACAGAACACCAAGGTCCGTCGCGCCTTGCACGTTGTCGTGGCCGCGGAAGATGTTAGTGCCACCACCCGAGGTGCCCATATTGCCCAGCGCAAGCTGAAGCACGCAATAGGCGCGGGTGTTGTTGTTGCCGTTGGTATGCTGGGTCCCACCCATACACCAGATCACGGTGCCGGGGCGGTTGTTGACCATCGTCCGGGCAACGCGCTTGAGCTGCGAGCCGGGTACTCCGGTGACACGCTCGGTTTCTTCCGGGTTCCAGTTGGCAACTTCGGTGCGGATTTGGTCCATACCCCAGACACGGGTGCGGATGAACTCTTTGTCCTCCCAACCGTTGTCGAAGATATGCCAAAGGATACCCCAGATCAGAGCAACGTCTGTGCCGGGACGGAACCGCACATATTCATCCGCATGCGCTGCGGTGCGCGTGAAGCGCGGGTCGCAGACGATCAGCGGGGCATTGTTCTGCTCTTTCGCGCGCAGGACATGCAGCAGCGAGACGGGATGCGCCTCGGCCGGGTTGCCGCCGATGATGAAGATGGCCCGAGAGTTGTGGATGTCATTGTACGAATTGGTCATGGCGCCGTAGCCCCATGTATTCGCAACACCCGCAACCGTGGTCGAGTGGCAGATACGGGCCTGATGGTCCACGTTGTTCGTACCCCAGTAGGCGGCGAACTTGCGGAACAGATAGGCCTGTTCGTTATTGTGCTTGGCCGAACCCAGCCAGTACACGCTGTCCGGCCCGGATTCCTCGCGGATGCTCATCATGCCGTCGCCGATCTCGTTGATCGCCTCTTCCCAGCTGATGCGCTTCCAATCTCCGCCTTCCTTTTTCATCGGATATTTCAGGCGGCGCTCGCCATGGGCGTGCTCGCGGACCGAGGCCCCCTTGGCACAGTGCGCACCCAGGTTGAACGGGCTGTCCCAACCGGGTTCCTGCCCGACCCAGACACCGTTCTGCACTTCGGCAACGACCGTACAGCCGACCGAACAGTGGGTGCACACGGATTTGATGTTTTCAACGGCCTGGTTTGCCGCTGTTTGGGCGCTGGCTGGCGTCACGGTTCCACCCGTGGCGCTGATCGCGGCAAGGCCGCCGATCGTCAGGCCTGAGCCACGCAGAAACGCGCGGCGATCGACGGTTTTCTCGCCGACCTGGGACAGGATACTTGTCCGCTGGGGGCGTCTCGCAACCCCGTTGGTCTTTTTCCTAAGCATTTCTTTCCTCCCTTGCGCGCCGTGTTAGCCACGGCTGGCTTGGTACTCTTGATGCCGACATCAGGGCCAATCGCAACCGTCCGTCGGGTGTGAAAACGTCCGGTCCTAGAACCGGGTGCTTTCCAGATACGCGCGGGTATGCGCGGTGTCCTGCATGCGGGTCTCGTCCGTCGGCAGCTCGGCTGCTTCGGCTTGACCGCTCAGGCTGGCAGCGGCAACAGCAGCAGGCGCTGCGGTTCCGGCCAGTTTCAGGAAGTCGCGGCGCGTCGCGCCTTCTTCCTTGGTCTTGCTCATGGGTGTCTCCTCTCCCATTTGCGATCTAGCGCCAATTCGGGCGCTGGCGAGTGGCGGGTTATGCCGCCGTCATTCGGAACGCCTCGCGCTCAATCTCCATGAACACGCGACCGGCAGTACCGACCGAAGCATAGAGAACCGAGTTTTCAGCGGCTTCCAAATCCGAATAGAAATGCGCGGCCCAGGGGCCGATATGTTTGTTCCAGAACGCTTTCTGGTCATCCAGCGAGGCAGGCGTACCAAAGCGTCCAACGATCATGCCCGCCATCATCTCCATCAATGAGGCGATGTTGTCTTCGGGTTCGAATACGTTCTGCGCCCGAGTGATGCCGCGCACGGCCATATCATTGCGCAGTTGTGCCAAAGGTTTTTCGTTCAGGAAACCAGTCAGGTAGAAGCTGGCATAGGGCAACAACTCACCACGCCCCAAGCCAATGAACAGCGCGTTGAACTCGCGCTCGGCGGCGGCGGGTTTAGTAACCTTGGCGACGCGAGACATCGCCTGAATGGCCTGTCCCAGATCGGTTTCATCGCCGCTCAGCCCAGCCATCTGGTCCAGCAGCAATTGGTCCGGCGGGCCGGCCAGAAGCAGACCGAGGAAATTGTAGAAATCCGCGCGCAGCCGATCCTCGGCTGAGATATCCAGTGTTTGCGCGTTATCTGCGGTCATGCGCTATCCTTCGAATTCAAATCTCATGCGACGCGGGGCAGGGGAAAGCTCTGTGATCTCGTCCTCCGCATCGAGCTCGGCCATTGGGACAGGTTTCGGGGCTGACTCCGCAGCCATGATTGGCTGGACCTCAGGCTCATCCTCCGGCTCTTGAATCTCAGCCTCGATTTCATCTTCCTCGGTCTCAGCCGCCAACGCCTCGACATGGGCCAGCATGCCTTTGCCAACCTGATACGCGGTTTGCAGGTTCTCAACCACGCAGGCGGCGTCGGTGTAATCCTCGCCGTAGTCGACAAGACCATCCACATTGGCCAGCACCGGGTTCAGCCGCCAAAGACGTCGCAGAGCGCGGCGGCGTAGACGGTCTGGCACAGCTTTGGCCATGAAACCCGACACATCATCACCCGCCTGCAACTGATCGGGGTCGGGCAGATTGAACTCTGCCAATATCTCGGCATCGCTTTTTTCTTCCAACTCGGCCTGCCGAAGGGCAATCACCTGTTCTTCAGCGGCAATGACCTCGGCCTCAGCTTCGGCCTGAACGGCAGCCTTGCGGCGGGACCAGAAATCGCGGGTCTGGGTCATTGCACAACCCTCCGCGGCGCGCGGAATACGTCTGAATCTTGCCGGATCCGCGCATCGCCTTTGCCATCCTCAAACAGATCGGTCCGTTTCTTATCGCGGCGGCGTTTGATGAAAACCTCATCGCGGTGATGTTCCAAGGTAAAATCGCGCACCCAGGCAATCAAACCTTCGGACATCGGGATTTTCTCGACCAGTTCCTCACCCGTATCCGCATAGTCCTGGCCTTCGAACGGAGAGGCTGTGATCAGTACCGCATCCATCGGGCGTTTGCCGTCCAACGCATCGCGCAGAACCAGATAGATCGACGGTTGCCCATCAGACAGGTTGACCATGTAGGCCTCAGTCTCATCCACCCAAAGGGTCAACGGCAGGGTCGCGGCGTGATATTCGACAGCATCACCCTCACGGCGCAGTTCAACCCAATCCGCAGGGCCTGCACCCGGCAGGGCAGCGACCGCGCGCCAGTTCCACTTGGCCCAGCGGGTTACCCCGGGCGTTTTGCGCACAATGACGCCAACTGGCATTTCGATACAGCTTGCGGCCTTGGCCACTGGCTCCTCCCTGTAAGGCTCTCCCGTGCCTTACCCTGCGTCTACTATGGTACACAAAATACCGATCTGCCAAGCCTGTATTATGTGCAAATCCGTGTGATTGACAAAAATTTAACATGTGAAATTCCGAGTATTTCTATAAGAAAATACAAGCCTTGCAGAATGCCGGTAGCAAATTGGGTTGCGTTTGAAGTGTGGATTGTAAGCTGCAGGATACCATCTAAAGTGGGAAGATAAGGAAGCTGTCCGGGGGAGGGACATGGCCACCAAACTTATTCTATGCGACTGCGAAGGGTCGCAATCCGTCGATGCCGAGCGGATCGGATCCGCCTGCGATCTGGAGTGTTCGAAGATTCACACCGGATTGTGTACCCGCGAACTTGGTTTGATGGCCGATGTTCTGAAAGGCGAAGACCCGGTGCTGATTGCCTGTGCGCAAGAGCAGGAAGTGTTTCGGGACCTTGCCGAGGATCTGGGTGTTGAATCGCCCGCATTTGTGGACATCCGGGATCGCGCGGGCTGGTCAGAGCAGGCGCAGGATGCGGCCCCTAAAATGGCTGCACTGGCGGCTGAGGCCAATATCCCGATGCCAATCACACCCAGCATGGATGTGATTAGCGAAGGGACCTGCTGCATCATTGGACCCTCCGAAGTTGCGTTTGAACTCGCGGATCGTCTGGCCGACGTGCTGGCCGTGACAGTTCTGACAATTGATGGCGGGCATCCCATGACGCGGTCTTTTGACGTGGTACAGGGGCAGGTACGGTCGGTCACTGGCGCGTTGGGAGGATTTACGCTGCGGATTGACCAGTTGCAGCAAATGGAGCCTGGGGGTCGCGGCGCTTTCGCCTTGTCCGATCCGCGTGATGGGGCCAGATCCGCCTGTGACATTCTGATTGATTTAGCAGGTGGCACGCCGTTGGTTCAGTCCCCTGCCAAACGCGAAGGGTATCTGCGGGCCGATCCGCGCGATCCGTTGGCTGTTGCGCGCCTGGCGTTTGACGCGGCGCAACTGGTGGGGACGTTTGAAAAACCGCTCTATGTGCGGCTTGAGGAAACGCTCTGCGCCCATTCGCGCGCCGAACAGGTCGCCTGCACCAACTGCCTTGATATCTGCCCAACCGGGGCGATCACATCAGCCGGAGAGCATGTCATAATCGACCCGATGATCTGTGCGGGTTGTGGGGCCTGCGCCGCCTTGTGCCCTTCGACCGCGATCACCTACGAGGATCCGCCGGTATCCGCAATCCTGTCTCGCATGCATGTTCTGGCGCGCACCTATCGTCGGGCCGGTGGCAGTGCACCGCGCTTGCTGGTGCATGATGCCCACGGGGCTGAGATGATCCGGTTGGCGGCACGTTTTGGCCGTGGCCTGCCCGCCGATGTGATCCCGATGGAGCTGAGTGTCATCTCAGGGTTCGGCCATGCCGAGATGTTGGCAGGTCTGGCCCACGGGTTTGCACGGGTGGACATCCTGCTTGCACCAACGACTGAGCGGGATGCACTGGATCGGGAACTCGCGCTGGCTTCGGCCATCGCCACAGATGCCGGTCTGAGCTTTATTGATGAGGCCGACCCGGACGCGTTGTCTGATCTGCTCTATGCGCAGGCTGTTCCGGCACCGCTGACAGACCCTGTGTTGACCCTGGGCAATCGTCGACAGATCACGCGGCTGGCGGCACAAGCTTTGAACCCAATGATGGAAGAGCCGCTATCGTTGCCAGAGGGCGCCCCATATGGTGCGGTTGCAGTGGATACGGATGCCTGTACCTTATGTCTCAGCTGTGTGTCGCTGTGCCCCTCGGGTGCATTGATCGACAACCCGGACAAACCGCAGCTGAACTTTCAGCAGGATGCCTGCCTGCAATGTGGCCTATGCCGGAACATTTGCCCCGAGGATGCGATCACACTGGTGCCGCAACTGGATCTGAGCGACACGGCCCTGTCTCAGCAGGTGTTGAACGAAGAAGAACCTTTTGCTTGTGTCGAATGTGGTGCCCTGTTCGGCGTGAAATCGACGGTGGAACGCATCATGGAGAAGCTTTCGGGCACGCATCCGATGTTTGCCTCGTCCGAACAGGCGCGGATGATCCAGATGTGTGACAATTGCCGGGTCGGCGCGCAATTCAAGATGGAGGACAATCCGTTCCGGTCCAATCCCAAACCTCGGGTGGTTACGACGGATGATTATTTCTCAAAGCGGAAGGATCATTGATGCTGCAGCGGCTTGCCAAGATCCGCCGCTTCAATGATCGAAACAAAGGCCAAGATGGCGTCGAGGTCGTCCAATGTCATCTCAACCGGATGAATGGGAGAGGGGCGCGCCGGATCAAAGGGCGGCGTCAGCCCATCGATCTGGGTGAAGGCGGGGTGAGGGTTCAGCGCAAAGAAGGCCTGAAACCGTTCATCCCAATCCGGAAGGCTGCGCAAAACCGCAAAAGAGGGGGTCGAGCCCAACCCGTTCATCCGGTTTTTTGGACCGATCACGTGACAGCGGCCACAATGGGTCATCGAAAGCTCCTCGCCCAGGATCACGTCACCATCGGTTGTGGTTACGGTATCGGTGACGGCGACCTCAAAACTGGCGCTAAAGGGCGCGCCCTGATCAGGCGCAAAGCTTTCGACCGTGCGTTTCCCGATGTCGGATGTCAGCCAATCCCGGAATCGGGTCTGCCGGGGGTCGTCCTGAATGCTCAGATGGTAGACAACACCGTCGCGGGCAAAGACCGGATCACCGGCTGGGCCCACCGTCAGCGACATAACACCGCTTTCGTCTGCAATAACGCGTATCCCGGTCTTGAGCGAAAAGCGTGGAAGAATATGTTGCAACAGGCCGGTGTCTGTCACCTCGGATGGGGCGGCCAGGCCGATCGCCTCTTGCGACCCGGAAGGGGTGGCGGTGAGCGTCAGGCTGAGGCACAACAGGACAAAGCGCATGGCCAAACCTAACGGCCAACAGGCAAATGCGTCAAATGAACCAGGAAAGACGGAGACAGGTGCGATGAAAAGCGACCATGCGATGGGGCAGGTTTTGGGGGTGAAGGCATGAGTGTTCGTGACGCGGTTCTGGCGAACCTGAAAAAGATCACTGACCCGGTCTCCGGTCAGGATATCGTCAGTGCAGGCGTTGTCCGAGCGCTGAATGTCGAAGGCGATACCGTGCGGTTTGTCATCGAGATCGATCCCAAACATGCCGAGCGCATGGAACCCGTGCGCGCGGCCGCCGAACAGGCCGCACAGATGGTGGATGGGGTCGCCAAGGTCTCGGCCATGATGACCGCGCATTCCGATAAGGCCCCGCCGGATCTGAAGCCTAAGCCTAAACCATCGCAGACCGGTCCGCAGGCAGTCCCCGGTGTGGATCGGATTATCGCCGTGGCCTCGGGAAAGGGTGGGGTGGGTAAATCCACCGTATCCGCGAACCTCGCTTGTGCTTTGGCTGCCGAAGGTCGGCGGGTGGGTCTGCTGGATGCGGATGTCTATGGCCCATCGCAGCCTCGGATGCTGGGCGTGTCGGGTCGCCCGGCCAGCCCCGATGGCAAGACCATTCTGCCGCTACGCAATCATGGCGTCACCATGATGTCGATGGGTCTGATGACCAACGAAGGCCAAGCGGTTGTCTGGCGGGGTCCGATGCTGATGGGCGCATTGCAACAGATGATGAGTCAGGTGCAATGGGGTGCCTTGGATGTGCTGATCGTCGACCTGCCTCCCGGCACCGGCGATGTGCAACTGACACTCAGCCAGAAATTCCAGGTGGATGGCGCCATCGTTGTCTCGACCCCGCAGGATGTGGCCCTGATCGATGCCCGCAAAGGGATCGACATGTTCAACCAGCTCGAGACGCCGATCCTGGGGATGATCGAAAATATGTCGACGCACATCTGTTCGAACTGCGGGCACGAGGAACATATATTTGGCCATGGTGGCGTCGCGTCAGAGGCCGAGGGCCTAGGCGTTCCGCTGCTTGGGGAAATCCCGCTGCATTTAGACATCCGTCTGGCCGCAGATGGCGGCGCGCCGATTGTCGTCAGCAAACCTGACAGCGCTCAGGCAGATTCTTTCCGCGAGATTGCCCGTGACCTGATTGCCAAAGGCAACGCATGAGTGATCCGGTCTTCCCTCCGCTGCTGACAGGTCTCGCCGCGAAGGGGGGCGAGGATCCGTTCGAAAAAGCGCAGGCCATGGCGGCTTTGGGCTGTGATGCGGGCACGGTGATCCACAACGTTCAGGCTGACCGCCTGCGCGTGGCTGTCGTGTTCGCGCCCGAAGTGCCATTGCAAGACGCGATGGCAATGTTGCCGCTGTGTGCGGTGGGGTTTCAGAACGCTTTGGGCGCGCTGGCCCCGCCCGAAGTGGCTGTGCATCTGGGATGGGACGGACTGATTTGCGTGAACGGCGCAAAATGTGGACAGTTCCACGTTGCAGCCTCGTCCTCCGATCCCGCTCAGATGCCTGACTGGCTGGTGATCGGATGGGAGCTGGCACTGCTGCAAACCAGTGATGCGCCCGGGAACACGCCTGATATTACCGCGCTTTACGACGAAGGTTGCGCCGACGTGTCTGCTACTCAACTGGTGGAAAGCTGGTCACGGCACATGCTGACCTGGCTCAACCGCTGGCAAGAGGATGGCAACGCGCGGTTGCATGGCGAATGGCTGGGCCTTTTGCGCGGAGTGGGGGAGCCTCTCACCGATGGGGGCGTCTTCCTAGGTACGGATGAACGATTTGGCATGTTGATCCGGTATGGTGAAGAGACCCACCTGCGCCCGCTGACAGAGCTATTGGAGGCAAACCAATGAAACTCGCCCGCGCGATCCATTTCGATGAAAGCGATATGAACGTGTTTCATTCCCCTGCGCGGACCGGAGAATGGTGCATCTCGGGCGGATTCGAGTTTTCGAACTGGGGGCAGGGCGATCTTGAAGGGAAAACCCGACAAGCTTTTGCCAATGGTTGGTTGGGGCTGGAAACCTTCGGACGAGTGACCTTTGTCGCGGTGACCCAGATTGAAGCGGCAGAAAAAGATCAGATCATTCAGAATCTGGCCGAGCATTTCGTGCAGTTCTACGGTGCGCCTTCAGTCGAAGCGGCACATGGCGTGGCGCAATCGGAAATCGATCATATGTCGGAGCTTTGCGAGGACCACGCGCCAAATACGCTCTTGACCGTCGCACGTGAGCTGACGGAAAGCGGCGTGCATGAAGCGTTTCGGGTGATCACACCGCAAGAAACACAGTTAGAGGCGCTGGCCGTGCATGGCTCGCTTGACGACTAGACGTTGTCGACAAAACCACCGAACTGACCGCGTTTGAAGATCAGTCCTTTACCAGTGCGGAACATCACCTGTTCGACATGACCCACAAGGATCAGGTGATCCCCGGCTTCATGTTTGGTGTGCAGCTCGCAGTCGAACCTAGCAAGACATTCGGCCAGTTGCGGGCGACCGGCTGCGTCCAACTCCCACTTGGCATGTGAGAAATCGGTACCGTCGCGGGCAAACTTCAGCGCCGCGTCCTGTTGTTCCTGCGCCATGACGTGGATCGCATAGTGCTGGCAGGAATTGAACGCGTTGAAGCGAAACGAATCTTTGGCCAGACACCACAGCACCAAAGGCGGATCCAGCGACACGGATGCAAATGAGTTGACCGTAATCGCACGGGGGCCGTTTTCAGTATGTGTGGTGACAACCGTGACACCTGTCCCAAAACACCCCAAAGCCGCGCGAAAATCGCTGCTTTGATCTGGGCCGGGGATAAAGGTCTTCTCGGTCATCGCACGCTCTTGTCTTCGCCGCGCCTCAGGTGCCATGCGGCAAAGGGTTTGTCCATCAAAAGCTTTGTTCGGTGCCAAGTGATCTAGATTCACAGATTTGCCTGGCTAGTAGACGATATTGATCTCACTTAACTAAGTCGAAGCGTCTTGATTTTCGGATATGGGGGTCCTTGAAACACTTATCTCTTCTATGTTCCAGCTAATTTAAACTCCATGACGTGGAAAGTTTCGAAAAACGAGTGACTTACATGTTTTGCGCAGGCGTTTGATGATATTGCATCTGACGCTGATCAACGGATAGCTCATCATGATTTCAGATGATTTCGCGACCATTTAGGCCGATTGGAATTAGGACGGTCCTAGAGTGAGACGGCAGTATGACGCTCAGACTTGCGTCAAGTGCTGTTCTGAGTTGATTTTGTGCGATACTGTTCAATCTATTATAACAAGTCTTTAACTCACCGAGCCAGAAGGCGGGTTTCAAGATGCCGGTGTTTTTAACTCTAACTGATGCAGACATAAATGACGCTGCGTTCTGGGGGTCGCTTGATATCGGCCCTGATAGCACAATCGATGTCTCTGGATTGAGTAATCGGTTCCAGGTCACAATGACCGGGAATTCAATCACCTTCACGAACACCAATACGGGTGCTGTCACCAGCTATACAGATTCTGACCTTACCGCTGGCTCATTTAGCCAATTTGTCGAATACACAGGAAACAACAACGACGACAATGTCAGCGGATCTGTTGGTCTGAATGCGGGCGGCTATAGTGGTGGGCGTGGGAACGATACGTTCACCGACACTGGCACACTTGGCGGCAGCATTAGTGGCGGGCGCGGCAACGACGTACTGCAAGGTGGTTCCGGCAACAACAACATTTTTGGAGGCCAGGGGCAGGACATCCTGCGTGGTGGTTCTGGTAACAACAATCTCAGTGGAGGAGGTGGTCGTGATACCCTTTTCGCCGAAGACGGCAGTGGAAATCTGGACGGCGGTGGTGGGGCAGATGTCATTTACGCAGGCCAGAACACGAGTTTCGTAAACGGTGGCAACGGAAACGACACACTGATCTTGCCAGCAGGGTCGACTTTCACTCCGTTTTCGCCCGGTTCGACCGGTGGCACCGTAACTCTATCAGGCGGTGGTTCCTTTACCTATGTTAATATCGAGAATGTTGAAATCGCCTGTTTCACCAAAGGAACACGGATTCGAACTCCAGACGGGGATCGTCTAATCGAAGAGTTAGCGATTGGTGATCTTGTCAAAACTTTGGATCACGGTCCGCGTCCGATCTGTTGGATAAGTACACGCACCGTACCTGGCCGTGGAAAACATGCTCCGATCTGTTTTGCACCTCACACGATTGGAAACGAGCGAACCCTTAGGGTTTCACCACAACACCGGATTCTGATCTCGGGTTGGCGCTGCGAGTTGTTTCTGCACATGCCCGAGGCGCTTTGCGCTGCCAAGCATTTATGCGACGGCGATCGGATTTATGTCCGCCCATGTGATGAGGTGACATACATCCATATTATGTTCGACCAACATGAGATCATTTATTGCGAGAATGCTCCTCTGGAGAGCTTCTTTGCTGGCGAGCATATCATGAACGCAGATCGTGCCGTATATCAGGAGCTCGTTGAGATATTTCCAGAGCTGGCCCAGGGTGGTGGACCATCACATCCCGCCCGACCATTTGTTCGGCGTGCTGAGGCAAGACTGTTGAGGTGAGGCGCCTTTAGCGATCAACATAAGGACGATGCGCGTCTTCAAATCCGGCATGACCATCGCGAACAAAAAGTATCTTTAGGGTACCGACTCGCGACAAAGACTGTCGGCGTCAATCAGAGATTTTGGTAGGCCCGGCAGGACTTGAACCCGCAACCAAAGCGTTATGAGCGCTCTGCTCTAACCAATTGAGCTACAGGCCCGCCTGAGCGCTTTGAGTATCACGGTGAACGCCCGCGTCAAGCCTGACCGTTGCAACAAGACGCACAATCGACTAACCCGCCCGCAAAGCATTCTTAAGGGACCTACCATGACAGCGGGCAAGAACGGAATCACCTATGCCGATGCGGGTGTGGATATTGATGCAGGCAACGCTCTGGTCGATCGGATTGAGCCCGCCGCCAAGCGGACGAACCGCCCCGGTGTGATGAGCGGTCTGGGCGGCTTTGGTGCGCTGTTTGATCTGAAGGCAGCGGGCTATGACGACCCCATCTTGGTCGGCGCGACTGACGGTGTCGGCACCAAGCTGCGGATAGCAATTGATACCGGTGTTGTTGACGGCGTCGGTATCGATCTGGTCGCCATGTGCGTCAACGATCTGATCTGTCAGGGCGCCGAGCCTTTGTTCTTCCTCGACTATTTCGCAACCGGCAAGCTGGACACAGATACGGCCGCTCGGATCATCGAAGGGATTGCCGAGGGTTGCGCGCAGTCGGGTTGCGCGCTGATCGGTGGCGAAACCGCCGAGATGCCGGGCATGTATCCCGATGGTGATTTCGATCTGGCCGGATTTTCAGTCGGCGCGATGGAACGAGGCGCTGATCTGCCTGATGGCGTGAAGGCGGGTGATGTTCTGTTGGGGCTGGCCTCGAACGGGGTGCATTCCAACGGCTATTCGCTGGTCCGCAAACTGGTTGAGATTTCGGGGCTGGGCTGGGAGGCTGCCACGCCTTTCGGTGGCGGCTCGCTGGGAGAGGCGTTGCTGACGCCGACACGTCTTTATGTAAAACCCGCCTTGGCTGCGATCAGGGCAGGGGGCGTGCATGCGCTGGCCCATATCACAGGCGGTGGCTTGACCGAGAACCTGCCGCGCGTGTTGCCCGAAGGTTTAGGGGCCCAGATCGATCTGAATGCGTGGGATATGCAGCAGGTTTTCAACTGGATGGCTGAAACCGGCGGGATTTCTGAAGCTGAGATGCTGAAGACCTTTAACTGCGGCATTGGCATGATCGTGGTTTGCGCGGCCGACCAAGCAGACGCACTTTCGGCATTGCTGACGGATGCGGGCGAGACTGTCTCGCGCATCGGCACTGTCACCGACGCGGAAGGCGTGGCCTATTCAGGCAAACTGCTGTGAGCCACGAGCGCGTTGCGATCCTGATCTCCGGTGGCGGGTCCAACATGGTGTCGCTAGTCGACAGCATGACCGGCGACCACCCGGCGCGTCCCTGTCTGGTCTTGTCCAATGAGGCGCAGGCGGGCGGGTTAACGAAAGCCCGGGATCGTGGCATTGCAACCGCTGTGGTGGACCATCGCCCCTTCAAGGGCGACCGTGCCGCTTTTGAGGCCGAGCTTTTGAAACCACTGGAACAAGCGCAGCCAGACATCGTGTGCCTGGCAGGGTTCATGCGGGTTCTGACGGCCGATTTTGTATCACGCTTTCAAGGCCGGATGCTAAACATCCATCCGTCGCTGCTGCCCAAATACAAGGGCCTGAATACCCATGCGCGCGCCATTGAAGCGGGGGATGCCGAGCATGGCTGCACCGTGCATGAAGTGACCGCCGCATTGGATGACGGCCCGATCCTTGGTCAGGCACGGGTTGAGGTTACACCGGGCGATACACCCGAGGATCTGGCGGCACGGGTACTGGTATGGGAGCACAAATTATACCCCGCAGTGCTGCGTCGTTTCGCGGATGGCAACAGTTCAACCCTTATGCTGCCCTGATCGCCCCTGAGTGATTTACAGATCCCTAAAAATCGTCCTATGGTCGCATCTATCGCTCGGGACGCGGAAAAACGGGCAGTCACATAAAGAACAAGAGCAAGAATAGTACGGCGCATGAAAACCCTGACGACGACGCAAGAGCTGGCCGAGTTTTGCTCGGCTGCTGCAGGCTATCCCTATGTCACAGTAGACACCGAGTTTTTGCGCGAACGGACCTACTACTCGAAACTGTGCCTGGTGCAGCTGGCCGTGCCGTCAGAAGATGAAGACAGCGCCGTTCTGGTCGACCCATTGGCGGACGGTCTGTCGCTTGAGCCGCTTTACGACTTGTTTCGCAACGACAGCGTGGTCAAAGTCTTCCACGCTGCTCGGCAGGATCTTGAGATTTTCTGGGTCGAGGCCAACGTCTTCCCAACGCCATTGTTTGACACGCAGGTTGCCGCGATGGTCTGCGGTTTTGGCGAACAGGTGGGGTACGAGACGCTTGTGCGCAAAATCTGCAAACAGGGTGTCGACAAGACATCGCGCTTTACCGATTGGTCCCGGCGGCCGCTGACGGATGCGCAAAAAACTTATGCCTTGGCGGATGTCACGCATCTGCGCAAGATCTATGAACACCTGGCGGCGGAGCTGGAAAAGACTCGGCGCAGCCACTGGGTCGCGGAAGAGTTGCGCACCCTGACCCAGTCGCAGACCTATGACATACAGCCCGAAGATGCCTGGAAACGGGTTAAGACGCGCACCAATTCGGCCAAGTTTCTGGCCGTTGTGCGTGAGTTGGCACAATTCCGCGAGGCGTATGCACAGGAAAACAACGTGCCGCGCAATCGTGTGTTCAAGGATGATGCCCTGATTGAGTTGGCCTCGACCAAACCCAAAACACCCTCTGATTTGGGTGGCTCTCGCCTGTTGCTGCGCGAGGCGCGCAAAGGCGCGATTGCCGACGGAATTCTGACCGCTGTGAAACGCGGCGTGAATTGCCCGGCCGACAAGCTGCCCAAAGTTGATAACTCGCGGGATAAACTCAAGGTTAACCCGGCGCTGGCTGACCTGTTGCGCGTGCTCCTGAAATCAAAGACCGAAAGCTCTGGGGTGGCGGCCAAGCTGATCGCAACAAGTTCGGAACTGGATCAGATCGCGGCGGGCGAGCGTGAACTGCCCGCCATGTCTGGATGGCGCTTTGAAGTGTTTGGTGAAGACGCGCTGAAACTTTGCGAAGGCAAGATCGCGCTGGCCGCCAATGGGGAAAACGTCAAAGTTGTCTCGCTTTAGGCACGGTTAGCGCCGGCGCGATTCCAATGCGTTCTGCTGTCCGACCACGCGCACCAGGCGAACGCCTTCCAATTCCTGGCTTGAGACATTGATTGCATCCGACACCATACGCGTCCGTTCAGACCCTTGCGGTGTCTGGGTTTTGGGATAGTCGACGCGGAAGGTGTATTCCAAGATGCCGTTTTTCTGGTTCTCTTCCGACTCCACCCGGACCAGCCGCGCATCAAACGCTCCCTGCCGGATTGCCGTGCCAGAGGCATAGACGATGGCGCCCGAGGGGATCGGTTCGATCCGCAGCTCATCGACTTTGGCAATCGGTACGCTGGTGTCCTCTGCTTCGGGTCGCTTGAAGAGGCCACCGCCCTGACGCTCCTGAGGAATCAATGCATTTGCCTCATCGGCAGGAGGGGCTTCGACCGGGGTCGATCTGCTTCCGCCGAACCAGTTTGACGGGTTAACCCGTGAAACCCGCCAGCCGCAGGCGGACAGGGTCAGTGAGACGACAACAAGTAGGGACAGAGGTTTCAGCATGGACCCACAGCTTTATGATGGCAGTTCAGCCAATGGGTTAGCGCAATTTCCACGCCTTGAAAAGCCACGGCAGGGGCTGGACAGCGATGATGCCTGAGCTTAGGTCACAATTGTGAAGACAACGCAAGGATCGCCCCGCCATGGCAACGCCCGCCTTTGAAGAAATCGTTGAGGATTTTGAGTTTCTCGAAGACTGGGAAGACCGATATCGCCATGTGATTGAACAGGGCAAAGCGATGGAACCGTTGGACGACGCCTTCAAGGTGCCATCGACCAAGGTGGATGGATGCGCCAGTCAAGTCTGGTTGCAACCAATGATCGAGGACGGCACGTTTCATTTTGATGGCGACAGCGACGCCTTGATCGTGCGGGGACTGATCGCGGTATTGCGATCCTTGTATAACGGTTTGCCTGTGGCCGAGGTGGTGAAGGTGGATGCCGGGGGTGAGTTGGCCCGGCTTGGCCTGCATGATCACTTGTCTGCACAACGTTCAAACGGTTTGCGATCGATGATCGAGCGCATCCGCGAGGTCGCACAACAAAACCTCTGATAACCTCCCTTAGCGGTTGGCCCAGTCTTTTAGCGTGACTTCAAGATCGCCATAACCGGTCAGGCGACGCTCGAACGCCAACCCCATTTTCTCGGCACATACCTGGGCGCGTTCGGTGAGGACCGGATCATCCGTCTGAGCCTGATAGACCAGTTTGGTGTAGTTTCCGAAATACATATCGCGCAGCTCTGGGTGACGGTCCAGGCCCAACGGTTTCCAGACAAAGGCGTCGAACTGCCGGGCCAGAAAGTCCGTCAAGTAAAAGGCCGTTGTTTCATCATCGCCGCGGTCAGCAAAGGTCTGATTGCCTTCAAAGAACGAATAGCAATGCGGGCCTTTGATCATCTCGACCCCAAGCTCTTCGCAGGCTTTTTGCAACAGCCCACCGGTGCCGCAATCTGCGTAGACGACAAAGATCTGGTCATAGTCATCGCGGTGTTTTGCCACCGCATCCTCGACTGCCTGAGTGATGCGGTCCGGGTGAATATGCAGGATCGCGGGCAGGCAGGTCAGGGCCATGTGTTCCCAGCCGTTGCGTTTTTTCAGGTCCAGAATCTCGCGCGCCAGAGCCCCGCACGCAATCAGCAATATCTGTTGCTGGCCATCGTTCTCGGAATATCCATCGGTGGTCAGGCTTGCATCGTCAGGTAAAGTGTTCTGTGGCATGGCTTTGAACCCGTCAGCTGTTGGATCAGAAAATGATCTTTCGTACAGGAAGGCAAGTCTGGTGCCGACCTTCTGCCTGTGGCCACCGACGCGTTTGCTACACAAACTGATGACAGACCGGGGACACGACGCTGCCACGTACAAGAAAGCCGCCCAAGATCGGGCGGCTTTGTTTCGGATTGCTTCACCGGATCAACCCGCCATCTGATTGTGCTTGCGCGAGACAAACTCCTTGGCGGTTTCAACCGCAACAGCCGCATCGCGGCAGTAGGCATCAGCACCGATGGCCTTGCCGAATTCCTCGTTCAAGGGTGCGCCGCCGACCAGAACGATATAGTCATCACGCACGCCTTGCTCGACCAATGTGTCGATCACGACTTTCATGTAAGGCATGGTCGTGGTCAGCAGGGCGGACATACCTAGAATATCGGGCTCTTCGCTTTCCAGCGCTTCCAGATAGTTTTCGACCGGGTTGTTGATGCCGATATCGACAACTTCGAAACCCGCGCCTTCCATCATCATCGAAACAAGGTTTTTGCCGATGTCGTGGATGTCACCTTTAACGGTGCCGATGACCATTTTGCCAACGCGCGGCGCACCGGTTTCGGCGAGCAGCGGCTTGAGGATAAACATGCCGCCCTTCATAGCGTTCGCCGCCAGAAGAACTTCGGGTACGAAGAGAATACCGTCGCGGAAGTCATGTCCCACGATAGTCATGCCGCCAACAAGCGCTTTGGTCAGAATATCGTACGGCGCCCATCCGCGTTCCAGCAGGATGTTCACACCTTCTTCGATTTCTTCTTTTAGGCCGTCATAAAGATCATCGAACATTTGTTCGACAAGTTCATCGTCATTCAGTTCGGACAGGACGATATCTTCTTCATCAGACATGGGGCGTTTCCCTGAGCTGTGTGGGCCAATGGCACCAAGATGGCATTTTTTCCGTTTTGGCCAAAACGCCGCAGTTTGACTGTGACGATTGCGACCTCAGTCGTTTCGGGACCGACCTATAAGATAGAAATTTGCACAGGGCGACTGAATTTTCTGCAAGATCATTCTGCATAATGTTCAGATTGTTAGGCAAATTCATCTCGATAATTGGCCACGGCACTATTCAAGCGCTCTTGATGGATCTGCGCTCTTTGCGTATCGTCGAAATGGGAACGAAGAGTGAACAAATGGTTGATCAATCCAGAATTCGGGGGCGGGGAACGGCATCAAATGATGCCGGGCGTTTCGAACGTTTTATAACGTTGGAAACCGACGATGGATGGCCGCAGGACGACGATCTTCCGCCGCTCCGAACCGAAGTTCGGGAGGAGGTTGCACGCAGTATCATTTCCTATAACCGGTCCCCGGATTTGCCTTTTGACCGGTCGATCAACCCGTATCGCGGGTGTGAGCATGGCTGCGTCTATTGCTTTGCCCGGCCAAGCCATGCCTATCTTGGGCTGTCCCCGGGGCTGGATTTCGAAACCCGCCTGATTGCGCGCCCGAACGCGGCTGATCTGCTGCGGCACGAGCTTTCGGCGCGCAGATACCGCGTGGCAACAATGGCGCTGGGTACGAATACCGACCCATATCAACCGATCGAGAAAACCCGTTTGATAACAAGAGGCTGCCTTGAGGTTTTGCGAGATTTCAACCATCCGTTGGCGATTGTGACCAAGGGAGCGCTGATCGAGCGCGATCTGGATGTTCTGGCTCCGATGGCCGTGCGTGGGTTGGTACGTGTCGGCATATCGCTGACGACGCTGGATGCGAAACTGTCGCGCCGGATGGAACCTCGGGCCCCATCGCCCAAGCGGCGTTTGCAGACGATAGAACGGCTGACCGGGGCAGGGGTTCCGGTGAGGGTCATGACCTCTCCACTTATTCCCGGGTTAACCGATCATGAACTGGAACACCTGCTTGAGGCGGGACGGGATGCCGGGGCTGATACCGCCAGTTGGATCATGCTACGTCTGCCGCGCGAAGTGTCGGTGCTGTGGAAGGATTGGCTGGCGCAACATGAACCGGCGCGCGCGGAAAAGGTCATGTCGCGCCTGCGTGAAATGCATGGTGGGCGGGAATATGATCCGCGTTGGGGCCATAGGATGCGGGGCGAGGGCGAATATGCCGAGGTAATCGCGCAAAGGTTCAAACTGGCGGTCAAACGATTGGGGTTGCGTGTTGACGCGGCCCCTTTGCGAAGGGATTTGTTTGCTAAGCCACCGCAGGCAGGAGATCAGCTCAGCCTGCTATAGAGCAAAACGCCCCGGATGATCCGGGGCGTTGCTTGGGTCTGATGCTTAGCGCTTTTCGATATCCACATAGTTGCGGTTCGTCTCGCCCAGATACAACTGGCGCGGACGACCGATCTTGTTCTGTGGATCGGCGATCATCTCTTTCCATTGGCTGACCCAGCCAACAGTGCGCGACAGCGCAAAGATCGGCGTGAACATCGACGTTGGGAAGCCCATCGCTTCGAGAATGATGCCCGAGTAGAAATCTACGTTCGGGAACAGCTTCTTCTCGGCGAAATACGGATCTTCCAGCGCCTGTTTTTCCAGTGCTTTGGCGACCTGAAGCTTCGGGTTGTTTTCGATACCCAGCAGCTCCAGCACTTCATCCGCCGACTGTTTCATCACCTTGGCGCGCGGATCGAAGTTCTTGTAGACCCGGTGGCCAAAGCCCATCAGGCGGAACGGATCACTTTTGTCCTTGGCGCGGGCGATATACTCCGGAATGCGATCAACGCTGCCGATCTCTTCCAGCATTTCCAGACAAGCCTGGTTTGCCCCACCATGTGCCGGCCCCCAAAGGCAGGCGATCCCGGCGGCGATACAGGCGAACGGATTGGCACCCGAAGACGAGGCCAGACGCACGGTCGAGGTCGACGCGTTCTGTTCGTGATCCGCATGCAAGGTTAAGATACGATCCATTGCGCGGCTCAGGATCGGGTTGACCTCATACTCTTCGGCCGGAACGGCGAAGCACATGCGCAGAAAGTTCGACGCATAGTCCAGATCGTTGCGTGGATACACGAAGGGCTGCCCGATGTGATATTTGTAGGCCCAGGCCGCGATCGTCGGCATTTTTGCGATCAACCGGTGCGACGCGACTTCGCGCTGATGCGGGTCAGAGACATCGGTCGAATCGTGATAGAAGGCCGACATTGCGCCGACGACGCCCACCATGATTGCCATCGGATGCGCGTCACGGCGGAAGCCACGATAGAAATACAGCATCTGCTCGTGCAGCATCGTGTGGCGCGTGATCGTGGTCTCGAAAGTCTCCAGATCTTTTGCGCCCGGCAGCTCTCCGTACAGCAGAAGATAGCAGACTTCGAGGAAATGGGATTTCTCGGCCAACTGGTCAATCGGATAACCCCTGTGCAGCAGCTCGCCTTTTTCGCCATCGATATAGGTGATGGTGCTGTCGCAACTTGCAGTTGAGGTAAAGCCGGGATCATAGGTGAACACACCCGCCTGACCGTAAAGCTTGCGGATATCGACAACGTCAGGCCCGGCTGTCGGCGAGTGAACCGGCAACTCATACTCTTTTCCGTGGACGGTCAGAGTGGCTGTTTTGCTGCTATCAGTCATGGTTATCCCTTCTTCATTCGTGCGCAGGTCGGATCGTTGCCGAACCATGCGGGCAATGACTGCGCGGGCGCGCAGTCCGGGTGTTAGCGGAGCAGCGTTACCCGTTTATGAAGATAGGGTTTATTTCGCTGCCTCAGAAAGCCGCGCCAGGGTTTCGTCGCGCCCCAGCACAAGCATCATGTCAAAAACCGAAGGTGTGACGGCCCGACCTGCCAGGACAGCCCTTAGTGGACCTGCCAGCTTGCCGAACTTGAGTTCCCGTGCCTCGGCAAAGGAATTCAGCGCCTCTTCCAGCTCGTTCCGCGACCAGCTAACATTTTGCAGCTGCGGCGTCAATTCTTCCAGTATACCGTCGGATACATTTGTGAGCGCTTTTGCCGCCTTTTCATCCGGAACGATGGGGCGCTGTGCCAGAACAAAATGCGCTTTTTCAAGTAGTTCCGGGAAAGTTCGCGCGCGATCCTTCAAGCAATACATCGCCCGTTCAAGATCACCCAATTGTGTCTGCGTGAGAGCGGGCAGCGCGGCGGCAGCCAGATACCCCTCGATCTCATGCCGCAGTGCAGTATCATCCGAGATCGCAATGTGCTGACCACACAGATTTTCCAGCTTTTTCAGATCAAAACGCGCCGGGCTTTTGCCGATGCCCCCCAGATCGAACCACTCTCTGGCCTGATCGTCGGTGAAAAACTCATCGTCGCCATGGCTCCATCCCAGGCGTGCCAGATAGTTGCGCATACCTGCGGCAGGATATCCCATCGCCTGATATTCCTGCGCTCCCAAGGCACCGTGGCGCTTGGACAGTTTCTTGCCGTCGGGCCCGTGAATCAGCGGGATATGCGCCCAGACTGGAACGTCCCACCCCATGGCTTCATAGATCATCATCTGACGCGCGGCATTGTTCAGATGGTCATCGCCTCGGATAACGTGGGTGACACCCATATCGTGGTCATCCACCACCACGGCCAGCATATAGACCGGCGTACCGTCCGAGCGCAGCAGGATCATGTCGTCCAACTGGTCGTTGCGGATTGTCACATCACCTTGCACCTGATCACGGATCACGGTCGTGCCGTCTTGCGGGGCCTTGATGCGGATCACATAGGGCGCGTCCGGGTGAGTTGCGGGGTCTGCATCGCGCCAGGGACTGCGAAACAGCGTCGATTTGCCATCGGCGCGGGCCTGCTCGCGGAAGGCTGCAATCTCGTCCTGGGTCGAGAAACACTTGTATGCTTTGCCCTCGGCCAGCAGGTGATGCGCCACCTCGGCGTGGCGTGCAGAACCTTCGAACTGCGAGATCACGTCGCCATCATGATCCAGCCCCAGCCAGGCCATGCCCAGCAGGATGGCGGCGGTTGCCTCAGGCGTCGAACGCTCGCGGTCTGTGTCCTCGATTCGCAGCAGGAACTTGCCGCCACGCCCGCGCGCATAAAGCCAGTTGAACAGCGCGGTGCGCGCGCCACCGATGTGCAGAAAGCCGGTGGGCGAGGGGGCGAAACGGGTGACGACCTGATCGGACATTATGTGGATTAACCTTTTGGTAACCGTGTCGGGCATAGTTTGGCGCCTGTCTAACGAGCCCGAAGGACGGGGGCAACCATGCGTGTTCTTGCACGGGCCCAGACCGCGCTGCTGAACCAGACAGGGTTCTTGTTTCCCTGGTCGCCGGTGTGCCTTGCGGTTGGGATCGGCCTCTATTTCGGACTTAGGTTCGAGCCGGATTGGGCGGTCTATACCGGCCTTTGCGGTCTTGGTTTGGGGCTGATCTGGCTGATCCGTGTACTTCCTTCGGGTTGGGGATCGTTGGCAATCGGGGGGGCGCTGGTTGTGGCTGGTTTTGTGCTGGCCGACACTCGCGCTCATATGGTGGCGGAACCGGTTCTGTCATGGCGTTACTACGGCCCTGTCGAGGGGCGCGTGGTAGCCATCGACCGGTCTGCCTCGGATGCGCTGCGACTGACGCTGGATCAGGTGCGATTAGGGGACGTACCAAACGACCGGCGACCGCAGCGCATCCGCCTTTCCATCCATTCCGACATTGGACGTGTCGCACCCGGGCAACGGATCATGACCACGGCCCATCTGTCCCCGCCACAAGGCCCGGTCGAGCCCGGAGGGTTCGATTTCCGGCGCCATGCCTGGTTTCAACGCTTGGGCGCGGTCGGGTACACACGCGTTCCGGTCCTCATCATCGCCCCGCCACAGGATGCGCTGGATGGCGTTCGGATCACGGCGATCCGGATGGCGATCTCGGACCGTGTGCGCAGTCTCCTGCCGGGTGAGGTCGGCGGGTTTGCCGCCGCGGTCACAACCGGAGATCGCAGCGGCATGGGACAGGCGTCGCTGGACGCGCTGCGGGCGTCGAACCTTGCGCATCTGTTGGCGATCTCCGGCCTGCACATGGGGTTGTTGACCGGATTTGTCTTCGTGGCCTGCCGGATTGGACTGTCGATGATCCCGACCCTCGCGTTACGGATGCCAGTGCGAAAACTGGCGGCCGGATGTGCTCTTGTGGCCGCAGTTATTTACCTGATGCTGTCGGGAGGCAATGTGGCGACCGAGCGCGCGTTCGTCATGGTCAGCGTCATGTTCGGAGCCATTTTGATAGATCGCCGGGCGATTTCGTTACGGGCGGTGGCGGTGGCTGCGTTGATCGTGTTGATCTTGCGCCCTGAGACATTGCTCAGCCCCGGTTTTCAGATGTCGTTTGCTGCCACGACCGCGCTGGTAGCTGTATTTGGCACGTTGCGCGATTTTGGTCCGACGCCGGGTCCGAAATGGCTCAGGCCCATTCTGGGTGTGCTGTTGTCATCCGCCATAGCAGGTCTTGCCACTGCACCGATTGGGGCGGCGCATTTCAACACCATGTCGCACTACGGGCTTTTAGCAAATCTGTTGTCCGTGCCCGTGATGGGGACGGTTGTTGTACCGTCTGCCGTGGTTGCTGCGTTGCTGGCGCCGTTTGGTCTGGACTGGATCGCACTCGAGGTCATGGGGATCGGGCTAAGCTGGATTTTGTTGGTTGCCGATTGGGTTTCGAGCCTTGAGGGGGCGCAAGGCTACGTGGTCAGCCCGCCTTGGTTCGTGTTGCCCGCCATTGCCCTTGGTGGGCTTTGGATGGCGCTCTGGCAGGGGCGGATGCGCTGGGTGGGCCTTGGCCCCGTGGCAGCGGCGTTCCTGCTGTGGACCTCAGATCATCGCCCCGAGGTTTTGGTCGCAGAATCCGGCGGCCTAGTCGGTGTCATGACTGAAGAGGGCCGGGCGCTGAGCAAGAAGAAAGGCAGCGGTTTTGTCGCAACCGTTTGGCTGGAGAATGACGGAGACGGGCAGGATCAGGGGCAGGCAGCCGGGCGCTGGCCGGGCAAGGACGATCTGATCCAGCGTATTGCCGTGCAGGGGAAAGAGGTTGTTCACATCACCGGCAAACGGGCTGCACGCGTATTTACGGAATGTGACGCGAACCAGATTGTAGTCTCGGCGGTAGAGTTGACCATCCAGGGCGATTGCGGGGTGTTTGACCCGGATCGGCTGTACCGCACAGGCAGCCTGTCCATCTCGGATGGTAAAGTGATCACCAGTGCCGATCTGACAGGGCATCGGCTCTGGTCCCCGAAATATACCGGGGACCTTAACAAGGCAGGAAATCAGTAGCTGCGGATCAACCCGACCAGACGCCCCTGAACCCGAACTTTGTCCTCCGGCAGAACGCGCGTTTCATAGGCCGCGTTTGCGGCCTCAAGCGCGATGGCGTTGCCACGGCGGAAGAAGCGTTTCAGCGTGGCCTCCTGATCCTCGACCAGTGCAACCACGATGTCGCCATTGTCGGCAGTCGACGTTTCCCGGATGATGACAACATCCCCGTCGTTGATACCGGCATCGATCATCGAGTCGCCTTGCACTTCCAACGCGTAATGCGACCCTTGGCCGGATACCATCGGACCAGGCACGGCCACGCGGTGCGATTCGTGGCTGATGGCAGCGATCGGTACACCAGCAGCGATGCGGCCCATGACCGGCAATTCCAGCGCATCGACCGAGACCGGTTCGAAATTCGCAGGGCGCGGGCCTTCGGGCTTGTCGCCTTCGATGACCCGAGGGGTAAATCCGGTCGTGGGTTCGCCCCCAAGGCTTTCGGGTAGCTTCACGATCTCAATCGCTCGGGCTCGATGCGCCAGGCGGCGAATAAAGCCCCGTTCTTCCAGCGCTGTGATCAATCGGTGGATGCCGGATTTAGATCGCAGATCCAGAGCGGCCTTCATTTCGTCGAAACTGGGCGGAACGCCATCCCGCTGTACACGTTTGTGGATGAATTCCAGCAAATCCAACTGCTTCTTGGTCAGCATCGCTCACACCTCGTCGCTCATGCGTTTTCTTTTGTTCTACGCATGTTCACGTTTTGTGTCAACGAATTTGAAGATGTTCTAAATCGGCAGATACAGGATTTCGGCCCCAACAGCGCGCTCCGGGTCTTCGGGCGGACGCATGATCAAAGCATTGGCTTCGGCCAGAACACTCAGCAAGGAACTGTCCTGATCGGCGCAGGCGCGGATGCCGTTTTCGTCGAGAATGGCACGCATATAGTGTTCGCGTGGCCCATTTGCAGGCAGCGCTTCGGCCAGAACCGCACGCTGGAAAGGCGTGACGACTGTATCGAGCCCCAACATCCGACGTGCCATCGGAACCAGGAACAGATAGCCGCATACCATCGCACTGACGGGGTTCCCGGGCAGGCCAACCATCGCGGCATCACCCATCCGCCCAGCCATCAACGGCTTTCCGGGGCGCATCCGGATTTTGTAGAAGGATCGCTCCATTCCCAGCGCCTCGGATACTTCGGAGACCAGATCATAATCCCCGACCGAAGCACCGCCGATGGTGACCACCAGATCCGCCCCTTCCGCCAGTCCAAATGCGGTTTCCAGTGAAGATACCGTATCCCGTGCGATGGGCAGAACACGAACATGGGCACCAACCCCTTCGAGCAGCGCCTGTAGGCCGAACGTGTTCGAGGCGATGATCTGATCCGGGCCCGGGGTCTCACCCGGCATCACCAACTCATCCCCGGTCGAGATCAGGGCGATCTGCGGCTTCCGCGCAACCGGGACCTGGGGGATGTTCATGGCAGCCATAAGCGCCACATCCTCGGGCCGGATCAGGCGCGGGGCGGCGATTGTGGTGCCTTTGGCAAAGTCCACCCCAGCGGGGCGGATATTCGTCTTGGGGCCGGGCGTGTCGGTTATCGTGATCAGGTCGCCGCGACGGTCCACATCTTCCTGTATGACAATGAAGTCAGCCCCTTCCGGCACGGGTGCTCCGGTAAAGATCCGGACGGCTTGTCCGGGCCCGACGTCGCCATCGAACCGGTTGCCCGCGGCAGCCTCGCCCACAACCTTGAACATCGCGTGACGCTCGACCTCAGCCGCCTTGACCGCATAGCCGTCCATCGATGAGGCCGCAAAGGGCGGCTGATCGCCGGTTGCGACAACGTTTTCGGCCAGGACGCGACCGGCCGATTGGGCAAGCGGCACATGTTCGGAAGGAAGCGGGGCGACCAGATCAAACAGCAGCGCGCGGGCGTCTTCGATCGTGATCATTGCGCTTCGTAACGTCCTGATTTGCCGCCATCTTTGAGAAGAACGCGAATGCCGCCGATCTCCATTGCCTTGTCCACGGCTTTGGTCATGTCATAGACGGTGAGCGCGGCGGTTGAGACAGCGGTCAGCGCTTCCATCTCGACGCCGGTCTGGCCCGAGGTTTTGACCGTGGCTTCGATTTGGACACCCGGTAGACCAGGGTCCAGCGTCAGTTCAACTGCAACCTTGGTCACGGGTAGCGGATGGCACAGTGGGATCAGGTCGGGCGTTTTCTTGGCCCCCATGATCCCCGCAAGACGCGCAACGCCTAGAACATCGCCTTTCTTGGCGCGGCCTTCTGAAATTAAATCAAAGGTTTCTGCCGCCATCTTGATGTACCCAGCAGCCACCGCAATACGGTCAGTGACATCCTTGTCCGAGACATCGACCATATGCGCCTGACCTCCGGCATCAAAATGCGTAAGCGGCATCACATCACCCCTGGGATCAGCGGGTTCGACAGGATTTGGCGGGTTGCCGCACTGACGTCATCCTGCCGCATAAGGCTCTCGCCGATCAGGAAACACCGTGCACCGTAGCGAGCGATATCGGCCAGATCTTCCGGAGCGCCCAGACCGCTTTCGCAAACAATCGTCCGATCTCCTGGCACCAGTTTTGACAGGCGCCGGGTGGTATCAAGAGTGGTCTCGAAGGTCTTGAGATTGCGGTTGTTTATCCCGATCAGGGGGCTTTTCAGCTGCGTCGCGCGAACAAGCTCGGCTTCGTCGTGAACTTCGATCAGAACGTCCATATCCCAGTCAAACGCGGTTTGTTCCAACTCGGCGGCCTGCGAATCTTCGACCGAGGCCATGATAATCAGGATACAGTCAGCCCCCAAGGCGCGGGCTTCGATGACCTGATAGGGGTCGTACATGAAATCCTTGCGCAAAGCGGGTAAATTGGTAGCAGTGCGCGCAGCAGTCAGATATTCTTTGGCACCCTGAAAACTGGGTGTGTCGGTCAGAACCGACAAACAGGCTGCGCCGCCGTATTCATAGGCTTTAGCCAGAACGGGCGGATCAAAATCCGGGCGGATCAAACCTTTGGAGGGGCTGGCCTTTTTGACCTCGGCAATCAAACCGTAGCCGGTGCGCGAGGCGTTGTGCAGCGCCTCGGCAAAGCCACGCACCTCAGGCGCATCTCGTGCTTCGCTTTCCAGCTCGACCAGCGATTTTTGTGCCTTGTCCGCTTCGATCTCTTCCAGCTTATAGGCTTTGATTTTGTCCAGAACAGTCTCGGTCATGCGGCTTCCTGTGTGATCCGCGCAAGGGCGGTGATCTTTTCTTTGGCTTTGCCACTGTCGATGCTTTCGGCTGCCTTTTCAACGCCTTCGCGCAAATCGCTCGCGGCTTCAGCCACGACCAAAGCAGCGGCGGAGTTCAGCAGAACGGCATCACGATAGGCCGACGGCGTACCATCCAGTAATGCGCCGAAGGCAGCAGCGTTTTCTTCCGGGGTGCCGCCAACGATCTCTTCGAATGGATGTACGGGCAGGCCTGCGTCTTCGGGGTGCAGTTCAACCTCCTTTATGGTGTCGTCTTCCAGGGCGGCGACCCAGCTGACACCGGTGATGGTCAGCTCATCCGTCCCGTCCGATCCATGGACCAACCATGCGCGATCTGAACCCAATAAACCCAGCGTTTCCGCCATCGGACGGATCAAGTCGCGCGAGAAGGCGCCCGTTAGTTGCCGTTTGACGCCCGCCGGATTGGTCAGCGGGCCGAGAATATTGAAGATCGTGCGCGTTCCCAGTTCTTGTCGAGACGGCATAACATGAGCGATGGCAGGGTGATGCATAGGGGCCATCATGAAACAGATACCCGCCTCATTCAGCGCTTTTTCAACCACTTGCGGGCCGACCATCACGTTGATTCCCATCTGTCCAAGCGCATCTGCCGCGCCGGATTTCGAACTGAGGTTCCGGTTGCCATGCTTGGCCACGGTGACACCGGTACCCGCCACGACAAACGCAGTCGCAGTCGAGATATTCAGTGTTCCCTTGCCATCTCCGCCGGTGCCCACGATATCCATCGCGCCCGCCGGGGCGGTGACCGCGTTACACTTGGCGCGCATCACAGCGGCGGCGGCGGCGTATTCGTCCACGGTTTCGCCACGCGTGCGCATCGTCATCAGCAGGCCCCCGATCTGGCTGGGTGTGGCTTCGCCGTCGAACAAAATGCCAAAGGCCTGTTCCGCCTCGTCACGGGTCAAGGGCCGTTCGGCAGACGCACCGATCAGCGGTTTCAATGCGTCGCTCATGCGGGGACTTTCAGTTCTTGTAAGAAGTTCTTGAGCAGGGCGTGGCCATACTCGGATGCGATGGATTCTGGATGGAACTGAACCCCGTGAATGGGCAGCTCTTTATGCTGCAGACCCATGATCGTGCCGTCATCCAATTCTGCTGTGATCTCAAGGCAGTCCGGCAGGCTCTCACGCTCAACAATAAGCGAATGATAGCGTGTCGCCTCAAAGGGCGAGGGCAGGCCCGCAAAGACGCCTTTGCCGGTGTGTTTCATTGTGCCCATCTTGCCATGTACGATCTCATGGCAACGCACGACCTTGCCGCCAAAAACCTGACCGATTGTCTGATGACCCAGGCACACACCCATTAGTGGTGTTTTTGTCTCGGCCGCGGCTTCGGTCAGGGCCAGGCAAATACCGGCCTGATCCGGGTCGCAAGGGCCGGGGCTAAGCAGGATACCGGCGGGATTCATCGCCATGGCTTCCTGCACATCCAGCGCATCATTGCGGCGAATGACCATTTCGGCCCCAAGTTCGCCCAGATAATGCACCAGGTTGTAAGTAAACGAATCGTAGTTGTCGATCAGCAGCAGCATTTGGGCACTTATCTTAGCTTGGGCATTTCAGGCTGGCGATACAGCCCCCGGCCACGGTATAATGTCGGGACATACATGCTCAGGCTTGGGCGGCAGCGTCAAGAGGACAACCCGTTCCGTACGCGCCATCAGGCCAAGCGTTGCAAAAGATGACGTAAGAACGGGCGTAGCAGTAGACAGGCGAAAGGCGTTGGACATGGGCGGATTTGTCGGAGGAATGGTCGCAGGTGCGGTCGTTGTTTTGATCTTGGGTGCGGTTTTGTCGTTGCAGGCACCGTTGACCCAAAAACCGGTTGTGGCAACCGAGGCACCACAGCCCGAGGATGTCACCACATCCGAGGCTTCGGCCAGTGTGACCGAGACCGGATCGGACGCCGATCTGGTCGATGCACAACCCGCTGGGCCAAAAGCTGCCGATTTCCAAGAAGAGGATGTGGCCGATCTGTCGGGCCTTGAGCAAGAGACAGATGCCCAGCCAAACATCACCGGGCCGGGGCAACAGCCCGAACAGCCGGATCCCGACACAGCGGATGAGGTTGCGGTGCTGACAAACCCGCCTGTTGCGCCGCCTCTACCCGGAGCCGCGCCTGAAACCCCTCAGGATGAGGTGCAGCCACAGGTTATTGGTGAGGCACCCGCTGCGCCTGAAGCTGAAAAAGTTGCGGTTTTGGAACCAGTGCCAAGCCTCGACGTTCCAGGCTCGACCGAAGACAGCACCGAAGAAAACCCGTTTGAAAATAGCCCAATTGCTGTGGAAGGGGACGAAGATACGCTGCCCCGAACCTTGCCGCGTATTGCCGCCTTGCCTCAGATTGGTGGAGAGAACGAGACCAGCACCAGCACGATCGTCGGCAAGCGCGTAGTGCCGCTGACCGAACGCGACGATCCACCGGCTGAGGAAGCAGGTGATGTCACAGGGCTGATCCCTATGGGCAAACCCATCGAAGCTTACGCCGCCGCATTTGAAAACGCCGAATCCAAGCCGCTGATGTCCATTATCCTAATCGATGATGAACAATCCTTTGGGGCCGAGGCCTTGCAGGACTTTCCCTATCCGATCAGCTTTGCCGTCAGCCCGTCTGATCCAAACGCCGCTGAAAAAATGGCGCGTCACCGCGCTGCCGGGTTTGAGGTGATGGCCCTGGCTGATCTACCCGAGGCTGCCAGCGCACAGGATGCCGAAGTTTCGATGGCCGTCTGGCTGGAAACCCTGCCGGAAACTGTAGGAATTCTAGAAGGGGTTGAAACCGGCATTCAGGGCAATCGCAAACTGGCCGATCAGGTGGCCGAGATTGCAGGTGTGACGGGTCGTGGGTTGATCACACAAGACAACGGGCTCAATACCGTCCAGAAAATCGCCGCGCGCAACGGCATTCCGTCCAGCGTTATATTCCGCGATATCGACGGGGCCCGTCAGGACCCCAAGATCATGCGCCGCTTTCTGGACCAGGCCGTTTTCCGCGCCGGGCAGGAGGGCACTGTCGTGATGCTGGGTCGCGTGCGTCCTGAAACGATCTCGGCCTTGCTGCTCTGGGGGCTTGAGGATCGCGCCAGTCGGGTCGCCATGGCGCCAATCTCTGCGGTGATGAAGCGCGAGGTTCAGTAAACGCCTACAAGGCGGCTGATCCGGGATCGCCGCCCTTTTTCTGTTTAGCTGTTGCCTGTTGAGGTAAACCTTGCCGCATCTGCTGCTGCCCGCCGGATGGCGTTTGATTTATGGACCGTTTCCATAAACTCTGCCTCGGGGTCACTGTCATAGACCACGCCGCCGCCCGCCTGAATGTAAAGCTTTTGGTCTTTCACGATGGCCGTGCGCAGGGCGATACACATATCCATGTCGCCACCCGCGCTGAAATAACCAACACCGCCGCCATAGACGCCGCGCTTTTCAGGTTCCAGCTCGTCAATAATCTCCATCGCACGGACTTTTGGCGCGCCCGAGACGGTGCCCGCAGGCATCCCGGCAAAGAAGGCATCCAGCGCGTCTTTGTCCTCGGCCAATTCACCTACCACGTTCGACACGATATGCATCACGTGGCTGTAGCGTTCGATGATGAACTCTTCGGTTGGGCGTACAGTGCCGATCTTGGCGACGCGGCCCGTATCGTTGCGACCCAGATCCAGCAGCATCAGATGTTCGGCCAATTCCTTCTTGTCGGCCAGCAAATCCAACTCGTTTGCTTTGTCTTCTTCTGGCGTCGCGCCGCGCGGGCGGGTGCCTGCGATGGGGCGAATGGTGACTTCATCGCCAAAGACCCTCACCAGAATCTCGGGGCTGGCGCCCACGACCTGAAAGCCACCGAAGTTGAAGTAGAACATGAACGGCGAAGGGTTGGTGCGGCGCAAAGACCGATAGAGCGTGAACGGCGACAGCGGGAAATCCTGTGTCCAGCGCTGTGCCGGGACGACCTGAAAGATGTCGCCTGCTCGGATGTATTCCTTGGCCTTTTCAACCGCTTCCATATAGCCGGATTTGGTGAAATTCGACACGGGCGGAGCAACCTCGGACGCGTCACCCAGATCGCGGGTTTCCGCTGGCATGGCGCGTTCCAGATCGCGGACAGCGTCCATCACGCGTTCGGCGGCCTGCGCATAGGCTGCCTTGGCCGATTGCCCGTCGCTGACCCATGCGGGCGACACAACGGTGACTTCGCCTTTGACGCCATCCAAAACCGCCACGACCGAAGGGCGTAGCATAATCGCATCGGGCAGGCCCAGCGGGTCAGGGTTCACGTCCGGCAAATATTCGACCAGACGCACCATGTCGTAGCCCAGATAGCCAAACAGCCCGGCAGCGGCCTGCGGCAGATCATCGGGCAGCGCGATGCGGCTTTCGGCCAGCAAGGCGCGTAGATTGTCCATTGGGTTGCCGGTTTGCGGGTCAAACGCCTCGGGATCGAACCGGGCGGATCGGTTCAACTCGGATGTTTCGCCCCGGCAGCGCCAGATCAGATCAGGCTTCATGCCAACAATCGAATAACGCCCGCGCACCTCTCCGCCCGTGACGGATTCCAGCATAAAGGCATCTTTTTGCGCACCGGTCAGCTTCAGCATCAACGAAACGGGTGTGTCCAGGTCAGCAGCAAGGCGCGTGTAAACGACCTGATTTTCACCCGCCTCATAGGCGCGGGCGAATGTGTCGAAATCGGGTGTCAGTGCCATAGTGGTCCCTTAGTAGCTCGCCTGCACGGCGTTCAGGGCTTGCTGATCGACCACAGGGCGCGCACGGGTCTGCGCGTCGCGGACATAGGCGTCAAAGATGTTCTGCGCCAAGGCCTGATCCAGCTGAGTGCTGAGGGCCTCTTGCAGCTGTCGCAACTCGTCGGTTTCGTCAGGTGGCAGGATCTCGTCCAGGCGTACGATCAAGGCGGCACCATTGCCGCTGATCACGCGCAGCTCTCCGGGCTCCATCTCGAACACCTCAGCCATGAAGCTGGGGGGCACATCCTCAAGAAATGCTGTGCGCGTCAGGGCGTTTTCCACGCGGAAGGGCAGGCCGGTTGCGGTGAAGTCTCCATCGGTGGCCAGGTCCAGCAGGACCGAGGCGGCCTGATCCTGAAGCGCTGCGTTTGTCTCGGCCGCAATCCAGGCTGCAGCGACGCGGTCGCGCGCGCTGTTCAAGGGTTCGGGGCGCGGGGGTAGGTCTTCTTCCAGCCGAAGCGCGAAGATCGATCCATCCTCAAGGAACGCGATCTCGGGGAAGTCACCTTCCTGCACCGCTTCGGCGGCCACGCGGAACCCGTCGTAAGCAGCAACCTGTTCGCTGCTGTCGCGGGTCCAGTCAATCTGATCCAGAACCATCTCGGTTTCAGCAGCCAACTCTTCCAGCGTGGCACCACCGGCCAGCAGGTCGTTGATATCCTCAGATTGGGCTTCGATCAGGCGGCGCGCGCGCTCAGAAGCCTGTTCTTCGCGCAAGCTTGGTTCAGCCTCTTCAAAAGGAACGTTGTTGGCGGCCAGTGAGCCGTTTACCCGGAACAAAGCCGGGCCAAAGACCGAAGGTAACGGGCCGACAACCTGATCCAGTTCTGCCGCGAATACGGCATCGGCAGCGTCGCCCAGATCGTCGCGGGTGACATCGCCCAGATCGATATCGCTCAACTCAAGCTCGCGGTCGCGCACCAGTTGTTCGAATGTGGTACCCCCGACCTCAAGCTGTGCCATTGCGTCATTTGCCGCCTCGTCACTGGGGAAGTTCAGCCGTTCGACCAACCGGCGTTCGGGTTGTTGGTATTCAGCCGCGCGCTGGTCGTAGAGTCGGCGCAGTGTATCTTCGTCGACCTCGACCGTATCGATCAACATCTCGGGCGAAAGGATCGCATAGGTCAGTTGTTTGGTGCGGGGCAGGGTGAACAGATCGGTGTTTTTATCATAAAATGTCTGAACCTGTTCAGCGGTTGGTTCAGCAACCGGCATCGTCAGCGCCTCAACCCCGAGGGTCGCGATGGTGAAGCTGCGCCGCGCACCCAGATAGTCGACCAGCGTTTGTGTCAGCGTATCGGGCATGACCACGCCGCTGGTCACAGCTGCCTGCAGGATGGTGCGCGAAGATTCCTTGCGCAGGTCCGATTCGAACTCGGTATCCGAGATACCGAGTTGATCCAGTTGGAACCGATAGGCTTCGCGGTCAAAACTTCCATCAACGCCCTGAAAGGCCGGGATCGCAACGATCTCTTCCTGCAGGTTTTCGTCGCCAATCGAAATGCCCAACTGGCTGACTTCGTTGTCCAACGCGGCGAGGGCGGTCAGGCGGGACAAGGCGCGCTGTTCCAAACCCAGCTCTCGGGCCTGAGACATTTGCAACGATTGCCCGGTCTGGGCCTCAACAGCCCGGATCTCGCGCTGCAACTCGCGTACATAGGCATCGACCGAGACGCTTTCGTCACCCACTTGTGCAACAGTGCGGATGGTGCCGCTGAGATTAGTGGCGCCAAAGCCGGCAAGACCGACGAACAAAAGGCCCATCAATATCCAGACAAAGGTTTTCGAAAGACTGTTCTTGCCTGCAGCCATGATGTCCTCTTGGTGTTTTGGCAGGTCTCTGCCCTGTTGGTCGCCGCCCTGAATACGACGGGCATCGCCGGGGGGCAAGCTTAGAAGGAAACTGCCTGCAAGCGGTCGAACAATTGGCCAATCCCAGCTCGATCCAGATTTGCAAAAGCGATGCGCACCTGGCGTTGACCGGCAGGATCGCCTGCGGGCATGAACATCGTACCGGGCAGCAGGAGAATACCGGCTTCTGGAACGAGGCGGCGGGCAAGTTCGTCCGAAGGGATATCGAACGGGTGTTCGAGATAGGCGAAATATGCGCCGAGGCCCAACAACCGCCAGCCTTTGGCAGTCAGCTTTGGCATCCCATCCGTGATGGCGGCGCGCCGGTCGAGGATCTCATCTCGTTCCCCGGCCAACCATTGGCCGAGGTTCTGCATGCCCCACAGGGCCGCAAATTGGCCAATCTGGCCGGGGCAAATGGCGACTGTATCCAGAAACTTCTCGATCTCGGCCAGCAGGGCGGCGCTGGACGCAATCGCTCCGACGCGATGACCGGTCAGGCGGTAGGCTTTCGAGAAAGAATAGAGATGCACAAGCGTCTGATCCCAGCCCGGTTGTTGGAATAACTCATGCGGCGGGCCGCTGCGGCTGTCGAAATCGCGGTAGGTTTCGTCGACCAGCAGGTAGATGCCAGCCTCGTGGGCCAGATCGTAGAACGCGCGAAGCAGGTCCGCCGGATATTCGACCCCGCCGGGATTGTTGGGCGTGACCAAGGAAATAGCGCGGGTTTTGTCGGTGATCAGCGCGCGCGCCTGTTCGGGATCGGGCAAGAGATAAGCGCCGGTTGGCAAGTCGACAGCGTGCACGCCTGCCATATCCAACCACATTTTGTGGTTGAAGTACCATGGGGTAGGTAGGATGACCTCGTCCCCCTGATCCGTGATCGCCGAGATGACGGCCGAAAACGCCTGATTGCACCCCGAGGTGATGGCAACCTGGTTCGCGGCGACCTCTGCCGCGTAGTGAGTGCTGATCTGGTTGGCCAGTTCCGTGCGCAATTCACCGTTGCCCAAGACGGGTCCATAGAGATGGGCGCTATCTTGTTCCACAGCAAAGGCGGCTATGGCCTGACGCATGGCCAGCGGTGGTGGATCGACGGGGGCCGCCTGACTGACATTGATCAGCGGCTGGTCATCCGAAAATGTAACCCCGTCCAGCCAGCGGCGCGCCTCCATCACCGGGGGCGGAAAGGTGACGCTGGTGCGGGTTTGGGTCATTGAGTTTTGTCCTTGGACAGTGCCAGCAGGGCTTGTGCGAGGCTCTGCCTCGCGCTCCGAGGTATTTCTGAACAGAAGAAGTTAGTCCGTACCGCGATAAGGCTCGACATATTGCAAGGCCATATCCCAGGGGAAGAAGATCCAGGTGTCCTGGCTGACCTCGGTAATGAACGTGTCGACCATCGGGCGGCCCTTGGGTTTGGCATAGACCGTCGCAAAATGCGCCTTTGGAAACATCCGGCGCACCAGATCCAGGGTTTTGCCGCTGTCGACCAGATCGTCGATGATCAGAACGCCTTCGCCATCGCCCATCAACTGGGCATCCGGGGCCTTGAGCACCTCGGCCTCGCCCTGTTCCTGATGGTGGTAGGAGCGTACGCTGATCGTGTCGACGGTGCGGATGTCCAGCTCACGGCTGACGATCATGGCCGGGGCCATTCCGCCACGGGTGATCGCGACAACCGCGCGCCAGGATCCATCATCGGGGCCTTGACCATCCAGCCGCCAGGCCAGAGCGCGGGAGTCGCGGTGAATCTGATCCCAGCTGATATGAAAGCCTTTCTCGTGGGGCAGGCGATCCTTGGCGCTCATGATCTTAGCCCTTTTCTACGTCAGGCGCATCGACGGCTTTCATGCCGACAATGTGATAGCCCGAGTCTACATGCAGATTCTCACCGGTGACGCCACTGCTGAGATCAGACAGCAAGTACAATGCCGAGTTGCCGACATCGTCGATGGTTACATTGCGACGCAGGGGTGAGTTATACTCGTTCCATTTCATGATATAGCGGAAGTCCCCGATGCCGCTGGCGGCGAGCGTTTTGATCGGCCCGGCCGAGATCGAGTTCACGCGGATACCATCCTTGCCTAAGTCCTCGGCCAGATATTTGACCGATGCTTCCAGCGCGGCTTTGGCGATACCCATGACATTATAGTGGGGCATGACCTGTTCGGCGCCGTAGTAAGTCAGGGTCACTGCGCTGCCACCTTCGCCCATCATCTTTTCCGCGCGCTGCATGACGGCTGTGAAGGAAAAGACGGACACATCCATCGTCAAATTAAAATTCGCGCGGCTGGTGTCTACATAACGACCGCGCAGCTCGTTCTTGTCCGAGAACCCGATGGCGTGAACGATAAAATCCAGATTGCCCCATTTTGCTTCAAGCGCGGTAAACAATGCGTCGATTGACGCCTCGTCGCTGACGTCGCACGGCAAGACGATTTCGCTGCCAAGTTGCGCTGCCAAAGGGTCGACACGCTTCTTCAGGGCGTCGCCTTGATAAGAAAAGGCCAGATCGGCCCCGGCATCGGATAAAGCGCGCGCGATTCCCCATGCGATTGATTTGTCATTGGCCAGTCCCATGATGAGGCCGCGTTTGCCGGCCATCAACTGATTTGCCATGTTTGGTTCTCCGCCTGTCTTCGCGTTGTATTGCGTTGGTTTATGCCATCGTTAGCGCTGCATCAAGGCCATCCACTCTTGCCCGTAGCGGGTTATCGCCTTAGGTTCATTCTTAGTACTTTCCAGGGGATGGAAATGAACGAGCGCGATGGCATCTTTGCTGGCTCCGATCCGTTTGAAATAGCGGCTCGGTGGTTAGGTGAGGCTGAAGAGAGTGAAATCAACGATCCGAACGCAATCGCGTTGGCGACCGTCGACCAGGATGGTATGCCCAATGTTCGTATGGTTCTTTTGAAAGAGATCGAACCGGACAGCTTCGTTTTCTACACGAACTACGAAAGCACCAAAGCGTCAGAACTGGATGGTGCGGGCAAAGCGGCATTTGTGATGCACTGGAAATCTTTGCGGCGTCAAATTCGAGTTCGTGGTATAATAACGCGCGAAACGGGTCCGAAAGCGGATGAGTATTATGCATCCAGATCGCTCAAAAGCCGATTGGGGGCCTGGGCTTCGCGGCAGTCTCAGCCGCTGAGCAGTCGCGCCGCGCTGATGGCCGAGGTTGCAAAGGTAACTGCGAAACATGGGCCAAACCCTGCGCGACCGCCATTTTGGGGAGGGTACAGAATCGCGCCGACTGAAATTGAATTCTGGGCAGATGGGGCCTTTCGCCTGCATGATCGCTTTAGGTGGACGAGGGATCGGTCCGATTCAGTCTGGCAAGTGGAAAGGCTGAATCCATGATCTTCGCGTTACGTGAAATGCAACGCTCAGAAAACAATGAGTTTTTTCAGCTTGAATTTGCGGGCCATTCCCATAAACAGACAAACCTTAACGATCTTAATAAATGCGCGTAAGGAATACAGTGCCGGACGATCTGAACAACATGTATCGCGTACGTGGACACGTGAAATGGTTCGACCCTGCGAAAGGGTACGGGTTCGTTGTGTCTGACGAAGGCGGTCCGGATATTCTGTTGCATGTGAATGTCTTGCGCAATTTTGGACAAAGCTCTGTCGCGGATGGTGCGGGCATCGAAATTATGACGCATCGGACAGACCGGGGCGTTCAGGCGGTCGAGGTGATCAGTGTTGATCCGCCTGCACGCGCAGATTCGATGCTACTGGCCGATTTTGCCGAACTTGATCCGGATGTGATCGCAGATGCCCCGATGGAGGCCGCGCGGGTGAAATGGTTCGACAAGGGCAAAGGCTTTGGCTTTGCCAATGTGTTTGGCCGTGGTGAGGATGTGTTTTTGCATATCGAAGTTTTGCGTCGCTCAGGCCTTGCCGATCTGCAACCCGGCGAAGCGCTGGCCATGCGGGTGATCGATGGAAAACGAGGCCGGATGGCAGCTCAGGTGCTGGCCTGGGAAGCCGCGCTGGACGAATGATTCCACGATGATGAGTCGCCTAATCGCTCCTGCCCTGATCTTTACCTTTTGGGCCGGGGGCGCGTTGGCGGAGTGCCGTCCTGACCGGGTTGAGCTGAAGAATGATCAGACTCAGATACGTTTCGATGTTGAACTGGCGATAACACCCCAAGAGCGTTCGCGTGGTTTGATGTTTCGAGACTCTTTACCCAACAGGTCGGGAATGCTGTTTGTTTTCGATCCGCCTCAGCGCGTGGCGTTCTGGATGAAGAACACTCTGATTCCTCTGGACATGATCTTCATCGACAAAACTGGGGCGGTTAGCAGCGTGCATGAAGGCGCGATTCCGGGTGATTTGACTCCAATTGAAGGCGGCGATTCCGTGTTTGCGGTGCTTGAAATCAACGCTGGATTGGCCGCGCGCTATGGAATCAAAGCCGGAACCCAGATGCGCCATGAAATTTTTTCACAAGGCCCGGCAATTTGGCCCTGTTAGGGCTTTTCAAATCAGATCGGCACGTTTAGGAAGGCGCACGGTCCGGGGCGTGGCGCAGTCTGGTAGCGCACCTGTTTTGGGTACAGGGGGTCGTAGGTTCGAATCCTGCCGCCCCGACCACTTTCATCACATAAGGCAATGTGCGCGTGAAACGCGCGGCCTATCTTATGTGAGAACGTTTTCTGATGTGGTCACTCGCTCTTCATGACGCGTTGCTATGTGTACAGGATGAAAAAGCCCGCCTCCTATATGATCTGCACGTCGCCTCGAAGTGGCAGTACTTTGTTGTGCAACATGCTCAAGAACTCCGGGATTGCCGGAGACCCCAGATCCTTGTTTTTTCGTCCATCACTTGAGGATTGGTTGACCAGACTGGGTCTGCCTCAGGGGGCGGTGAACGAACAAGAAGGCCTTAACGTTGTTATGCAGAGGGCCCTGCAAGCAGGGCGTGGTGAAACATCTGTTTTTGGTTTGCGGCAGCAATTCCCCAGCTTTGACTTTCTTTGCCGGAAATTGGCGGTTCTTTACCCCCAAACAACGGCGGATAGGGATAGGATCGAACACGCATTTGGGCCAATGTTATTTGTACATCTGAGCCGAAGAAATAAGTTGGAGCAGGCAGTCTCCTATCTCAAGGCGCAACAGACCGGATTATGGCATGTTGCCGTTGATCGGGCGGAGTGGGAGCGGACAGCCCCCGCCGAGGAACCAGTTTTTGATGCGGGTAAGCTCAAGGGCTGCATCGCTACATTGGAGAGTTATGACAGGGGTTGGGACACCTGGTTCCGCCGGGAAGGGATCCGGCCCGTCAGAATCTATTATGAAGATCTGTCAAAGGCTCCCGTCGCAACGCTGAGCCTGATTTTGCGCGAGCTTGGTTTAGATCCTAGGGTGGTGGAGGGGATTGCTCCGGATATCCGCAAGATGGCCGATGCGACCAGCCGGGATTGGGTTGAGATGTTCCTTTCGGAACAAAGCCGCGCGTCTTCGGGGTATTAACTTGTGGAAGCCGGTGTTCCAAAAAAGGCTGCCGCAATCAGCCTGGCGATCCGCCCAACGCGCGATAAAGCCTGGCAAGGGCTTGGTCTAACGCTTCGCTTTCGACGGGAACCTCAACAACCGATCCGGCCTTTTGTGGAACTCTGAACACCAGCGAGGCATCAACGCGGTAGCCGGATGCGGTTTTGCTTGGGTTCAATCGCATGACGCTTTTGGGCAGGTTCTGAGGCGAGCCATCATAGGTCAGTATCAGGAAAGCGGCTGCTTCGGGGGGTAGGTATTCGCTGCATTCAAAGCTGCTGTCGGGCAGCTTGCGAAAACTGTCGCCCGGGCCGGTGCAGCTCATTTCGAAGGTTTCGAACAGACGCGTCGGGTAGTCGTTGAACTGAGCACTGCGTGATGGTTCGGACACATCTTGTGGTGTGCACGCCACGATTAGGGCCAGTGGCGATAGAAAGTGAAACAGCCGCATCTGATTGTAAGCCCTCAATGATTTGCGCGTTAACCACCTCGTCCCTTTGTAGGCTCGCGATGATTCTGTTCCAGCCTAACCAGCAGTGGTCTGGTTCATCAAACGCTTATAAACATGCTGGTAAAAACAGGAATTTCATTTTGTTGAGTTTGGGATCGGCGGGATTTTGCCGTGGATCATTCTGTGGAGGAATCGGAAACGCCCAACGCAAGACCCGGCGCGATGATCGGGTCAACACAAAAGATTTCAAAAATGACTCAAAAAGGCCGTTGACCTTCTATGGGTGGATACGCCAGATTGTATGAGCCGAATATGACGCCACTACATCTGGTATGAAATCAGAGAAGGCGCAGGGCAGGGATGGGACGCACACCAACTGATTGTGCAACCGCTGATGCGGTTTTGCGCTGCACGCGGCAGCGTCCGGACCTTTGCGTCTGTCGAGTTCGGCAAGGTGGGGGGCTTGGCATTTCTCAGGCCCGAAGCTGGGTAGACGGTCATTAATTCGAAGGCAGCGGACATGAAAATTGAAAGAAAATTCACGAAACCGGGGCAGGATGCATATGCAGACTTGGATTTCATTTCGGCCACGTCCGAGATTCGAAACCCCGACGGTACAATTGTCTTTCGGTTGGACGATATCGAAGTTCCATCAAGCTGGAGCCAAGTCGCAAGCGACGTGATCGCGCAGAAATACTTCCGCAAAGCAGGTGTTCCCAACAAGCTGAAGAAGGTCAAAGAGAAAGACGTTCCCGAATTCCTGTGGCGTTCGGTTCCGGCCGATGGCGCTGAATTCGATGGCGAGACATCCTCCAAGCAAGTTTTCGATCGTCTGGCCGGCGCGTGGGCGTACTGGGGCTGGAAGGGCGGCTATTTCTCAACCAAGGAAGACGCGCGCGCCTACTTTGACGAGATGCGCTATATGCTGGCGACCCAACGCGCCGCTCCGAACAGCCCGCAATGGTTTAACACCGGTTTGCACTGGGCCTACGGGATCGACGGCCCGGCGCAGGGTCACCACTATGTCGATTACAAAACCGGCAAGCTGACCAAATCGAAATCCGCCTATGAGCATCCGCAGCCGCATGCATGCTTCATCCAGTCCGTCGATGATGATCTGGTGAACGAGGGCGGCATCATGGATCTGTGGGTGCGCGAGGCGCGCCTGTTCAAATACGGTTCAGGCACCGGGACCAACTTCAGCCATCTGCGGGCTGAGGGCGAGGCGCTGTCGGGCGGCGGCAAATCCTCGGGCCTGATGGGCTTTCTCAAGATCGGCGACCGCGCCGCTGGCGCGATTAAATCAGGCGGGACAACCCGTCGAGCAGCGAAGATGGTGATCGTCGATGCAGATCACCCGGACATCGAGCAATTCATCGAATGGAAGGTGCTCGAAGAACAGAAGGTGGCCTCGATCGTTGCCGGATCGAAGATGCACGAGAAGATGCTGAACGGCATTTTTGAGGCCATCCGTTCGTGGGATGGCTCTGCTGATGACGCTTATGATCCGAACGCGAACGATAGTCTGAAGAAAGCGGTTCGTGAGGCCAAAAAGGTCGCGATCCCTGAACCTTACATCAAACGCGTGCTGGACTACGCACGGCAGGGACACGACAGTATTGAATTCCCGACCTACGACACGGACTGGGATTCGGAAGCCTATAGCTCGGTTTCAGGCCAGAACTCGAACAACTCGATCCGCGTGACCAACGCGTTCCTGACCGCCGTTGAGAAAGACGCCGATTGGGAGTTGATCAACCGTACCGATGGCAAGGTTGCCCGCACGGTCAAAGCGCGCGACCTATGGGAGAAAGTCGGGCACGCCGCGTGGGCCTGCGCCGATCCGGGCATCCAGTTCCACGACACCGTGAACGAGTGGCACACATGCCCAGAAGATGGTGAGATTCGCGGCTCGAACCCGTGCTCAGAATACATGTTCCTCGACGATACGGCCTGTAACCTCGCGTCGATGAACCTGCTGACCTTCCTCAAAGATGATGAGTTCCAGGCGGCGGACTACATGCACGCCTCCCGCCTGTGGACCCTGACGCTGGAAATCTCGGTGACGATGGCGCAATTCCCGTCCAAGGAAATCGCGAAACTCTCTTATGATTTCCGCACCTTGGGTCTGGGCTATGCAAACATCGGCGGCCTGTTGATGAACATGGGCTACAGCTATGACTCGGACGAAGGTCGGGCGATCTGTGGCGCGCTGACCGCGATCATGACCGGTGTTGCCTATGCGACCTCGGCTGAGATCGCCGGAGAGCTGGGTCCGTTCAAAGGGTATGAGCGCAACGCCGACCACATGCTGCGCGTCATCCGCAACCATCGCCGTGCGTCGCAGGGTGTAACCGAAGGCTATGAGAAACTGGCGGTCAAGCCGGTGCCTCTGGACCACGGCAACTGTCCCGACAAACGTCTGGTCGATCTGGCCATGTCGGCCTGGGACGAGGCGCTGAGCCTGGGTGAGAAACACGGCTATCGCAACGCGCAGGCCACCGTGATCGCGCCCACCGGCACCATCGGTCTGGTGATGGATTGCGACACGACTGGGATCGAGCCGGACTTTGCATTGGTCAAATTCAAAAAGCTCGCGGGTGGCGGTTACTTCAAGATCATCAACCGTTCGGTACCGTCGGCGCTGGAGAAGCTGGGATATTCCTCGTCTCAGATCGAAGAGATCGTGGGTTATGCGGTTGGTCACGGCACCATCGGCAACGCGCCGGGGATCAACCACACCTCGCTGACCGGTCACGGCTTTGGTCCGAACGAACTGGCGAAAGTGGACGCTGCACTGGAAAGTGCGTTCGACATCCGGTTCGTCTTCAACCAGTGGACACTGGGCGAGGATTTCTGCACCGGCGTGTTGGGCATCCCGGCGACCAAGCTGAACGACCCGACCTTCGACCTGCTGCGCCATCTTGGCTTTACCAAAGCAGACATCGAGGCGGCGAACGACCACGTTTGCGGAACCATGACGCTGGAAGGCGCGCCGCACCTGAAGGAAGAGCACTACTCGATCTTCGATTGCGCCAACCCGTGCGGCAAGAAAGGCAAGCGTTTCCTTGGGGTTGATAGCCACATCACCATGATGGCGGCGGCGCAGAGCTTCATCTCAGGCGCGATCAGCAAGACAATCAACATGCCGAATGATGCAACCATTGAGGATTGCCAGAAGGCCTATGAACTGTCGTGGTCGCTGGGTGTGAAGGCAAACGCGCTCTATCGTGACGGCTCGAAACTGTCGCAGCCTCTGGCCGCAGCGCTGGTCGAGGATGACGATGAGGCGGCGGAAGTGCTGGAAAGCGGTTCGACGCAGGAAAAAGCTGTCGTTATGGCCGAGAAGGTGATCGAGAAGGTTGTGGTCAAGGAGATGATCCGCAGCCATCGCGAGAAACTGCCGCATCGCCGCAAGGGTTATACCCAAAAGGCGATCGTTGGCGGCCATAAGGTCTATCTGCGCACCGGCGAGTTCGAAGACGGCAAGCTGGGCGAGATTTTCATCGACATGCACAAGGAAGGCGCTGGCTTCCGGGCAATGATGAACAACTTCGCCATCGCGGTCTCGGTCGGCCTGCAGTATGGCGTGCCGCTGGAAGAGTTTGTCGATGCCTTCACCTTCACCAAATTCGAACCGGCTGGGATGGTGCAGGGCAACGACTCGATCAAAAACGCGACGTCGATCCTTGATTACATCTTCCGCGAACTGGCCGTGTCCTATCTGGACCGTACCGATCTGGCCCATGTGAAACCCGAAGGCGCAAGCTTTGACGATTTGGGCCGGGGCGAGGAAGAGGGCGTCTCGAACGTCTCCGAGATCAGCGACAGTGCGGCCACCAAGTCTCTGGAAGTGCTGAAACAAATCAGCTCAACCGGCTATCTACGCAAGCGGTTGCCTCAGGACCTGATGGCGCTGAACGCTGGCCAGGCCGAGCCGGCAGGGATGGCGGAAACCGCTGCGGTATTTGCTTCCCCAGCCATCGAAGCCGCGACCGCAACAACCATGGACGCGCGCACCAAAGCCAAGATGCAAGGCTACGAGGGCGACCCGTGCGGCGAATGCGGAAACTACACACTGGTGCGCAACGGCACCTGCATGAAGTGCAACACCTGCGGCGCGACAAGCGGGTGTAGCTGAGTTTAGAGCCCCGGCACCCCGGGGCGCAGGGGTCGGATAGCTGCCACAGGTACCGACCCCGACGAATACGGATCAAGGCGCTGAGACTTACCATCGATGCCTTGGTCCACTCGGCCGACATGCCCGTGTTGGCCGGGAACAGGGTGGGGCGGAATATTTGCTCCCTCCCACTCTCTCACGGGGCGGGTGCGCTCGCCCCATGCGCAGTCCAGGCCGCAGGCAAAAAAACACCGGGCGGTCAACGAAATGAGCCTGGAAGGCGAAACTGACAGGGGGCTTCGGCCCCCTTTCTTTTTTCAACCCCAGATCGCTGTCATCAGCAGAGCCTTGCCGGATCTCCGGGCAGTCATCGGGCAAGAACCGCCGAAAGCCGGTCGGCGGATTTCGCCCGGCGGGAGATCGCAGGGCCGACTCGGGGAAATCCGCAAAGAATGGCGCGAAATTCGGGGATGAAAGGGATGCGGGTGACGGCGAAGGGCAAGATGGTGTCTGTGATGTTTGTCCGGACGTAACAACGCAAAACTCACTCAGGAGGCACTATCATGAAACCGCAACATCTGGCCGTTATTTCGGCATTCGCACTTGGCTTGCCTGCATTGGCTCTGGCGCAATCGAGCGCTGATGCCAATGGTGATGGCGTTCTGACCATCGAAGAAGTGCAGGCTGTGGTACCAGAAGTGGATACCGATACGTTCTCGGCCATGGATGCAAATGGTGATGGCGCGCTGGATCAAGATGAGATCGCAGTTGCGCAAGAAGCCGGTTTGCTGCCCCCCAGCAACGGCTGATTTGTATTGAATAAGGGCGGCCCGAGGGTTTCGGGTCGCCTTTACAAATAGTTACGCGGGTAAGTGAATGTTGAACTTGGCGCGAATTTCGGCATCTAGCAACGGATCAAACTGCGCGGGTGACGGTGCGCTCAGAATTTCTTCTTTGCGGGCCGTGGCCTTATCTAGCAGATCGGGTTTACCCATCTCGGCCCATTCTTTTGGTGACGTTCGGTCGCCAAACATCGGATAGACATAGTCGGCCTGCATCCGGCTGAGTGTTGCGTCAGTTCCCAAGTAGTGGCCCGGCCCACCCATGCAAACCTCGGCAATCTGATCCAGCGCCAGTGTTTCATCATTGACTTCGATGCCGCGCACGCAGCGCTGTGCTTGACCGATCAGATCATCGCTGAGGATGAGGCTTTCGAAGCAAAAGCCCAGAAGCGAAGCATGCATGCCCGCCGCTTCATAGACCATGTTCAGCCCGGACAACCCGGCCATGACGTTCGAACACATCTGCTCCCACCCGGCTTGCATATCGGGCAGTTTCGAATCTGACGCGCCCGCGGCGGCGCCTCCCGGCAGGTCGTAGAACTGGTGCATCTGCGCGCAGCCCGCACTCAGCAGTGCCTGTTCGCCAGACCCGATGGACATGGCCCCGGTGCGCAGGTCCAGACCAAAGGGCCAAGTGCCAAAAATTGCAGGAGCGCCTGGCTTTACGGCGTTTACATAAACCAAACCGGCCAGGCATTCGGCAGTGGCCTGCGTGATCGCCCCGGCGATGGTTGATGGGGCGGTTGCCCCGGCCATGCCAGCAGACAGCAACAGAACAGGCATACCGGCCTTGATGCATTCCTCCATCACTTCGCAGCTTTCGGTGGCAAATTTCATCGGCGGAACGACAAAGCAGTTCGAGTTGGACACAAAAGGCCGCTCGCGCCATTTGCCCTCACCACCGGCAATCATATGCAGCATTTCGATGGCGGGTGCGACATGCGATGGCTCGGTGAATGATGTTCCGATGTGTTTGTAAGTCCCTGAGCATGCAGCATAAACTGTGTTATAGTCCATCTCGAGATTGTCTAGGATGTCGCGGCAGACCATGGGGCGTTGAACGAAGTGGATATTGTCCAACTGTTGGCAAATCCGCGCGGCATCATGCAGATCCTGCACGGTTGAATCGCGGTATTGGCGGCCATGGACATCAACTACGCTTACGGCGGCCCCGGCTGTGCCATAGTGGACCTTGGTACCGGTCAGGTCCAGATCGGTTTGACCGTCGCGGCTGCAGAGCGTGATGGACCTGTTGGCCTTGGCGATTGTATCTTCGACCAATGCGCGCGGGAACCGAATGCGCCCGTCGTCGCCCAGTGTACAGCCTGCACCGACCAGATAGTCGATACCGCTTTGGGGGGCGTCTGCAAGACCAATGGTTTCAAGGGCTTGTAGGGCGGCATTGTGGATTTGTTCCACCTGAGTCGGGGTAAGAGGTTTGTATGTGCCGCCTTCCATGCCGGGGCGGATCGGGCGCAGATGCTCTGGCAGAGCGGATGCGCGGGCTGCACGACGGGCGGAGCGTCCGCCGCTACGAGAGGCATTACGGGGTTGATTGTTCATAGAATTGAGTCCGGTCTTTGGGATGTGTCTTGAGCGTGAATGATCAAGACAGGTCCGGCCGACCCCGTGCCGCACGGCCGCGATCCGCACCAATGGTGCGGCTGATCAGGCGGATTTTCCAAATCTCGTTCGCCATGCGGCCTCTCAGTTGCCCATCAGGCTGACAGACAGCTACGACCTGATCTGTTCCGTTTGCGACCGGCCTGTCAAAAACCGACAGATTGTGACGTGGGTCGCATCGAAGGCGTGTTTTAGCCTGATTTTCTCCCGCTGTGGGCGAAATCTGTTATACTTTATTAACTTACTGCTGAATATCCTGTGATCAGAATTGAAATCAGGCAACTGCATGCCAGTTTAAATGTGTGACTGTCGTTGCTCCAGACACGGATGAACACTGTTGATGATGGATTGGAAACCACGTTGGGCCCTGATCGCCGCGATGTCGATCACATGCGCCACCCCTGCCTTAGCAGAGGATTGGTCAGGTGCCTATGCGGGTTTCAGTTTCGGCTATGCCGAGGCAAGCGGCCCTGAGAGCTCCAGCGGGGACACAGGCACATTTGGTGCCCATATCGGGTTTGATCAGGATTTTGGCAATTTCGTTTTGGGTGGTGAGTTGGAATACAACCGCCTGTCCCTGAACCTCAGCGAGAATCAGGGAAGCCTAGACAGTATGTCACTTGTTAAACTGCGCGGCGGGTATGATTTTGGCAACGCGCTCGGATACGTGGTCGTCGGTGCGGCCCGCGCGGAAACCTCGACCGACAGCGATACAGCGGCGGTTTACGGTATCGGTGTCGCTTATCCGATTGGCGAAAACCTTGTGATTAGTGGTGAGGCATTGCATCAGAACTTCGACGATGCCACCCGATCCGAGGGTGGACTGGGCACGAATGTTTTCAACCTGAGGACAACATTCCGGTTCTGAGCGTTTCACTCAGCTGCGCGATGTTTTGCCCGACCGGCCGCAAAGTCGCATAAGGTCTGCAGAGCCTGCGAAAAACGCGCGTCCTCGACGGTCATTGCGACGCGAATATGGCCTGCCGCGGCCCGGCCAAAGCTTTCACCAGGCATGACAGCGATCGCGTGATTATCCAGCAAGGCGTTTGCAAATCCTTCACCGGATAGGCCGGTCGCGCGGATATCCAGCATCAGATACATCGCGCCTTGTGATGGAACGAGGCTGATGACGTTCTGCTTGCTTAGAATCTCCATGGCAAGCGCGCGACGGCGACGGAAGGGGGCGGCGATACCAGCCTCTAACTCCGGGCCGGCCTTCAGTGCAAAACAGGCGGCATCCTGAATGAAACCTGGCACGCCGTAGGTCGTGTGCGTGGCCAGATTTATCAGATGCGCAATCACTTCTTCTGGACCAATAACCCATCCGCAGCGAGAGCCTGTCATAGCATGGGATTTGGACATGGACCCAACAACAAGCGTGCGCTCGGCCATATTCGACAAGGCACGGGGAGAGATATGCTCACCCTCCCAGACCTGCGTGTCATAAACTTCGTCCGAGATCAGCCAAAGATCGTGCCGTTTACAGGTCCTTGCGATGCCTTCTAGCGTTTCGTGGGAATAGACCACGCCGGTTGGATTGTTTGGTGAGTTGATCAGCAGAGACACGGCTCCGTCCGCCGCAGCTTCGATATCTTCGGCGCGCGGTTGAAATGACTCCTCGACCTGCGCCTGTACAGAGCGGGCGTGTGCGCCAACCCCTCGGATCGTACCGGGATAAGTGGCGTAATATGGATCAATATACAGCCCCACATCCCCAGGATCACACAGGGCCATATGTGCTGCGAACAAGGCGGATTGCCCGCCGGGCGTGATCAGAACACTGTCGCGCGTGGTGGGAACCCCGCTTCGTGTCTGAGTTCTTGCGGCGACCATGTCGCGTAGTTGATCGGTTCCCGGGACCATTGCGTATCCGGTGTGTCCGTTTCGCGCCGAGTGGTCCATGGCGCGCAAAATCGATACATCGGTTCGGGTGTCGTGTTCGCCAATTGTCAGCTCGGTCACGGCGTGTCCGGCGCTGGCCATCTGGCGCGCCCGGTAGAACACATCCCAGCCATCATTGCCGCCCGCTGTGATCTGAGAGATGCGATTTGAAACTTTCATCTGAACACCTGTTTGCGAAGTTTCGAACAGCTCGCGATGGTCGATCAGCTGCGCGCGGGAAGGGTCGCCTGAACCTTTTTCGTCAATGAGGCACGGACCAGATCATAAGACGCTGTCAGGCGGTGCCTCAGTTCTTCCTCGTCCGCGTCAAATGGCAGGCGGATCCAACTGCGGTGGAAATACGGGGCTTTGACGCCGACACCTGCATCGATCAGCATTTGTGCGGTTTCGATATCGGCGGTTTTGACCGAGACACCATCATTAGCAACCCCGATACAGGCAAACATCTTGTCGCCCACCTTCCAAGCATCATGGCCGCCGCCCCAGGGGTCGGACCATTCAGCACCCGGTAGGGCGCGGCACACAGAGTTGACGAAATCCCGGCTCATGTGCGGCACCATGCAGGGGAGGTGAAGCAAACTCAAGCCTTGGCTTGGCGTGTTGCGCGTGGTATGTCAGCGCCATGAACCGGATGACCTGCATCATTATCTGCTGCATTTCCTGCTGATTTATCAAGCGGGCCGGTATCTTTCGTTTTCATCCCTGAGACAAGTTGCTAAGCCCGCGCCAACGCGCACGCTTTAGGAGCCTAAGTGATGACGACACTCAAACTGCACAACACACGGACACGGACGAAGGAAGACTTCGTTCCGATCGATCCTGACAACGTGCGGATGTATGTCTGTGGGCCCACCGTCTATGACCGGGCTCATCTGGGCAATGCGCGACCCGTGGTCGTGTTCGACACGCTGTTCCGGTTGCTGCGCCATGTCTATGGTGCGGATCATGTCACCTATGTGCGCAACTTCACGGATGTGGATGACAAGATCAACGCAACCGCGCTTAAGCGCAAACAGGCCGGGGCTGAAGGCACACTCGAGCAGCTTGTCCACGAACGCTCGGACGAGACCATCGGCTGGTATCTGCACGATATGGGCGCGCTTGGGACGCTGGAACCGAACCAGATGCCGCGCGCAACGGAGTTCATCCCTCAGATGATCGAGATGATCGAAGACCTGATCTCCAAGAGCCATGCCTATGAAGCCGAAGGTCACGTGTTGTTTGCGGTGGACTCGTGGAAGGACGAATACGGCAAGCTCTCGGGCCGGTCGGTCGATGACATGATCGCGGGGGCGCGGGTTGAAGTTGCGCCTTACAAGAAGAACCCGATGGATTTCGTGCTGTGGAAGCCTTCGACCGATGAGCTGCCAGGGTGGCAGTCACCTTGGGGCCGGGGTCGTCCGGGCTGGCATATCGAATGCTCGGCCATGAGCTATGAGCTGCTGGGCGATAGTTTTGACATCCACGGCGGCGGCAACGACCTGATGTTCCCGCACCACGAAAACGAGATCGCGCAAAGCTGTTGCGCCCACCCCGAGGGTGAGTTCGCTCGGGTCTGGATGCACAACGAGATGTTGCAGGTCGAGGGCAAGAAAATGTCCAAGTCGCTGGGCAATTTCTTCACCGTGCATGACCTGTTGGAACAGGGCGTGCCGGGTGAGGTGATCCGCTTCGTCTTCCTGCAGACGCACTACCGCAAGCCGATGGATTGGACTGAGAAGAAGGCGCGCGAGGCCGAAGCAACGCTGCGCAAGTGGCGGGCGCTGACCGCGGGCATCGAGCCCGCTGCCAGCGCAGCACCCTCGGTGATTGCAGCACTTGCGGATGATCTGAACACGGCGGGTGCCATCGCCGAGCTTCACCGTCTGTCTGCGGATAGGGATGCTGCGGCGTTGCTTGCAAGTGCGCAAGTTCTGGGCCTGCTGACTGATGAGATGGGCGGCTGGGTTGCCAATGCGGCGGCGGATTTCTCTGAATACGAAGAAAAGCTGGCAGCCGCGCGTGCAGAAGCCATGGTGAGCAAGGACTTCTCGGAAGTGGATCGATTGAAATCCGCCTATCTTGCTGCAGGTCTGGAAGTGCGCATGAACAAGGACGCTGTTGAGATCATCGCCGGATCGGGTTTCGACGCGTCGAAGCTGGAAAGCGTATAATCAATTGCTTCGCCCGGAACTGTCCGGGCGGGGCGATGCCCGAACAAGCCAAAGAGCCAGACCAATGACCAAAACCCGCATCTATCTGTATGACACAACCCTGCGCGACGGGCAGCAGACGCAAGGGGTGCAATTCTCGACCGCTGAGAAGGTGCAGATCGCGCAGGCGTTGGATGAGTTGGGTGTCGACTACATCGAGGGCGGCTGGCCGGGGGCGAACCCGACCGACAGCGCGTTTTTTGAAGTCGCTCCGAAGACGTTTGCCCGTTTGACGGCGTTTGGGATGACCAAGCGTTCGGGCCGGTCGGCAGAAAATGACGACGTTCTGGCAGCGGTGATGAATGCGGGCACGCAGGCGGTCTGTCTGGTCGGCAAATCGCATGATTATCACGTGACCCACGCGCTTGGCATTTCGCTGGAGGAGAATGTCGAGAACGTCCGCGCCTCGGTTGCACATCTGGTGGCGCAGGGGCGTGAAGCTCTGTTCGATGCAGAACATTTCTTCGACGGGTACAAAGACAATCCGGCCTATGCGACTGAGGTCTGTCGGGCCGCACTGGATGCGGGCGCGCGTTGGGTTGTGTTGTGTGACACCAATGGAGGCGCTTTGCCCGCCGAGGTCGGACGCATCGTATCAGAGCTGATCGCAGCGGGCCTGCCGGGGGATCGTTTGGGTATACACACCCACAACGATACCGAGAATGCGGTGGCCTGTTCTTTGGCCGCTGTCGATGCGGGGGCGCGGCAAATTCAAGGGACCTTGAATGGGCTAGGAGAGCGGTGTGGCAATGCGAACCTGACGGCTCTGATCCCAACTTTGTTGCTGAAAGAACCTTACGCTTCGCAATTCGAGGTCGGCGTCAGCCTTGACGCTCTGGCGGGTCTGACGCGGATCAGCCGGATGCTGGACGACATTCTGAATCGGGTGCCCAGCAAGCAGTCGGCCTATGTGGGGGCCTCGGCCTTTGCGCATAAGGCAGGGCTGCATGCCAGCGCGATCCTCAAAGACCCCTCGACCTATGAACATGTTGATCCAGCAATGATCGGTAATGCGCGGATCATCCCGATGTCGAACCAGGCCGGACAGTCGAACCTGCGCAAGCGCCTGACCGAGGCCGGGTTGACCGTGGAAAAGGGCGACCCGGCTTTGGGGCGCATTCTTGAGCGGATCAAACAGCGCGAGGCCGAGGGTTATTCCTATGACACCGCGCAGGCCAGTTTCGAACTGCTGGCGCGGGATGAACTAGGGCAGTTGCGCGAGTTCTTCGAGGTCAAGCGCTACAAGGTCACCGTCGAGCGGCGCAAGAACAAGTACAACAACATGGTCAGCCTGTCCGAGGCCGTGGTTGTGGTGAAGGTCGATGGTGAAAAGAAACTGTCGGTCAGCGAGTCTCTGGACGAGCAAGGCAGTGACCGGGGGCCGGTGAACGCGCTGGCCAAGGCGCTGGCCAAGGATCTGGGGCAATATTCGCAGGTATTGGCGGATATGCGGCTGGTCGACTTCAAGGTGCGGATCACTCAAGGCGGGACCGAGGCGGTGACGCGCGTCATCATCGACAGCGAAGACGGGCAGGGGCGACGTTGGTCTACCGTTGGGGTCAGCGCGAACATAGTTGACGCGTCCTTCGAGGCGTTGCTGGATGCGATCCAGTGGAAGCTGGTGCGCGATTGTGACCCTCAGCAGGCGGCGGCAGAGTGAAGGCTGCATTTGACGAGGATGTCAAAGCCTGTGCCGCCTTAGTGCACAAGGCTGATCCCGATCGGTTTCTGGCGGCAATGGCCGCTCCGGTTGCGGCGCGGGCGGTTTTGTTTCCGATCTATGCACTGAATGTCGAGGTCGCGCGCGCCCCTTGGGTGACGCAAGAGACGATGATTGCCGAAATGCGCCTGCAATGGTGGCGCGATGCCCTGCAGGAGATAGCGCAAGGGCCGACCGTGCGGCGGCACGAGGTGGTGACGCCTTTGTCTCGGGTTCTATCGCCTCATCTGGCCGGAATGCTGGATGAATATGTGGCGGTGCGACGGTGGGACATCTATCGCGATCCGTTTGAGGATCAGGAACATTTTAACGCCTATATCAATCACAGTTCTGGCGCGTTACTGGTGGCTGCGGCTCAGTCCCTTGGGGCAGCGGATGAGGATGTGTTGCGCGATTTCGGCTATGGCGTGGGCGTGGCGAATTGGTTTCGCGCGATCCCAGAGCTTGAGGCGCGTGGGCGTATACCATTGCTGGATGGCAGACCCGAAGGCGTGAAGGTGCTGGCAGAAGCGGCGTTGGCGCGACTGGCTCGGGCACGATCAAACCGGTCTGGAGTGTCAGATGCGGCGCGTCCGGCGCTTTATCTCGGATGGCAGGCAGAATGGATTTTGAAACGGGTGAGCGCACAGCCCGACCGGGTTGCGGTAGGTGACTTGGCGCAGAGCGAGGTGTGGCGGCGGTTGTCATTGATGTGGACTGCTGCGACTGGTCGCTGGTGATTAGGCCGGTTTCGCATCGGCAGGTCTGAGGACAAGCCACAGCAATGCGCCACCAGCCAGGGTCAACAGCGGGATCATGGCGAGATTGACGGCTGTCCAGCCTTCAACCGGTGACCCTCCGGAACAGTTCATCAATCCGCCCGATGCCAGCGAAGCAACGGTCACACCGCCGAATACCAACAGGTCGTTCAGGCCCTGCATCCGGCCACGCTCATGCACTTCGTGCGACGCGGCCAGCATGCTGGTCGCACCGATAAAGCCAAAGTTCCAGCCGATCCCCAGCAGGATCAGGGCGATGAAGAAGTTCTCCAACTCGACGCCCTGCAAGGCGACAACTCCGGCACCGGCCAGGATCGCAAGGCCAAGAGCCACGATCTTTTCCACCCCAAAGCGCGCGATCAGGTGACCCGTGAAAAAGCTAGGAACATACATGGCCAGCACGTGATAGGTGACCACATCCGCCGCGTCATTGGCCGAGAAGCCGCAGCCCACAACCGCCAGTGGGGTCGAGGTCATCACAAGGTTCATCAACGCGTAGGACACCATCGCACAGATGATCGCAACGGCGATGCGCGGGGTTTTCAGCAACTCTAGCCGCGAGCGGCCCTTGGGCGCATCTTCGGTTGGTTTCGGCGGGGTCGGAATGTCGAGAAAGAAGAACAGCGCCGATCCGATCACGTTCAGGGCGATCACGGCAATGTACGTACCGAGAAACGGGATCACATATGACTCTGACGTCAGTTTGACGATTTGAGGTCCGATGATCGCAGCGGCCAAACCGCCTGCCATCACATAGGAAATCGCCTTGGGGCGGAACTCATCTGATGCGGTATCTGCTGCGGCAAAACGGTAAAACCCATGCGCGCTCATGTAGATACCGGTCAAAAGGCTGCCCAGCAGGAAGATCGGGAAGGACCCCAGATAAAGGCCATAGGCCCCGATCAGGCCGCCAAAAGCCCCAGCTGTTGCCCCGACAAGGAAGCCGGTCCGGCGCCCCCAACGTTGCATGATGGCCGAGACAGGCGTGGCGGCCAGCATCGATCCCAGAACGATCAGCGAGATTGGCAGCGTCGCAAGGCAGGGGTTGCTGGCCAGGGACTGGCCGGCCAATCCACCGACGATGAAGATCATCGGCATTTGCGCTCCCAGGATCGATTGCGCAGCGACCAAAACCGCTACGTTGCGTTTGGCTTGCGAGTCGTCCGGGGTGGCTGTCGTCAGTGTCATGGGCCAATGCGTATCGGTGAACGCGCCGAGGCACAAGCGGCTTGCATCTGAGGCTGATCTCCCTAACGTGCAACCCGTATCACAAGGCAGAGAGCGCATGTCCGTAGGTCGCATCATTGAAACGCCCGATTGCGTGACGGAAGGGGCCGAGTGGCTGGCCAACACCTGCCCGCGCATGGCCTATGCGATGGAGCAGACCGGCCCTTTGCCTCTGCGGCGCAAGCCTGACGGTTTTGCTCAATTGCTCAGTGCCATTGTCAGCCAGCAGGTCAGCGTGGCCTCGGCCAATGCGATCTGGAAGCGGATGCAACAGGCGAAACTGACCGGACCGCGCAAGATCATGTGGGCCACGGATGAGGATTTGCGCGCAGTGGGCCTGAGCCGTCAGAAGGTTCGATATGCACGCGCGCTGGCTGAGGCGCGCATTGATTACAATGCGTTACGCGGTGCAGCTGATGCTGATGTTGTCAAAACTCTGACACAGATTCCCGGCATTGGCGTTTGGACCGCCGAGATTTATGCCATGTTCTCACTGGGCCGGGCCGATGTGATCGCGCCGGGTGATCTGGCCCTGCAAGAGGCCGCTCGGGTGCTTTACGATCTACCCCTACGTCCAACCGACAAGGAACTGCGCCAGATGGCCGAGGCATGGTCGCCGTGGCGGTCGGTTGCGGCACGCGTGTTGTGGGCCTATTACCGGGTGGCCAAGAAAAGAGAAGGGATCAGATGACACGGGTTTTGAACGCGCTCCGGAAAGAGCCGGTTTCGGGCGACTCACGCTCGGTCGTGGTGTTCGTACACGGCTATGGGGCCAATGGGGCAGATCTGCTGGGTCTTGCTGATCCGCTGGGTGAACATCTGCCCGATACGCTGTTCGTCGCGCCCGATGCACCCGAACAGATCCCCGGAATGCCAAACGGCTTTCAATGGTTTCCGATCCCTTGGATTGACGGTTCGTCCGAGGAAGAAGCAAGGCGCGGAATGGAAATGGCAGCGGATGATTTCAACGCCTTTCTGGATGCTCTGATGGTGGATGAAGATGTCCTGCCTGAGCAGGTCGTTCTGTTCGGTTTCTCTCAGGGCACCATGATGAGCCTGAATATTGCCCCGCGGCGTGAAGACCCGGTAGCCGGGATCGTTGCGTTCTCTGGCAGGTTGCTGGAACCCGATCTGTTACCAGATGAAACCGTCAGCCGGATGCCGATCCTGCTGGTTCATGGCGATGCGGATGACGTAGTCCCGCCGCAATCCCTGCCTGAGGCAGCAGAAGCCCTTCAAGCTGCTGATTTCAAAGAGGTCTATGCGCATGTGATGAAGGGAACAGGCCACGGCATTGCACCTGATGGGCTAAGCGTTGCACTTGCCTTCATGCGTGACAAGCTGAGCTTTTAGCGATGATTGCCGTCCGCCCGATGATGCCAGAGGATGTAGCCGAAGCTTGCCGCATCCTCAATGATATCATCGCGGCGGGTGGTACGACTGCTTTTGAAATCCCGTTCTCGGATGCCCTTTTTGCGCAAAGCTATCTGGATGGGGCAGACAAGATATGTTGCCACGTTGCGCTAGATGATCAAGGCGATGTCGCGGGGTTTCAATGGCTTGGCACGCATGAGGCCTTGCCTGAGAATTGCGCCGATGTCGCCACGTTCACCCGCCGAAACCCGGTGCTGCGGGGCGCAGGCCGGGCCCTGTTTGCCGAGACAGTCAAAACGGCAGGTGCATTGGGATTTGCCGCGATCAATGCCACGATCCGAGCGGATAACCTTCTTGGCCTAAGCTACTATGAAAAAATGGGTTTCCGCGACTACTCGGTTGCATACGGCGTACCGCTGCGGGACGGCACTCCGGTCAATCGCATATCGAAACGCTATGATCTGACGGAGGATAGATGATGCTGGTTGTCACGGGCGTAGTGGAAGTGAATGAGGCCGGGGTCGAACGGGCCCGCGAGGCCGCGCAGCAGATGGTTGCGGAAACCGTGAAAGAGACCGGTTGTCTGGTCTATGAATTCAGTCAGGTGCTGGGGCACAACACGCGGTTTCGCGTTTACGAAGAATGGCAGGATCAAGCTGCGCTTGAGGCGCATTTTGCAACGCCCCATATGGCCGTGTTTCGCGCAACTTTGGCCGAGGTTGGTCTGATTTCCAGCGAGATCTACAAAATTGTCGGCGGTGAGAAGCAGCCGCTCGGCTGATCTGGATCAGCCCCACAAATGGCCCTCGGCAAACTCGACCGAATTGCCTGCGGGGTCGCGGATGTAGAGCGACCGCGCGCCGCTGGGCCAGTCGAACTCGGCATCGATCGGGACATTCCAATCCAGAAGGTGTTTGCGCATGGCTGCGATTTCATCGCGGGCCAGCACAAGGCAGACATGCCCCGGACCCCGCGCGCCATGAGGCGGCACGGGCAGGTCCGGGTTCAGGGGCGGTTGTTCGGTTTGATCCGGGTTGAACAGCAATAGAACGGACCCGCCAACACGATAAAACGCGTGCCGGTCTTTGATACGCTGAATGCGCTCCAGCCCCAATACCTCATCATAAAACTGTTCGGCTGCATCCAGGTCATCGACATACAGCGCAGCCTCCAGAATGCCTGACGGGGCAGGGATGTCTGGCGTAAGTTTCATGGCCATATTCTAGCAGAAAGAAGCGGGCCGTGTCACCGCCGCGCGCGTCTGTCTCGTTTGCGTTGCGGGGCGGCATTCAGGGTGGGCAGGGGTAGGCTGTCCCATTGGCCAGGCTCAAGATCGTCCAAAGTCCAGTCGCCGATGCGGTAGCGGATCAGGCGTAAAGTTGGCAGGCCGACGGCAGCCGTCATCCGGCGCACCTGCCGGTTCTTGCCTTCGCGGATCGACAGCTCAATCCAGCTGTCGGGAACGGTCTTGCGTTCGCGAATCGGAGGGGTGCGAGGCCAGAGGTCCCCTGGTTCGTCCATCTCACGCACTTTGGCGGGGCGGGTCAGGCCATCCTTCAACTGGACCCCATCGCGTAGCGCTTTCAACGCGGCTGCGTCAGGGTCACCTTCAACCTGTACCCAATAGGTCTTAGCCATCTTGTGCTTGGGGTCCGAGATCTGGGCTTGCAGCCGCCCATGATCGGTCAGCAGCATCAGCCCTTCACTGTCGCGATCCAACCGACCTGCAGGGTAGACGCCGGGCAGGTCGATAAAGTCCGACAGGGTGCTGCGCGGCGAGTCTGCATTCGCGCGGTCTGTGAACTGCGGCAAAACATCAAAGGGTTTATTGAATCGAATGAACCAGGACATGCCCCGCCATAGCCTGCAAAACACGCTGTGTGCAACCTGTGGATAACTGTCATGCGCCTGTTACGGATTCGGCTTACCCAATCAGCGACATATTGTGGAAACTCAGGGCTTGTCAGAGATTTGCCACGATATATAGTTATCTTAAGGCCGGGGCGGGTGCTCTCCGCTCTGGTGTCACAAACGGGCAGCTGAGAGCGAGGAGCGATTCTGTGATGGACGGAGACTTCAGGACCGAATTTGTAAGAGAGCCGGGGACGCTCAAGCATCACCCGGCCTTGGTTTTGAATGCCGATTACCGCCCCTTGTCTTACTACCCGCTCTCGCTGTGGCCCTGGCAAGAGGCGATCAAGGCCGCCTGGCTGGACAGGGTCGATATCGTGGCTGAATATGACGAAGTCGTTCGAAGCCCGAGTACCGAGATCCGAATACCCTCGGTCGTTGTTTTGAAAGACTATGTAAAACCCAGAAAGCGCGTGGCCTTCACGCGCTTTAATTTATTTCTGAGGGATGAGTTCCGCTGTCAGTACTGCGGTAGTTGGGACAACCTGACCTTTGACCACGTAGTCCCGCGCGCGGCAGGCGGTGTTACAAGCTGGCAGAATGTGGTGGCGGCGTGCAGTCCGTGTAACCTGAAGAAGGGGTCAAAATCCCTGCGTCAGGCAGGGATGAGCCTGCGCAAACCGCCGCGCCAGCCCGATGCTGAGGCTTTGCGTAACATTGGCCGCAAGTTTCCGCCAAACCACTTGCACGACAGCTGGATCGACTTCCTGTACTGGGATGCAGAACTGGATGAGTTCTAGGTCTTGGACCGCCAGGCCGCGATCCAGATCAACGCTAAGCCCAAAGACACAACGGCATTCCAGCCAGCCAGAGACAAGCCCACCATTTGCCACGGGATATCGTCGCATCGCACCAGCGGGGCGGACATGATCTGGTTCATTAGTTCTTCCGCCGACAAGCCGCCAATGCTGCCGGATGTGCAACTGGTTGGGCCTTCCCACCAGCCTTGTTCGACACCCGCGTGAAACAGGCCAATGCCTGCACTTGTCAGCGCTGAAATTGCGCCTGCTAAAGGCAACAGGCGAAGAGAGGGCAGCATCAGCGCGATCAGCCCGATGACAAATGCGGCGCTATGTGGATAGCGTTGCCAAACACACATTTGGCAAGGCGCGAGCCCTCCGAAATATTGGAAACCCCAGGCCCCTAACAGCAATGCTGCCGAACCGCCGGCGGCGAGACCAATCAGAATACTGCGCTGTGTCATAGGTATCGCACCGCTAGAAAGCCGCCGAACAGCAAAATGATGAACAATGTGAACATCAGGCCCAGACGCTTTTCAATGAAATCGCGGATCGGTTCGCCAAATTTCCAAAGAAGGCCTGCCACAAGAAAAAACCTAAGCGCACGCGCCAGAATCGAGGTGGCAATGAAGGTGCCAAGCGGCATGCCCGTCCAGCCCGACATAATGGTGATAACCTTGTAGGGGAAGGGCGTGACACCTGCGGCCAGCACAGCCCAGAACCCGAAATCGTTGAAACGGGTGTTGAACTCTTCCATCGCGTGGGCCTTGCCCATCGATTCCAGAATGGGTTGGCCAATGCTTTCATACGCAAATGCCCCGATCGCATAACCCAACAGACCGCCCAGGACCGACGCAACCAGCGCAACACCCGCGATCAGCCAAGCGCGCGAAGGGCGTGCCAGAATCATCGGGATCATCAGCACATCCGGCGGGATCGGGAAAAACGAGCTTTCGATGAACGCTACAATCGCCAGCGCCCAAAGGGCATGGGGGTGCTCGGCCAGTCGAATGGTCCAGTCGTAAAGCGATCGCAACATAGTCTACTCAAATCCCGGTCTTTGGCCGTGCAAGCCAAATCATGCACCCACGGACCCGTCAACTGCTGACGGTCAAACAAACCGAAAGCTGGTTGATTTTTGCCTCTGGACCTTCCCGAACGGGGGCGCTAATCCAGTGTCTGTGGCCCAAGTGGCGGAATGGTAGACGCAGGGGATTCAAAATCCCCCGCCTTCACGGGCGTGAGAGTTCGAGTCTCTCCTTGGGCACCAAAATCTCCGCATAAGTAATTGATAGTATTATATGTGTGGTTTTGTGTGATTTTTGGCCCCACAATTGGCCCCACAATCAAACCCGGCTGTTTTGCATGAGTTGGTCCATCTCAGACACCTTCAAAAGGGTCCGACCGCAGGGTTTGTAGAAGGAAATCAGCCCTTCATCCTTGCGGCGCCGGATAGTTGATTCTGACAAGCTGTAGCGAATTACCGCATCCGGAAGGGTGATGTATTCAGCAGCAGTCTTCGTTTCTGGTGTCATCTACTTCCCCTCCAATGCCTTGCGGGCCTGTACGTTCGCGTAGAGCTGGGCCTCTTTCAAAATGTCCTGATGGTACACGGTCAGATACCCCACGATGTAGCTGTGATCATCCAAGGATCGTTGCCGCTTGAGACGCCCGCGCTTTGTGTTAACGATTGCGAGTGCCGCTTTCTTGTACCGTAGTGCAGCCTTAGCCTTGATGTATCCGGCGGTCAGTTTTTGATCCTGCGCCTCCAGGATATCCATTTTGGTTTCAATTCCGGCGACGATTTTTGTCAGCAATGCGAAAGCATCGTCGCAATCATCTTCAGTCTCGATATCGTCCACGGTCCAGCCGTCACATATTTCGATGATTGGGATTTCAATCGTGTCACCCATCACCCGTCTCCCTCCGAGGCATCGACACGCTGCATCATTGCATGCATTAACTGAGCATCTAAGCATTCGTGCCAAAACAACCATCGTATTGTATCAGCGGCGCGCGGGCACACTTCATCAGCTTCCGCCAGCACCGATTTCAAATGATTGTGGTTTTTTGCCTCATGCTTTCCCACTGTCATGGGTCTATCTGACTTCCCGATGGCTATCAGCGTTTCGCGAGCGCCATCCTCACGTTGCTTGTGTTGGTCAATCATTTCTTGAACCGAGTACATCACCCGTCTCCCTCTACTAGGGCGGCGCGGATGCGGCGTTCGGTGGCCAGAGCCACGATTTCCACAACCTCCATGCATGTGTCCCAGCCATCGTTCCTAACTTCCTGTTGAATTTCCAAAAGCAGGTCCGGCGGAAGTGTCCATCCAAGCTTTTGACCATGCTGGCGGGGTAAAGGCTTCACCTCTCGCGCCGCTGCCAGTTGGGCGCGAAGGGCGGCGTTTTCGAGTTGCAGTTCAAACACCTTGCGCAGCTCCGCCCAAGCTTGGCAGCCGAGACAATTGGGCTCAAAGTCTGGGCAAATATCACCATAGGTTTCAATTAAGGCTTCGCGGAGACGAGGGAAGTCGACAATTTCGGGCCCGGAGGGTGCGTCTGTCTGTGGTTCTGTCTGGGTCATGGGGGCCTCACAAGTATCCATCGGCATCAAGTCGGTCGATGATTTGATGTATCCGCTCAATGCCAGCGGGCGTGTAAATCTCTGCCGGTGCCTGGTTCTCCAACTGTGGGTGGGGCATGGACATCCACCGGTCTATTTCTTCTTCGGTGTAGTATCGGCTAAGCCGGATTCTGAGCGATCTGCGGTCCATCACTCACCCCCATCGCTCAGTGCGTGCAGGGCGGATTTCAGAAACTGCCGGTGATGCAATTTCGACATTGAGGGTTGCGGAACGCCCATGTCATGCAAAACGCGCTCAGTGACTTCCTGTATCCGCTCGTCAGTCACAGCCCTCCCCTCACACATAGGACAAGGGTCTTGACCGTGGCCGCAGGGAACGCGCTCGAAGTCGGAAGCTGGTTTTTCTAAGCTCATAGACGCCTCACAATCCAAGTTGCCATTCGGCTTCCCTTATGTGGCTTCGGCTTCGAGGTCGGATCGGGCTTCGGCAATGGCTCTTTTTTTGATTGTCTCCTCGCCTTCCCAGCGTCCGACCTGCACATCATCACGTTCATCGCGAACGTCACGTTTCTGGCAGCGGTAGTATGTCGAATCCCCTTCGAACCTGACCCCAGAGACTTCGGTGTGCCGGTAGCAACCGGTGTCAGTCCAATCCAGATCACCCTCCGGCTCAACAGGATAGAGGGGGTTGTCCTGATGGATGCCACCAGATCCAACCAGGTTGTGGTTCAGCCAATCGTCCAACTCTTCTGGGGTGACAGTTTCCGGCACCACCACATTTATGCTGACTTCGATCACGCGGCCTTTTGGTATCAACTGGCTCATGTCTGGCTCTCCTCTGTGAGGGCGCGGAGGGCGGTTTCAGCGTCGTCAAACGCTTTACGCAGGCCTGCTCGGAAATCCCTATCATCCTCGCGCATCCATTCTGATGCGCCATTCCCGCGATTGCTGTGCGCGGATTGGATGTCGGACATTATGCCTTCTCGGTGTTTGAGTATTCCGGTCAGCGCCTCCCGCACACCCTGTCCCGGCTGTACTGCCGGGGGTGTCTCATCGTCGAACGGACCGTGGATTTCTAGGAAGTCCGCAACCTTGGCCCAAATCGGATTTGTGTGAGCCCCGCCCGGCGCAAACGTTGCAGCGTAGTCGCGGAATTCCTCTAGCAGCGCCGCAGCTTCTTCAATCGCGTCTTCTTTCGGCTGTACTGCCGGGTGTTCGGGGTGAGACGGCATTGCTTTTAACAACGCCTCGGCAATCCGATATGACGCCGGAATAGACGGTTCCCACTCGCCTTCTGTCTGTTGGCGGATTTCCTGAACCATCGTAAAGACGGCTTCGTCTGTCGGGTCCCGCCACACAGGCGCGGGGGCTATGGCTTGGAGATGACGGGCGAGAATGGTTTCAAGTTCGTTTTCTGAGACTAGCAACAATTCAGGATGATCTTCGAAACTCGTCCGATCAGGAAGTTCCGCAATATCGCGCATAATCTCCGCAATCGCTTCTCTATCCACCGCAGGGGGTAGGGCGGGGCGGGGAAACAGAACGTTCCATTGTTCGCGAACCTCTTCATAGTGCATGGGGCACGTGTTCGAGCGGTGAGAAACCCACTTGCCTCGTGTGCGCAGCCCGCATTTCTGGCACTCCACCCAAGACCAGTAAATGCCGTCCTCGTCTTCACCATTGCGAACGTATGCTTTCCCGCCACACGGGCACGGCTTTAGCTGCTCAGTCATGGCTGGCCTCCTTGAGTGCTTCGATGCGTGTTTTAGCCGTCCATAGACCGTCTGTGGCTTTAGTCGCGCCTCGCCTGTCGCGTTCGCTCACGCAGATTTCTATCGCCTCATCCAGCCCTTGCAGGCGTCCGCGTTCGTATTGACGTTTTACCTGTGCATGCAGCGTTTCTTTGGTCTCGCGCACGTATTTCACGCATCGGGAAAGGTCTGCTTTATATCGACCATCGGGCAGCTTTCCATTGAAGAACTCAGAGCCCCCGGCGGTCAGCTCAGTAATAGCTTTCGTCGCCTCGAAACTGTATTCAGACAGGGCATCACGTTCGGCACTCAACTCTTCCACACGGGCTAAGAGGGCGTCTCGTTGATCCTCAAGCTCGCGTGCACTAATCGGCTTCCCATCCTTGCCGTAGTAGATGTAGGGCCGCTCTACTGCCTCTCGGGTGATGTTGGTCATTGGGATTGCTCCTTCTTCACGAAGGTCACTAGCTCGTCGGACATGAGCCAATCGAAGGCAGCTTTCGCATCACCGCCACCGCGCTCTACTGCCAAGGGTCGCAAGCCCATGCCGGTCGATCCGTAGTGCTCACGACCGGGCCACTGGTCATCTGGTTCAATCGTTTTGACGGCCCCGACTTTTATCAGTTCGTTCAAGGCATCTCGCGCCCAGGGCGTGATTTCCATCTCAGCATGATCCCCGCCAAAGCGCAGGGTGTTACCGCCTGTCAGAAAGAAACACGCCCAGAACTTGACGGCGTTATCAGAAAGGTCATGGGGTTTCATGGCATCACCTCCGCCCATCTCGGGCTTCCCGTTGCAATTACGTTGTCAATAGCGGCTGCTGCCTGCTGACGGGTGGCGCGGGGCTGGTCGATAAACAGGCTTTCCGCCACATCATCAGACAGGCCTAGCGCCTCATCACTGCCGAATAGCTGCTTGGCCCAGCCCGATATGCAGTAGCCCCATGTCGCCATGGAAAAGCAGTTGCCGGGGTCAAGGATTGCAGCCTGTACCGCAAGCATGCGCTCTTCGTTGCAGTGGTGAGGGTGATCAAACATTGTCTCCCTCCTGGTCGATGTTCTGGGGGTGGACGGTGAAGGTGTAGGCCACGATCCAAGGATTGGCCTGCCAGCCGAAGCCGCGATCTGCGTTGAGGCTGTCCCAGAGCTTCTGGAATGATTGAACATGCGACACGGATTCGACGCCGGGCATGTTGCTTGTGAGAGATCCGGCGCCCTCGGCCTTCGCATCCTCTTCGCTGATGTCCTGCAAGCGCTGCACCCGCACGTCGGTGACGGTCAGTGTGAGGCGGGAAGCCCAGCGGGGCATGTGGATGGATGGTTTCCAGCCGCTGTCTGGCGGCAAGGCCAGACCGTTGGTCGCCCGGTATTTGACCTTCTGACCCTTGGGGAGATCAAGACGGGCTTCGAAGCCGTGTGTCTCGCGCACCCAAAGGCGGTCACCAACATGGGCCGGAACACGGCAGTCTTGCACGTAACCTTCACCTGAAGTCCACGACACTGACCTCAAGCCAGTTGATACTTGCGGCGAGTGCCAACTTTCTTGCGGCTGCGGTTTCAGAACACGCCGCGTCTGGGTCTTCCTGCCTTCCAGCAGCGCCCGCACCATGGGGCCAGAGAATAGGATAGGGTGGTCGGTCATGACTGGCCCTCGGATGTTTCGTTGGCCGATCTCAAAACCTTCTTGAGCTTATCTAGGCCATTCATGACGCCAGCCTTGTCGCCAGTGGCCGCAGAAAATCCGGCACCAGAGACCGCATCCAAGGCCTTGAAAGCAGTCTCGGTCTGTCGGGCGCGGCGACTAGCACGCAGATAGGCAATCGCGATCTGGCGGGCGGTGTACTTTTCCAGCACCTTGGCGATTTGTTCCTCGGATGGATTGAATTTCTCAGCCACGTTTAGTCCTCGTCTCTCAGGACGACGCCACCGCCGACCTTGCGCTTTCGGGTTGCGTTTGGGTGCCTCAAGGGGCGACCCCGGCAATGGGTAGGAAAGGCGTTGTGACACCCGCCGGGGTCGCATACTCACCCGTGACAGGCTCGAGCGAGATCAGGATTAGGGCAGCGAAGACTGCAGCAAAGAAGCCAAAGTCACTGAGCATTGATTAGCTCCCAATGGGCTTGCAAGGCATTCATGCGATGCGCGTGGGCGATTGAGACAGCTAGCGCGCCGATCAGGAGACCGACCGCCAATCGAACCCAGAAAGCCCGTTCCTCGCGCGCGTCATCGCGCATCTGTGGGGCGTTCATCTCGCCCAAAATCCGCGCAAAGTGATTGTTTGGACGGTCCGCACGGGAGGAGCTGCGCGAACCGTCCTGAGACGCGCGCCCGAACTCGTCACTTTCCGAACAACACTCGGTAACAACGGGCTGCGCATCAGATTCCAACCGGGCCAGTTTCATGTGAGCGGCGGCTTGGGGACCGTCGGGCCGGTCGGAATGTTCTGTAGGGTTAAGTGCCATCTCAGCACTCCATCTCGAAAAGCGCGCGATGGATCAGGCGACGTTCTTCGTTCGCCTCGTACTCGGCCAGAACGTTGGCGATCTCTTCGTCATGGTTCCGAGGCTTAGGAAACGGGATGACCGTCTCTACGCGGGGAACAGCGGGATCGACGCGCATCTGCGGGGTTAGGCGGATCACTTTGGTCATGATGTGACCTCAGCCGTTAGAGAGTCGATTTCGGCTAGACGCTCTTCCACCTCGGTTTGCTGCTGAGATATTTCGTAGGCGTCAGGGGCTTGCTTATGCGCCCAATCCTCGGCTTGTGATTTGTTGCCGTAGGGGGCGTCGGAAATCAGAGCCGCAATCAGTGTACGTGCCGCAAAAATGGTTGGGTCGTCGTGCTGATATCGGGTCATGCCTGCGCCTCCCAAAGCTCTTGCTCAACTCGGGTAGCAATCACGCCCATTGCAGCGACTGCGTCGTGCAGCGGTGCCTTGCGGGCCATATCCAAAGCATCGGCCCAGCCTTGAAGGCCGCTGTTTGTGGTCTGTACGACCGGTCCAGGCGCTAAGTCTTTAGGTGGGTCAAGTTCATCCAGCGAAAGCCTCGGACCTGCGCTGAATTGTGTGGCGACGGGAGACAGCAGCTTTGCAATCTCATCATTCCCGGCCCTACTAGAGCGCGCTGAGGTTTGAATGACCTCAAACATTTTCAGGATTTTTTCTACGCGGGGCGTGTTGATGCGTTCAAACTCGGTCATGACGATCACGCAGCCTCCAAATCGCCAGCCTCAATCTCATCGCGGATTTGCTCAGAAACCTGCGTTTCGATTTGCTCGACTGTTGCTGGGGTGGTGATGGTGGCGAGTTGTTCGCGGGTCAGACGCAGGCCAGAGAGGTTAACCCACTCAATCCGGCTGGTAACCTCTACCTCATCGCTGAACTGCCCTACTGTAGGGTCGGCAGGAAAAAACTCTGTATCGTAATCGAAGCCTGTTTGAACTGCCTCGAGTTCGCCGTTGTCTGTCGTGAAATCGATCTTGCATTCGTAGCTGTACATTCGTCCATTCCTTCCGTGTCACAAGAAGGAATATAAATGGAAGAAATGTCCATTACAAGTAGAAAATGGAAGATATGTCCATTTTGCTATTCTTGCCCGATGTGATCGCGCACCTTCGAAGTACGAATCTATTCTTGCCTATAGGGTGATAGTCCCAACGCTAATGCGCTGTTTTTGGTTCACCTTTTCTTTGAAATCGATTCAACCAAACTCTTGTTCTTCAAATCAAATTGAGATCAGTGCTAGCGTAGTGGGTATCCCGCAGGTTGTGTCCACTCACCAACTCAGCACCGGCCCGCGGGACCAACATTTGGGAGTAAGTAATTTGACTGACCTCAATTCAGGCAAGCTTCAACAGATATGCCTTAATCATCTGGACAGTAGCGGATTCGAGATCAATCAACGGCATGACTTTGAGGAGATCGAAGAGCAGCTGCCGGGCCTAAACAAGTTTCTGACACCCACGACGTCAGTCACCCCATCTATGTCGGTCGCCATGAATGATTTCACAGAAGCATCAGCCTTTTGGCTAACTATGGAAAAGGCTGGGAAACTGGTGGCAGTGATGGCGATGCGCCTCGATCGCTTGGGGCGTGAGTCCATCAGTGAGTTCTTTTGCCGTGCATACAGCCGCCACTACCCAACAAATCAGGGGGTATCGGTCTCAGACCACATCCCGCAAGTGGTTCGCCAAATCACGGGCGACATTGTGTACATGGGGGATCTGTTCTTTGCAAAAGAGATAAGGGGCAGCCGAGCCAATCTGATGTGTTTCGTTCATCTTGCTCACGCCCTTTGTTTTGCCAAATGGCAGCATGACTGGACCTATGCCTTTCATCATCGTGAGGACGTCTTGTCGGGATACACCGATAGATATGGTTTCAACAACCGCTGGCCAGGCGCGCAGATTTGGACCGACCCGCCTAGCTATCGCTCGAACTCAGAGTTTCTTTCCGTGATTTCTCGCGAGGAGTTCGAACAGAAATCGGCGTACTACGCTTCGAATCCTGCGCTTCTGGTTCAGGAGGATCCAAGAGCTTTGAGTCGAGCAAAAGCGAAAAGTTAGTGATGAATGTGCTGCCGTTCTCACCAGTCAGCCGCATCAACAACGTGGCGTATTCCAGCTGAAACCGAGGGCCGCAGCCGGGAAAGTCGACCACAAGCTTGCGATCGAACAACTGGCAGGCGGGACCTTCAGTGGTTTGAACATATGAGAACGTGATCTCTTCACGAGATTCCTCATCGAGTGACGCGATGTATCGTTCGACACGTGCGGAGTCGTATGTTTTCAGGCTTTCCGCTGTAAGGCATAGGTGGCCGATATAGGCTGATTTTAGCTCTGGAAATGCTTTATCGGGCGCGTAGTAGGAGCAGACGAAGGGCGATATCCGATCCATGTCAGTCATGCGGCCGCCGTTCTTGCGATGCCAAATCAACATCTCATCAAACGTGGGCCTGAAACCGCTCTTCGTTCGACCGTCCAAGCTCTGGCGCAGGAAGCGTTGAAGAGCCTGTGCTTCACGCCTTTGATCTTTGTTCGCGATCTCGAGGTCTGGCTCGACACTTATGACCTGGTCGACGGTCAACAAATCCTTTGGGTCGATATCCATCGCAAGGCAGATCCTCAGGAAATCAGAAAGGTCAAGCTTGCCATTCTTCGATAGCGCATACGATAGGCTACTCTTCGGAATGCCCGTTAATTCTTCAAGCTTGCGCAGTGATACACCCTGCGCCTTCCGTTCTTCTTGAAGAGCCTCAACTACGTTTGAAAGATCAATTATTAAATCTTGTCCCATATCTTGGACATAGTATCGAATTGATAGACAGCAATGCAACCCGCAACTATTGGTAGAACCTAGGGACAGATTTTAGGGGATTTTTTCATGCATATGGATGGGTGCAATTACAGTGCGGAATGCAGACGACAAAAGGGGTTCGTCGGCTAGTAGGTATAAGGTCGACGCAGAAAATCGAACAAAATACGATCTTGGCGATAGGTGGTTCTTGTTTTTGGGCAGGATCACCGGTGTATCCTATGACCGGCTCTACTCGTTGTCCTTGGTTAGGCTATCAATGATGCTTTTGGACAAGCTGGGCGGGAGTTTATCCAACTTACCGCGGTACAAATAGTCTAGTGAGACATCCCATCGCTCAGATACGCGATAACCCATTTCAATCCTTAATGGTTTTTCGCCTTGGATGATCTTCGAGTAGCTAGATCGGTCAATTTCTACGGTGTCAGCAAAAGCACCCTTTTCGAGCCCTGTTGCTGCTCGCAATACGTCTAATCGACGACCGACTTGATCAAGATCCATGGGTAACTCGGGTACTTTGTCTGCTGTCGCTATTCTTGGTGACATTGGAAATTTTGCCAATCGAAGAAACTTCCATCTTGAAAAATGGAAGAAACGTCCATTATATGGACTGCATGGAACACCCAAGCAGCGTTTACGAGTTAATCTCACTTTGGCCTTCACGGCAGGACTTAGCTGATGACATCAGCACCCCTGGCGAAAAGGTAAAGGTCGATCGCGTCCACAAGTGGGCGCAGAACGGGGCGATACCTCAGCAATTCATGTCCAGGGTCGTGAAGGCTGGCGAAAAACGCTGCCTACCCGTAACGGCTCAAGGACTCTTGGATATTCATGAAAGAGTTGCGGAGGTCACAGGCAGATGACCCCCGCCAAAATCCTTTCGTCATCAAATCACTCTTCAACATGTCCTGAACATGGGCGGGCGACTTTCGGAACGCAAAACAATGAGGTTGTCGAGCATGGCTGACCCCAGGGCTCAGATTCACGCCCTAATGCGTGGTCTGATCAACAAACACTTTCCGACGCAACAGAGCGCCGCCAAGGAAATGGCTGATTTCTGGCACCCAACTGGCGACTGCGGCAGTACCTTCGATACAGCCGATCTGTCTCGGAAGATGAACGGAACCCGGCAGTGGACCTACTGCGATGTGATCGCCGCACAAGCTCTTACTGGCAGCAAGCGGATAACCCAGACGATGGAGTCTGCGCGGCAGGCTGAAGCGCCGATTGATGCTCTGTCAAACCTTCAACACTGCAAGGCTCTGCTGAAAGAAAGCAATGAGGGCGCAACGGCCCTGATGGATTTGGAAGAGGGCGGCTGCAGGGAAGAAGCCGTTGCTGAGCTGCTGGACATTAAAGAGGCCGTTGATGCCGCGCTTCGTGATCTGGGGGCAGCTCAATGACCACCTTCACCATCCCAGGCAAACCCTTCGCTAAGCAACGTCCGCGGTTCTCGCGCAAGTCTGGACGCAGCTACACGCCCGGCCAAACGGTCAGCTTCGAACGGCAGGTCGGTCAAATTGCAATGCCACATTTCTCGCAGCCAATCGAAGGGCCAGTACGCGTTATCGTAGCGGCCACGTTTGAGCCTGCAAAGTCGTGGTCAAAGAAGAAAACAGCCGAACACCTAAACCGACCGCATACACAAAAACCGGATGCAGACAACGTCATCAAGGCGATCTTGGACGGTCTGAATCGCATTGCGTTCGCCGATGACAGCCAGGTCGCTGAACAGGTCGTTCGAAAGGTGTGGGGTCCACAGGCTCGAACAGTCGTGACGGTGGAGCCCATGGGATGAAGATAGATGTTGGCGATACTTCGCAAGCTTATGGCGCCGGATTTTTCGAGCCCGATGGTGTGATCTCATTCGCTGGTCGCGGCGATAGCGCTGAACGCAAACACCGACAGATCATCGAGGCCCTGTGGGCCTGCGATCGAGCCAAGGATGTGGACGACGTGTTGGAGGTCCACAGCCTCGAGATAGATGCCCTCTATCTCGATTATCCAGAATACCACGCTGCCGTTGAAGAAGCGGTTGGCGAGGTCACGACATTGATCCGTGAAAACGGTCAATCGGCAAGCGCACCGTTACCAGCGCAATCACAAACCACTGCGAAACAGGAGAAAATCGTTATGTTCGCAACAAACCAATCAGAAGGGTCGCAAGGCCCATGGATGACATGGTCCAGCAATGGGAGCGCCGCGAAGGGCTTCCCGCCGAAATCATGGGTCATGCGCGGCAAGGATGCCAATGACAACAAATTCGAGCAGGTGTTCGAAGGGTTTGCAAATCCCTGCGTTTTCGATCTCGAAAGCCTGAAGCTTGGCTGGGAAAAAGACGGCGCCCAAGGCCAGGCGCCTGAGCGGCGGTATTCCAATCACTACTCTCAGGCGATGCCGCGCCCGGATGAAAGCAAAAAGCAAAACGGTGCATACACTTGGTCGAACTGCCTTCAGGTACGTGTCGCAACCTCCCAATCGCAGGCCGTGACGTGGGAGCAGGGCAGCTTTGGGGCTTACCAGGCCTTCGTCAAACTGGCGAAACTGATTGAGGCGCAATGGTCAGAGCACAGCCAGAATGGTGCCCTATTGCCGGTAGTGCAGATGACCGGCATTGAAGAACGCAGCCTGACAAGCGGATCCACGAACATTCCGATCCTGGAAATCGTCAAATGGGTGCCACGTCCGGACATCCTGAAGGACGATGCGCCCCAGATCGCGTCTCAGCCTGCCCAGGCAACCACATCGGCTCCTACGCCTGTTCAGACACCTCCACCGGCTGCGCAGCCAGACACAAGCGCGGTGAGCGCTGCTGGAGGATTCTAAGCGCCCCGGGCGACGGAAGCTGTGGGGGCCGACGCGCCCGGGACCGACTAGAACATCAGATCCAGCCGTATCCCTGTTGTGGGGTACGGCACCACTCGAACGCAAGAGGTTAGACCGTGGTGCCCGAGCAGGTCATTTCCCCAAACGTAGACGCAATCACATCACACCTACGCCACATCACTCGGCGCTGGGGAGAGGTCAACGATGATCTTGTCCTTGAGCTACGCTTTCTGACCGCAGAGGACAGGGCGGTTGTTAAGAACGTCGCGCGCTTCAAAATGGACGAGCAGGGGACCGACGAAGCCGCTCAGCACGCGGCGGCCATGAATCAACACAAGTTGAATGCTTACGTTGTCGTAAACCCGATTAAGGCCTCAGCACATATCGAACCGGGCAAGGCTGCCAAGGACGATGACATCGCTGCCAGTTTCTTTCATTGGGCAGATGCTGACGACGGGCAGGCGGCCCAAAACATCAAAGACTTCGTTGGGCCACGCCCCACATTTGTAGTGCTAACCGGCACTCAGCCCTGCAATCGGCCCCACGTCTACTGGGAGCTTGAGGAGCCAACACAGAATTTAGATGCATGGCGCAAAACCCAGGAAGCGATCGCCGCGACACTGCAGACAGACGCATCAGTCGTTAACCCCAGTCGCATCATGCGCATCGGCGGCACGATCAACTGGCCCAAGCCGCAAAAGCGCGAAAAGGGCTATGCAACAGAGATCTGCGATATCCACATCCACAACGAGGATGATCGGCCGCGTGTGGCTTCAGAACGAATGTCGAGGGCATTTGAAGGGGCAGCACCGGCATCAACCTCTGGCATCCAGATAGCTACATCAGAGGCGCCAGCGCCGCTTGATCGCGAGAGAGAGGCTATCAAGGCCGTTTCGGGTAGCGAATGGAACAACGCCGTTCTGCGCCTTGTCGGTAGCTATGTGCGCAAAGGCCTGTCCGATGCCGAGATACACGCGCTGACAGATCCTCTGACGCTTCCAGGATACTCGATCGATGAAACACGCACTGAAGTGCAGGACATAATTGATCGCACGCGCGCAAACCCCAAGTTTGATGTCGCGACACAGCCTGTGTTCTGTCCCAGCCCTGAGGCCGTGGAAACCAATGAAACAGGCATAATAACCGGCCTTCGCATTCAGAGCAGTGCAGACTTTCTCTCGGACCTGACGCCCGCCGTATACGTAGTAGATGGCGTTTTGGCAGAACGACGCTGTCTATCCCTTACGGGATATGCGGGACACGGCAAAACAACGCTGGCATTGCATCTGGCTATACAGGTAGCCATGGGCGGTGATTTTGGCGGTGCCGAATGTGAGCAGGGCTCAGTTCTGGTCCTCGCGGGCGAAAACCCCGATAACGTTAAATGGCAGTATGCAGCCGCTCTGGCGGCAGTAAACGCTCCGCAAGACCTGCCCATCAACTTCTTGCCTGGGCACTTTCAACTCTCCAGCTATCTCGATGATCTGATTGCTAAGGCCGATCGCATACCAAATCTACGCTTGGTGATCATTGACAGCCTGCAAGCCTTCTTCGAGGGCGATAACGACAATGGCAACGTCGAGATGATGGAAGCCGCCCGCAGGTTTCGAAAGCTATCCGAAATCAAGGACGGGCCAACGGTTGTTGTCATTGCTCACCCAGCTGGCAAGAAGCCCGATAAGGACAACATCATTCCGCGCGGTGGTTCCGCATTCGGTAACGAGTTTGACGGTAACCTTACGGTCTGGGCAGAGCCGGATGGAACGCAGCTATTCCATCACACAGAGAAGTTCCGAGGTGCGCCGTTTGAGCCCATGACTTTCGTCATGAACGAACGTGAATTTGACCATCTGAAGGATCACAAGGGGCGCCCACTACGGCTGAAAGTAAGCCGCCAGCAGATGCTGATTGAGGCCGTTAATGCGGCCCACAAAGCTGAGAGCAGGGATAGAGAAGCCATCGCTGCGATCGAAGCGAACCCACAAATTACACAGCGGTCACTAGCTGAGACTTTGGGTGTTTCTAAGTCCACGGCTGACCGGATTATGCAAGGTCTCAAGGATGAAAAACTCATCAAGCGACGTGCCAAAAAATGGGAGCTGACCAGCGATGGAAAGGAGTTTTTCAATGGCGAATAAGCGATCATATTTCGAAGGTTTGCCCCGCCTCAAATCGGACTGGGGCAAAGTCATGGGGCAAAAGTGTGATAACCTACTGAAATATATTAATAATACAGTCTTAAAACCGAGTTTTGCCCCACATTCTGCCCCAACTTTGCCCCACGTAAAAAACTGCGGGGCAAAGTTGGGGCAAGATACAGAAATAAAAGCAGAAAATCCATTTGAAGCTGCGGGGCAAATCGCGGGGCAAATTCTTTTTGGCTTTCTCAGATGCCCTCATTCTCTCTCCCCCTATAGGGGGAGAGATGATGGGGCAAGAAGCTGGGGCAAAGAAAAAGGGGAGATTGTCTATGGCACCTAAACGACCACGCCGCCAACGCAAAGGTGATCGTCTCATCAACCCAGATGCACGCCGCGAAGAAATCGCATGCGACCATTCATTGGCGCCATTCGATAGGATGGCGATCGAGATGGAACGCAAGTGGGGTATCGATCAGTTACCTGCACTGGTCAGTGTAGAAACTGCCACACGATACGGCCACGCTATTGCGGACCTGAACGCGGCAATCGAGAAATCGGACCCTGCCGCTGTCACAGCTTGCGCGCAGAACTGTATCAAAGGGCTGGGCGTGATGGACGCCGAAGCCGTCGCTTCGGGGCATCAACCGGCAAATGGCGATTTCTGGGAATACGAAATCATCCCACCCGGTGAAACCGAAGCCTTCCGCTTCGCCGTCATGCAGGACGACGCCGAATGGCAGGCCGCCAAATCCCGCCGTCCGGATCTGCGGTTTTACAGTCTGCGCGAAGTTGCTCTTGCGCTGCATCACTACTGCAATCGCTATCCCATTGGCGAGGTCAAGGATCACTTCCCAGGTGCGCAGATATCCAAAATCAACGAACCGGCAAAACCACCCGTCGACTGGGACGCGGGTGGCGATCCTATTCCCATCTGAACCGCAGGAGGCAGACCATGACCGAGCAGTATCAACCCCTCAAGATCGGCGACCCATGGCCCTTCGAGTCTGCGCGCGGCATTGTCGGCATGCCCTGCGACCCGGCATGGTACGCCCTCATCACCAAACCGCAGAAAGAGCGCGAGACGCGACACAAGCTGCAGAACGCGGGCTGTGTGGTGAAATATCCAACGATCGATAAGACCCGGCACATACGCGGCAAAAAGCACATCCAGACTGTCCCGATCATTCCCCGGATCATCTACGCTAAATTTAAGTACACGCCGCAGTGGGATGTGATGCGAGACCGCAAGATCATTGTCGGCGTGTTCAGCTACGAAAGCCAGCCTCTGGAAATCGATGAGGACAAGGTAAATGCCATCATGGGTTTGCCGTCTGCGGTCGAGCAGGAGCGCCAGGCAGCACGTGAGGCAGAGGAACGCGAGCGGTTGGCCAGATTAGACTTCAGGGTCGGAGACAGGGCCATGTTAATTGAGGGGCCATTTGCTGGTTTCTTTGTGGACGTAACCAGGGTTGAGCTTGGGAAGGTGTTTTATCGCTTCATCGAAAGCGACCTATCCATGAAAGGCGAGGATACATCAGGGATTCTACGACGGGTTGTGTCGTGAATCGCAACGTGATACTAGATATGCGAAGACGGGCCGACCGGAATTCCGGCGTAAGTCCCCGACTGCACCTCGCCTGTTTCCTCGGAAACCACTGCATGGGCGGGTGCTACTGCAATTCCAAGCACTCTCTATAGCATGGCTGGGCCGTGCTCATCGAAGGATTAGCGATATGGGTAATTCGGCGGGGCCGGGTTCTCTGACCGCGAAGCAGGCAAGGTTCGTTGAAGAATATCTCATAGACCTGAATGCAACGCAGGCAGCGATCCGGGCAGGATACAGCGAAAAGACGGCAGATACGCAGGGTTCGCGGCTGTTGCAGAATGTCAAGGTTCAGAAGGCCATTGCTCAGGCACAAGCGAAGCGCTCAAAGCGAACAGAGATTAGTCAAGACAGAGTTCTAGAGGAACTGGCAAAGGTGGGTTTCTCTGACATCCGGAAAGCGGTCAATTGGGGTCGAAGCCCGGTTGATACTGAAAGTGAAAACGCGGATCCGAACGGGTTGCGTATGTTCCCAGTCGAGTTAACGCCTAGTGAAGAGATTGACGACGAGACAGCGGCCGCAGTTTCTGAGGTTTCGTTGACGCAGGCGGGTATCAAAATCAAGATGCACGACAAACTTAACGCCCTCGAAAAGATCGGCAAGCATCTCGGAATGTTCAATGGCGCTGCAGGTGACGACGATGACGCCCCAGCGCTCAGCATAAACATCACAAGTAAGACGCCAGTTGGCGATATTCGTGTCACACGATCTAACGGTTAGTGCGCCACAGGCCATCTTTCTGAATGACCTGGACACCAAGTTTCGCGCCTATGTCGGTGGTTTTGGGTCTGGCAAAACATACGTTGGCTGCCTCGATCAGGGGCTGTTTGCGGGAGCGCATCCGAAGACAATTCAGGGCTACTTTGCGCCTACATACCGAGATATCCGCGATACTTTTTGGCCAACCATGGATGAGGCGGCTCATTCGCTAGGCTTCCGTACTAAGATTAAGAGCAGTGACAAGGAAATCGAACTTTACCGAGGCAAGGTTTACTACGGTACAACGGTGTGTCGGTCGATGGACGATCCCACAAACATTGTTGGCTTCAAAATCGCTCGGGCGTTGGTCGACGAGATTGACATTCTATCGAAGGACAAAGCCCAGAACGCATGGCGCAAGATCATCGCTCGAATGCGACTTGTCCTGCCTGGCGTCGTCAACGGTATCGGCGTAACCACAACGCCAGAGGGCTTCAGGTTCGTCTATGACACGTTCAAGCGCGAGCCCAAGAGCAACTATTCAATGGTGCAGGCCAGCACCTATGAGAACGAAGAATACCTGCCAGATGACTACATCCCGTCGCTGCTTGAGGACTATCCGGAAGAGTTGATCAAAGCCTATCTGATGGGCGAATTCGTCAACCTGACGAGCGGCACAGTGTATCGGTCCTACAATCGGGTCGGCAGTCGATCTACCGAAACGATCCAAGATGGCGAGCCCCTGTTCATCGGGCAGGACTTCAACGTCAACAACATGGCCAGCGTAATCTATGTGAAGCGATCGTCAGGCTGGCACGCAGTGGACGAAATAACGGGCGGCATCGATACACCCAGGGTGATCGAGACCATCAAAGACAAATGGCCCGAGCACCGCATCACGATTTATCCGGATGCGAGTGGCACGAGCCGCAAGACGGTAGACGCCTCAAAATCAGATATCGCTCTGCTTAAGCAGGCAGGTTTCGTGGTGAAGGCGAAAGCATCTAACCCAAGGGTCAAGGATCGTGTTCTTGCGACCAACGGCGCATTCGAGCGGCGCGACCTCTGGGTGAACGACAAGGCCTGCCCGACCTTTGCCGAGGCATTGGAGCAGCAGGCCTATGACAAAAACGGCGAACCAGACAAAACGACCGGGCATGATCACATCAACGATGCAGGCACCTACATGCCAGCCTATGAGATGCCGATCAAAAAGCCTGTGCTGGTGTCTGGCCTGAGAACGGCGGTTTAAGCATGGCGATCGACTACCAGCGCGAGGAATACAAGAAAGCGCTGCCTAAATGGCAGTTGGTCAATGATATGGCCGCTGAGGACAACCTTGCTGATTATCTGATCCCGCTGAATCCGCACGACACGTCAGACGACAACGTGTCTCGGAACGCTGCCTATGCAGAGCGCGCCAGTTTCTTTGGGGCTACAGAGTTCACCCTGAAGGGCTTGAATGGCGTTGCATTCGAGGATGACCCTGCCGTTGCTCTGCCAGGAGGGCTGGAATACCTGCTGACCAATGCAAACGGGCAGGGGCTTGATCTGTATCAGCAAATGCAGAACACCACGGCCAACGTGCTGAAAAACGCCCGCTCGGGCCTGTTCGTGACCTATCCTGCAACCGAAGGAGACACATCCCGGGCGGATCAGGAAAACAATCGCTCGGTTGCAACAATTCATGTGATCGACGCGACCAGGATCATCAATTGGGGCTACATGGCGTTTGGGGCTGACGTGAAGCTGTCCCTGCTCGTCTTTACGGACACGATCGAAGAATTCGATGATTACGAGGTCGAAATCAAAGATATCATCCGGGAATTGGCCCTTGAGGATGGGCAGTTTGTCGATCGCAAGTGGATCCAGCCCGAGGGCGGTGGTTCATGGCAGGTTTTTGAGACCAGCGAGCCGCTGCAAGGCAACGGTCAGCGTTGGGACAGTATCCCTTTCACGTTTGTCGGATCAGAGGACAATTCAGAGCGCATCGTGACGCCTCCGCTGTTCTCGCTGGCCAAGATGAACCGCGACCACTGGCGCACCAGCGCAGATCATCGCGAAAGCCTTTGGTTCGCTGGGCAGGTGCAACCCTGGGCGTCCAACGTAGATGAGGGCACGCTCGAGCAATGGAAAAAGGCTGGCATCTATGTCGGTTCCCGCCAAATGCTTTGTCTGCCAGAGGGTGGTGAATTCGGATTTGCGCAGGCTGATCCAAACACAGCCAATCGGGATGAGCTGGACCGGTTAGAAGATGGTATGGCCAAGATCGGCGCGCGCTTCATTGAGCCTGGCAGCGCCAATAAGACCGCCCAACAGGACGCAGGCGAGCGAAAAGTTCAGCATTCGATCCTGTCGCTGATCTCGGTCAACGTTGAAGACGCCTATCAGCAAGCTTGCGAGTGGGCTGGGATTTACATGAACGTCGACGGCGATATCGAAGTGACGCTCGAGCGCGCGTTTATGCAGCCAGAGCTGAGCGATGCGGCCCGTACCTACATCCTTGGCCTGCATGATCGCGGCCTGATCGGTGATGAAGACATGCTGCCCATCTTGAAGCGCGACAAGCTGGTCGATTCCGAGAAAACCGAGGATGAGTATGTCGAGGAAGTCAGAGAGCGATCGGGCAACGTGGATGGCGTGACAGATGGCGTCGACGCCTGACATACTGGTTGAGATCGCAACCCGTCATCAGGTTCACCTTGAACGGCTGAAAACAGGGGCACAGGGCGAGTTTGACGACTTCCTGCGGCTAATGCAGCGGGACATCATCAACCAACTGTCTGAGATCGAGGATTTGACTACGCTGCGCGGCCGTCGGCTCAATAGGTTACTACGGGCCGTGCGGCAAACTCTCAGGGCAGGATTCGGCAACTATGAGGCCGTTTGGCGGCAACAGCTAGAAGATCTGGCGGAGTATGAGGGCGGTTTCGAAGTTCGGGCGCTGCAACGTACATTCGGTGTTGATTTCTCGCTGCCAACCCCATCGCAGATGGTGACCGCGGCCTTTGCCAGACCGCTATCGGTTCAGGGACTTGATGAGGGTCAGCTGCTGCAATCGTTCTTCGACGGCTGGACAGATAAGACGTTTCGCAGGGTCGAGGGCGCGATCAGGCTATCAGCGGCCCAGGGCGAAAGCCTGACGCAGGCCATACGGCGATTGAGGGGCACACGGGCGCGCAGGTTCAGAGACGGCCTGTTTAACGCCACACGGCGCGATATGGCGATGCTGGTGCGCACATCCATGCAGCACGTCGCTGTGCAAGCCAGAGAGGCGGTTTGGGACCGCAATGACGACATCATCCAAGGCGTTGAATGGGCGTCGGTACTGGATGCAAAAACAAGCACCATTTGCCGGTCATTGGACGGTCAGGTGTTTAAGCTTAACGAGGGACCGCGACCACCTGCTCACATCGCTTGCCGGTCGGTCACAGTGCCCAGAGTTCGGGATGGGCTTTCGGTGCTTGGCCAGAAGGGACAGCAGACAGCACGTGGCGCAGACGGAATTGAGACCGTCGCAGCCAATCAGGACTACTACCAGTGGCTCAGAACCCAGCCTGCATCGTTTCAGGATAGCGTGATCGGGCCAGAGCGGGGCAGGTTGCTTCGTAAGGGGGGCTTGAGTGCTGAGCGCTTCAGAGCGCTGCAACTCGATCGCAACTTTCGCCCGCTGACGTTGGAACAGATGCGGGAATTAGAGCCAGCGGCATTCGAAGCGGCTGGGGTGTGAAGGAGTAGCAATGCCAGACCGCGATATGGAAATCCCGCGCCCACAACCGATCGAATGGCCGGAGCAAAAGTCTCCGCCGTTGGAAAAGAGGTAGCCGAGAGGCTCGACCGGGGCGGTCTGGCATTGCCGTCTAGAGCAAGAATGCAAGGGGTAACGGGTAGCTACCGGAGCCCCGCAACAGTTTAACCGACCGGCTGGGCCGGTCACCATTCTTACGGGGTAAGATATGTCAGAAGACACCTTCACGAAGGAACAACTCGACACGGCCATCAAAGAGGCTCTGGAAGCCAACAACGCCAAGCGCGACGAGGCAGAAAAAGGCCTAAAATCCAAGGTCGAAGAGCTGATCACGGAACGCAAGGCAGACCAGGCCAAAGCCAAAGAGGCAGAGGAAGTTGCCGCTAAGGCGGCTGAAGAAGCGGCCAAAAAGGCAGGCGATATCGAGGCACTGGAAAAGTCTTGGGGCGAGAAGCTGAACAAGGCTGTTGGGGACAAGGACGCCAAGATCGCCGGTCTCGAAAAGACTGTCGACACGCTGACAGTCGGGGCCAAGGCGACCGAGATCGCGGCAGAACTGGCTGTTCAGGGGTCGGCATCGGTGCTTGAGCGCATCGTGCGCGACCGTCTGAGCGTTGAAATGACCGAAACGGGCCCGTTGATCCGGGTCAAGGACGCGCAGGGCCAGCCATCGGCTCTGAGCATCGATGAACTCAAATCAGAATTGTCCAACGATGAGGCACTAAAGCCATTGATTGTTGGCAGTAAAGCATCTGGCGGCGGGGCTGCGGGTGCTGGCGGCGGGGCCGGAAAATCGAATGGATTGGCAGGTGCAATCTCGGCAGCAGTGCCGGGCTTCTCAAACCTGCCGAAAACGTAACGCAGGCACTCCGCCTGAGACATAAAGGAGGACGCCATGTCCCTCTCACAAATGCAGGTGTTCAACGACTACATCATGCCTGCAACCATCGTTTCGCTGGCTCAGATGATTGACAAGTTCAATGCTGGCTCAGCGGGTGCCATCACTCTTTCCTCGGAAGGGATGACAGGCGATTTCATGCGTGACTCGTTCTTCGCATCGCTGGCAGCGGCTCAGCGTCGGGTCGATCGCTACGGCGCCAACAGCTCGGTCTCCCCGACGGACCTGAGTGAACTGGTTCGTACCACGGTCAAGATCGCAGGCGGCTTTGGTCCGATCCGGTACGAGCCTTCCCAGATGACCTGGCTAGAGCGTCCGACCCAGCAAGGGGTTGCAGCGGCGTCCACGGCGTTTGCTGAGCTGCTTTTGCAGGACCAGCTGAACACTGCCATTGCTGCTCTGGTGGCGGCGATTGAGAACCAGGCGGCCGTTACCAACGATGTTTCTGCCTCTGCGGGCATGACTTACGGCGCAATCAACGGCGCCCACGCCAAGTTCGGCGACATGTCTGCGATGATCGTGGCTAACGTGATGACTGGCACGGTTGCGCATAAGCTGGTGGGTGACAACCTCACCAATGGCACACGGCTGTTTGAGGCCAGCAACGTGAATGTTATCGACATTCTCGGCAAGGCAGTCATCGTGACCGACGCGCCAGCACTCTTTGAGGCAGGTACACCGAATAAGTCCAAGGTTCTTGGTCTGGTGTCTGGTGCCGCAGCGGTAAACAACATCTCGGATATCATTTCCAATGTTGACACCAACAACGGGAACCAGCGCATCGAAACCACGTTCCAGACAGACTACACCTTCGGTCTGGGCCTGAAGGGCTACAGCTGGGACGAAGCCAACGGCGGCAAGTCCCCGTCTGACGCAGAGATTGCGACTGGCACCAATTGGGACAAGGTTGCTGAGTTCGACAAGATGACCGCTGGCGTCGTCGCTGTTGCGGATGCTGATCAGTAAATCTGACCTTTCTGAGGGGCTGCTACGGCGGCCCCTTTCTCAAGGCCAGAACCCAAATTGGAGAAAATCATGACTGAAGTTGCATATGTCAAACACCCTGTCACGAAAGAGCAGAAGGCGGCGCTGCGTGCCGAAGGGTTGAAGATTATCGACGCCCGGTTCGCCCCTGAAGGCGCAGAGATCATCGAACTAAACCCCGAAAACGGTCTGCCGGTGCCAGGGTCACCAGAGGACGTTGACGCTTTGGAGCGGGATGATGTGGTTGAGCTGCTGAAGGCTCACGGCGTCGAAAGCCCCAAGGGCAAGGTCGACGAGCTGAAGGCCGCGCTGAAGCAGGTCATGTTTGTAGGCGAATAACATGACGTTGGACAGCACGGTCGGCGGCGCATCGGCTGACAGCTATGCGACGCTGGCCGAATACCAGGCTTATTCGACTTCGATGGGTTGGACCCTGACGGCGCTACACGTCGACCAGGAAGCCCACTTGCGCCGGGCTGCGATGGTCAATGATGCTGGTTTCAACTGGCTTGGCTATCGTGTGACCTCTGATCAGGCCCGGCAGTGGCCACGCAGTGTGTCGGTCAACGTCGATGGCTTCGCGGTGCCCAGTGACAGCATCCCAGCGGCTATCAAAACCGCTCAGATGGAGATGGCCTATCTCATCCAGCAGGGCACAGACCCGGTTGCTGCTGTTGATGGCCGAACGATCACATCCGAGCGTAAAAAGGTGGACGTGATAGAAACGGAAACCGAGTATTCGGAGGGCTACGCACAGGCCTATTATCCGGCTATCGATCGGCTTGTTATGCCATATGCCACTGGCAAGCTTGGACAACGCGCCGGATCTGTGCCTATTATGCGGGCGTGAATGATCGCCCCATCATAGAACTTGCGCAGGATCGCTCAGAACGCCCTGATCAGGAGCGCATCGGCGATATCTGCGATGAACTGCTGGGTCAGCGCTACTGCAACGAGATATCCGCGGTTGCGGTGGTTTCACTTAAGAATGGCGGCGCAGTCCATATGGACGCCTATTCCGGTTTGACACAGACTCAACGGCTCGCTTTGGTTGGCGCGCTGGAAGAACTGAAAGCACGCATCCTGGCTGAATAGCGGGGTTTCCATGACATTCTATTCGGAAATGGCGGCCACGGCCGATGAGTTGCTGACGGAATTCGGCTATGACGCCACAATCCGCGCCGCTGATACGACAAGCGACCCTGTAACAGGGGCAGGGGCCGCAGATGGGGCTACACGCACTGTGCGGGCCGTTCAGACCAAGATCGACTTCAAGGTCTTTCCTGAGACGCTAGTGCAGGCCGGGGATCGGATGTTTCTATTTGGCGCGCAGGTTGAGCAGGGCGAGAAACTCATCGACGGGACCGCAGAATGGGCTGTCCGGCGCGTTGCCCATATCAAGCCGGACAACTCGACCCACATTCTGACAAAGGCGCTTGTGAGTGGCTAGCTTTGCCGCGCAACTGAAGGCCTTTGCGGAAAAGACGGAGCAAAAGCTTGAGGACGTCGATCGAGCATTCAAGCTTGAACTGTTCACCTTGGTTGTCCAGCGAACGCGGGTCGCGGACCCGTCGACTTGGAAGCGGCCAGACCCGAATTACTTGGGCGGCACCATGCGGGGGAACTGGCAGGTCACATCGGGGGCGCCGGCGGCTTCGTTTCTCGAGGGCGTGCGAAACACTGGTATCGCACTGCCTGCAACACAGGTTGGTCAAATCGAGCCGTTCAGCAGCACGTGGCTGACCAACAACACGCCATACGTGCTGGTTTATGAGGAGCTAGACGCGATGGTCGGGGCCTCACTCGCAGACGCAAGGCGAATACTAGCAGAGGCGGTGCAAGATGCTGGCGATTGAACAGGCGCTAATCAGCGACTTCATAGCGCAGGGCTTTGACCTGCCGATTGCGCACGAGAACGCCAAATATGATCCGGTTCCGGGTGTGGCCTATGTCAAGCTAACCATCTTTCCTAACAGCGCACGGGCAGCGGATCTGAACAGCACCAACGAGTCTACAGGGCTGATGCAGTTTGCGCTTCACTACCCTGAGAACGAGGGCGCTATCCCAGCCAAGCAGAAACGGCAGGAAATCTTTGACGCATACCCGATTGGTCACGTTCTTACCTATTCGGGGCAGCGCGTCACGATCAAGCAGATCGACCCATTTAGGGCCTATCCAGACGACGGATGGTTCAAGGTAGTTGGGCGCATCTCATACGAAGCGAGCACGCCTCGATAAACGGGATTAGCACCTGAATAGGAACAGGAAGGTTGTGTAATAGGCCGTCACCGAATCCGGCGTTGCGCTCAAGTATTGCGCGCCCGGGCAGACGCCTTTTGCTTGTGCGACCATGGCGGACGTTGGTGTTGCCGCCTCGGTTTCCAAGCGATCTCGCTCAAATGCCCCTCGGATCGTGACTGTTTCGCCATTGAATTGGTGGACAGTCCCCGGGGTGTCATCTGGGACCGGAATAGATGCGGTGCAAGCGCTTAAGGCAATGAGTGCGATCAAAGACACTCTAATCATATCAATCTCCTAAAACTTCATTCTTTGAATGTGGGGCTTTTTCCTTCCGCGTTCAACCGCCCACATCCCGGCCCTTGGGCAAGGTCGTGACCAAACAGGAGCCCAATCATGGCAGTTGGCGACACATACATTGAACTTGGGACCGGTCTGAAAATCGCGACCGGCAAACCCGCAACCGAGGACCAGGCAGGCTACGGCGCTTTGACTTGGACAGACATCGAGGGCGTTATCAGCCTTCCCGAGCGTGGTGATGCGATCAACGATGTCAGTGAACCGACGCTCAAGGACGGCCGCGTCGAGCACTTCAATGGCTCGAAAGACGGCGGTGTCCTGACCATCCCAATCAAATACATTGAAGGCGATGCGGGGCAGGCGGCCTTGATCGCTGCGGCTGGAACCAATGGCACCTTCTCATTCCAGGAAGTGGACAGCGACGGCACGCAGGCGCATTTCTACTATGGCCGCGTCCAGACGGTGATGCGTCGGGAAGCCACGCCAGACAGCTTCAAGGGTTACAGCAGCAACATTGCTGTCAACTCTGATCGCTTCACCGGTACAGAGGAATCCTAAATGGATCTCAGTAATTTTGACGTTCGGTCGGCGGCGGATGAAGGCGCTGACCTGCACCTAAAGCATCCCGCCACGGGTGAACCTCTGTTTGCAAAGGACGGTAAAACGCCTTTCACAATCAGGGTGTTGGGGCGTGATGCTGAAGTCGTTCAAAAGGCCGTCCAAACATCCAATGAGCAGCGTGCAAAAGGCGAAATTGATGAGACTGATGCCGCAAGAATGGTGCTCGCCTCAACTGTCGCTGGCTGGCATGAAGAAATGATGCTGGATGGAAAGCCTCTGCGCTACAGCCCGAAGAACGCGGCTGTCCTGCTGTCCGATCCGCGTTCAGATTGGATTGAGGAACAAATCGCCCCTTTTTCATTAAGCCGCCGGAACTTCGCCCAGAACATGAAGAAAGGCTGAAATTATGGGCCAAGGCCTATGGGTTTTGGCACGCACGGCCCGGAAAAGACAAGCGTTCCCGGTGGCAGATTTACTCAGCCAATAAGAAACAAGACCCGCCGCTGCCCGATACCGAGGCGGTAGAGCACCTGATCTTCGCATTCCTAGAAATCGGCGTTGTCGAATCCACCGGATATGGCCCGGTTGCGATCTCATGGCAGGAAATCAATGCCTACTCCCAAACAACTCGCGGCATCGTCACGCCTTGGGAATGCAGAATGATCCGTAGAATGTCGAATTCGTATCTCGACGGTCAGCGCATCGGTGCTGATGAGTTCGGAATACCACCGTGGAGTCCGTAAAATGGATGTAGCAAGGCTTGCAGTTCAGGTTGACACTACCGACCTCAAAGACGGCAAGGCTGATCTGGACAATTTCACGGCGTCAGGGAAGCGTGCAGAGGATCAGGTAAGGAAGACCAACAACACAACTACCGAGACGGCCAAAAAAGCGGGCGATCAGCTTAAGGTCAATACATTCCACTCTGCAAACCTGTTCGCGCAGTGGAATGACATCGGTGTTATGATGGCGTCTGGTCAGAGCCCGTTCATGCTGGCATTGCAGCAAGGTAGCCAGGTCAACCAGATCCTTGCCCAAATGGGCAACCGTCAGCAGATACTGCGCGCACTGGCATCAAGCTTTTCGGCGATGGTGAACCCGGTATCGTTGGTCACCTTCGGTCTGATCGGCGGGACGGCGGCACTCGGTCAATGGGCACTTTCTGCGGTTGGTGCGAGCAAGGACACCAAAACGCTAGCTGAGGCTATGGAAGACCTCGGCGATGGTATTGCCGCTTATAAGCGCGCCGCATTGGAAGGCGCAGAGCTGGCCGACTATCTTGCCGAGGAATTCGGATCGGTAACCGCTGAATCCATCGAACTGGCAGAGCGTCTGCAACAGCTTCGCATGGCCGAAATCATGATCGACGCAGCAAATGCGACCGATCAACTGACGGCTTCATTTCGCGGTGGCCTGCGCTCAGAGTTGGCGCGCTTGGTCGATTTCTTTGATCAGATGGAATACACTGGCGAGCAGGCGACAGCAGCGGCAGAGCGTTTTGCACAGCAGCTTGAGACAATTCGAACAGCTGACGGGCCAGAGCAGCAACTAGATGCTGTCAGGGGGCTCGCTGATCAGCTGCTCGAAGCTGCAGGCAGCGTCGATGCAATGACCGAAGAGCAGCGGGACTATTATTCGCTGTTGCTTCAGACCGCGCAGCGCCTGAGCCTTGTTGTCAGCCTGACCAAAGACGTTGCTGACGAGACCGGAAACGCGGCGGATGAGGCAGGGCGGCTTGCTGAGAACCTTCTTGATGCGCTGAGCGCAAAGAACCGACTGGACTCAGACTATGATCCTGGCGCCCAAGGCGTACCAGGCGGTCGAGGTCGAGTTATCCCAGACCGAACGGATGGCATTCTGTCAGGATTTGGCGGTGAATTCATCGATTTTGACAGAGGTGGTAGATCTCGGCGGGGTGGCGGCTCTGACAGCTTCGAAGACGACTTGCAGCGCCTTCGGGAAGAACTCAGGACTGAGCGCGAAGTTATTGATGAATGGTACCTTGAAGGGCAGGAGATTCTTGCAGATCGGCGCGCGCAAGAACTCTTGGGCATCGAAGAGCACAACGCAGCGAAACTTGCACTCGAACACGAGTATAATGCGCGCGTTAGCCAGCTTCAGATTGATCAGGCAGAGCACGTAAAGAGCGCGCAGCAACGAGCGACATCCGCAGCCCTCGATTTCCTAGATACGCTGGCGCAGCAATCCAAGGGTGCTGCCATCGCTCTGCTCGCGGTTAACACCGGCTTGCGTATTGCAGAGGCCATCCAGAACACGGCTGTCGCTGCCACTCGTGCGCTTGCAGAACTTGGGCCAATTCTGGGCCCGCCTGCTGCCGCCAAGATCAAAGCCTTTGGCGCGGCACAGGTGGGCTTGATCGCGGCTAACGCCGCTTTGCGTCTGGGCACCTATTCGAGCGGTTCAGGTTCGGGTGGGTCGATTGCATCAGGTGTTGGCACCACCAGTGCGGTTGCAGCAGAGCCGACGCCAGTATCCAGAAACGTAGCGATCCAGCTTGAGGGTCAGTCTTTCACGCGAGATCAGGTGCGCGATCTGATCAACGAAATCAACGAAGCCGTTGATGACGGCGCGATCATTAGGTTGGTGTAAATGGCCGTTCACTTCGAGGTTGGGTATTCGTTGCCAGGCGGCGACGAAGCCCTGATCAATTCACGCATACTGCACGCCCGAAACTGGCTAACCGGGGGCACTATCACGGCGTCGAACACCGCATCCGACTATTTTGCGACCGGCCCTGATAACTCGCTGACCTATGAGTTCTGGTCACCTGGCACTTTGAACGTCGAGACATGGGAATATGACCACGGGTCAGCGGTAGAGTGCGACGCTTGCGGGGTGGGCGCGCACAACCTGTTTACAGCAGGCAGCACTCTCAAGGTCGAATACTTCGACGGGTCATGGCAAACGCTCATCGATGTGACGCCGACCGATGACAGCCCCGTCTATGCGATTTTTGAGCCTGTTACAGCACAGCGTTGGCGGATCGAGGTTGATGGAACGGCCATGTCGCCGGTCATTGGTGCTATCCGGTTCGGCAAGTCGCAGCAGATGCCGCGCCCTGTAAGCGGACCACACAGGCCGTTGGAGTTGGGACGAAGGACAGAAGCGCGAACAAACCTGTCTGAAACAGGCGAATTTTTAGGTCGCACGATTCAGCGTCGGTATCTCGAAACCTCGATCGGCTGGAACATCCTTGAGGACACGTGGGTCAACGCGAATTGGCCGAATTTGCAGCGCGCGCTTGAGAGTGAACCCTTCTTTCTGGCGTGGCGGCCAGGTGACGATCCGGGCGTTGGTTACTGCTACACCGATGAGGTGCCAGACGCTCAGTACACGGGTGAGGCCAACTATATGGCTGCATCCATGCAGGTGATGGGGAGGTCTTGGGAATGAATGAGACCACCCCAGGCCGCGAAATCGTCCAGATCGTCGAGCTGGTTCAACCATTCTGCGCAAACACGTTCGGTTCTGCGCCGTGCACCGCGACCGGAACAGGTGCCACCAAGTGCTACAACACGCGGGCTACCTGCCAGGACACGGTCAATTTCGCGCTAGGGACGCCTCTCAGCCTGTTCTTTTCCCGCGGCAATGTTGCTGACCGAGGGGTTGTCGGCGCCCCCTATATCATCCCCTCGTTGCTGAGTGTTTCCACAGCGCCGACCAAGATCAACCTCGCGGTATCAGACAGGAATTCTCAAGGGCTTGGGCAGCGGGCGCTTTGCACAATCGTCTTTCAGGATCATCCGCATACAGACCGCCGCGTTGATCCATATGTTGATGAGCGTCCATGGGATCCAATGAGCGCTGACCGCGGCTCTTTCTGGTCACGCTGGTTGGTTCGCAACAGGTATCGGCAGAACATAGAAATCAAGGTCTATGAGGGCTACGCAGGCCAAACTCTGGCAGAGATGAAGATGCGCCGGTATTTCCTGTCTGATGTCAGCCAGGTCAGCGCAGACGGGCGCGTCACCATCCGGGGGAAGGATATTCTGGCGCGTGTGGAAGAGCGCAAGGCTCAGGCTCCGCAGGCGAGCCCGGGGTTATTGTTCACGGGTATCAATGCCTCGGCAACGTCGTTTCTGGTCGCTAATGCGGTAATTGATGACTACCCCGCTTCGGGAACTCTGCGGATCAACAGCGAGATCATGACCTATACTGGTCGATCGACAAGCGGCGACAACGTGTTGTTTACGGGTGTCACGCGAGGCAGAGACAACACAGTGGCAGATGCGCATGATGTTGATGACGCGGTGCAGGAGTGCTTGAGGTACACCGCGCAACCCGTCGACACGCTGCTAACGGACCTGCTGACCACTTGGGGCGGGATTGATCCTTCATGGCTTGATACGGCGAATTGGGCGACAGAGGTCGGTACCTATCTGTCATTTTATGACCTGACTGCGCTGATTACAGAGCCACAGTCCGTTTCTAAACTGATCTCGGAGATACAAGAGCAGGCGCTGTGCTTTCTATGGTGGGATGAGCGGGAAAGCCTGATCAAGCTGCGTGCGGTTCGGGGGATTGATGAGCAGCCTGATCTGTTGACTGAGGGCGTTAACGTCATCGCCACTTCAGTGACTTTCACCGAAAAGCCAAAAGAGCGGGCAAGCCAGGTCTGGGTTTATTACAATCAGAACGACTTCACAGAAGATGAAGACAAACCTAAGTCCTATAAAAGCCAGTTCGTCATCGCCAATCTCGAGAGCGAGACCGACGAGCTGTATGGCGAGCCATCCATCCGTAAAATCTATGGACGTTGGCTGCCTTCAGATGCTCTGGCGCAAAACACCGCATCCAAGATCATTACTCGATATGTAGATGTGCCAGCACAAATCCGGTTTCGCCTGGATGCAAAAGATCGCAACTATTGGGTCGGTGACACGGTCGAGATTGAACATTTTCGAGACGTTGATCAGTACGGGGAAAAGCGCCGCCGGTTTTGGATGATCACCAGTGCCGAAGAAAAGCGCCCAGGCGAATTGATCGAATACGTAGCCGAAGACACCACGCTCTACGGCCGGATCAACTACATCATGGCGGATTCTGCGCCTGATTATCCGGGTGCAGCAAGTGCGCCTTTCCGAAACTGCTACATCGGGGATGCCAGCGGACTGCTGTCTGATGGATCGCCTAGCGGGAGAATTCTATGACAACGTACACCGCCATTCCAAACGATGACGTTGATCAGGACAGCCCCGTCAATCAAACGTTGATGACTCTCTTAAGGGACAACCCGATAGCGATCACTGAAGGGGCGGCTGGTGCGCCAAGAATTCTGGATCTCGCGCTCGACACGACCGTCACCACAACAGGAACATCATGGGTTCGATTGCGGTATGCGGCCACGTTTCACAACAATGTGGGGTCATTGGTTCTTGGTCGGGTCAACCAATCAGCTGGCGCTATTGCCCTTGGGTCTACTGTGGCCGGTTCACTCATCTTTCCGGCAACGGCAGGAGGCGCGGTCAGTGGAGGGCTAGCCGGAACCTGGCGATGCCTCGGGTTCAGCCAAGGTATTGCATCGGATGAAGCAAGAACAACACTCTGGATAAGGATATCCTGATGTCTTCGTTAGAGTATCGGAACCCAATGCGGAATCAATTTGGAACGATCGATTGTGAAATCAATCACCCTGAATTTGGCTGGATACCGTTTACCGCCGGTCCAGATGACTCGGAAGAGCTGGGACGGCTGCTTTCTGATGAAATTGAGGCGGCGCATGCTGACCCGGATAGCAGTGTCAGTGTTGACAAGTACATCGCGCCACCATCTACGCCAGATCAGGTAAAGACCGAGGCCAATCGCCGGATTGTTGCGATATGCCCAGAGTGGAAGCAACGGAACCTGATTGCGCAGGCAACCCGGCTGAACCGAAAGCCCATTGCAGACTGGACAGCAGACGAAGCCGATCAGGTCGCGGCGGGCGACGCGATCTGGGCGCAGGTAGAACACATCCGCGCCAAGTCCGACGAGATCGAGGCAATGGACCCGATCCCGGCCGATATCACAGACGACAAACTCTGGGCATAAACCAGAAGGGTACGGGCAGTGTTTTGCCGGATGGGGGTCCGGTGTTCACGAGGGGCAACCAGGCAAAGGCAAATCATTATGACCAAGAGTGGTATTCAAACCCAGGCGCTGCGCGTCGGGGAGTGGGTAGACTATACCCGTAAGATCATCCAGGCGGTGGTGTTGATCGGCGGTCTACTCGTGTCGATGTGGGTCCAGTTCCTCGGCCCCGGCATCAAAAGTGCGGTCCAAGAATTCTCGGGTGTCACCGGTCTTTCTGATCGGCTGGAATACGTCGAGCGGTTCATGCCGCCCCCGCCGGTTGTGGAATGGAATGAGAGCGCAGCAAAGCAACGGGGGCTTTGCACAGACAACCGCTGTGTTTATTCGCTGGTCGGCGCGAGAACTGCCTACGGTGACAGTTGTGGCGCGCCCAGACACATCATCCCTTTCATCCGGTCGTCGACGGGCAACAGCACCCAGATATCATTCGATGATGATGAAATGACCCCCGTCGTGCTCACGCGATCCGCGCATGACTTTCTGGTCTATCTCAAAGTGCCAAGCTACCTTCCCGAAGGCGACTATAGCTGGCACGCCAAGATCACCTATGAAAATTGCCCGGGCATAGGGGAGCCGATCGTGCGAACCACGCCCTGGTTCCCGCTTAAGATCACCAAGCCCTAACCACCCGAAAAACCTAACCCAAGCGCCCCGCCTGCGGGGTCTTCTGCGTTGGAGAAAGCACATGAAAATTGCGATCGTCGTGGGCCACAACGCCCGCGCTCAAGGCGCTGTCCGAATCACAGATGGACAGCCAGAATTCCAATGGAACAGCCATCTTGCAGAACTGATCCAAGACATCGACCCGGCCTGTGTGAAAGTGTTCTTTCGGGTTCGCGGGGGCGGATACAGCCGAGAGATTGATCGGGTCTACAAGGAAGTCGACACTTGGGGCGCTGATTGCTCGATCGAGCTGCACTTCAATGGTTCGCCGGATCCACGCGCTGAGGGCTGCCTGACCCTAACCAGCGGCACTGTGGGCAGCCGTGCGCTGGCGAAAGAGGTCCATAACCGGATGCTGGCTGTGATGGGCAATGAGGATGACGGTATCCGAGCGCGCGGTCGCGGTGATCGGGGAGGGCGGTCCCTATGGGCTGGTCGCGCTCCTGCCATCATGACTGAACCGTATTTCGGTGGAAACGCACGGTTCTGCCATGTCGCCGATGCTCGCAAAGATGAGCTGGCTGAAGCGATCTACGAAGGGGCTAAGGCGTTCTGCCTGGCCTGATCGCGGAGTGTTTCCGCACCAACCCCAAGAGGACAATCCCATGATCAAACTCACAACCGCCATTAAGGCGGCTCTATTCATGTTGTTTACGCTCTTTCTGACGGCCTGTGGCGACATCGCCACTTGGTCTGAAGAGCGCCAGCAAGCCGCGGCAGAATTCGCCCTAGCCGAGGTGCAGGCAGCCAACGATGAGGGCTTTGACCCGATCAGCATTGCTGCTGACAAGCTGTCTCTGCTCCGACGGGGGTGCCGTTTCATTCCGGTCTTCTACCCCGAGTATGCGGACGAGGCTGAAAAGCTCTGTCCGGTGATCCTGGAGGCGGCCCAATGACCAAGTTTGTTGAGGCCAAGAGCCCAAGTCAGTCGATGACCATTCAAGGCGCGGTGATTGCGCTGATCGGTGCCTTCATCTCGATGCTGCCAGCGCTCGGATCATTGATAGGGGTCGAAGTGTCCCCAAGTGATGCGTCCGAGTTGCAAGGACACATGGACCAACTAATAAATGCCGCTGGCTCGGTCATCACTGTGATCGGCGGCATCCGTGCATGGATCGGCCGATTGCGGGCAACCACCACCATTCAATGATCTCTTAGCGCGCCCGGGTGTTCAGCACTCCGGCGCGCTTTTCCACCTTCAGAACTAAGGAGAGCGGTTATGGCAAACGCCATCTATCCCAACTACAAAGAGGCGTTGCTCGGCGGGGCCGCCAATATCAGCCTGACATCTGGTGACGTGAAAGCCATCCTTGTTGACCTGGCTGACTATACCTATGCAGCGACGCATGAGTTTCTGTCGGATGTACCGGCGGGCGCTCGGGTTGCCACATCGGGAAACTTGACCGGCAAGACGGTGACGGACGGAAATTTCGACAGTGACGCTGTGACCTGGACAGCAGCCAATGGCGATGAATGTGAGGCTATCATTCTGTTCATCGATACTGGCGTCGAAGCCACCTCTCGACTGGTCTACATCGTAGACACTGGCCAAACAAATCTGCCCGTCACTCCCAACGGTGGCGATATCACGTATACGCCTGACGATCCTGGCGGCTGGTTCACTATCTAAGGGTGGCACGTCATGGGGGCCATCTATGAACGGTTGGGGCGTCTGCGGTCGGCCTACGCCGATCTGACGACAGACGAAAAGAAAGAGTACCGGGAAGCGATTGTTGCGGTCGTGCAGCGTCGTTTCCCGGCTCTTTCTGCGTCTGAGGCATGGATAGCGTTTCGCGACGCCGGGCCAAAGATTCAGGTCAAAGCGATCGAACGCGCAATGGCCGACATTCAAGTCGCCGCACTCCGCGACACCATCCTTCCCCGGCTGCCCTATGAGCGCACGATTGGGCAATTCACCTATCATGTAATTGCCGCCAGCGTGAAGGTGCAGGACGATTTGATCCTGCGCTTTCGGGTGCGCCTGTTCAAAGACGGCATCGACGTGACACCGCCTGAAATCGGGCCGGGTGAATCCCTTCAATACATCAACCCGCCGGTCTTCCTTGTCGATGATGCCGGTGAAATTGAGGAGACATTTACGGACGCCAACGGGGATGTGCAGAGCATCCGCAAGACCGAAAACCCGTTGCGTGCGCTTCGAGCAATGATCGAAGCCACCCTTCGCGACCTCGTGCGCAAGCATAAACTATGACGATCACCACTATATTTTGCACAGCAGAGACGGGCGGTCTGAGTGCAAACGCGAATAACGGCAACTTCACGAATGCCCTTTCAGGTGCCGGTTCAGAAGGGTGGTCAGACAATCAATGGCGCCACACCGTTGGCAACTTCTGGCACACGAACAACCGCGGCAACATCAACTATATGGTGTTGGAGTTTGACTTGTCGGTCCTTCCGTCCGGTGACACGGTCTCAGATGCCGATCTTCAGCTCTATGGCCAGCAGGATCAATCCGGTGTCGATTTCAACGTTCTGGTTGCCGAGTTCGGCATCGCACCACCTTGGGATTCTGGTGATTGGCAGACCGGGCCTGATCTTGCGGCGCTTACCGATTTGGCCAGCATCAACACAAGCAGCTTCAATGCGTCAGGTTACAACACGTTCAACAGCTCGGCTCTGACGACTGTTGTTGATGGCAAAGCCGCCTCCCAGGCGTTCATTCTCTGGTCTGACCGAACCGAAAGTGCCAGCTGGCCTTCGGCGATTGGTGAATACGAGTCCGTCAATTTTTACAGCTACGGGCAAAGCGGCACGACACAAGACCCGCGCATTGTCGTCACGCATGAGGCTGGCGGGGGCGGTGCGCAGAACATCACTGGTTCCGCATACGTAGATGCTGACACCTTTGGATCTGGCACTGTCTCGGTTGGCGTTTCTGGCGTCACTGGCAGCGCGCATGATGATGCCGACAGCTTCGGTTCCGGTAGCGTGTCGACAGGGGCTGTCACCATCTCAGGTGCAGCGCACGACGATGCTGATGCCTTTGGGGCTGGCGTTGTCTCGACGGCGTCGGCCCCGGCTGCTTCTGTGGATCTTGGGCAATGGACCGGCGATAGCACCAGCCTGTTACCAGGCACGACATGGGCCGCGCCAAACGGGCTCTTCCCAACTGAAGTGATCAACGAGAACTCCGCGTACAGCTTTGACAGCGCGACGAGTACACTTGAGTTTATTTCGCCCATTCTCCCCGATGGTTATCTCGTTGTTGCGGCCTACCAAATCGAGGACACAAGCAACGGTCGCTGCAACCCTCAAGGGCGGCTAACTCAGTCCAGCGGCACCGGCAACTTCGTCTCAGGTGCATCTTCAGGCTACAACAGGGACAATTCTGAGGATCGTTCTTATGTCCGCACATGGGCATTCTTAGACGGCCCGTCTATCGGAGATGAAATTCAGTTCCAATGGCGTCGCGATACCGATGCCCCAACAGGCGGCACGGTTCGTTCTGAGATTGTCGTAATCCCGTTTTGGTACATCAATCACGGTATCTATTCGTCAACCTCGACTGCCTGCCCAGGCGGTACGACCCCCAATCAATTGGGCGGATGGTCGGTCGTATCGGAAAGCGACACCGCGGCTATTGAACTGGCAACAAATGTTGTCACGGCCAAAACGTTAAACAAGCGCTATCTGTGTCTCGGTGGGCAATACTGGCAGGGTATCGGCAGCGCGCGCACTCAGCGTTGGCATGGCTTCCGTGTGGATGGCACGGTCGATGAGCAGTCAAAAGCCTATTCCTACGGTCGAAATGCCTCAAACGCCGATATCGGCGAGATGTTCACAACGATCATCGAAACCGCCGGGTCAAGTCGGACAATCGACCAGTTTGTCTTTCGAGGCTACCAAACCGCTACCAACCCCAAGGATGGCGCGGATGTAGACGGCAACACGACCGGCTCTAACCCGCAACATGCGATGGTGATCCTTGAGTTGGATGACGCTGTCGAGGTCTTCCGGGGGCACTCGAACACTCAACACAGCCTTGCGACAGCAGGCACCCGCGTTGATATCAACGTCGCTGAGACGGTGAACTTCAATGACGCTGCCTCATTTACCAAAAGCAGCAACACCGCGTTTCAGGCACAAAAGGACCTGAGGCTGCTTTTGGGGTCGAACATCAGCGGCGGTTACGCAAGCCCAAGCTCTTCGCGTTTCACTGGGTATTCCGAGGCAGTAATTGGGGGCGCAGCGGACGCATACAGCTTCGCGGGTGACTACGGACGCGGCGACCAAGGTACGCAGGACTGCTGGGGATGGTCAGCAAACGGTCTGAGCGCCTTCTCGGTCTTGAACGCCGAAACGATCGGGGTTCGAGCTGGCAAGCTGACGGGAGGTGAGGCGTCGCCAGGCACCACGATAGCCGACTGGTCGGGTGTCTGGGGCCTTAACATTGACACGATGGCGCCTGCAGGCAGCGGTGGCGGTACAACGATCACCGGCAGTGCACATACGGACGCTGACGAATTTGGGTCCGGCTCTGTTGCGGCCGGGCCGGTGTCGATCTCCGGCAGCCTCTTCACTGACGCCGATGCCTACGGCAGCGGTCAGGTTGCGCCTGGCGCGGTGCTTATCTCTGGCTCTCTTCACCTCGATGCCGACACTTTCGGGGCAGGGGCGCTGTCCGTTGGTCCTGCTGGGATCACTGGCGCGGCCTATGATGATACTGATGCGTTTGGGCAAGGCACTGTTTCGCAAGGTTCGGCTCCGGCTCAGAACCTCGGCGGCACAGCCTACGCGGATCCTGATGAGTTCGGTGCGGGTCTGGTATCGATCGGCTCTGTTGCGATCATAGGAACTGCACATGCCGATCCAGATCAGTTTGGGGCAGGGGGCGTCCAAACCGGCGGCGTGACGATCACAGGCACGCTCTACGTAGACCCAGACAGCTTTGGGGCTGGAACGGTCAGCACAGGCAGTGCGCCGCTGCAAAATGTCCAAGGCGGTGCATACAGTGATCCAGACGCCTTTGGCTCTGGCTCGGTTTCTCAGGGTGCGCCACCAGCTCAGAATTTGATTGGTCAGGCGTTCCTAGACGCAGATGAAATCGGTTCTGGCTCCGTCACGGTAGGTCCTGTTTCGCTCGGCGGCGGGCATTTCGCAGACATCGATACCTTCGGCGCAGGTCTCGTGGCGGTGGGGTCGGTCACGATCACAGGTGCCTCGCTGATTGATCTGGATCAGTTTGGTTCGGGTGGTGTTCAACCTGGTCCGGTTGTGATCGCCGGTGATATTTTCGTCGACCTTGATCAATTCGGATCTGGCTTTGTCCTGACATCCAATTCTAGCCGTGGCCGCTTCGCATATCCTGAAGGAAGCGCAAACGATGGCGCTATCACGAGCGATCAGAAAGCATCGGGATTATCAGGAGATCAGGGCGGCGGTGCTTTGGCTTCACTCTCATCTGGCGGTCAGGTGCTTAACCCCAAAAACAGCGGCAATCTAATCTGAGGAATAGCCATGTCAGAGACTTTCACAATCAAACGCGGGGATACGAGCCCAGGAATCAAGTATCAGCTGACCCTTGCTTCTGATCAGACGCTGGTCGGGGCGGGTGCTTTGTTCAAGATGAAGGGCATCAACGACGATACTGCCAAGGTGAATGCATCCGCAACAGTCGACGATGTAAATAACATCCTCACCTATGACTGGGACCTAGTTGATACCGATACGGCCGATATCTTCGAGGCCGAGTTCGAGGTGACCTATGCGGACACCAAGAAAGAGACTTTCCCGAATGATGGATACCTGCAGATCGAGGTTGTTGCCGATTTGGACTGATCCCGGCGCCGGGGTGCGGCGCAGTTAAGAGAAAGGAGTAGTCTTTCGAATACTGTATTCCCTATCCCTAAGTTTTACTGCCCGTCAGCTTCGCGCTGGCGGGCTTTTTTGTTTGTGGGTCCTTATTGTTGGTCAGACCGTTCATCGAAGGTGACGGTCATTTCTAGGGTGCCGTCACTCGACCAGATGCTGTCGACCTTTGGTTCGGCGTTATACAGGGACATCTTGCTCTGAAGATGATCCTGCACGATCCCCTCAACCTCTTTTTTGTTCAGCTTGATTTTGGTCTGCATCTGCTCGTTCCCTTTTGTTAATCTCTGGCGGTGTGGACTTCGTACGCCCACTCTTGAGCGGCGTCGCGGTCCCAGTAGTACGCAGGATCGCCCCACGTTTCCGTCTCGGTTTTGGTGAATTCTTCCATCTCGTTTTCGAACTCGTCAGCAGCGATGCCTGGATGCCACTTCCGCTCGACCAGATAGGCCACAAACTCGGCTTTGAATTCCTCACGCGGCAAGATGGTGGGCGCGTAGCGTCGGAACGATTTGTGACCGCAATCCATGCAGACCTCGGGCGCACCCATGGTGGATGCACATATGCTTTCGCACTTTAAGCACTGATACTCGGCCTGCATCTCGGTTCCCTTTTGTTATGCAGTCGGAAGGCGCGTATTGAGGCCGTATTTTTCCGAGGTGCGATTGAACTTTCGCGCCACTGCCGCACTCAAATCAATGCCGGTTTGGTTCGCCAGCAGATCAATCGCGATGATGCAATCGGCCATCTCGTCAGCAAGGTCATCTGGGTTTGCTGTGCTTCCCTTAATGCCTCGTTCGGCCCGTAAAAGCTTCTTTGCCTTTTCAGCTACGCGACCGGTATGTTTAGACATTTGCAGACCAGCGAGTGCTGTAAGCAAAACCTCTTCAACCGCCTCACCACTTTCGCCCGCAACCTCAATTGTTCGAAATGCGGTATCCGCTTGATCGTTTCCGGGCCATTCTTCTTGCCGCATACGATTGGCAATTCTTAGGTCTGTCAGGTCCATGCTGGGTTCCTTTTTATGCAACTGATTGCAAGCTGGCGAGATTGGCTCGGTACTCGGCCAAATAGCCCCTGCGTTCTTCCAGTTCTTTTTCCGCTTGAGCGACGATCCGTTCCAAGCTTTCAACGCCCGCCTCGGCATTTCGGATGCCAGCTTTTCGGGCATCTTCTTCGCGTTCAAAGAACGTGTTTTCGTACATCATCTGGCCGTCATGGGTGACGTTCGGCCACCCGTACTGCTCGCAAGCGTACTCAACCACTTTGCCGCCTTCGTATGTGTATACCGGGAGGTCGGCGGTGAACTGGTCATCCTCCTCGACCAAGCGCCAGAATGCATCTAAATCGGCGTGGATCTCCGACCAATAGCGGGCAAGGTCATCGTTGTGCGATGGGCCGAGCTTCCCCCAATTGATCGTCTTCTTTTCAGGGTCAATCCTGATGATGTCGTGGATGTAACCACTGCCGATGCAGATTCCTTTACCCTCATGCATCGCGACGTAGTGACCGATTTTGTAGTGGTCTTTTACTGCCTTCCAGCCCATCGGTGGTTCCTTTATCGTGGTTGCGTTGCGGCGCTAATTATCGACCGCAATTCGTCTTGAACGGCTTCGTGCATTTGAATCACATCGTGAGATAGAATGTCGTCTCGGATGTATTCGGACACTGCGCCAAGAATTTCCCCCGACCAGATCGTCATCTGCTCTTCATGGCAGACGCTATCCAGCCACTTTTCATGCGCTGCCTCACGAGACTCTATCTCTGTGCCAACGTCATAAACTGATGGGTCGGTCTGCATCGGGCTTCCCTTTAGTTGCTTTCGTTGAGGATAAGGGGGCGACGGCCCAATCGGGCACGTAGTGCCTGCTTCACCTGCTCATGTTGATCGGGTCGCTTGATGCGGTGGCGCATGCACCACCAAGATGTTTCAATCGCATCTAGCGCCAACGTGGCGATGTCGTCTTCAGTCAGATCAGTGCCGCGTGGAATCTGTTCGTCGCTCATCGTTGGTTCCCTTTAGATGGTGCGAGTGATCGCGTGAAAAGTGTCCCAGAAAGCAGACCTGAGCACTGTTTTCTGGTCGTCAGTGAACGCGTCCGAATCTTCTATGCGCTTCATGGCATCATGAATGTGAGCCTCGGCCTGATCTCGCATGTATTTCTTGTGTTCTGGTGATCCGGTAAGCATCGTCTCGTGCATCCCTTCGTTACCTTTTGTTAAATGAAGCCGTCCGCGTCCAAGCGGTCGATTATCTGGTGGATTTTCTCAACGCCCTCGGGTGTGAAAATGTCTCGCGCAGCTTGGTTATCTAGCTGGGGATGCGGCGCGCTCATCCACCGTTCAATCTCTTCATCGGTGTAGTATTCTGAGAGGCGAATTTTGATTGCTGCTTGGTCGCGCATCCGATCCGGGTTCCCTATTGTCTACAAAATAATTGACTACAAACTACGGATTTAATATCTACAGATCAAGACCTATTCACTACGAAAGTGTAGAAAAAAGTGGAAGCTGTAGATTATTCGGGGCAACGTCCGCCCATGAAGTTGGGAATCGGGACGCCTGCGCAGAGAAAAGCGCTGTATGCTGCTGGGGCTGAAAAGGTCATCACGCACAACGAGCTTGATGATATGCTGGAAGATGAAGGCCTAGCCGATCTGGTGTTCCGTCAGGGCGATACTGTTATTCTGGTTCAGTCGAACCTTTTGCCGGTTGTGCCGATGAAAGCTATGGCCACCCGAGGCGTGACATTCGAAGTGCCTGGCCATCAGCCGCGCACGTGTCCAACTGACGAGAGCATTCGAGAATTGCGAAAGCTTGAACCGATTGGGATCGAGGTAAAGAAGAAAGAGGGGCGGGGCGCAAAGCCCGTCTGGCCGGTTCCCACCACTCAGCAGGTCGAAACTATCGTCTCACTGTGGCACACTCCTGAAATGAAGCGTAGCGCCGTGGTCGACCGAGTACGTGAGATTGTCGGGGCAGAAGTGCCGGATCATTGGGTGCGCGATCAGGTCATAAAAGTAACAGGGTCGGGCGCGCGTAAACCAAAGTAGGAGTTGGATTTGACCAAAAAGGAAACGCCTGAAAAGGGTTTTTGGGACAAGCTTGAGATTATTGGGAAAGTCGCGCTTCCAATCGTGATCGCGGGGGCAACTATCTGGTTCAACTCTCAAATAAGTGCACGTCAACAGTCAGCGGAAATGGTAAAATTGGCGGTAGGAATACTAAGCGAGAAGCCGCAGGAAGACGGCGTTGACCCTTTGCGAGTTTGGGCTATCGACATACTTGTTGATAGGGGTGGGCTAAGTCAAAACGCGGCCAAAACCCTAAACATCAGACAACTAAACCCAGCGTATGTGCCGACGGAATACTCCCCTGCATGGTTCGAGACTTTGGAAAACCTGAGGTGGGCGGTAGAGTGAAAAGTGATAACCTTTCTGTATATCACAGTAAGGAGGCGGGGCCGGTGCCAATGAAAAAGACATACGACAGGTCGTGGGATGTTTCTGAGCGATCAATGACGCTCACTCTCCATATGCGCTGCGCTTCGCAAGACGACATGGCGGACGATCTGATGGAGCTTTCCAATTCTATCCGCATGGGCGAGTTTCCCCCGGAGCGGTGGCGTTCAGACAACTGCCCTCATGAAAGCGAATTGGTCCAGATTCGGACAGTAGAGCAAGATGAGGCTCAAGAAGCACACGACCGCCGAATGGCTGAACAGGCCAGAGAGTTTAAGCGGCGCAAAAGTTCACAATAAGGAGGCTACGCAGGCGTGATCGCTTCTACCGGCGTGCGCCTCTTGAACGAACCTTCACCACACAGATCGGCATCCGCCTTCGCAAGCGCGAGATCGAACCTATCCAGAAATTGTGATATTAGCCCTGCATCCATCAGATAAAGCGACACGGCGTCCCTCATGTCTCGGGTTAACACCTGATCGGCATTCCAGCCCCAGCATCCACGCCCTGCGTTCTCATCAAGCCACGTGAATATCGCTTCCATGTCCGAGCCAAAGCCCAACGATGGAACTTGAACCCTGACACGGACTGGAAAGTATTTCTCGTCTGAGGCTTTCTTGCGTGATCGGCTGCGAGTGGTCATCACCAAGGGTTAGCATCAGTTTTGCGATCCGCGAAGAGGGACAACCTTGCTTTCTGTCCCGGTGACGAAATCAGCCCACTTCTGCATAGCCACGCGGCGGCGTTCGAGCAGGTCTGACCGACCATAGGCGCGCTGCACACTGGTTTTGATGACATGGCCAAGGCTAACCTCCGAGACATCCCATCCAATCAGGTCAGTTTCTTCCGACCAGGTCTTAAAGCTGGCGCGAAACCCGTGCGGACGGCCGGATTCATCCATTTCATTAAGAGCGTTCAGCATCGCATTCTCTGATAACGGTTTTTTTCCGTTCCCGTGGGGTGATGGAAACAGCAGATCAGAGCGCTTGAACTCTCGGCAGTGCTCAACGATTTTCATTGCCTCGGTTGATAGAGGTACACGAAACTCATCAACCTTTCCCTCGCGCCCCTTGATCCGATCACTTGGGATGGTCCAGGTCTCCCCGTCGATTTCAGAGAAACATGCACCTCTGATCGCATCTGTGCGTACGACGGTCAGGATAGTAAAGCGCAAGGCCAGGTGAGACATCAGATCCCAGCGTAGCCGATCATATAGGGCAGGTAGGTCCTTCCACGGGGTGGCCGGGGTGGGCGTGTTGTTCCGGATAGGTGCGCTGCCCAGCATTTCTTCAGCGATATCCATCAGGTTCGGGTAGACTTCAAACTCCATCCGAGCCGCTTTGTCGAACACCTTTCGGGTTCGAGTGAACGCCTTGCGCGCTGTCTCCGGCTTTGTCCGCCAAATGGGCGACATAGCATCACGTACATCTATGGGTCTGATCTTCGAGATCCGCGTTTTGCCGATCTTGGGAAAGATGTGGACGCGCAGTGGCGACTTCCACCGGCCTCGATCGCCTTTACCGCGCAGGTCCGATTTGATCGCGTCGAACGTGATTTCGGTCATGCCCTCAAATGTGGGGTCGTCCTTATCCATTGCGTCCTTGGTTTCCTGCAGACGCTTGTCACGCTCAGAGATCGGGTCTTTGCCGTTTGCAATCTCGGCGCGCCATTCGTCCCGCATCGATCGTGCTCGGGCAAGGGACACATCAGGCCAGGCTCCGAGCCCCATGTCGCGCCGTCGACCAGCAAACGAGTATCGAAAGGTCCACTTGCCGGAATCCTTGTCTCGCTTGGTTAGCATCAGGCCACCGCCGTCCTGGAGCGTACCAGGTCCCGAATTCTTCACCTGCAATGCTGCGAGTTTGTTTGTCCCTCTTGCCATCAGCCCCACACTCAGCCCCACATCTAGCCCCACAATTGGCCTGAATTATTCTGACGGATTCTGACAGGCCGTGACGGACGTGATTTTATATAGTGCTGAATTTAAAGGGGTTCGCGGTTGACAATGCAAGACCCTGCGGCAAAACTTCTGATCCCTCCTTGGGCACCACAATCTCAGATCCTTGAAGAGTTTCTTCTCTCTCTTGGTATTGTTGCGGTAGTTTTCTGGAGCCAACGTTCAAACTTCCTCAGTTCCATTCTTGGGTCTTGCCTTTTACAAGGGTTCTTGCAAAGTCCATGCGATGTCGTTTCACGCGTCTAGGAGGTATGATGCAGAAGAAGTTTTTGATTGATGGTGTTCCTGACGGCTGTATTTGGGAGTACCCAGATCCGTCGACCTTCAAACCGAAATGGACCGAGAACATTGTTTCCGTTCATGTATCTGAAAGGATACCGATTTGGTTGAAGATTTTTGCAAAGAAGTTTTCTGACAATCCCATAAACATGCTCGAGATCGGGGTTTTTAAGGGGGGCTGGGCGTCACATATTTCAGCAAGCAAAACCAATGTTGCATCATTCACGGGTGTTGACCCGTATCTGGGTGACGATACCGATCCGTATACTGGCGCATATTGGAGCAACAAACAGGGCGCTCAATCCATCTTTGAAAACACATCTCAACTTTTTGGAAAGCTCGGCTACACTCTAGACCGTTCGACGTCTCTTGATTTTGTAAAACGTCACGAACATAAACCAGCCTATGACGCGATTTTCATCGATGGAGATCACAGGTTTGAAGCTTGTTTGACAGATGCGCGCATTTGCTGGCCTTTGCTGAAACCAGATGGGCTTATGATGTTTGATGACTATGCAAACTCAGATCACCCTGGTGTTACCAAAGCTGTGACACAGTTTATTTCAGAGAAGGAAGAAGAAATCGAAAGCCTGCTGTATTTTGGGTGCTTTTTCACAAACCTAAACAAGGCGATTCCAGTTCTGAATGGTCAGGTAGCGATAACCAAGAAAGCAAACTAGGTTCCGTCGATCCAATAGTACAGTGACAGTGGACGAAAACTGTGTAGGCATCACATGTGATCGCTGATAACCCTTGCCACAGATTTGTTATCTGTTGGGTATTAGTCTGGACAGGTTTCGACTTCACAACGGCTGTACCTGAATCTAAAAACCACCTAAGTTCGCTGCGCGGATTGAATTGTGCGTTTTTATGATTCTGGGAACTAATGCCGGTTTTGTGGTGGCTTTGTTGCCAACAATCACTCAAACATCCGGCAGATGTAGGATATCGTTCACTTATAAATCTGATCCGCGCGTGGAATATTGATTAGTGTATTGATTTGAAAGGTGCGTTCCATTGGTGGGTAATTCAGAAACCGCCAAGCCCGTCGGCCAGACCGACGCGCTTGAACTGACGATATTGATGCCTTGTCTGAACGAGGCAGAGACAATCGAGATTTGTATAAAGAAAGCACAGGATTATATTGAGCGAGCGCAGATCAAGGGTGAGGTGCTGATTGCCGACAATGGCAGCACCGATGGATCGATTGAGATGGCCCAGGCCCTGGGTGCGCGTGTCGTGAATGTCCCTCAAAAAGGATATGGCGCAGCGCTGTCGGGCGGGATCGACGCGGCCCATGGCACTTATGTGATCATGGGCGATGCGGATGACAGCTATGATTTCTCCAGTCTTGATCCCTTTGTCGAGGCGCTGCGGGCCGGAAACGATCTGGTCATGGGCAACCGATTCAAAGGTGGTATCTCGGATGGTGCGATGCCGTTTCTGCACAGATATCTGGGAAACCCGGTGCTCAGCTTCATTGGCCGGCTTTTGTTCAACATCAATATCGGTGATTTCCACTGCGGCCTGCGCGGATTTCGGCGTGACTCGATCCGGGATCTTCAACTGCACACCTCGGGTATGGAGTTCGCCTCGGAGATGGTGACGCGATCTGCAATGTCGCGTCTGAAAATTGCCGAGGTGCCGACCACGCTGCGACCGGATGGCCGAAGCCGTCCGCCGCATCTGCGTACATGGCGGGACGGGTGGCGCCACCTCAAGTTTTTGCTTATGCACAATCCACGCTGGCTGTTTGTCTATCCGGGGCTGTTTTTCAGCGTGTTGGGCGGGCTGGCCGCCCTGATCCTGATGTTTGGTCCTGTTCAGGTTGCGGGCTCGGTTGAGTTGGGTACAAACACCTTTATCGCCGCCTGTGTGATCACCATCCTTGGAACCCAATTGCTGACTTTTGGCGCTTTGGCGCGGATGATGGCGACCCGGAGCGGATTGCTGCCAGTGGGAGAGCCCAGCCGGATTCTTCGAACTTGGGCCACCACCGACAATATCGCCCTGTTTGCGTTTTGGTTGTTCCTGTTCGGTGTCATCCTGTTTGGTGTGGCGTTCGGCCAATGGGCGCGCCTGGGGTTTGGGAATATCGAAAACCCCTTGCCAACACGCCTCACCGTGGCCGGGTTCAGCTTGATGGCCGTTTCGGTGCAAACCGCCTTTGCCGCATTCTTGTTCGGGATTATTGAGATTCCAACCCGGGAACAGCACACCGATTCCGACTGACTTTTCCGATCTTAGGAGAATGCTGACCAACAGTTTCACAGGGCTGTCCGTGTAAGCGGGCAGCCCGCTTCGTCTTTGATGGCTTAACGGGGAAAGTTCAAAAAACAGCCTCAGATATGCTGCTTTGGCGCGATCTACGCGGGGCTGGTCTTGACATTCATTGTATCTGAATGAAACCTCGAAGATGTTGGGAGACATTGGAAAAATTCAAAAGTAGCAGCAGTTGCAGGGCAGCCGGTTCTAAGATACCAGCGCGCTCCCCCGCTATTGCAGGGTTTTTGGCTTTTACCGCCCACACTAAAAAAATGGGAGTTTTTTACATGAAAAACAGCAGCAAGCTTAGCCTCGGCGCGTTTGTGACCGCTGCGATGATGACACCTGCGGCTTATGCCGAAGAGTTCATCACAATCGGCACCGGCGGCGTGACTGGCGTTTACTATCCAACCGGTGGCGCGATTTGTCGTTTGGTGAACAAAGGTCGCAAGGAACATGGCGTGCGCTGCTCGGTCGAATCGACCGGCGGTTCCGTTTACAACATCAACACCATCCGCGAAGGCGAGTTGGAGTTTGGTGTGGCGCAGTCTGACTGGCAGTACCACGCCTATAATGGCAGCTCGAAGTTCGAAGAAGCTGGTCCTTTTGAGAACCTGCGCGCCGTCTTCTCGGTTCATCCCGAGCCGTTCACCGTTGTGGCGCGTGCCGATTCCGGCATCACCAACTTCGAAGACCTGAAGGGCAAGCGCGTTAACATCGGCAACCCCGGTTCCGGTCAGCGCGGTACCATGGAGGTTCTGCTGGGTGAAATGGGCTGGACCACCGATGATTTCGAACTAGCGACCGAGTTGAAGGCGGCTGAACAGTCGGCGGCCTTGTGCGACAACCAGATCGACGCGATGGTTTACACCGTGGGCCACCCTTCGGGCTCGATCCAGGAAGCGACCACAGCTTGCGACTCGGTTCTGGTGAATGTCAGCGGTGACGCGGTAAACAAGCTGGTCGATGACAACTCGTTCTACCGGACCGCGACCATTCCTGGTGGCATGTATCGTGGATCGGACGGCGACACAGCAACCTTCGGCGTGGGTGCGACTTTCGTTACCTCGGCGGTTGTGTCGGATGACGCGGTTTATGCGGTTGTCAGCTCGGTCTTCGAAAACTTCGATGACTTCAAAAAGCTTCACCCGGCATTTGCGAACCTCAAGCCCGAAGAGATGATCGCGGACGGCCTGTCGGCTCCGCTGCATCCGGGCGCCGAGAAGTACTACAAAGAAAAAGGCTGGATTCAGTAAGCCAGACCTAAAGCAGGGCGCCTACGGGCGCCCTGCAACCCAAACCCGCACAAAGCGGGTATTTCAGAAGGCCAAAAATGGTCGCGACGGGGAGACATTTGCATGAGTTCCGACACACAATCCAATCGTCCGCTATCCGAAGAAGAGCTTCAGGATCTTGTGGCGTCATCTGATGCGGGCGGACGTAATCCGGTCGGCAATGTCGGGATTTTCCTGGCCATTGTGGCAGCGATCTGGTCGATCTTTCAGGTCGTTTTGGCCTCGCCCATAGCGAACTATGTGCTGCCAGGCAGCATTGTGAACAACTCAAGGCAGTTTCATCTGGCCTTTGCGATGTTTCTGGCCTTTGCGGCCTATCCGGCGCTGAAATCCAGCCCGCGTGACTATATCCCCATACAGGATTGGATTATGGGCCTGTTGGGGGCGTTTGTCGCGCTGTATGGCTACTTTTTCTATGACAAGATTGTCAATGCAGGTGGTCTTGCAGATGATACCGACAAATGGGTTGCACTGGGCGGCTTGCTGTTGCTGTTCGAGGCCGCGCGCCGCGCGCTTGGCCCGGCAATGGCAATCATTGCAACGATTTTCCTCGCCTACGTGTTCTTTGGTTCTTCCGAATGGGTGCCCGAAGTTATCCGCTGGAAAGGGGCCAGCCTGAAAAAGGCGATGAGCCACATGTGGATCACGTCCGAGGGCGTGTTCGGCATCGCGCTTGGTGTCTCGACGAAATTCGTTTTCCTGTTCGTTCTGTTCGGAGCGTTGCTCGACAAGGCCGGGGCAGGGAACTACTTCATCAAGATGGCCTTTGGCGCCCTCGGCCACCTGCGGGGTGGCCCGGCCAAGGCGGCCGTTGTGGGTTCGGCGGCAACCGGCCTGATCTCGGGCTCGTCGATTGCCAACGTGGTGACCACCGGTACTTTCACCATTCCACTGATGAAGCGCGTAGGATTCTCCAGTGAACAGGCGGGCTCGGTCGAGGTTGCCTCGTCTGTGAACGGTCAGATCATGCCGCCTGTGATGGGGGCCGCGGCCTTCCTGATGGTGGAATATGTGGGCATTTCGTATGTCGAGGTCATCACCCATGCCTTCCTGCCCGCGGCGATTTCCTATATCGCGCTTGTTTATATCGTGCATCTGGAAGCCGTGAAGCGGAACATGCCGACGCTGGGCAACCGTGAGGTTCACCTCGCGCGGACCGTAGTCGGGATGCTGTCCTTCTTCATCGTCTTTGCTGGCCTGTGCTATGGCTCGCAATACCCGGTCGAAGCGGTCACCAGCATGGTTCCAACCGCCGCTGGCATGGTGCTGAGCCTGATCGTCTGTGCGGTCTATGTCGCTCTGCTGTATTTGGCCGCGCAGGTCCCGGATCTTGAGCCGGACGATCCAAACGCCAAAGAGGTCGAGCTGCCGGTTATCGCCGACATCTACAAGGCTGGTCTACATTATCTGCTGCCGATCATCGTGCTGGTCTACTTCCTGATGATCGAGCAGAAATCACCCGGTCTGTCCGCCTTCTGGGCAACGGCGCTGTTGTTCGTGATCCTGCTGACGCAGAAGCCGCTCAAGGCGATCTTCCGGGGCGAGAGCGAGGTCAACAACCGCTTCATCGACGGTGTTGCTGATTTGTGGCAAGGCCTGATCGACGGCGCGCGCAACATGATCGGGATTGCGTTGGCCACGGCCACCGCAGGCGTGATCGTGGGCACCGTGACCCTGACCGGAGTGGGTCAGGTGATGGCCGATCTGGTCGAGTTCCTGTCGGGCGGCAACCTGATCCTGATGTTGATCATGGTCGGTATCCTCAGTCTGATCCTGGGGATGGGCCTGCCGACCACGGCGAACTATATCGTCGTCAGCTCTCTGATGGCCGGTGTGGTTGTGGAACTGGGCGCGCAGAGCGGCTTGATCGTGCCGCTGATCGCAGTGCACCTGTTCGTATTCTACTTTGGGATCATGGCAGACGTGACGCCGCCTGTTGGTTTGGCAAGCTTCGCGGCCGCCGCGGTATCGGGCGGTGATGCGATCAAGACCGGTTTTACCGCGTTCTTCTACAGCTTGCGGACCGTAGCACTGCCTTTCGTTTTCATCTTCAACACGGATCTTCTGTTGATCGATGTGACGTGGATCGAAGGGATAATTGTCGCCATATTTGCGACCATTGCCATCCTTGTCTTCACTGCCGGAACCATGGGTTATTTCCTGACCCATAGCCGCATCTATGAAAGCGTCGCTCTGATCTTTGTTGCCTTTGCGCTGTTCCGTCCAGATTATTTCATGGACCGCATTTCGCCTCCGTTCCAGTCGGTTGAACCCGCTGCGTTTGAAGAAACGATAGGTCAAGCACCGCCAGGTTCTGAGGTGCGACTGGTCATATCCGGCCCGGATTTCGACACGCTCGAAATGGCCGACACCACCGTTGTTGTCACTGTTGGCGACGAAGAGGGTGGCGCGGCGCGGGTCGAGGCGATGGGGCTGATCCTGATCCCCGAAGACGGGCTGATCAAGCTTGAGGAGCCGCTGTTTGGCACGCCTGTGGCCGATGATCTGGGTATCTTCGACTATTATGGGGATGAAGCCGTACGCCTGACCTCGGTCAGCTTGCCGTCCAGCCAGCCCCCGAAACAGTTGGTCTACATACCGGCGATGATCCTGCTGGCTCTGATCGCCTTCCTGCAACGCGGCCGGGCCGCCAGACAAGAAGAGGTGACAGCATGACCAAATCAGTTCTTTGCGCTGTCGATATCAGCAATGGCGATCTGGACAGTCCGGTTCTGAAACAGGCCGCCAGGCTGGCGGATCTGGACGGGGCGCAGCTGGATGTTGTGACCGTGCTTCCGGATTTCGGCGAAAGCTGGGTGTCGGGCTTTTTCGAGCCCGACTTCCACGACAAGGCGCTGGCCGAGGCGCATGACAAGCTGGCAAACCTTTGCGTCTCTGTACTTGGGGCTGACCGCAACGCTGCGATGCGCCACGTGGTGGCCACTGGCACAGCCTATCAGGAAATCCTAAAAACAGCAGAGGGCGCTGGCTCCGACCTGATCGTGATCGGTGCCCATAAGCCTGATTTCAAAGACTACCTATTGGGCCCCAATGCTGCGCGTGTGGTGCGCCACGCCACAGCCTCGGTCTACGTGGTGCGCTGATCAATACCCGGTCATTTCCAGATAGCCGCGCCCCGCGTGGCTGCCTGTTACAGTGACCGGGCCTTCCCAATACTCAAAACGTGTCGCCATCCAGGCGTCCGGGATTAGGGCAGCGACATCGACGTCCAGCCCCCGATCCGGCAGGCTGACCTGCCAGCGAACCGGCACATCTCGTCCGGCTACAGGTGCGATCTCTAGTGGTGTGAATGTGGCAGAGCCGTTTGGCAGTGCCTCGGTGCTGCCATCCGCATTGATCCAAGTGGCAGCCGTAAAATCGCCGCGATCCCCGCGTAGCCGAAAAGCCATCAGCTTGTCGCCATCGTCAAAACTCAGCGAGAACCAATCCCATCCGCTTTGATCTTCGGCCAAGGGTTGCGAGGACCATTCGCGATCCAGCCACGCCGAACCGCTGACGGTGACATCGCCCTGAGGCAGGTGCAACGTGCCTTCGACCGCATAGAAGGGTTGAGAATAATAGTAGCTGGCTTGCCCATCGGCGGATTTGACGGAATAGCCATCCTCGCCGTGAAACACCAATGGGCCTTGGGCGTTTAGTGACAGGGTGTACCCAAAATCCTCTCCGTTTGCGGTCAGGGACAGCGTATCAAAATCTGGACCGCTCATGCGCCATTCGTCGATCCAGGCGGCAAAGGGTTCTGCCGTGACGCCTGCCTGACCTATGCCGCCGCGGGACAGGCGTTCGGCAAAGTAGTGTCGTTCAGGCGTGGTGACAGCGGCATGGCCCATCCATATCTGAGGGCTTTGCCAACCCTCGAGGTCAAAGGGATTGAGGGCCGAGCGAAACAAGGTCCACTGGATGCCATAGTCGCGTCCGTCATCCCCTTTGAGATTGGCGGTCAGATACCACCATTCGATCCGGTAACTGGGATGCGGCCCGTGATCCTTTGGGAACTCGAACAGAACCCCGCGCTGTGGCACGTTAAACCCGTCTGCCGATCCTCCCAGACCGGCATAACCCTGCGTTAATGAGGGTGTCGGTAGCCAGACCAGCAGGAACAGAAGAAACGCTCTAACGTTCATTGGCAAACACTCTCAGCAGGCTGGCCGGGGGCAGGCGCCGCAATCGCAAAGCGGGCAGGGCTGCGGCAACGAAAGCGGCCAGTAGTGTCAGAAGGAACAGATACAACCAATCCCAAGGGAACAGGAACATTGGCAGGCGCCATCCAAAGGCCTGCACATTGATGACGGCTAGCAAGACCCATGCCAGAACCAGCCCCAAGGGCAAAGCCAGGCAGGCGGTCAATGCGGCCAGCAGGACACTGCGCAACAGCTCGAACCTGGCCAGTTGCGCACGGTTCAGACCCAAGGCCCAGACCGGCGCGATATGGGGCAGGCGCTGCGTCCAAAGGGTGAGCAGGCTGGTCAGAATGGCAAATCCGGCAACCCCAAGGGTCAGGATATTCAAGGCGGAGGTCACGACAAAGGTTTTTTCGAATATCGCCCGGGATTGCGCCTTCATCGCCGCCTGCTGAACCACGCTACGCGGAGGCATATCGAACTGCATACGCATGGATTGCGCCATCTCGGTAGCTTGATCTGGGTTCATACGAATACCGAACCGTCTTGCTTCGGCCCCCGGCGCGATCTGATCCAGACGGGACATCGACACGATGGCCTGACCGGTTGGATTGCCATAGTCGGAATAGACGCCTGCAATGGGCAGAGAGGCCTTGGCCGAAAGCGCCAGAGTGTCTCCGGGCCAGAGGTCCGCGCGCCGGGCCAGTTGCTCGTTAATGAGGATTGCCTGTCCCGACATCACCCGATCCCAATCGCCATCTGATCGCGCGATCAATGGCCAATGATCCCGGTAGACCGGGTCATCGACCACGCCATACAGGAACAGCGGCCCCGTTTCATGGGCCAGCTCTGCACTGCGGATGGGCAGAATTTCATCCACCTGTGGGATAAGCCAATCCATGATCTCTCGCGCTTGCTGATCGTCTTCGGCGGTCACGTACAGTTCCGAGGTCAGGCGTTGATCCAGCCAGCCGACAAAGGTCAGCCGAAAGCTCGAGACCATCGTGCCGACACCGATATTGGCCGCCAGCGCCAGCAACAGGGCCATCAGTGCCAAGGAAAGCCCAGGCAGTTGCGCCCGCATATCTGCCCAAATCCATTGAGACACCGGCCCGCGTGCTTTCCTGGCAAAGATCGTCAGGACAAGCGACAGGAACCACGGCAAAACCAGTGCCGCACCCGTCAACAGCCCAGCGAGCAGTGCAAAGCCCCCAAGCAGACCACCCACGCCGAAATAGAGGGCGCATCCGAAGGCGATCAGGCCCACTCCTACTATCCCCGTCAGGCTGTGTGATCGCCCGCTACCGCTCCAGGCCTGAATGCCGGGCCCTTCGAGCAGTGGCATACGCGACAGGCGCCACAGCGCATGACCACTGGCCCCTAAGGTGCCAAGAAGCGCCATGGCCATACCGGCCAGCGCCCAGCTTGGCTGCAGGCTCAGCTGTCCGGTGACAGGGGCACCATAGAGCCCGCGTAAGGTTGCGGCCACGTCCGGCAGCAACGCACCTGCGAGAAAGAAACCCAGGGTCAGGCCCAAAGCCCCGCCGATAGAGGCCAGTACCGTCAGTTCGACCAACACCATCCACACCAGCCGCCGCATCGAAACGCCCAAGGCACGCAAGGTTCGGATCATGCCGCGCCGTTGAGCGAAGGCCAACCCGACAGTACCGTTCACAATGAATAACCCGACGGCGAACGACAGTAATCCGAAAGCGGTCAGATTCAGGTGAAAACTGTCCGTCAGCTGTGCCGTATCAACCTGCGAGGCCGGGCTGATCCGCTGTAGCTCAGGTGCGACCTGCGACACGGGTGGGCGTCCGCGTGGCTGGTTCGGCAAGACCACAAGCCGCGATACCTGGCCCCGTTGATCCAGAAGGGTTTCGGCCACGCCGATATCGGTCAAAATCACATCGGAAGGCAGAGACATGCTGAGGATGATCGGTGGCAATCCTTCAACCGAAGACAATAGCGGCGCAAGGTCCGGATGAACAAGCAGGCGGCCCGGAGCCGTCAAGATGTCAGCCGGGTCTGGTGGATCAGCGCTTTGCTCAGTTTCCGTCACAGCAGGCAGGGCAGGGTAGGCCACCATATCTACGCCCATCACCCGCAGTGTACGACCCTGGGCGCGATAAGGACCTTCCAGAACGGCAGCGACCTGCCAGCCCGCCCGGCGCAGCTGGGCATATCGAGACAAAGGGATTGGGCCGCTTGAATCGCGCAGTTCGTCAAACTGCCCCAAGGCCAGCTGCGCATTGGCCCGCGCATAGCTTGCGCGTGCTTCGGCGTTGATGGCTTGCACAGCAGACCACAGACCGGTTGCCAAGGCGATGCCGATCAGCAGCGTCGCCAGTTGCAGCCAATGCGCGCGCCAATGTGATAGCAGCGCCTGTATGACGGCCTTGGTCATTCGATGCGACCCCCGGCCAGATGCAAGCGCTGGTCGAGCCGCGCGGCAATGTCTTGCGAATGGGTCACCAGCAGCAAAGCGGCGCTGGTATCGGCAACTAGGGACAGCATCAGATCCAGCACATTGGCGCTGGCCGTTTCGTCTAGGTTGCCCGTCGGCTCATCCGCCAGCAGCAGTTTGGGCCGCACAGCCATGGCGCGGCCGATGGCGACGCGCTGTTGCTGCCCGCCAGAGAGGTTTTCGGGGAAACGATCCAGCAAATCGGACAATCCCAGTCGATCAGCCAGTTGGGTGCTCCAAGCCTGGTCATGACAGCCAGCTAGGTGGGCGTGAAAAGACAGGTTTTGTGAAACAGTCAAGGACGGGATCAGGTTAAACTGCTGAAACACCAAAGAGACTTTGTGACGGCGCAACGCGGCGCGACCCGCATCATCCAACGCTGACAGGGCCGTGCCATCCAGTATGATCTCGCCCGCATCGAAGCTATCCAGCGCCGCGGCCAGGTTTAGCAAAGTGGATTTGCCGCTGCCACTTTCACCGGTCAGGGCCAGTGTCTGCCCCTGATCCAGGGTCAGCGACACATCACGCAGGACAGGACGCCCACCGGGATAGGATTTCTGCACCTTGTCGATCGTCAACAGCATGATCTGCCCCGCTTTTTCATGCAGGATGTGCAACGTAATTCACCCATGTCCAGTGCCGAACGCCCTCCGATGCGTTTCGCCGCAGGTACATCGAGGGTCTACTGGTCTTGTACCTTCTGGCCGCAGAGGTCATTCTAAAGATCACACGATCATCGCGGAACAGGGTGGAAAAACATGAGCTTGCTGCACCAGATTGTTTGGGGCAGTGCCTTTCTGGGGCTCTGCTTTGTGGTCGAGATATTCTTTCTGGCCTGGTGCACGATCTTCGTAATCAAAATGGAGCCGAAATGGTCAAAACATGGGCTGTTTCTGGCCACTGCAGCCCCGATTGCCGTGGCGCTGGTGTTTATCGTTTTGACACACACAATTCAGGTTTGGATATGGGCGATCGTTTGGGTCTTGCTTGAGGTGCTGCCGGATTGGAATACGGCGCTGTACTTCTCGTTGGTGACGTTCACCACGCTGGGTTATGGCGATATCGTTCTGGGTGAGGCACTTCGGATTTTTGGCTCTTTTGCGTCGGTTACCGGGCTTTTGACCTTTGGACTTTCAACGGCTTATATGGTTGCGCTGATGACCCGGGTGTTTCAGGAACGGTTCTTTTCCTTGGGCCAATCCCCTAAAGAATAGGCGCAAACAAACGGGCCAGGGGTGCACCAAACCGAATATAGGCCGGTTGCTGGAACAAGGATCGCGTCAGCTCATAACTCTTATCGAAATCAGCCTCTAACATCCGTTCCACCGCCTGCGCGGCCTCGGCGTTGAAAAAAAGCGCCATTGCTTCAAAATTCAGCCGGAATGATCGGTTGTCCAGATTTGTTGTCCCGATCGCAGCCAGCGTATCATCGACCACAAAAACCTTTTGATGCATGAACCCATCGGTGTATCGAAACACCCGCGCACCGCAGTTTCGAACCTCATCAAAATAGGCAAAGGCGGCCAGCCAGGGCAGGCGGTGATCAATCACCTCGGGCACCAGGATACGTACATCCACACCGCGCATCGCCGCATGTTGAAGCGCGGTCATGACGTCGATATCGGGCACAAAATAGGGCGAGGCGATCCAGAACCTCTCTTTTGCCTCGGCGATGGCAGAAAAGAACATCATGGCGCCGGTTTCGGTATCATCGCCAGGCCCTGTTGCGACCAGAAGCGCGTTCATATCCTGATCAGATTCGCTGCCAGCCCAGTCCAGATCTTCGATCAGGTCTTCACCGCGGGCCCAGTGCCAGTCTTCGGTGAAAATCAACTGTAGCTGACGAACGATATGGCCGGTGATCTTTACATGGGTATCGCGCCAGTGGCCGAATTTCTCGCCCCGACCCAGATACTCGACACCAACATTGTGCCCGCCGATAAAGCCGGTCTCTCCGTCGATCACCACTGTTTTCCGATGGTTGCGGTAGTTCAACTGAAAGCGAAAGTTCGGGCCGCGCTGTTCCTTCGGGTCGGCGACATCAATGCCTGCGTTCTGCATCGTTTCAAGAAAGTCGGACGGCAAGCCATAGCTGCCCACCGCGTCGGTCATGAACCGCACGTGCACACCCCGATCCGAGGCCGCGATGAGCCGCTTCTGAAGTTTCAACCCGAGTTCATCGGCGCGCACGATGTAAAACTGGATCAGGATGTAGTTCTTTGCGGCATCGATGGCGTCAAGAATCGCATCGAATGTGGCGTTGCCATCAATCAGCAGTTCTACCCCGTTGCCACGCGAAACGGGCAGATGGGCCAGAAACTCGAACGGCCGGGGATTGATCGACATCTTATCGGGATCGGGTTTGGAGTGATCGGCAAAGGACTTGATGCCTTCGACCACACGCTCACTTTCCTGGCGGGCGACACGATAGCCGTGAAAACGGTGGTGACCCAGAAACAGATACATCGGTACGGCAAAGAACGGCGCGGCGATCAGAAAGACCACCCAACCAACCGCACCCTGCGGTGTTCTGGCCGTCTGCGCTGCCCTGAGTGAGAAGATAGCTGCTGTGACATAAAGCGCAAATACGGCTGCAGATACCAACACTGTCCACATTTGTTTGTCGGGCTCCGTCTGTTTGCTTTAGAGGCGATAGGCGAACGATACTGCGTTCTTCTTCTTCATTTAGGGTCGTCCCCTAGTCGCCCATCCAAAGACATCAAGATCGCGACTGGGCGCAGCGCCGGGATATGGCTGAAAACGATCAGGATGCAGACCGTAAGGGGCACGCTCAGAAATGCTCCGATCAAACCCCACACCGTCGTCCAGAAAGTCAGCGCCAGAATGACTAAGAATGTGGACATGTTGAGCGATCGGCCCAGCATCGCAGGGTCTAGGAAATTACCGATCAGGAACTGGATCGTGCCACAGCCCAGAACCACCACCAGAAATGGGCCGATGCTTTCAAACTGAACCAAAGCGATCATGGCCGGAAACACCACGGCAATGATCGACCCAATCGAAGGGATGAAATTCAAGGCAAAGGTCAGAACCGCCCATGTCTCGGCATATTCCAGGCCAAGCATACGGAAGATGCTATAGCTGATGCCCGCCGTGATCAGGCTGATTAGGGTTTTGACGCCGACATAGCGCTGCAGGCTGAACGAGATTGCATCGAGCATTGCCGACAGCTCTTTCCCGGTTTCCGGGCTTCCTGCGGCCAGCTGGATCTTTTTGCGAAAAGCCAGGCGTTCGACCATCAGAAACGAAACATAGAGGCTGATCAGGAAGAACTGGTTCAGAAGTGATGTGGCGCTGCCCAGCAACAGCCGCGCCAGATAGGACATGTCGATGCTGACAAGGTTGTCCCGGATAAACGTGGTCACATCACTGCCCACCAACCCGGCGATACGGTTGATTGCGCTGTCGAACTGGGCTTCATAGGTGGTGATGCCGCGTGCGAATTGGGTCGCCTGGCTGCCCAATATGTACATTATGGTAAACAATCCGGCTAAAACGACCGTCACCCCGGCCAGGTTTGCCAGCCAAACCGGTGAGCGGGTCAGGGCGATGACTCGGTCGCTCAGGGCGATGATCAGAACGTTGACCAGAAGGGCCAGTGTCAATGGGATCAGAAAGGTCGCACCCGCATAAAGCCCCAGCACCACCAAAGCTGCAACAATACAGCTGTCGCGCACCGCAGACAGGCTGAGGCGGCGGCGCGTTGTGGGGGTGTTTGGATCGGATGTCATAAAGAACCTGACTTGGGGCAGGGCGCATGCGTGCCCCGATCCTGCACAGCCCGATAGGTTTATGCAATGCTGTCAGCTGTTTATAATTCGGAATTCGCGATGCGGCGGCTTCTACGTTGGCCGTCGGCGGGCTAGGGTTGCACCATGTCTGTTGCTTCGAATCTGTTCTCAACCCATCCGATCAGGGCGCTGTTGCTGGCGATAAGGCGGTTCAACGATAAGAACGGCTTTGTCATGAGCAGCCATGTCGCCATGTCGATGATGATGGCGCTGTTTCCCTTTGTGCTGTTTACTGTCGCGCTGGCAGGGGCTCTGTCGCAGGGCTATGTGACGGATGAACTGGTCGATCTGATCTTCGGCGCCTGGCCTCAGGATGTGGCCGGACCAATTGTGGCCGAGCTGCGCGCGGTGCTGGATGGGGCCGGGTCAGGGGTGATTACGCTTGGCGGTTTGCTGGCCGTCTACTTTGCGTCGAACGGGGTCGCCGCGGTGCGGACTGCCATGAACCACGCCTATCACGATCATGACAGTTGGCCGTTCTGGAAAACGCGTCTTCTGTGTATCGCTTTGGTCATTCTGGGTGGCGCAGCGATCCTGATCGTCGCAGCGGTTGAGGTTGTTCTGCCTGTCTACACGGCACTGGTATCCGAGCGAACAGACGTGGATGTCGCAACCTGGTTGTCAGCGGATCGCCTGCGTTGGACCTTTGCGGTGGCGGTGCCTGTTGTCACCATTCTGATGGCCCATCTTGTCCTGCCCACACGGCGTCATAGCCTGATGCAGATCCTGCCGGGGGTGATCCTGACGCTTGTGCTGTTGGGGGCCGGAGGCTGGGGGTTTTCCGTCTATATCGGCCAATTCGCCAGCTATAGTGCCACCTACGCGGGTTTGGCCGGGGCCATGGCGGCGTTGATCTTTTTGTATCTCTGCGCTGCGATTGTGATCCTGGGGGCCGAATACAACAGCGCGCTGATTGATCTCTCGAAGGATGATCCTACCACGTAGATTTAAGCGCAGATGGACCGGCACGTGCTTGCCAGCTTTGGGCCATGTTCCCGGCAAATTTCACCATTAAACACCATTATGGGCTACCAACCCAAGGTTTGTTCATAGGTGGTACATGTCGGAAACTATGCAGAAACATCCCTTTGCAGGGGAAGTGAAAGGGTCATTGGAGCAGCGTATCGCGCAGTTGCGGGATCGTAAGCCGGTTTATCTGAACCATTCAGAGGTTGTTGAGATGCAGAACCTTGCAGCCGCGTCTTTTCAGGAGCATCCGCTTGCAGTGCAGTTGACGACAGAAGATTAACTTCAGCCGCGAAATCCTGTCGCTACAACGAATTTCTCGGAACTGTCCGATCGGGATGCGGGCGGTTTGACGTTGGCGACCTTTTCGAATTTCTGTTTCAACAGCTTTTGCAAATCGCCCTCGGCGCCTCCGGCCAGAACCTTGGCGACGAACGTGCCACCTTCTTCCAACACGTCAAAGGCAAAATAGGCAGCCGTTTCGCACAGGGCCATGATCCGCAAATGGTCGGTCTGTTTGTGGCCCGATGACGCGGCCGCCATGTCCGACATCACCACATCGGCCTTGCCGCCCAGCCAGTCTTTGACCTTTTGATCGGCGTCATCTTCCATGAAATCCAGTACATGAGCCGTCGCACCAGCAACCGGTTCGACCTCTTGAAGATCAATGCCCAGAACGGTTCCAATGCGCTTGCCGCTCTTCTCGCCCAGCGCGTTGACGCGTTTCACCGCGACTTGCAACCAGCCACCGGGTGCGCAACCCAGATCCACGACGCGCGCGCCAGGCACTAGAAACCGAAACTTCTCGTCCAATTCCAATATCTTGAAGGCCGCACGCCCGCGATACCCTTCGGCATTTGCACGCTTGACATAGGGATCGTTCAGCTGCCGCTCGAGCCAGCGCGTTGAACTTAGCTTACGCCCCCGCGCGGTCTTTACCTTTACCTTCAGGTCGCGTTGCCCACGGCCTGAGGTGTTCTTTCCACTCGGTGTCTTCGCCATCAGAACGGTCCGTCTTCCAATACACCGTCCGCACTCATCTGCGCATAAAGCAGACCTTCGCGCAGCCCCCGGTCCGCCACGGAAAGGCGGTCGGTGGGCCAGCAGCGCAGCAATGCCTGCAAAATGGCCGAGCCGGACATGATCAGGGCCTGCCGATCATCCCCAATCCGGGGATCGCGGCGGCGCCCGTGAGGGCCGAGTTCTAAATACCCGCGTATGACTTTGTCAATCTGATCACTGGTCATGCGCAGACCGTCGACTTTGGTCCGGTCATAGCGCTTGAGCCCCAGATGAGACGCCGCAACGGTCGTGACCGTTCCGCTGGTGCCGACGATCTGGAAGCCTTCGCGGGTCTGTTCGTCCTTGTAGGGGGCGAAATCGGCCAGATTTTCTTCGAAAAACCAACTCATGAGCGCAAATCGGGCGGCATCATCGTCGACATCGTTGAACTGATCGCGCAATGTTGCGACGCCAAGAGGCACACTGATCCAATCCACAACCTTTGCGGCGGGGAAGGGGCTATCTGCGGTGTGAAAGCCATTGTGCAGCCGCATGATCGCGGCCGGGCGATCGCGGCGAGGTATCGAAGATATGTCGATCCAAACCAGTTCGGTCGAACCGCCGCCGATATCAACGACCAGCAATTGTTCGGTTTTGGTGGAGACCAAAGGCGCACAGGAGATAACGGCCAGACGTGCCTCTTCTTCGGGCTGGATGATCTCTAGCGTCAGGCCGGTTTCGCGCTTCACCTGACGGATGAAGTCGCGCGCGTTCTTGGCGCGGCGGCACGCTTCGGTCGCGACCAAACGCATCCGTTTGACCTTGTTGCGTTTCAGCTTTTGCTGGCAGATGCGCAGGGCCTGAACCGTACGCGACATCGAGGCCCGAGACAGTCGCCCGGTCCGTTCCAGACCCGCGCCCAACTGCACGGATTTGGAGAAGCTGTCGACCACATGGAACCCGCTGCCCTTGGGCTGGGCGATCAACATGCGGCAACTATTTGTCCCCAGATCCAGCGCCGCATAGAGCGCATCTGGATCGGGTCTTGCCGGCGCGGGGCTTTCGACCGCCTTCGGGAACGCGCCCGCACCTTTGGGACGCTTGGGCGCCATTCGTCACGCCCTCCGATTTTCGAGTTAGTTTGACCCTAGGCGGGGGATCGCCGACGCGCAAGCGATTTCAATTTTGAATTTAACGTGAGTGTCACACCGCGTTCATACTGGGGTGCGATCCCGTGGCCGAGCCCCGATACGGGATTCTCTACCAGCTTTCAGCCAGATATGGAGATTGCCATGAAAGACGAGCACACCCTTTCTTTCGATGAATATGATGAGGTCGTAAATCCCCGCCCTGAGGAATGCGAATTTGACCGTGTGGTCGAACGCGCCTTGTCACGTCGCGGATTCCTGGGCGGCGTTCTTGCAATGGGCAGCTTCACGGCCGTCGGCGGTGCGCTGATTCCTTCGGGCGCACGTGCGGCGGCGGACCGATTCTCGTTCGAGGCAATTCCAGTATCGACTGCAGACGACGTGATCGTACCTCCTGGCTACAAGGCCGAGGTCATGGTGCGTTGGGGCGACCCGCTGTGGTCCGATGCGCCTGAATTCGATCACGCGACCCGTGGCACCGCTGCCAGTCAGGAACGCGCTTTTGGCGACAATACAGATGGACAGGACGTGTTCTTCCATGACGGTCATGTTCTGCTGGTCGTGAACAACGAATACACCAACCGCGACATCCTGTGGGGCAACAACCCGGATGCCAAGGCGGCTTCGGACGACGATGTGGCTAAGGGCATGATGGCTCATGGCGTGACAGTAGTTGAGATTGCCAATACCGATGGCACATGGGGCATCGTCAAAGACAGCCCGTATAACCGCCGCATCACGCCGCAGACAGACATGACCATAACCGGTCCGGCGGCAGGTCACGATCTGATGAAAACGGCAGCCGATCCGTCAGGAACCGCCTGTAAAGGCACCTGGAACAACTGCGGTAACGGTAAGACCCCATGGGGTACTTACCTGGCCTGCGAAGAGAACTTCAACGGGTATTTCTCGGCAGCTGACGAGAACCACGAGGTCAGCCCTGAACTCAAGCGCTATGGCGTATCAGCCAGCGACTGGGGCTATGGTTGGGCCAAAATTGACGACCGGTTTGACGTGGCAAAAGACCCCAACGAACCGAACCGTGCTGGCTATGTGGTTGAGATCGACCCGACAGATCCAAATTCGACCCCGCGCAAGCTGACCGCTTTGGGCCGGTTCAAGCACGAAAACGCGGAATCGGTTGTGAACAATGACGGTCGCATTGTCGTCTATATGGGCGATGATGAGCGGGGCGAGTTCCTGTATCGCTTTGTCTCGGACGGCGTTTATGCAGCTGGTGTCGATACCAACGCTCTGCTGGAAAACGGAACACTGTCTGTCGCTAAGTTCAACGATGACGGCACCGGTGAGTGGCTAGACCTGACGCCCGAGACAACTGGTTTGGCTTCGCAGGCCGAGGTCAGCATCCACACCCGCCAGGGCGCATCTGCCGTGGGTGGAACAACGATGGACCGCCCGGAATGGGTTGCCGCCAATCCGAACGTGGCCGAGGTCTATTGCTGTTTGACCAACAACAAGAACCGGGGCGTCAAGCCGAATGCCGGTGGCGACGACACCTCGGTCAACGGTCCGAACCCGCGCGAAGTGAACAATTACGGCCAGATCGTACGTTGGCGTCCCGAGGGTGGCGACCACACCGCCACGGGCTTTGCCTGGGATCTGTATGTGCTGGCCGGTAACCCGAAGGTGCATCAGGACGCCTATGGTGGCTCGGACAACGTCAATGCCGAGAACATGTTCAACTCGCCCGACGGGTTGAAATTCGACAGCAACGGTCTGCTGTGGATCCAGACCGACGGCAACTATGGCAACGAAGGCGATTTCGAAGGGCAAGGTAACAACCAGATGCTGGCAGGCGACCCGGTCACCGGCGAAATCCGCCGTTTCTTGGTAGGTCCGAACGAGTGTGAGGTTACTGGCCTCAGCTGGTCGCCCGACCGCCGCACCATGTTTGTGGGCATTCAGCACCCGGGCGAAGATGGAAACAGCCACTGGCCCGAAGGCGGTGACGCGGTTCCGCGTTCGGCGATCATCGCGGTGACCCGCGACGACGGTGGCCTGGTCGGCTAACATCGCTAGTCTTTGAACGACGACCCCGGACGCATAAGTTCGTCCGGGTTTTTTTTGTTTCATGCAGTAGTTTCATAGTGACAATGAGAATTTTGATATGCGGATTGGCTGGGAACTCAGCTACAAGCGCCCGTACACAACCGTAGGCCAAAAAGTCGCTTGATATACCACTTGTGTCGAAAACCGACCGACCCGGGCCCATATAGATGTTTAGAACCGCCCCATCGGGTTAGGAGGAATCACAACAATGCCTGACGTCACCATCGTTTACTGGCGCGACATTCCCGCTCAGGTCATCGTCGGCAAAGGCCGTCGCGGCGCCAAGCGGCAATTGGAAGAACGGTTCGAGCAAGCCATCGACCGGGCCGCCATGAAGGTGAACGCCAAGGACAGTGATGCCTACCTGGCCGAATGGCGCAAAGCCGCGCCTTTTGCAGTTGAGGGCGACCCGTCCGAGATTGCCGAGGCACAGGCCGTGCGTCTGGAAACGGAATACGATCAGGACCGCATCAAAGCGCTGATCGCCAATGACGGTTGGGCATGAGCCCGAGACAGCTATGGGAGGCCGCAATGGCTTTGCTGAACTTCAAGAAACGTGATGCGGTCGAAAACGGGCCGGTTAATCCGACCGTCGAAGCCTTTTTGCAGGGCTATTCGATCGAGGTGATGCCGCGCACTGCCGAAAAGGTCGAAGATTTCCGCGCATTGTTGCCCGAAGGCACCCGCGTCTACATCGCCCATATCGAGGGCACACCCATCGAAGATATGGTCAAGACCGTCAAGCGCCTCGCTGATGATGGCTATCCGGTGATGCCACACTTTCCGGCGCGGATCATCAAGGACGCGGCTACGCTGGAAAACTGGATCTCGATGTATCAGGGCGAGGCGGGCGTTGAGCAGGCGCTGCTGCTGGCCGGCGGCGTAGCTAAGCCGCATGGGGATTTCGAAAGCTCGATGCAGTTGCTGGAATCCGGCCTGTTCGACAAGGCAGGGTTCAAACGTCTGCACGTCGCAGGTCATCCCGAGGGCAACAAGGACATCGACCCGGATGGCTCGACCAAAAACGTCGATGACGCGCTGCGCTGGAAACAGAAGTTCAGCGAAACCACCGACGCCAAAATGGCACTGGCCACACAATTCGCGTTTGATGCCAAGCCAATCATCGCTTGGGCAGACAGCCTGAAAGAGGCCGGGATCGACATTCCCGTCCACATCGGCATCGCAGGTCCGGCCAAGCTGCAAACCCTGATCAAGTTCGCCATCGCTTGTGGCGTTGGCCCGTCGCTGAAAGTTCTGCAGAAACGCGCCATGGACGTGTCCAAGCTGTTGCTGCCCTATGAGCCGACTGATGTTGTCACCGAACTGGCCAACCACAAAGCGGCCAACCCGGATTTCAACATCACCAACGTCCACTTCTTCCCGCTGGGCGGGATCAAGACCAACGCCAACTGGGCGATCAATAACGGCGGCGCTTCGGCAAAGCCCGCAAATTCCTAAGGAACGGACATGACCCGTACAGTCGTAGAATCAAAAACAAAAACTGCCGTTCTGGGCTTTGACGAACCGTTCTGCGTGATCGGTGAGCGGATCAACCCCACGGGCCGCAAAAAGCTGGCGGCTGAACTGGAAGCGGGCGATTTTTCGACCGTCGAGAAAGACGCGTTGGCGCAGGTTGCTGCAGGCGCGACCGTGTTGGATATCAACGCGGGCGTTGTCTACAACTCGAACCCCAACCCAAACGAGACCGAACCGCCGCTGATGCGCAAGATCGTCGAGCTGGTGCAGGGGCTGGTTGACGTGCCTCTCTGCGTCGACAGCTCGGTTCCTGGCGCGTTGGAAGCGGGTCTTGAGGCGGCTGAAGGCCGTCCGCTGCTGAACTCGGTCACCGGCGAGGAAGAGCGTCTGGAGCTGGTTTTGCCGCTGGTGAAGAAATACAACGTGCCGGTTGTTGCCATCTCGAACGACGATACTGGCATTTCCGAAGATCCCGACGTGCGTTTTGCGGTTGCTAAGACGATTGTCGAACGCGCTGCTGACTACGGTATCCCAGCTCATGATATCGTGGTTGATCCGCTGGTTATGCCCATCGGCGCGATGGCAACCGCAGGTCAGCAGGTGTTCGCTCTGGTCCGTCGTCTGCGCGAGGAGCTTGGCGTGAATACGACATGCGGTGCGTCCAATGTTTCATTTGGCCTGCCGAACCGTCACGGCATCAACAATGCCTTTCTGCCAATGGCGATGGGTGCTGGCATGACCTCGGCGATCATGAACCCGGTGGCTCTGCCGGTGACTCAGAAAAAGATTGCCGAGAAGAAAGAGGCCGTAGCCGCTGCTGGCATCATCCTGCCCGACGGTATGGATGATGAAACCTTCGTGCAGATGTTTGGTCTGGGCTCAACCCTGCCGCGCGCCGGTAAAGAAATGGAGGCCATCCGCGCCGCCAATTTGCTCACCAACAACGACCCCCATGGTGGTGAGTGGATCAGGTTCAACAAAGCCCCCGAGGCACCCGGAGCCGAGGGCGAAGGGCGAGGACGTCGCGGAGGCGGTCGCCGCCGCCGCGCCTAAGCTGAACGCAACTTGATCACAGGCCGGGCACTTGCCCGGCCTTTTTTGTTGTAATTCTCAGAAAGGTCAGACCAGCGGACGGCCTCAGATACCTAAGCCGATGGCCTGGTTCACTGCCAAACCGGTATTGATCGCGCAGTAAGTCGGGTAGGGCGTGCGTTCAGAGAGGTTGATATCCCTTTGAATAAGTTGATGATCTTCCAGCCTGTACAGGGACTCGGATAGCGCCCTGTCCGTGATTGTAGTCAGGGCCGTTTTCATGGTTGAAAATCGCTGAGGCGAGTTGGTCAACGCCAAAACTGGGACCGACCAGCTTTTACGTAGCAGGGCAAATTCACTTTCATCAGGTACGGCCTTAATAATCTTGCTGGCCATCTGCGCGGCCTCAACACCCTTCAATGTCAGCCGAAACTCGGGCCGCAAAGGATGGCCGTGGCCCGGATTTCTTTCGAGAAGACGCAGCGCAATCAGGTGATCAAGGCTGGCACGAAAGGAGGTCCGGCTTGCGTTGGTCGCTGCCAGCAAGGGGGCCTGACGTCCCGGCGTACCCGCATCCAACAGCGCCAGAATGCTGAGTGACCAGGCCCGTGATGTCAGGTTGACAAGTGTCGTAATGTCCATAAAGTATAGTTAATAGTATTATAGAAAAAGGTAAAGCACATGGCACGCGTTTCTCTTGATGATACGATCACACTTGCCCTGTCCGTACGAGACCGCCACGCAAGCGCGACGTGGTACCAGGAAAACTTGGGTTTCTCGCTTGTCTATCATATGGACGAAGCAGGCTGGAGCGAGGTGCAGACCAACACCAAGGGCGTGACTCTGGGTCTGGGCGAGCAAGCAGAGCCCAATCCCGGCAACTGCGTACCCGTCTTTGGCGTCGCCGATATTTCAGAGGCCCGGAAGGCGCTGGAATCCGCAGGCATTCGCTTTGATGGTGAAACCGAGACCGTCGAGGGCATGGTCAGCACCGCGACCTTTTTCGATCCAGATGATAACGCGCTGATGCTGGCGCAGGACCTGACCAAGTAGATCCTAACCTCGCATGATCCCTCTTGAACCCCGGTCAAAGGGGGTGCTATCCACATCTGCGCGGCGGGTATGATGTAATGGTAGCCTGTCAGCTTCCCAAGCTGAACGCGCGGGTTCGATTCCCGCTACCCGCTCCAAATCCCGAGAACCTTATGTCAGGCACCGCGTCGGGCCTGATACAAGTTTATGAGCGCCGGAATTTTTAGCCCATTGGCTGTCACAAAATGTGCCAATTCCCGTGCGACCGAGGCTTCTATAGCAGCAATGTCTTTCGCCGTTCCTTCGAAATGCGAGATGACCCTTGCAGCCGGTCCAACTCGCATGCAGAGCGCAGCCGAGTCCAGCTCTGTCCCAATCCCATTCAGATCCAGTTGCACTGAATCTGCATGAATATCGGTTAGCCCGGCTTTTGCGAGTATTCCGGTGACGTGATCGATGTCATGAAAGGCCATTGGTCCAGGTGCGTATCGGTCAACTTTGGGCATGTCGCCCAACCGTGAGATGGCAGCGATATGAGGAATTCTGAACCACGGGTTTCCGTATAACGAACCCCAGGCGGCAAATGTCATCTGAGCACCGGGTTTGAGTGCTTTGGCCATGTTTGAAAATGCGGCAATGCTGTCGGCAAAAAACATCACCCCAAAGCGAGAGATAAGGGCATCTCGGTCCTCGGCCTTAAATGGGAAGACCTGCGCGTCAGCATGTTGGAATTCGGTATTTTTTAGACCCGCGTCCGCTGCTCGTGACCGCGCGCGATCCAGAAAAGAACTGGATATATCAGCACCCAGAACATGCCCATCGGGTCCGACACAAGTGGCCGCTTCGATTGAACTGGCTCCCGTTCCGCAACCGATATCCAATACCCGTGTTCCTAGTTCAAGGTCTGCGCGATCCAGTACCAGTTTCAACACCGGCGTCATCAGATGATCCAGCTGATCCTCAAAGGTCAGCCATTTGACACCTGATGCGGAATTCCCCCAATACTCTGCCTGTTCTTCGTTCGCGATCGCCATAGTGCCTCCGAAATTTGCGGCAACTATGATCTTTTGCGGCGGCGACGGCCAGATTTTTCTTCCGCTCCACCACCCGTATTGAACGAAGGCGAGGGCAGGGTGACGACCTGGGCCAGTTCGGGGAACGGGTCCGTCTTGTGCGGGATCGCGTTGGCGGCAACGAAATGATCCTGGAACTTCGGCTCGATGGCGGTTTCGACCTTTGTGATTTCGCGAACTACGCGCTCGATTTCGGCCCGTGCACCGATGTTGCACAGCGCTATCCGGGCACCAGTACCTGCGGCGTTCCCGGCGCTGTACACCTTGTCCAACGGGGCATCCGGGATCATGCCCAGAACCATCGCGTGTTTGGTCGAGATATGCGCGCCGAACGCACCTGCGAGGACAACGCGATCCACCCGGTCGACCTCCATCTCATCCATCAACAACCGCGCGCCTGCATAAAGCGCGGATTTGGCCAGTTGGATGGCGCGGATGTCGCCTTGGGTCACGGTGATCCGCGGGCCGCCATCGGCGCTGGCATCGTGGATCAGGTAGGAATGGGTGCGCCCCTCGGGCACGCTGCGCGGTGTGCCGGTTTGCTCGGCCGAGCCGATCAGGCCACTTTCATCCAACAGGCCCGCGATGCGCATTTCGGCGACCGCTTCGATGATGCCCGAGCCGCAGATGCCGGTGATGCCGGTGGTGGCGATATCTACGTCAAAGCCCTCTTCGTCCGACCATTTCTCGGACCCAATGACACGGAACCGGGGTTCTTTGGTCACGGGGTCGATCTCGATCCGCTCAATCGCTCCGGGGGCGGCGCGCTGGCCGGAACTGATCTGAGCACCCTCAAAGGCCGGTCCGGTGGGCGAGGAACAGGCCAGAACGCGGCTGGTATTGCCCAGCAGGATTTCTGCGTTGGTGCCCACGTCGACGATCAAAACCAGATCTTTGGATTTGCCGGGCTCTTCCGACAAGGCCACAGCGGCGCAGTCCGCGCCCACATGGCCTGCGATACAGGGCAGGATATAGACTTGCGCGCGCGGGTTCATGTTGGTCAGGTCCATCTCGCGCGCAGGCAGGGACATCGACTCGGATGTGGCTAGCGCAAATGGGGCTTGCCCCAACTCGACCGGGTCCAGACCCAGCAGCAGGTGATGCATGACCGGGTTGCAGACAAATACCGTTTCAACGATCAGCGCGGCGTCAATTCCGGCCTCATCAGCGATTGAGGTGGTCAGATCGTTGATCGCCTCGCGCACCGCTTTGGTCATTTCCTGATCGCCGCCGGGGTTCATCATGGCATAGGACACGCGGCTCATAAGATCTTCGCCAAAACGGATCTGGGGGTTCATCAGGCCGGAAGAGGCTTTGACCTCACCCGTATCCAGATCGGTCAGATGCGCCGCGATGGTGGTCGAACCGAGGTCGATGGCCAAACCATAGAGACCGCCTTCGTGCAGGCCGGGCCAAATTTCAACAACCCGCGCGACAGAGTCCTTGTGGCCTTTGTGGATGGCGACCGTGACCTCCCATTTGCCTTTGCGAAGAACGGGTTGCAGCTTGGACATAAGCGACAAATCGGCGGTGATGGCGTCGATCTTCCATTGGTCGCGCAAGGCGCGCTCCAGCCGCTCCAGATCACCTGTGGGCGAATGCATGTCTGGTTCTTCTACGGAAACGAAATACAGGCGCGTGGCCGGGTCCATGGTGATGGCGCGTGCAGTGGCCGCTTTGCGCACCACCTGACGGTGTACTTGGCTTTCCGGGGGCACGTCGATCACGACATCGCCCTGTACCGTGGCCTGACAGCCCAGACGGCGGCCGGGCTTTAGCCCCCGCTTGTCGTCATAGCGCTGCTCGACCGCGTTCCATTCGCTCAGCGCGCCATCATTCACCGTCACGCCGTGTTTAGGAAACTCACCATAGCTGGGCGTGATCTGGCATTTCGAACAGATACCACGCCCGCCGCAGACCGAATCCAGATCAACACCCAACTGCCGAGCGGCAGTTAAAATTGGCGTGCCAACTGGGAAATGCCCGCGTTTGCCGGATGGGGTGAAGACGACAAGAGGGTCGGTGGTCATGAAGGGCCTGCCTTTGTATTCGCGGGTGTCCCGCGCAAGATATGAATTTCGTGAGAAAGGGAAAGGCCATTCAGCGGCAGGTTTTCACCAACAAGCGTCGTTTTAAGGCGCGGTGTTCTGATGCTTTTGGCAACAACTGGGGTTCAGGGGCTTTCCCTTGGGGTTGATCCATGCAATAGGGTCACCGCCAAACGGGCTTTTGCATGGGGTGATCAGATGCAGATTCGTGAAGCGCTTACCTTTGATGATGTTCTTTTGGTGCCAGGGGCATCAACGGTGCTACCGGCCACGGCAGATACCACGACACGTGTGACACGTCAGATTACCATGAACATCCCGCTGCTCAGCTCGGCCATGGACACCGTGACAGAAGCGCGCATGGCCATTGCCATGGCCCAGGCGGGGGGCATCGGGGTGATCCACAAGAACCTTTCGATCGAAGAACAGGCCCGCGAGGTGCGCCGGGTCAAACGCTTCGAATCTGGGATCGTCTACAACCCGGTCACGCTGCGCGCCAACCAGACACTGGCCGATGCGCAGGCGCTGGTGCAGCGCTACAATTTCACCGGGTTCCCTGTGGTGGATGATCAGGGGCGCGTCGTCGGCATCGTGACCAATCGGGACATGCGCTTTGCGACCTCGGATGACACGCCGATCCACGCGATGATGACCGCGGACAACCTGGCGATGCTACAAGAGCCTGCAGATCTGGAAGAAGCCAAAAGCCTGATGCGTGCACGCCGGATCGAAAAACTGCTGGTCGTTGATGGTGAGGGCAAGCTAACCGGCTTGTTGACCCTCAAAGACACCGAACAGGCGGTGCTGAACCCGACCGCCTGTAAAGACAGCCTTGGCCGTCTGCGTGTGGCGGCTGCAACCTCGGTTGGCGATGCCGGATTTGAACGCTCGGAACTGCTGGTCGATTCAGGTGTCGACATCATCGTTGTCGATACAGCGCATGGCCATTCACAAGGCGTTCTGGATGCGGTGAAACGCGCCAAGACCCTGTCGAACGAGGTTCAGATCATCGCAGGGAACGTTGCCACGTCCGATGCGACCAAAGCGCTGATTGATGCCGGCGCAGATGCCATCAAAGTGGGTATCGGGCCGGGTTCGATCTGTACCACGCGTATGGTGGCCGGCGTTGGCGTGCCTCAGCTGACGGCGATCATGGATTGCGCGACAGCGGCTGGTGATGTTCCGGTGATCGCCGATGGTGGCATCAAGTTCTCGGGCGATTTCGCCAAGGCGATTGCGGCGGGTGCGTCGTGCGCCATGGTCGGTTCGATGATCGCAGGTACCGATGAAAGCCCAGGTGAGGTGATCCTGTATCAGGGCCGTTCTTTTAAATCCTATCGCGGCATGGGCAGCTTGGGAGCCATGGCGCGTGGCTCGGCGGATCGCTATTTCCAGAAGGATGCCGCCAATGACAAGCTGGTGCCCGAAGGGATTGAGGGGCAGGTGCCCTACAAAGGGTCAGCCGGGGCTGTTGTGCACCAGTTGGTGGGCGGCCTGCGCGCAGCGATGGGCTATACCGGCTGTGCAACCGTTAAAGAGATGCGCAAGAACTGCAACTTTGTGAAAATCACCGGGGCAGGTCTGAAAGAAAGCCATGTGCATGACGTGCAGATCACCCGCGAAAGCCCGAACTATAGGGTGATGTAAGGTTGCAGGTTAAGACATGACACCTGCGGCGCGCGTCCAGGCTTCGATCGAGATTCTGGATGAGATACTGGGCAAAGCACCCGTTGAAAAGGCCCTGACCGGCTGGGCGCGCCGCAGCCGGTTTGCCGGGTCCAAGGATCGTGCGGCGGTGCGGGATCATGTGTTTGACGCGTTACGCCGCAAACGATCTTTTGCCGCGCTTGGCGGTGCATGTACCGGGCGCGGCCTAATGATCGGGGCCGTGCGGGCGCAGGGTGGTGATGTAAGCTCCGTGTTTACGGGCGACAGGCATGCTCCGCCGCCTGTAAGTGCCACCGAAACCGCGCGTGCTTTTGAGAGCAATGCGGAAAGACTGGACATCCCTGAATGGCTGTGGCCGCAGTTTTCTGCCTCGTTGGGGGCGGATGCGGAAGCCGCTGCAGAAGCTTTGCAGAGTCGTGCGCGTGTGCATCTGCGCGTGAACCTTCTGAAAGCCGATCTTGCGTTGGCGACCGAGGCCTTGGCGACGGAGGGTATCACCGCAATCCCGCATCCAATTTGTGAAACGGCGCTCGAGGTCACAGACGGTGCGCGCAAGATCGGACAAAGCCGTGCCTATACGTACGGGCTGGTTGAAATGCAGGACGCTGCGAGCCAAGCCGTTGTTGCGGCGCTGGACATGCAGCCGGGTATGCGTGTTCTGGACTATTGCGCAGGCGGCGGGGGTAAGTCGCTGGCTCTTGCTGTGCACAGAGATGTCACCGTGTTCGCCCATGACGTGAATGCAGGCCGAATGCGGGATTTGCCCAATCGAGCTGAGCGGGCGGGGGCTGATATCACCCTGCTCAACTCCGGTGATCTTGCAGACCATGGGCCGTTTGACATTGTGCTTGCCGATGCCCCGTGTTCTGGCAGCGGGTCGTGGCGGCGTGCTCCGGCGGGAAAATGGGCCTTGACCGGGGCGCGGTTACACGAACTGACAGGTATTCAGGCTCAAATATTGAATGACATTCAGGGGTTTGTGCAGCGCGATGGTGTTCTGGCCTATGCCACATGCTCGATGCTTGACTGTGAGAATGGCGACATTGTCGAGGCGTTTTTAGAGACCAACCCCAACTGGCAGCAGTCTTTGTGCCAATCGTGGCGGGTAACACACGGTGTGGATGGTTTCTTTGCGGCACACTTGACGCGGTAGTAGGGTGGGTTCTAGCAACTTCAGGTAGAAGCTCGCGACTGGATTCGTTAAGCGGGTCTTAACCAATTTAAGTTCCAGATGCCCCAACGCCTTTTGACCGAGCCACTGATGTCTGACATTGCCGATTTACCCTATCAACCGCGTTCTGATACGGTCCCTTCTATACAGCGTATTGCTGCACTGGCCCTGCTGGCGCTCGCACTTGTTTTGGCACCCAGCACGAAACTTGTATCCCCGGATTGGGCCATGGGACTTTGGGTTTCAGGCGGATCGCTGGCAGTGATTGCGCTGATTGCGGTTCTCAGGGTGGCGCTGAGCAACCGATCTGTACAGCGATCGACCGCCGTGATGGCAGCCTTTGCGCAGCAGGACACGTACCCCTGTTTGATTGCCAATGCCGAGGGCGAAATCCTGATTGCCAATGCGGCTTCCTATCAAAGGTTCCGCGCGATCCCGGGTGAGGTACTGACCCATTGTCTGCGCCCCGTCTTTGCCAATCCGGCGGCGATCTTACTGCGCCTGCAATCGCGGGCGCAATCACAGGGCCGGGCGCACGAACATGTGGTGACGCTTGATACAACAATCCCGGTATCGGTCTTCCGGCTATGTGACGGGCTGTTGTGTTGGCGTTTTCGATTTGAAGAGAGCGGACCCTGGGACTCAGTGTCTCTGCCGGTTCTGACCGAAGGGCGAAACGGTGATGTATTGCGACTGAACCGCGCCGCTGAACGTCTATTGGGTTTTCTGCCAGAAACCATGGATCAGGTACTGCCCGAAGTTGGCAATGAACAAATCGGTATCATGCGGCTCTGTACCAAAGCCGGGGATCAAACCGCGGTCGTGTCCGAGTTGTCCAACTCGAGCACAGGGCGCAATCTGGCGCTGGTTCCGCTGGCCGCCCCTCCTAAACAGGGGATCGGGACGCATTTCAACGATCTTCCCGTGCCGCTTTTGTGCCTGTCCCCTGACGGGACGATCCTGCAAGCCAACCGGCTGGCGTTGAAGCTGCTGGGTGGCGGTGAACTGGCCAACACGAATATCAGCACCATCATGCAGGGCCTGAACCACCCCGTACTTGACTGGCTGGAACGGACAGCAGCGGAAGAGGAAGCGCATCGGTCCGAGTTTCTGCGTCTTAGCCGTGATGACAAAGAGGTATTCATACAAGTTACACTCAGCCGTGTTCACAAAGATGGTCAGGTATGTTTGATCGCGGTTCTGAACGATGCGACCGAGTTAAAAACGCTTGAGGCGCAATTTGTGCAGGGGCAAAAGATGCAGGCTGTCGGGCAGTTGGCGGGCGGTGTTGCGCATGATTTCAATAATTTGCTGACCGCCATCTCAGGCCATTGCGACCTGCTGTTGCTGCGGCACGATCAGAATGATCCCGATTATGCCGATCTGGTTCAGATCAACCAGAACGCCAACCGGGCTGCGGCTCTGGTCAGCCAGCTGTTGGCCTTTTCGCGCAAACAAACCTTGCGCCCCGAGGTGCTGGATATGCGGGATACGATCTCGGATCTGATCCACTTACTGAACCGTCTGGTCGGGGAAAAGGTACATCTGACACTGAGCCATGACCCCGTGCTCAAACCCGTTCGCGCAGATAAACGTCAGCTCGAACAGGTGCTGATGAATCTGGTAGTCAACGCCCGCGATGCTATGCCCGAAGGCGGTGAAATTCGGATTGAGACTGAGGTTCTAACCCTGACGAACCCGTTGATGCGGGACAGAGCCACGGTCGAGCCGGGCGAATATGTCACCGTCAAGGTCAAGGATGGCGGTATCGGAATACCGGCCGACAAGCTACAAAAAGTGTTCGAGCCGTTTTATACGACCAAACGCACCGGCGAGGGGACGGGTTTGGGCCTGTCTACCGTCTACGGTATCGTGAAACAGACAGGTGGATTTATCTTTGTCGACAGCGTTGTTGGGCACGGCACGAACTTCACCCTTTTGCTCCCGGTTTGCAAAACCGCCTCTGAACCAGAGGTGATCGAAGATGTATCGCATAGCCCGCAGACCGCCCGTCAAGGTGAAGGGGTCGTTTTGCTGGTCGAAGACGAGGCTCCGGTCCGCGCCTTTGCAACCCGCGCTTTGCGCCTGAAGGGCTATACCGTATTGGAGGCCGAGTCTGCTGAGGATGCCTTGAACATATTGGACGACCCTGAATTGGTCGTAGATGTTTTTGTAACCGATGTGGTGATGCCGGGCATGGATGGCCCGACCTGGGTTAGCAAAGCCCTGGAATCCCGGCCCGATGCGCGCGTTGTCTTTGTGTCTGGATACACCGAAGGCGCGTTTGGCGATTCCGGACCGCAGATCGCCCACTCAACCTTCCTGCCTAAGCCGTTCTCATTGACCCAATTGACCGAAGCCGTGTTCGAAAAGCTCAACTGACGCGGCTAAAGCGCTGCGTCATGGGTCGCAAATTCTTCGGCATGATTCTTGCGAAACATGGTCTCGGTCTCAGGCGTCAGAACCATGTTCCGGATCGGAGAGACGTTTTCGAGCGGCAGCGTGATGTCCATCTGCAGCCGATCTTGCAGGAAGTTCAGGATTTTGTCCTGATGTTCATATTTAAAAACGTGGCTGGCGCCGACGCCGTTGTTGCGGGTGCGAAAGAACTGGTTCTGGCTGCCCACATCCGCAAATTCCGGGCGCGGGTTCTGCATATAGGCGCGGACAAACTCATCGAAGCTTAGATCACGGGTTGAATGCGGATGCCCTATACGGTCATCGCGGCTGCGAAAGCGATACCAGCTGCCCAGCCAGTCAATGGGTTCGCGCACAACGGCTATGATCTCCATTTCGGTGTCATACATTTTTCGGTACATGTTCTGAAAAAAACGATCAAACCGGCGCACCGGGGCGTGTTTCAACTCGGGCGGGCCCGTTATCACCAGATCCGCGCGCGATCCGAGTGCTGTGTGATAGGCGGTGCTACCTGTCTTGGGTACAGATAAAAACGCAAGGCGTTCTTTATAGAAAACAAGCATTTATCAATCCCGAGACTTGAGCCGTTACGATTGCAGATTGTCGTAAACCACTCTTTAACACAATTGCCGAAGAGTGAGTTCTGTAAGTTTTAGTTGAAATGTTCTCTTTTTGGTCCCATAAGGAACAAGAGGCGAACAAAGCAGCGATTGCCGCCCGGCAAAGGGTGTGACAAAAGGGAAAGCGACAGGATAATGGCGGATCTTCTGACGATGAGCGACAAGAAAAACGCAGACAAGCAAAAGGCGCTCGACAGTGCGCTGGCCCAGATCGAACGTCAGTTCGGCAAAGGCTCGATCATGAAGCTGGGTGAAGACAGCAAACAGGATATCGAGGCCAGCTCGACCGGGTCGCTGGGTCTGGATATTGCGTTGGGAATTGGCGGCCTGCCCATGGGCCGGATTGTCGAGATTTACGGGCCAGAAAGCTCCGGTAAAACCACGCTGACGCTGCATTGTATTGCAGAACAGCAAAAACGCGGCGGCGTTTGTGCCTTTGTCGATGCGGAACACGCTTTGGACCCGCAATATGCGCGCAAGCTGGGTGTTGATCTGGATGAACTGCTGATCTCGCAGCCCGATACCGGAGAGCAAGCGCTTGAAATTACCGATACGCTGGTGCGGTCGGGGGCTGTGAATATGGTCATCGTCGACTCAGTTGCGGCTCTGACGCCGAAATCCGAGCTTGAAGGCGATATGGGCGACAGCAATGTGGGCGTTCAGGCTCGCCTGATGAGCCAGGCGATGCGTAAATTGACCGGTTCGATCAGCCGTTCGAACTGTATGGTCATCTTCATCAACCAGATCAGGATGAAGATTGGTGTTATGTTCGGCAGCCCAGAAACCACCACCGGCGGCAACGCACTGAAATTCTACAGCTCGGTGCGGCTGGACATCCGCCGTATTGGCGCAATCAAGGATCGTGACGAGGTGGTGGGCAACCAGACCCGCGTCAAAGTCGTTAAGAATAAAGTGGCACCGCCGTTCAAACAGGTGGAATTCGACATCATGTATGGCGAAGGCATCAGCAAGATGGGTGAACTGCTCGATCTGGGTGTAAAGGCCGGTGTGGTCGAGAAATCGGGATCCTGGTTCAGCTATGGCGATGAGCGGATCGGGCAGGGGCGTGAAAACGCCAAGCAATATTTGCGAGATAACGGCCAGATCGCGCTGCAGATCGAAGATAAGATTCGAGCAGCACATGGGTTGGATTTCGACATGGCACCAGGCGCTGCCGAGGATGATGACATCCTTGAGGCCTGACAAACGCTGACGGGAACAGCCCAAATCCCCCGGCCGCTGTGACAGAGGTCGAGAATACTCACGACAAGGCGGTTCGTTTGAACCGTCTTGTTTCGTTTGTAGCGGTCAACGCTGTGGACACTCCCAAGGTGCGGCGGTAAACCTGCGCAAACCATTCTGAATGCGCGTTGAGAGAGCCCAAATGCCCACGCTGAACGATATCCGATCGACCTTTCTGAACTACTTCGCCAAGCAGGGGCACGAAGTGGTAGCGTCCAGCCCCTTGGTGCCGCGTAACGACCCGACGCTGATGTTCGTGAATTCGGGCATGGTCCAGTTCAAGAACCTGTTTACCGGCGTTGAAACTCGTGACTATCAACGCGCCACAACGGCGCAGAAATGCGTTCGCGCCGGGGGCAAGCATAACGATCTGGATAATGTGGGTTACACCGCACGGCATCACACGTTCTTTGAGATGCTGGGGAACTTCTCGTTCGGTGACTATTTCAAGCCCGAGGCGATCCCTTTTGCGTGGGAGTTGATTACCAAGGAATATGGCATTGATAAGAACCGTTTGCTGACAACGGTTTACCATACGGATGATGAGGCGTTTGAGATCTGGAAAAAGGTCGGCGTGCCCGAAGACCGGATCATCCGCATCGCTACCAATGACAATTTCTGGCAGATGGGCCCAACCGGCCCTTGCGGCCCGTGCACCGAGATTTTCTATGATCACGGCGATCATATTTGGGGCGGCCCTCCGGGATCTGCCGAGGAAGATGGCGACCGGTTCATTGAGATTTGGAACATCGTTTTCATGCAGAATGAGCAGTTCGAGGACGGCTCGATGGTCGAACTTGACATGCAGTCGATTGATACAGGCATGGGCCTGGAACGGATCGGCGCGTTGCTGCAAGGCAGCCATGACAACTATGACACTGACCTGTTTAAGACCCTGATCGAAGCGTCGGCAGATGCAACTGGCGTTGATCCGTATGGCGACCAGAATGTGCATCATAGGGTGATCGCGGATCACCTGCGTTCGACCTCATTCCTGATCGCCGACGGGGTAATGCCATCCAATGACGGGCGCGGTTATGTGCTGCGTCGGATCATGCGCCGAGCCATGCGCCACGCGCACCTGCTGGGTGCGAAAGATCCGGTTATGCACCGCTTGGTGCCAACACTGGTGCAGTTGATGGGCGCGCAATATTCCGAGTTGGGACAGGCACAGCCACTGATCGAAGAAACCCTGTTGTTGGAAGAAACACGCTTCAAGCAAACGCTGGATCGTGGTCTGAAACTTCTGGATGAAGAAGTGGCAGGCTTGCCCGAAGGCGCGGCCTTACCTGGCGACGCCGCGTTCAAGCTGTATGACACCTATGGTTTCCCATTGGATCTGACACAGGACGCGTTGCGTGAAAAGGGTCGGACCGTGGATACCGATGGCTTCGATGCGGCCATGGCCGAACAAAAGGCCAAAGCGCGCGCAGCCTGGGCCGGTTCGGGCGAGGCGGCGGACCAGGCGGTGTGGTTCGATGTACTCGATACCGCTGGCGCGACCGATTTCCTGGGCTATGACACGGAAAAGACCGAAGGGCAGATCGCGGCGCTGATCGTCGATGGTGCGCTAGTCGACACAATCGAGCAGGGTGGCAGCGGCTGGGTCGTTGTGAACCAGACCCCATTCTATGGTGAGGCCGGGGGTCAGGTCGGAGATGTGGGCGAGATTCGACGTTTGGAAGAGCGCGATGATGTTTCGCGCGTCGAAGACACTAAGAAGTTCGCGGACGGTAAAGTCTATGCTCACAAGGCAACCGTAGAGCGTGGCGTGCTGTCCAAGGGTGATGCGGTCGAGCTTGAGGTTGATCACGCGCGCCGGTCCTCAATCCGGGCCAATCACTCGGCGACGCACCTGTTGCATGAAGCCTTGCGCGAAACGTTGGGTGATCACGTTGCGCAGCGTGGGTCCTTGAATGCAGCGGATCGTTTACGGTTCGATTTCAGCCATTCAAAGGCTTTGACATCTGCAGAAATTCAGAAGGTTGAGCGCGAGGTGAACGACTTCATCCGCCAGAATTCAACCGTTGAAACCCGGATCATGACCCCGAATGACGCGCGCGAATTAGGTGCGCAGGCCCTGTTTGGCGAGAAATATGGCGATGAAGTGCGCGTCGTTTCGATGGGCAAAGCGCCGACTGGAAAGGGCCAGGATGGCGAGACATGGTCGATCGAACTGTGCGGCGGTACCCATGTGCGCCAGACCGGTGATATCGGAACTTTTGTGGTACTTGGCGATAGTGCCAGCAGCGCTGGCGTGCGGCGTATCGAAGCCCTGACCGGGGATGAAGCGTTCCGCTATCTGTCCGGGCAGGATCAACGTCTGTCGCAAGTTGCGCTGGAACTGAAGGCGCAGCCGGACGATGTTGTCTCGCGCGTGAAATCCTTGCTGGATGAGCGGAAGGCGCTGCAGAACGAGGTCGCTCAGTTGCGCCGTGATCTAGCCATGGCCGGTGGCCCGGGGCAGGGAAGTGGGGCAGAGGCCCGTGATGTGAACGGGGTCAGCTTTCTGGCGCAGGTTCTCAGCGGCGTCTCGGGCAAGGACCTGCCGGCTTTGATCGACGAACACAAAGCGCGTCTTGGTTCGGGCGCGGTTCTGCTGATTGCGGATACCGGCGGCAAGGCGGCTGTGGCGGCCGGTGTTACCGCTGATCTGACAGGTAAAGTCTCTGCGGTGGACCTGGTCAAAGCGGCCGTTGTCGAATTGGGGGGCAAGGGTGGTGGCGGACGCCCGGATATGGCGCAAGGCGGTGGTAAGGATACCACGAGCTCAGACGCTGCGATCAAGGCCGCCGAGCAGGTATTGGGAGGATAAGATGGCTGCACTCTGGATTGCACATGTGACTGTGACTGACGCCGACGCCTATGGGAAATATGCAGAACTGGCAGGGCCTGCGATTGCAAAACATGGCGGTGAGTTCATCGCGCGTGCGGCCCGCTATGTTCAACTGGAAGGAAAAGAGCGCCCCCGAAATGTGGTTGCGCGCTTTCCTTCGGTCGAAGCGGCGGTTGAGTGTTATAACTCAGACGACTACCAGGCAGCCTTGAATCATGCGCGCGGAGCAAGTGAGCGCGAGCTGGTTGTCGTCGAAATCACAGAGTGAGAATCATCTTGCGCGATCTTTGTTGCGCAAGCTCGCGGTTTATAAGCGAAAATCGGCCAAGGCGCGAAGGATGAATCTGAGACTCTTCGCGCCGACCATCACTTCTTGATTAAATATGTTTAATTACATCGAGTTATCTCGATAACCTAAGGTTTAAACTCAGAATTCCCGTTATAATTGTGGCAATCTGACCCCAATTCTTGCCCAACTTTGTCATGGTAAGTGACGAATTTCCGCCCTTTTTCCCCGTCAAGTTCGTCCTAGATTGCATCGCGGGCCATGTTTACGGATATTTTCTAAAAATAGGGCAGTGTCCGGTTTGACTGCAATCGCATAGTTGAACACGGATTGGGGATCAGGAATGAAATCGATCGGCACGAAACTCATGCCTGTCTTGGGGCGCGCCACCCTAGGGTCGGGGCATCTTATATGTGCAGTCGCTCTCTTGCTTGGCACATTGGGGGCCGCGCCAGCGGCGCAGGCGTCCGAGGGTGCATTTATTACAATCGTTTCAGCCTCTCCTCCGCCTTCCGGGGCGCGACAGCTGTGCCGTCAGTATGACTGGGCTTGTGCCACTAAGCGGTCTGGCTCGTTGACCAGCCAGCAGGAAATGCAGATCGTCCAGCGTGTAAACCGTCATGTAAACGCGACCATTCGCGAGGTGACGGATCAATCTCAATACAAAACCCGTGAACGTTGGGCGCTTCCCACGTCTCGGGGCGGTGATTGCGAAGATTTTGCTCTGTTGAAAAAGCGTGACCTGATCGCGGCAGGCATTGACCCCAGAAGGCTGCTGATTGCAACGGTGTTGGATACACGCCGCAACGCGCATGCTGTGTTGGTTTATCGTTCTGACAGCGGCGATCTTGTTTTGGATAATCTCACAAACCGCATCAAGCCCTGGGCATCGACACGGTATCTATTCCTTCGCATGCAGGATCCCAAACAACCCCGTCGTTGGGTGGGCGTATTCGGAAGCAGCTAAACGCTTTTGCTTTTTATGAAATAGAGAGCACCAGCCGCGACTAACGCAGCTGGTGTTTTTTGAATCTGTATCAAACGTTGTTGTTCGGGGCAGGGTCGTTTGTTGTGCCGGTGGCGCCAACGTCACCAGTGCCGCCACCTGAGCCACCACCGTCTCCGGTGCCGCCGCCGTCGCCGGAACCACCACCCGAGCCACCGCCGTCGCCAGTACCGCCACCATCACCCGAGCCACCGCCCGAGCTTGAACCGCCGCCAGTGCCTCCGCCGTCACCCGAGCCACCGCCCGAGCTTGAACCGCCGCCAGTGCCTCCGCCGTCACCCGAGCCACCGCCCGAGCTTGAACCGCCGCCAGTGCCGCCGCCGTCACCCGAGCCACCGCCCGAGCTGGAACCGCCGCCAGTGCCTCCGCCGTCACCCGAGCCGCCGCCCGAGCTGGAACCGCCGCCAGTGCCGCCG
>JBCBUG010000004.1:0-313629 GCA_039818265.1 Pseudomonadota bacterium | reverse complement strand
TGTCATAGAATTTTGATGACAACCCACACAACCTTAGAGCTTTGTTGTCCTGTCAAAACATTCAAGTTTTGAACAAAGCTCTAAGGTTGTGTGGGTTGTCATCAAAATTTGAGCAGTCCAAATCAAAGTATAGTTCGTTTTTTCGAACAATATCTGTTTTGAACAACTTGGCCCATGGGAAGGGGTACTGCGCAAACAGGTGCTTATGCTTTTCTTCCATAGCAAAAAGTTCTTGTTCAGGCAGATAGTTCTTAAACTCACAATGGCGAGGTTTGGCCGTTTGCGGAACGCTGTGCAGTTCATTGAAGAAGAAGTAGACGACATCTGCCTTGGTCTGTTTCATTGCCGAAATGAGTTGAGTATATGCATCGGCGACTAGCAGATCATCGCAATCCATGAAATGCAGGTATTCGCCTTTGGCTTCCTGTACTCCGAGATTGCGGGCGGATCGTTGATTGGCTTCGGTCTGATAAAGCGGTTTCACCCGCGCATCTTGCCGCGCAAAATAGTCGATTATCTCCTGCGATCCGTCAGTCGAACCATTGTTGACACATATCAACTCAATATCACTAAATGTTTGCGCGAGAATAGAGCTGATACAATCGGCCAGATACTGGGCGCCGTTGTAGACAGGCATCACTACGGAAAGCTTGGGCTGCGCACTCAACGTCTGCTTTTGTTTCTGATAATTTGCTAACGCATTTTGTTCAACTTCCAGGTGCTTAGCGGCATCAGAGTTCAGCAATGACAAGATATCTTTAGTGACCTGTGCTTGTGGCCGTCCGAGCGTCTTGCCAGACACGCCATACAGATAGTACTTCAGCAGCCGGGCAACGTGGTCTTGGAAAGCGACCTTCTGCTCAACCGTGAGGCCGCTCTCGAGCGCTTTGAATATGTCAGACCTCAAATCGTCTTTGCTACTCAACTCGTAGACAGCTCCAGACCCATTAAGCTGATTTCTTCCAAGCATCAGTACTGGGATATCGCGCAGGAGAGATTCGTAGTTCCCTTGCGAAACCTTCACCACCGCGAGATCGGCGATGTCGAGGCAGTCGCCAAGGTTTACGTCGCTTAGTACGGTTACGCCAGGATACTCTGTCCGCAAATCAAGACCGCGTGTTATAGTGATTGGGTGGGGCTTGTAGATCAGCTGAATATCCGGGTCATTGGCAAACGCTTGGGATAGATTTCTGACGACCTCATCATTGTCGACATAGAATGGTGAATGAAACTTCTGCGCAGCCTCATCGTAAGGGACATGACCCGAAAACGCGCAATTGCTTCCAATATAGACAACAACTTTCTTACCGGATGCCTTGATACGGTCGAGTTGAGTGCGCGCGGAAGCAGACACCTTTAGTTTCTTGTTGCGGGATGGTTTCTCTCGACGTGCGTTTTCCAGATACTGGGCCGCCATTTCCTTGTCGGTCTGGGTCAGCGGAAGCTGATTAAAGTCTTCGGATTTTTGAGAAACCCAGCTTTCCCCCATATGTCCCAAGCAATCGAACGCAAGGGTTTGAGGTAACACACCAAGTTCCATGGTCAGGAATGGAATACCCTGTTCCTTACAGATCTGCTTGAGGATCCGCGAGCACAGCAGATATGTACCCCATCCGACGATTACGTCCGGTTTGTAGAAAGAGACGGTTTTGTTAAGGTAGATATATGCCGCGTTGGCCACAGCGCGCGCGTTTCTCTGCGAACACCCATACTCTTTGACAAGCGCCGCAATAGCACCGCCTATGGCCTGCTCTGGCACATCATCGTGTTTGTATCCAAAGCTGCGGCCAAAATAATTGTCGTGGACTGTGCTTGAAACCTTGGAAAGCAGATCAGGCAAATCCTCAAACTGCAACCCGCTGTGGTCCAATGCTTTAACGTTGCCATCGACGACAGCAAGATCAAAATCTTCACTACTAAGAAAATCTGAAAGCGTTTCACGCAATGGCTGGTGGCTGCCTGTATCGAGCCAAGTGAAAAACAGCATGCGTTTCTTATCGCTGCCGTTCGTTTGCGTCATCCACTGGTTTCGCGCCGTATCTTTGGTAGCGATATTGTGTGCAGAAATGTACTCGGATTCTGAATCAAAAGGGTCGAAATCAGTCAGGCTGCGTATCGCATCGAACCTTTCCGATTGTTCTTCCATGAAGAAATAGTTTTCATGATCGACATTGTACGATGCAGAAATTGATTGGAACGGCTTCCAAGCCCCTCCGGCGAAATGCACTATGTAGGGTTTTTCGCCGGTTTTCTTGTGATAGAACTCTTGCGGGCAATATTCGCTGACCAGTGTTTGGCCGCCATTGCACAGATGCAATACATCGCCTTCTTCGAAAAGGCGGAAGATCTGCGGATCCTGAGCACGAATGACTCTCACGAGATCCTGATCGTGCCATTTGCAGTCCCGAAAAAGTTCAATGTTGCAGCTTGAAAAGAGGCTGTTAACTCTCTGAAATACGTGTCGCATCAGATTTGGCGAAGAAATCACAAATCCGATGTTGATTTCGTGTTCGCCGAAATCCATTCCGTCAGTATCGTGCAGACGTGTGTAGTGAAAGTTCTTCTTCCAAAGATTGGTGCCTGGCAAGTTCTTGTTTTCTTCCTGCCAGTACCACAGCACGTCCGAGTCGACCTGCGCCGATTTTTCAAACAGCTCGTTCACATCTCGCTGGAAGTAAAGGTCGTTGTCGCATAGCGCTAGCCCATCGTAGTTTTGCCCGAACTTCTCAACCCAATCGCAGATAATCAGCTTGCTCATACGTTTGTTGCGGTAGAGCAGGAATGCGTCATCCTCGTTCAGGCTTCCATCCCGAAACTCAGGTTGTGAACGCGCGATCTCAGTGCGGTAGTTCCACTGCTGAAAACTCATTAGAGGGTTGATCAGATAGCGAATGCCACGGCTGTCCAAGTATCGTTGGCACTGGGCGCTCAAATGCGTTGAGATCACCCACAAATCGCCCTGGAAGTTCCCTCTTTCTGGGTCAAAAAGGGAATCAATCATCAAGTTTGCCTGCGCCACGTGCATGGTGTTCGCAGTGAAGACGATCGCATTTCTAGTCATTCAATATACCTTTGTATGGGCGGCGCCGTTTGCTATGAGGGACCTCTTGCAAAAGGAATTCTATGTCCCTCTCTAGGATCAGAGAGGCGCGACAAAAAAGGCTGGAGCACGCTCGCCCTTCTCGGCGATACCTTCAAAACTACGAGCAGTATCCAAAGCCTCTCGGATGGTGACATCCATGTCTAAGTATCGATAAGTGCCCAGTCGACCTACAAACGTGACGCCGTTGGTCGTGTTCGCTAAATCGACATACGCACTCAACAGTTCCTTTTCCTTAACTTGTCGGATCGGATAGTAGGGGATGTCATCAACATCGGCTGCGCGCGAATACTCGCGGTAGCACACAGACCTGTCGTGTTGTTCCCAGGGAGAAAAATGCTTGTGCTCGGTTATCCGTGTATAGGGCACATCTTTTTCGCCATAATTCATAACGGCGCAACCCTGGTAGTCGCCCTCATACTCAAACCGCTCAAAATCCAGGGTGCGGTATCCCAAGCGCCCCAACTCGTAGTCAAAATACCCATCCAGAGGGCCGGAATAAAAAACATGATCATAGCCAGATCCCATTTCACGCGTAAAACGGGTATTCAACTTAACAGTGATATTGGGATGCTCCAAAATGGCTGCAATCATGTTGCTGTAGCCATTTTCAGGCATTCCCTGATAATTGTGAAAGAAATAGTTGTCGTCGTAATTGAATCTTACGGGTAAGCGCTTCAAAATCGACGCGGGCAATTCCGATGGATGCAGGCCCCACTGCTTTATCGTATATCCCTTGAAGAAGGCCTCATATAGGTCCTTCCCCACAAAGCGCATGGCTTGTTCTTCGAAGGTTTGCGGGTTGTCAATTGTAGTGTCGGCCTGCTGTTCAGACACAAACTGCTTGGCCTCATCTGGCCCCATTGTTTTACCGAAGAACTGGTTAATCGTGTGTAGATTGATTGGCAGAGAAAACACGCCGCGCGACCCATCTGGGTATTGCGACGTTGTCTTTACTCGGTTTTTATAAGGCAAAAACGTCTCGAAGCGATTGACATAATCCCATACTTCTTGATCATCGGTGTGAAAGATGTGTGGACCGTAGGTGTGAACCATAACGCCCGTGTTTTCATCACGTTCAGTGTGGCAGTTGCCACCAATATGTTCACGGGTGTCGACAACAACAACATCGTGACCTGCTTCGGCCAGATGACGTCCAATCACAGCGCCGGACAGACCGGCCCCCACCATCAAATATTTGTCAGACATTCTTAGCCTAGGTTACCTGCATAAATTCGGCAAAGCACTATCGGATTGCCTAACCCGTTGCAACACGGCTTTGTTTCATGTCGATACACGGATGTGAAAGGCGCGCGTCCCCATTTTTGATCGAATAGGTCACATGTCGCAGCGGTTCGGCCGACCTAGAGCAAGCACTGTCGCCCTGGTTTTCGCGTCGCATGTCCGCGGTCGTCGCGACACAACAAACTCTGCATTAATCCTCTAATGTTCTCAAAGACAAACACCGCTGTCTCAAAAGGTCTTCATTGTGACTGCTTACCGATCCAGCATCGATTTGCGAGGCCACATAACCTGCCGGACGGACCCAGTTTGGCGCAAATCTTCACCGCCTTCGCCAAATGCCGATGGTTCGACGGTTTCGGTTCTATGAGCGGTTCTGGGAAAGCCAAACGATAGACGAGCAAGAACTCGCTCATCTGTTCCGTGTAAGTTGAGACAAATGCACAAGCGTTGTGCAGGCTTCGATCGAAGCCCATCGGCGGTCACGCACAACGTCTCTCGTTTTAGGCGCGTGGACAAGTGTTCAAGTCTTGTTGTAAGTCAGTCGGTAGGCCCACACTACAACGGTCGGTTTCGCCACCCGATGATCTTGCGACAAATTTAAGACCGTATGATCAAGTACATCAAGGACTGCAAGAAGCATGATTCCTCTTTGGAAAATAAAACGAGAGATCAAAAGGGCGTTTTCATCCAATTACCGGGAACAAATTTTCAGCGAGATTGGGAAAACCGATAGTAAAATACTAGCGCAGCTTACAAACAAGTACGATGGTGGGAGGTGTTTTGTTATTGGGAATGGGCCAAGCCTGACTGTTGCGGATCTTGAACTAATTAAGGGCGAAGTCTCATTTGCTTCCAACAAGATATTTCTAATTTATGACGAAACAGATTGGCGCCCGAATTTCTACTCTGTTGAAGACAGGTTGGTATTTGAACAATGCCTCGACGAAATCAAAGAACTGCAAGGCAGCCAAAAGCTCTTTCCCGTACAGATGTTTCACAATCGTGAACCCTTATCAAATGTGGTGCGGTTCCCAATATTGCCACCTAACAACTGGGACACTCCATTAGAAGATCCGAACTTCCCCAGTTTCAGCCCCAGCTTTGAAACCGGAATCGCGTGGGGATCGACAATCGTTTATACGCAAATACAAATGGCGATAGCCATGGGTTTCAAAGAGGTCTGCGTATTGGGTCTAGACCATTCATATACGCTGGGTCGTACAGTGGAGGGTGAACAGGGTGTGATGGTTCATGATGGTGAACAAAACCACTTTCATCCAAAGTACAGGAAACCAGGTGAAAAATGGCATTCGCCAAACCTTCACGTGCTGGATGTCTCGTACGCGAAGGCTCAAGCCGAAACGCAGGCTTTGGGCGTGCAGATTATCAATTGTTCTAGAAAAACTGCGTTGAACACGTTCCGGCGTGAAAGCCTCGAGAGTGTTTTGGCGCGTGGGCCAAAAGGCGCGAGAATGCCGTGACCCGCTCTGCTTTATTACCTCGGTGAACTAAGTGAAATAGCTCCCATCTCAAGCGGTTTGCTCAGCTGGCGGCGGGCGATTTTGAAGATTCCTGCGCGGGCCTCGCTTTTGCTTCGGAAATCCGACAACATCGCCCACCACGCACGGCACATACGCCAGCCAACCTGCACCCGGCCCGAGATTGGCTGGCCACCGTTCAAGACGCCAGCAAATACAATCGGAACCGTGCGGCGTGAAAGATCGAACATTTCTTTCAGAACCGCCTCTTCCTCTTCCGAGCTTTGGTTGCCGCTTGCGGCCATAGCGGATTTGAGGTTCTTGCCGACCGGGCGGGTGTGATGCATCGCAATCTCATCCAGAATGGCTGTGCGGAACGCGCCCGCCTCTTGCCAGCGGCACCAGATGTAATCCAGGCCGTAACCGCTCATAGTGGACTGAAACAAGGGCAAGGCTTTTTTTAGGACATCGCGATGAAGGCAAGGGGCCATGATCTCGATGTAGTTGGTGTATCGCAGCACAAACCCGGGGCATTGGCTGAAGACAAAATGCGAGAAATAGCTTTCGGGTGTCAGCGAAGGTTGTGCGATCCTTAGCCCATAGCAATCCATAGCGTTGAACAGGTCATTCACACTCTGGGCTGCAATATCCAGATCGTCATCTGGAAGCCAAACATAGTCATACGCTTCCAGGTCCCTGCCCGAAAGCGTCAGAAACAGACCGTCCCATTTTCCGCCCTTGACCAGAACGGCCTCGACCCCAGGTTCGGGCTTGAACGCAGCAAATGCCTCATCCGAGAAAAAGCTGATCAGCAGATCATAGTTGCGATCTTCATACGAAATCTCTTGCCAGCGGGGATGCAAGGATTTTCCGCCTGCCCGGACAACAATTAGGTTTTTCTTCATGATCTGTCCTGAGCCCCACTTCGGTTGTCCAGAAGGGGAGCTAACCCCGCAATCTCGGCAGGTTTGAGCGGATGAATGAGCCGCCCATAACTGTATCTGAGTTGGTATAGCGCATTGCTTAGAAAGCGCCCCAGAGAAGAGCCGCCTTTTTCGTTGTTGCGGTTGGCCTCGATCGTGCTGTCAAAAGTTCCGCGTTCTGCAACCATTTGATGCGCCAACGTCAGAATAGGCACTTGGTGTTCCCAGTAGAACTTGAGGTCGATATCGACGGGGCGGGCAAACGGGGCATGGACAGTTGTCAAATGCGCCGCCGCTTTGCGACCAATGACATAGCCTGTCGTACGAGGGGGCAATCGATCCGACAGGATAAGGCTTTGATCCGCGACCGACCCCAAAACCTGCCCGCCACTACCTGCCACACCATCCAGTTTGATCATAACGTCTTTATAGCGCTCCGATGACTCGGACAATGCATCCAGAAATGGCATCGGGTTCTGAAGAAATGTCGCATCATCTTCCAGCACAAGGGTCAGGGACTCTTCGGCCTCAGCGATTGCTTGCCAGATTTTCAGATGGCCCAAGGCACAGGCTATTTCATTGCGGCTAAGCGGTCGCTTGAACGCGCGCCGGTTCCTTTTGGCATCGTAAACGCGCGACACATCTGCGTCGGACAGGTGATCGCCGTAGATGGCGTCGAAAAAAAAATGTGACAACCCTAGCTGCGTACATTCCGCTTCACATGCGTTGCGCCGATCAATGTCCCTTGGAAGGCTTAGAATGACGGCTTTGATCGACACGGACGGCTTACCTAAACGAAGTCTGGCAGGGTTCTAAGGGTCGAGTATAACAATCACAAGCCATAAACGCAGGTGAAACCTGCGCGAATAGCCAGCAGGGCTCTGGTGGCAAATAACCGCTCAGGTAGGAAAACTGTGAATTCTCTCAAGGATGTAATGGTTGGGACTAGGAGGTTCGTGGCGTCGGATCGCCATCATTCCTTTTGCTTACTGTTGCATAACACTTGGATCATACTTACCTGAGCACGCCAAAGTGATGACACGTTGCCGTCGTCAATACGCGACCAATTGAAAGGTCACTCTGTCACGCTTGGGTATCTGCCCTTTTGGCCAAAATGATTTTAGGTTATCTGAGCGAGCGCATGGTTTCATGATCTGGAGAACGCAATGATTAAGCGCGCCTGGAACAACTGGCGGTCCGGCTATATGGGCCGCCTGATTGGCGAAAGCTTCTATGCACAAGGCTGGATGTACGGGATTGCAATCGTGGCGATGGTTTTGGTCGCTGCCACTACGGCGGGCGCAGCCTACATGATGGAGTACATCGTAAACGCCATGACCAGCCCAGAAATGCGTGGTTGGGCGCCGGTTATTGCTATGTCGGTCATTGGACTGTTTCTGATCAAAGCCGTCGCCACCTATATTCAGGCCGTTTACCTTGCCCGGGCCGGAAACCGAATTGTCGCTGCACAACAGGACAAAGTCTATCGCAAGCTCATTCGCCACGGTGTCGCGTTCTTTGGGACAACTGAGTCTTCGGATATTCTGATGCGTACAACCAACGGGGCGCAGGCCGCGCGTCGGTTGATTGATGTGCTGGTCACTGGCTTTGTCCGTGATGCCCTCACATTGGTTGGGCTTATCGTCGTCATGGTTTACCAGCAGCCGTTGTTGTCGGTCATGTTTCTGATCGTTGGGCCAGTTGCCTTGCTGGGTGTCCGTTACCTTCTAAAGAACGTCCGGGCGATTATGAAATCCGAATTCAAGTCCCTGGCCGAGATCATTCGTGTTTTGCAGGAAACCTCGGCCGGCATTCGAGTCATCAAGGTTCTTTCGCTCGAAGACCGTATGACCGAGCGGATGGATGACGCCATTCGAAAGGTTGAGAAACGCGCCAACGATATCGCGCGTCTGCAAGCCATTGCCAGCCCTTTGATGGAGTTTCTGGCGGGTTTGGCGATTGCAGGTGTTCTGATTGTCAGCACATTGGGCATTGCCGGGTCCGAGCAACCAACAGCCGGTCAATTGATGTCATTCATCACGGCGCTACTCATGGCCTACGAGCCTGCCAAACGCCTGTCGAAAATGCGTGTTCAGATTGAGGCCTCGATGGTTGGCGTGAGCATGCTGTTCAGCTTGCTTGATCAAGAAGATACAATGATCGAAAGCCCTGATGCCGAGGATCTTCCAGACGGTCCCGGAGAGATCACGCTGCGCAACGTGACCTTTGGCTATCAGGGTTCAATCTCTGTGATTGAAGATATGAACATGACCTTTGCAGCGCGAAAAACCACTGCTTTGGTCGGCCAGTCTGGGGGCGGTAAGTCAACGATTTTCGGGTTGATCATGCGGTTTTATGATCCCAACGAAGGGTCGGTCGAGATCGATGGCCAGGATGTACGCCACGCGAGTTTCGCGTCGTTGCGCAAGAAAATTTCTTACGTGGGCCAGGATACCTTCCTGTTCTCGACCACAGTGATGCAGAACCTGCGCTTTGCTGCGCCTGATGCAACGGATGAGGAAATTTATGACGCGGCCCGCGCCGCACATGCGCATGATTTCATCTCCGAGTTGCCAGATGGGTATGACACACTCGTTGGTGAGAACGGTGCCTTCCTCTCCGGTGGTCAGAAACAGCGTCTGGCCATTGCGCGCGCGATTTTGCGAAAGGCTGAGATTCTGTTGCTGGACGAAGCCACCAGCGCCCTGGACGCGGAATCCGAAAACCTGGTGCGCGAAGCGTTGGATGCGCTGACAAAAGACATGACAGTGGTTGTCATCGCGCATCGTCTGTCCACGATCCTTGAGGCGGACAATATCATGGTGATTCAGGACGGGGCCGTGGTGGAACAAGGCAATCTGGATCAGCTGATCGCCCGCAACGGCAGCTTCCGCAGGCTCTATGACCAACAATTTAAAAAAGGTGCTGAAAAAGCAGAGGTCGCAGAATAAAAAGACCGGGGCAGCGGAATGATCCCGATGCCCTGGTTTTTTTGGATTTTTCATGTGTTCTAGGGCAGATCGTCCAGCAACATGGGATACAACAGATTGCCCGCTTGTGGCCCGGCACCCAGATAATCGACCCACTGATCCGTCGATTCATTATAGCGGCGATAGCGTTCAATCTTGTCATAAAGGCCATTTACGATGGTCTGCTGTTCCGAAATGGGCAGGCGCACCCAATCATCTTCCGTAATGGCCATGATCTGTGATTTATAAGGTAGGTCCGCCAGATACTCGTCCAAGGCCACAGCCTCGGCCAGACTTGGATCGGACTGGCGTGACACCTGGTCGGGCCGGCGGCTCATATCAGCGGCCACACCAAGAACCTGAGTAAAGAACTGATCAGGATTCACCACGTTGCGTTCAGCCTGATCCACGATGATCCGCAACGCCTCTTCCAGATTGCTCAGGTCGGCTTTGGAGATCAGCAGACGGATAGACAGTGGTTTCAAACCGGTGCGGTCAAAATCCCGGTCGGCCACATAAGCCTCGAACAGATCGGGTGCTTGCGCGCCCTCGGTCCGGCCCAGATAGGCCAGTTGCATGGTGCGGCTAGCGGTATTTAGCCCGCTGAACAACCCGCCTTCGGCCTCATCGACGATGGCATCTTCATCCAACAGGGCGTCCCCGTCGCTGCCGCGATAAGACGACGCCTGTTGCGCCACGAACTGTCCCAATTGGCGGGCTGTGTCCTTGTAGATGGTGGGGTCACCGTTCTCTATCGGGAAATACAGCGGGGCCGAGTTGGGGAATGCGGTCAGCTGCTTATAGGCGGCCTCGGCCGAGGGATGATCCTTGGCGCCGCGTGCGGTCCGCAGATGCATGACGGCCATGGCGCCCCCGATCCGCTCGCGGATAAGGCGGTTCAGGCTTTCTGCGCTTAGACCGGTCGAGGAATATTCATCATCAAATTCGCGCGGGCCCGCATCGGTCACCAGAACGATAAAGCGGCTGCCAAACTCGCTCCAATCCATATCCTGCAGCGCATGTTCGATCCCGCGATAGCTGTCTTCGCGGAAGTTCTTACTGCTGGCCTTCGCTTCCTGCATCTGGTCGATCCCGGCCAGAAAATTCTCGACATCCAGCCCCTGCTGCAAATCCACAAAGGTTTTGACGTCATAACCCAACTCGGGTGCGGCTTGCAGACTGTCGCGATAACCAACAAGAGCAAAACTGACGGCATCAGCCGCGTCCGAGGAGGCTGCCTCGCGGTACACTTCCTGCAACGCATCGCGGGTGGCGCGGATGTAAGGCTCCATGGAAATAGTCGTGTCGACGACAAAAACCACCCCGGTTTTCAGATCACCCGCAGCCTGACCACTTGGGGCCGCTGGCGGGTTTGGCGCATTGGCACTGGCAACGGCAACTTGTAGCAGATTGACGAAGGGCCCGATGTCAAACACCGCTTCTTCGGTCGATAGGATCGGCATCACGTAGAGGTTCTGCCGTTGATCAATCGTCTCACGCGGGCCAAGGGCGATCACGGTTTCCGATGGGTCTCGCCCCTGCTCAGCCGCCAGCGCTTCGTCCCGCGCATCCGCAGCCAGATCGGCGGGGTTTTCGCTTTCGATGATGTCGTAGATCGGGTCGATATCGTTAAAGAACAAAACCCGGCCCACATTGTCACTGCCTTCTAGCGTCGCAACGATGTTTTGGTTCCAGTCGACCGTCGCGGCCTGAGGCACCCACATCAGGTCGTCTCCCTGATCAGTGGCGCCAATCTGCATCCAGTCACCATTGCGGTCATAGACAAAGAACACCTGCAGCGGCGACAGGGCCGTACCGGGGCTTTCACTTTCCGGTTCTACGCGCGCTTCGATCCTTTCTCGGATCAGCACGCGCTGGAACAGGCTGGTTTTGCCCTCGATGGGCAATGGTGATTTCGACTGCGCCAGCAGTGGCCCGGCCAGCACCAGCGCCGTTACAAGAAGGAGTATCCGTTTCAACATCATATCCGTCTCCTCACTCGCCCAATCTGTTCAGGGCTTCGCGCGCCGGGTCTGATCCCAGATCAGCTGCGCGCTGATAGTATCGCCGCGCCGCCGAGGGGTTGGGGCGCGGAAAAGGGGAAGTCACTGTACTATGGGTTTCAGGGTCATACATTTCAGCAATCAGGATATTGGCGTCTGCCCGGTCCTGTTCCGACAGCTCTTGGTCATTGCTGATCGCAATCAACGCGCCCAGAGCCGCATCCAGATTCTGCGCCCCGCCGGCGGCCAGCAACTCGCGTGCTGCGGTTAGCGGGTTGTCTGTAGCGACCGCCTCTTGCGCGACGGAAACGGACTCGTTGACCTTGGCCGACTGACCTCCGGGACCGGCAAGAAAGTACCACGCGGCGCCTGCTATGACGGCCAGAGCGACGATTCCAGCCGCGATCATGGGCATATTGTTGCCGCCAGAGCTTTCCTCGGACGGCACTGCATCTTTAGGCTGGGCAGCGCCTGCTGAGGGCTTCTTTTTTACCTCGCCGTTCAGCGCTTGACGGAACAATCCGGGCAGGTCGGAGGGGCGATCTTTTGGGTTGGCTTTCAGCAACTGCTCCAGCGCCCATTTCAAACCAGGGGCGACCTTAGGATCGGCGATTTTGACATCCGCCTTCCGGTCTTCGACCGCTGCGAACCCTTTGCCTTCACCCGGTAGCTCCAGCCCTGAGGTCCGCATCAAAACCAGCCCCAGTGCATAGGCGTCCGTGGCGGTAGACACCTCATTGCCGAACAGGCCCAACTGTTCCGGCGCGCAATAGCGCAGCTTACCTGCAAAACTGTCGCCGATGATGGACTTGTCCGTCCCAACACTGTCTGACGCCAAGCCAAAATCAATGAACTTGGCTTGATTGATATCATCATGCGAGATCATCACGTTATCCGGTGCCACATCGCGGTGGACGATGCCCAGCTTGTGAATGGCCTCCAGCCCCTGCGACAGGCGCAGACCCAGTTTCAGCACGTCGTCTGAGGACAGCCTTGCCCCCTTTTTCAGGTAGTGCGCCAATGGATGACCTGGCACAAATTCCATCACTAGGAACAGACGGCCATCCTTGTCCAGCATCGAGGTTTCGAACCGCACAACGGCATCACTGCGCACGGTGCGCAGCAGGTTCGCCTCGCGCCGGAAAAGATCAACTGCTTTTTGGTTCTTGGCAAAGCTGGGCGTCATGACCTTGATCGCCACCTCATGCCCGCTAGCCCGGTTCAGGCCACGAAAGGTGGCCCCCATGCCGCCCTCGCCCAGCAGGGATTTGATCTCGTACGTATCCTGCAGAACGCTGCCGGGTTTCAGGCCAAGTACCGAGTGTTCCATGGGTGTCCTTACCTCCGGTTTTTCAGGCTGATGGCGCTGTGCTTGCTAAAGGTGCGGATATCCATGATCTGAAAGCAGATACCGGCAAATACCAGCGAGGATGTGATCCCGAACACAACCGTCAGAAAGGCGGCTATGATCGTGGTTGTATCCGGGCCCAACGGCGACAGGCGCAGCATGATCACAGCGGTGAAACAGAAAAAGATAATCGACAGCGCGGTGGTGATCCAAACCAGAACCTCCAGCGATTTGTTCAATACATCCCGCATTCTTCAACCTTTCCAAGTCAGTCTTCCATGAACGATAGGGCCAGCCCCTGAATATCGTCCGCGATTTGATCCAAATCCGAATATCCCGCGACACTGCGCGCGCCGATATGATCTTGCACCAGTGCCAGACAATTTGCCCGTTCGCGCCCCCGGCTTTCTTCGGTGGGGTAGATGAAATCGATCTGTTTGCGTAGCAGCACGGGCGAGTATTGATCGACCAACCCTTCGATCAGGTTGGCATATTCAACCACATCCGCCTTTGCTTTCTCTTCAATTTCTCTGAGTTTTGCAGCCGCTTCTTGCCTGGCGATCTCAATTTCTTTCAGCAGTTCCTGATCCCCGGCGGCGCGCGCCTCGCGCTCGATGGCATCAAGCTCGGGTTGGATCGTCAGCATTGAAATCAGCGCGTTCAGGTAGCGGCGCAGAACTTGACCGCAGACCAGAACGCCCGAGGTCAGGATCAGCCTGACCGATTGATCCCTTTGCGCGTTGCGTTCAACCCGGCCCCGGTTCAGCGTGTCCTTGATCACCGCCAATTGCGTCTTGGTGCGGTCCGACAGGGTTTCCGCTGAAATCTCATCCAGCAGTTCCATCGCCTCTTGCTCGCTGGCGGCCGAGGCCAGCCCTTCATCCGGGCGCGCCAGTTGGTCCAGCCCGTCCTTCAGTGCCTGATCCTGATCCGCCGAGGTGATGGCCAGACCCTGCAGCACCAGCCTTGTGCCGGTGAAGCGATCCGCCGAGGCAGTGTTTGACAGGATGTCAAAGGGCGGAACCTCGAACCGGGTCGAGGATGTGATGTCCGCCAAAGGCGTTCGGGCATCGCCACCGCGTTTCACGAACCCCCCTGCCTGACCGTGCAAGCGCCCGTGACGGACCAGAGCAAACGGATCCCCCACGATCTCGGCGGCATTGCCCAGCATGTCATGCAGACCCAACGGGTTGGGCTTCAGAGAACCGACCACCTGCAATTTGCCCCCCGCAGAAGCTGTGCCGCCATGGGCGATGTATTCATCCTGTGGCGTGCCTTCCGGCACGGGCGGCAGAGGAGCGCGGAACAGGGATTGATCCACCGCCAAACCCCCACGGGCGGAGTATTCCCATTCCTCCTCGGTCGGCAGGCGCAGATAGGCCCGCGTATCGCCGACGCGGGGCAGGCTGTCGGGCGCATTCTCCATCAGCCACAGGGTGTAGGCCTCGGCAAAGCGCTGATAGTCCAGCTTGGTATTCCCAACCGCCGGAACAAAGCCCCGGCGACGCGGCTCCTTATCGGGGCAGCCAACCATGACCACATCCCATTGCGCCTGCGCCAGCTCATACTTGGCCATGTAGAAATAGCCCTTGGCCGCACCTTCGGGATCGGCAAACGCGCCCGAGACAAAGGCGCGGCGCAGGCCGTTCAGATAGGGTTGATCGCTGCCCTCCTGCCCCAGCACGACCGAGACATCGCCGATCACGCCATCTGTGTTGGGCGTTGCCACCTTGCGGAAGGTCATCGCCCCGCCGCAGGGCATGGGCAGGGACAGGTCCCCATCCGCAGGCTGCGGATTATAGTACTTCTCGCGCCATGTGATCTCCTGCGCCTGCACGGTTGCAGAGAAGGTCAGCAGACTGATCAGCGGGGCCAGGGCAAGGCGGGTCAATTTAGGCATGGGTCAAGACCTCCTGAGGTTCGACATTGCGCACGGCAAATACGGCCCAGATCGCTGCGGTTACCGCCGTCACGGCGCCCAGAACCAGTGTTGCAAACACATCGCCCGCATAAAGGCGCGCGACGGATTCGCCGGGGGCGGTTTCGAATGTGGCGTTGATGGCCATCAGGAAGGGCAGGATGATGATCAGCGTCGCGATCACGCCACCCAGCACCAACGCAAGACTTTGGACCACCGGGATTACACAACGCTGCCGGTCGGGCATGGTCAGCATGGAGAACAGACTGAAAATGATCCGCTGCCGCTCGACCATTCCGCGCAGGTTTGCAGACATCGCCGCCCAGAAACCAAACATGGCCAGCGCTGCGATGGCGGTGAACAGAATGTTCAGGTTACGTCGGAAGGACAGCAGCAGGGCTGCGTTTTCAGCTCGAGGACGCGATTGCAGCCCCTGTTCAGCTAGATGAGCTGACAAGGTTCCGATATCTTCAAGCGAACGCGCATAGAGGCGGAAGCTGGCATAGGTTTCGGGCTCGGCAACCGGATCGGTCCAGTTTGCGGGGTTCGAGGTCAGATCGTCGCGAAACCGCTCGACCGCCAGAAGATCGGGCAGCGACAGAAAGATGGCAGGACGCGGCCAAATTTCGGGGGGCAATACGCCAATCACCTGCAGATCGCGGCGGGCGTTTTCGCGTTGCCCATCCACTTCGCGCCCGACGATCATGTCAACTGTATCCCCGGCCGAGACCGAAAGGTCCTGCGCCAGCTTGTCCGAGACCCACACGCGACCCGGCGCAACCGCTTCGCCGTCGATCAGCGGATCACCCGCAGCCGAAGGGATCAGAGGCACCGCACGCTCCAACTTGCGCTGCGCCTCATGTCGCACCGCGTTGGCTGATGTGTTGATCGAGCGCGTAGCAGGCACGATGAACCCGACATCTTGCCGCGCGCCCAGGGCGGCGAAGAAGGCTGCATCATGCTGCTCGGCCCCGATGGCTAGGATTTCGCGGTTCGACGGGTCCTCGATCAATCGGCCTACCATGGTGCCGATGATCCCGTTCTTCAGCGCCAGAATGATCAGCAGCGGGCCCAGAACGCCCGCCAGCGCGGCGACAAAACACATTGCCGACTGCCAGTCATGGCGCAATTCGCGCAGGGCCAACATGGCTGGTATCCGAACCATCACGCCACCCTCGCCGCCGCGCGGCCCGCTGTTGAGAAGATCGAATAGGATTGCCCCTGATGATCCAGAAGTCGGTGATCGGCACGTGGGGTATCTGCAAACTCACCCGTTTGTGCCTGATGGCTGGCCAGCACGACCGCCGACCCGGCCTCGGCTGCCAGATGCACGATCAACCCTTCGACCTCGGCCACATTGGCGGGGTCGAGGGCCGAGACCGGCTCGTCCAGCAACAGCAATGCGGGCTGCCCCAGCAAGGCGCGCGCAACCGAGGCGCGTTGACGTTGGCCTACCGACAACTGTCCCGGTTTGCGGGCGGTCAGGTCCCTTAGCCCCATAGCGCGGATCAGGTGATCCTGCCATTCTGCATCCGGCACCTGCCCGGCGACGCGCACGGGCAGTTCAATATTCTCCTGCAAGCTCAGATACGGCACCAGCGTATTGGTTTGCAGTACAAAGCCCAGCTTGTCGGGCCCGGCAAATTCGGCCCTCGGGGTGTCCGGCGTGACCGTCACCCCGCCGATCAGATGCAGCATATCCGGCAGGTCCGTCAGCGGCAGCGCCCCGGCAATCAGCCCCAGCGCTGTGCTTTTGCCCGCCCCGCTGACCGCGTCCAGAACGATGGTCTCACCTGCGCTCAGTTCCAGCTCTTCGATCACCACGAAGAAACCGGGCGCGCGTTCGATCCCAAGGTTGCGGATCGACAGGACCGTATCAGGGGCGTCTGAAGACAAGCGCAACCCCCCCAAGTTCGACCTTCGATTTGGTGTTGATCTGAACCGGCTCATTCGGTTTCAGACGGCGGCCATCAACCTTGGTGCCATTGGACGAGCCAAGATCGGTCAGCATCATCTTGCGCCCCTGCAACGACAGGCTGGCATGGCGGCGGCTGAGATTGCGATCGGTGATGGTCAGCGTGTTTTCGCTGGCGCGGCCAATCGTGACACCCGACTGTAGCTGGGCGGCGCTGAACCGTTCGGATTTTCCATCCATGCTGACGGCCAGAATGGCCCGGCCCGAAGATTTGGCCGACCCACCCCCGCGCGCGGATTTTGGTCCGCCATCAGCTTTGCTTTGCGAAACTACGAAATAGATACCGCCGATCACGGCTGCACTGGCGCCAGCCAGTACGGCCAGGATGATCAGCAGGCTGTTGTCTTTCGCACCACCGCCTACAAAGTCCGGGTTGTCTGGATCACATTCCTGCTGGTGCGCGTTAAAGGGAATGCCCGCATCCCGCAAAAAACCGGATATTGGGTTCGCTGACGAGGCCCAGAATGTGTTGTTCGTTGGCGTGCGACCATCCGAGTTCCAGACCGAGATGACGGTGTTGATACCCAGTACCGATCCGCAATAGTCGATCAATGGTCCGCCCGAATTGCCGGGATTGACCGATGCTGTGTGCTGCACAATTTCGAGGGTCCGCCCCGTTTCATTGAATGATCCCGGAGCAACCTTACTGATCGCACCCTGGGTCAACGTCGTTTCAAAAAAAGGCAACATATCCCGCCCGGCATTGATCTGGTCCGAGGAACCGGGATAGCCGATGGCAGCCACCTGTTCACCCTTCAGTGCCTTGCCTTCGCGCAGAGACAGAAATCCGGGCCTATGTCCGCTAGGTTCCTGCGGGACAATGCGCAGTACGGCCAAATCCAGTTCGCGCGAGGCATGCAGAACCTTCGCATCATATAAAAAGACCCGGTCATCCTGTTTGAACCCGACCTGTATGTTCAGGCCACCGTTAATCACATGATGGTTGGTGATGTAGTAGTAACCGCCACCTTCGGGCAGTTCTGACAGGACGAATCCTGATCCAGTTGCTTGCCCGCCGCTGACGTCCACGACCGCTCGTCCAACCGCCTTGTCCGTTTCCGCAACGATATCCGGCGCGATTTGCGCAGCGGCAGCGCAGGCCATACCGAACAGCCAGGCGGTCGTAAAACAAAGGGAACGAGTTAAAGCTACAATCTTCACATCAGTATTCCATATGCAATGACGGCCGCTGCCACGATCAGGATCAACAGCAACACCAATATTGAAGCCTTGCGGCCTCCGGTTTTTTTCTTTGGGCGCGGCCTTGGGCGGCTAACAGGTTTCGCGCGAGGCTCTCGTTCTGGCCGGTCAGGACCGGGCACCGCTCCGTGCAGATCAATGCCCGCGAGCCGCGCATAGTCACGCGCTGTGCGGATGCGATCACGCGGCAGCAACCTGCAGCCAAGATCGATAGCATTCAGCAAGGCATCATCATATTTTTCCTGAACACGATTGCGCTTCAGGTTGTGGCGCACCGGGACGTAGGGGTCACGACCTGTCGCCCGTTTTTCTTTCCAGCGTTCTTCGGCGTTGGGCGGAAGGCTTTGCGAAACCATCTCATACAGGATGACCGAAAGGGCAAACAAATCGCTCCAAGAGCCTTCCTGAACGCTGCCGGTCAATCCGGTTTTGTCCGCCGGAAACTGCTCAATCGCCGCGTATTTGCGCGTGAACATTGACGCCAGACCGCTGGATTTGCCCATCAGGCGAGCAGCGCCAAAATCGATCAGAATGGGCTGCCCGTCTTTACGGATCATGACATTTGCCGGTTTCATATCGCGGTGAACCACACCGACATCATGAACCGCATCCAGGGCATTCAGCATCGAGTGAAGGAAAGTGGTGACAAGATCGGGCGGGACCGATCCGCGGGCATCAATCATGCGCGCCATCATCCGGTCCAGTGGATCGCCGTGAATATACTCCATCACGCAATAGGCTGTGCCATGTTTTCGGAATGCAGCCCGCACGCGCATTAGGCCCTGCTGCTGTGGCAGATCACGCAGCAGATTGGCTTCTTGCAGAAACGCCTCTAACCCCATGTGGAACAATTGCCGCCCCTCGGACGTGGGCGAAACAGCGTTGTTGGGGCCTCGGTCCGCATAGTCAGCGGGGAAATATTCCTTGATCGCAAACCGCTCGCCGGTTTCACGGTTGCGCGAACGGTAGGTGATGCCAAAGCCCCCCTGCCCCAATACGTCCCCCAGAACGTACCCGGCGAAGGTTTCTCCTTTTGGCAAATGCACCGACACGGTCAGAATTACCTTCCTTCGCCACTGGGGTTTTCTACTGAAACATCATCCTCTGCCGGAGGCTCCGCAGGCGTTGCCGGCTCTGTGCTTTCTGGTTCTTCGGGCGTAGATGGATCGGTGGGTTCTGGGGTCGCTTCCTCGGGTGCAGGGGGTTCTTCTGGCTGCGTTTCTTCAGCCTCTGGCACCTGGCCTTCAGGCTCTGTTAACGGCTCCTCGTCGCTATTGGGGTCCGGCACAATTGGATCGTCATCGACTGTGCTGTCACCAATACTGCGTTCTTCTTGTGATGGCGGATTTTGGACGGGCTCAGGCTCTGGCGTGACTTCGACTGGATCAGGCCGCAGCAGCCATGCGCCAGCCGCCGCAACAACGGCCAAACCCCCAAGACCAATCGCCGCATATTTAAGCGTATTCCCATTGCCGCCGGTGTTGTGAAACGCCCATTGGCTTCCCCGCAGCATGCTGCTCATGCCGTCCTGGACATGAGCATAGGCGACGACGGTGGTGTTGTCTTGTTTCGGCTTTCCTTTCGCCTCGACCGCGTTCAACAGATCCGAGGCGACACCGCGCATATCGCGGTTTTTGCCACCTTGCAGGATATCCCGGATTTCAGACTGCGACAGGGTATCCAACCCGTCCGAACAGGACAGAACCACATCACCCGGTTTCAGGCTGATGGCGTTGACATCGGTCAGAGAAATCCGATCCCCCATCAGCGCTGAACGCAAGGCATTGCGGCGCGGGTGGCTGTCCGCTTCTTCCTGCGTGATCTTGCCCGCAGCAACCATCTGCAACAATTCACCATAAAGCGAGTGATCTGCGTTCAGCTTTTTCAAGCGTCCGTCGCGCAACAGAAATAGGCTGCTGTCACCAACTGAAACCCAAACCAGCCGATCCCCCAGCTTGAGCGCCGCGATCAGAGTGCATCCCATGCCTTTCAGGTCGGGCTGGCTGGCAATGCGCTGGCGTAAAGCATCATTTGCTGCCGTCAACGACTCCTGCAACCGGTCCCGCGGGCGCGGCGCCTCCGAGCCCCCGATGAAATGCTTCTTGAACGCCGACAGGGCCAGATTGGATGCAACCTCGCCCCCTGCATGGCCGCCCATCCCATCGGCCACCAGCATCAGGATATCGGATTTCGGGTCGCGTTCGTTCTGATAGACAAGATCGAAAGCGTCTTCCTGATTTTCGCGTTGGCCCAGGCTTTGTTTGCCGCTGATGATTGTCATCGGGATCAGTCGTCAGAGCTTTCGGCCAGCTCCGACCAGTCAAAATCCTCGTTACAGAAAGCGACAAAGCGCACATGTGTCTGTTTCGACAGTTCAATCAGCGCGTAGTTTTCCAACGGCATTGTCGTAGCAACGATCTGACCATTGATCCGGCTGATGTTTCGGCCTGTTCCGGGGGCGGCAAAGAACACGCGGTTGGCATCGTCGAAGATCACCCGCAAATGATCCTTGCCCGAGATCATCTTGTCCCCGAAATCCAGCGAAACACGCTCACCGCTGTCACGGCCCAGTGTATTCATCCCCGAACCCAGATTGACCGACTGACCCAACCCCGGACCTTTGACCACAACCAGCCACCCAGTGATCGGGTCGACCATCGGATCAAACTCGGCTTTGTCCGAGAAATTCTTGGACATACCACCATGGTAAATCTGTGTCTTTTCGTCTTCGACATATTCAGTCGGCGCTTCACTGAAGGATGATCCGCTTGGCATGGCATGTGTCGCCTCGTCATCCGAGGGCGAGATGCTTTCGGTGAACCCGTCATCTGCTCCAAAATCCAGATCGTCGTTCAGCTCTTCGTCGTCCTTGTCGAACAGCCAGCTTGTCTTGTTGTCGTTGCCCATGTCTTCACCTTTCCTGTGTGTATGGTCCCGGACTATGCCCGGACCAGTTTCAGGCGAACGGACCCAAGGCCCACTGTGTCACCCACATTTACTCTCTGCGCGCCTTTGATCTTGCGCTCATTGATCAGCGTACCATTCAAACTATCAAGATCGCTGATGGTGAATCGTCCGTCTGGCGAACCGCTGAGTTCCGCATGCACACGCGACACACCGCCATCGGGGATGACCACCCCGTTTGTACTGCTACGCCCGATGGTCGAGCGTCCCGCGGGCACCGGGAAACGATGCCCGTTATCCACCCGAACCAGAAAGGCAATCGGCGGAGGTGCAGTTGCGACTGTGCGCGTCTCATCCTGTGGCTGCGGCATACCTGTCGCGTCGCCATCGTCGAAATCGCCAGCCTCCAGATCATCTTCGGGCTCACCCCCCGAACCGCGCCGCGCCAGCAGCACCGCCAGCAGCAGAAGCAGCAGCAACAGAACGCCACCCGCGATGTAGACATAAAGCGCCGGGAAACCGAAAATCTCATCCTCCGGTTCTGGCGCGGGCTCTGGTTCCGGTTCTGGCGTCGGATCAACCACTGGCTGGAATTCGGCGGAATAGCTCTTGGTCTGAGTCTGTCCCGGTTGGCCGACAACCGGTTCGATCATTTCGATGGTAATGCGAGCGGGCGCTGGATCACCGACTGGCACAATCAGGCCCGAGCCTTTGACAGAATTTCCATAGGATCGAATGAAATCTGACACCACGGCAATGGCATCAGACTGATTTTGCAAGAAGACCTCTTCCATGAGGCCATTTTGCGGGTCCGTCAGTCGTTTCAGTACGTCAATGCCGCGCGTGGTGCGGGCGTTGCCCTGTGCCCGCCAGAACATTCCAAGGGCTGAGACCGAAACGCCTTCGCGTTCGGCGGCCTCGGTGATTTCTTCAACCGTTGCCAATCCCTCTTCATCCCCATCGGTGATCAGGATCAGGTTCTTCAGCAGGACATCATCTTGCTGGCTTAACAATTCGATCGCTCGGGTCGCGTTGGCGACCAGACGGGTGTTCTGTTCCTTAATCTCAAGATCCTCAACCACATCTTCGGCCTGAGAGCGGTTGGTCGAAAAGGGCGACAACTCAACAATATCATTGCCGAACCCATAGATTGCGACTTTTTCATCCGTCGGTAGATTGGTCACGACGCGCGAAATCAGCTCGCGCTCACGGTTCCAGCTGCGCACACGCGCGCTGCGCTCACCGACCGACAGGTCAATCAGAACCATCGTTGCCGAAAGCGTCAGGTTGCCCGGGATATCATCCAGAGATTTGACGAATTCAAAATCAGCCTGCGCATCACCAAGCGAGCGAAAGCTCATATCGCCACGCTGATTACCGGACGGAACGCGAACGAGGCAGCTGTCCTCGGGTGCGGGATCGGCGGGCGCACAATCCAAGATTGCCAGCCCGGTGGCTGGCGCGCGGGTTTTCCCCTCTTGTGCGTGGGCTACGCCCGAAATGACCAAAGCGGCAGCAAGCGCCACCAATCTGCGTGAAAATCCGTAGGTCACGATCCCAAGACCCCCCTCAGGCAAGACGTCCCGGTCGTCGCATGTGCCGACAAGCGCCGACCTGACGTGATTAGAATTATATGGACAGCGCGCGATACGCCGACTTGATCCGGCTCAGTTCGGACGAGATGGCGGCGGAACTTGCACCGCTGTTAACGTCACGCTCGACCGCGTTCAGCTGATTGTCCAGCGCCTGAACCTGCTGCAGTTTTACAGGGTCCGAGGCCGAGGCGGCACGCGCCTTAGCACCCTGAGCCTTTACATCAGCAATCTGCCGGCGCAGCGAGTCGATTTCGGCTTTGTTGGCATTGCTTTGCGCCGCCAATTGCGCATTGCGCTGCTCTGCCGCTTTGTTCTGCGCAATAATAGCGTCCGCCTGTGCTTTATTATTGGCGATCTGACGATCGTACTCACCGGAATTCAGGTTAGCAATATTGTCAAACAAAGTTGCCGTTGTTGGATCTGTTGAACCAGTACATCCCGCAACAGCGGTAACGGCGACAAGGGCGAAAGGTCTTGAAAAACGAAGAAGATCTGAAGTCATTTTCTCACTCTTACCAATTGAAAACCCGTGCCCAAGGTCAGGCGCGGGTTATTGAAACTTATAGCAGGTTGATGGATGCCCGCGTCCGTGCCAGCCGGTCCTTGTTGCTGACCGCTGCATTTGTTGCTCCGCCCAAGCCGGGTTGGCCTTTGCTTGACGCTGTCTTCAGCTCCGAGATGGTGTTGTCCATATTTTGCTCGCTGCGCTTCAACTCGTTCGACACAACCTGACGGTTGGATTTGATGGCGTTGACGCGCTGATTGTAAGCCGACTGAGATAGCTGCCCGCCGTCCAGTTGACGGCGCAGCGATTTCAGTTCTGCATTTTGCGAGGCCAGCACCGAACGTAGGTTTGCTTCGACCGAGCTCAGCTGTTTGCTGACATTCGATAGGTTTGCCAGAACCTGCTTGCTGTTGACGATTTCAACATTCTTAGCAGCGGCCTGACGGCCGACCTGGTTGCCGCCGACACCGCCGATCAGGCCACCTGCGGCGGCACCAGCCGCACAATCCCCGGCGTCGCCGCCCAACAATAGGCCGAGACCACAACCGACAACCGCGCCAGCCAGCGCACCCTGAACCGTATTGTTAACAATAATGTCCTTGGACACCTGATCCAGGCTTTTAACCTGCTTTTCCAGCTGTTTTTCCTGTTGGGTTTTTCCAGCTACTGAAGATGATGACGCAGATTGGAACGCCTCATCGGTACATGCTGTCAGTAGAAGGGAAATAGCAGCAAAAAATGACACTGCAACTGTACGCATCTCGTTACTCCGTAAAACAATTTTTCTTCTTAGTTGATTAAGAACTCACATATTTTTTATTTTCAATCAACGATTCGCAAATGACCTGCAAAGATAGAATACTGATTCGATTGGCATTCGACCAAATACTTTTGAACATTCGATCATAGGATGAGTTTTAAGATGAGATTACCCTTTGGTTTACGGGACAAGATGGTTCTGGCGAATGAGGTTTTTGCATTTGCCGGAAATATCGGCGCCGGTATTGGCGCGTTATTGGCTATTCTGGGTATTAGTTCCAATTTCGCGAACAATACCTCTAGGATGGTTTTTAATGTTGAGGTGGCAACACTTTCGCTGCCCGTTCGGATGATTTTGGTGATTCTCATCGCCGCCGCATTGGGCTGGGGTTTGGGGGCATTGGTGACTTGGCTCAGCCGTTCCCGGAATGAGGCGTTGAGCTTTGCTGTCTATGTTGTTGCCATCCTGTGGGGTGGATTGATTGTGGGTGCTGCCGATTGGTTGGCGGTTGCCATGAACCGGCAAATCCTGTCCGAGACCTTGCTGTTCACCATTGTCGGTATGGGTCTTGCCTTGTGGGTCGCCGGGTTTCATTTTCGTATCTCCAACGCAGCCGGGAAACATGCGCTGCGGCTTCATTGTGATGCGCTCATGCTGTGCTCAATCGGAGCAGCGCTGTTCATGATTCTGACAATGCTGGGGGCACGGTGATGGCGATCGGGGGCCCTTTGGACGACAAAAACGCCGCCCGCCTGCTCAGCGCGGCTGCGCTGTTCGATTTCATGTTTCTGGCATTTGTTTGCGCTACTATCGAACCCGTGTTGCGGCAAGAGCTTGGGCTGCTGCGTGCAGGCCCTGCCCTGACGGCGGGGCTTTATCTGGCGATGGTCCTCATCTACTGGCTGATCTGCGAAGGCGTGCTGAGCGGCGCAACCCTTGGCCGCTTTGTCCTGCGCCTGACGATGCGTGACAAAAGCGGCAAGCCGGTTTCACCCGTGCGCCGGTCCACACGCGCCATGAAAAAGATCATGACGCTGGGTCTGACGGGTCTGAACCCAAACACCTCCGCACGATATGACAGGGCTGCTGAAATCCGCTGGTTCAGCCCGATGGCGCCGCGTTCGGTGACTTTTTGGCGGCTACGTGTGCAATCCGGGCCGGATCGCGGCAAGAGCCTGGTCTTCAATCAGGTAAAGGGCCTCAAATCCTCGCGGCAGATCAAAATCGGGCGCGATTCCGGCTGGGCCGATCTAGCATTGACACGCAGCAAGGGGGCATCTGGCAAGCACTGCATCTTGCAGATTGCCAAGGGCAACCAGCTTCAAATTCGGGATATGGGGTCTTCGAACGGAACCTGGGTGCGCGGGCGGCAAATTGCACCGGATAAACCAGTGCGGCTTGACCCTGTCAGTCAGTTCCGTGTTGGAGATGTCTGGATCGCGGTCATTCGTTAAACGACGAAGCCGAGACACGGCGCCACAGGTGCTACTCTTGCAACTTGCGCGCTTTTCGTATACCGCCGCATACAAATTGAATGGCGAGCTAAAGTTCACACCTCGCGCTCTCGCCCAAATCGTCGGAAAACGCCATGAGCCTCTATACAGATTACCTGAGTGAAATCGAAACCCGCAAAGAGCAGGGACTGAGCCCTAAGCCCATTGATGATGGTGCTTTGGTGAAAGAGATCATCGATCAGATCCGCGACCCTCAGAACGAATATCGTGCGGATTCACTAAACTATTTCATTTACAACACGCTGCCCGGTACAACGAGCGCCGCCGGTGAAAAGGCTCGCTTTCTGAAAGAGATCATTCTTGGCGACGCGGATGTCGAAGAGATAACGCAGGAATTTGCGTTTGAGTTGCTGTCGCATATGAAAGGCGGCCCCTCGGTCGAGGTGCTGCTGGATCTGGCCTTGGGCGAAGATACAAAGATTGCTGGCGAAGCGGCTGAAGTTCTTAAGACGCAAGTGTTCCTTTATGACGCTGATACCGATCGTCTGAAGGCCGCCTTCGAGGCCGGCAATCCGATCGCGAAAGACATTCTTGAAAGTTACGCCAAAGCTGAATTTTTCACCAAGCTTCCCGAAATTGATGAGGAGATTGAAGTCGTCACCTATGTTGCCGCCGAAGGCGATATCTCGACCGATTTGCTGTCGCCCGGCAATCAGGCGCATTCGCGTGCTGATCGGGAACTGCATGGCAAATGCCTGATCTCGGAAGCAGCACAGCAGGAAATCGAGGCGCTGAAGCTGCAACACCCAGGCAAGCGGGTGATGTTGATTGCGGAAAAAGGCACGATGGGTGTGGGATCGTCCCGTATGTCGGGTGTGAACAACGTGGCGCTATGGACAGGCAAGCAGGCCAGTCCTTATGTGCCATTTGTTAACATAGCGCCGGTTGTGGCGGGCACCAATGGCATCTCGCCGATCTTCCTGACCACCGTCGGCGTGACTGGCGGCATTGGCCTTGACCTGAAGAACTGGGTCAAAAAGGTCGACGAAGATGGCAACGCGATTCTGAACAATGACGGCAATCCGATCCTTGAAGAGAAATACTCGGTTGCCACAGGTACGGTGCTGAAGATCAACACCAAAACCCACAAGCTGCTGAGCGAAGATGGCGAAGAACTGGTTGATGTCCCGGCATCCTTCACGCCGCAGAAGGTCGAATTCATGAAGGCCGGTGGCTCTTATGCCATTGTCTTTGGTAAAAAGCTGCAGACCATCGCGGCCGAAACACTGGGCGTCGAACCCCCCCTTGTTTTTGCGCCGTCTAAAGAGATCAGCCATGACGGTCAGGGCCTGACCGCAGTTGAGAAGATTTTCAACAAAAACGCTCTGGGCACCACGCCGGGCAAGACCCTGCATGCCGGGTCTGATGTGCGCGTCCGGGTCAACATTGTTGGCTCACAAGACACCACCGGTTTGATGACCATGCAGGAACTCGAAGCGATGGCTGCGACAGTGGTCTCACCTAGCGTGGATGGGGCATACCAATCAGGCTGTCACACGGCTTCGGTGTGGGATGCCAAGGCACAGGCCAACACCCCGCGCCTGATGAAGTTCATGAATGATTTCGGCCTTGTCACCGGTCGTGACCCCAAGGGCGTTTATCACTCGATGACCGACGTGATCCACAAGGTGCTGAACGACATCACCGTAGATGACTGGTCGGTCATCATCGGCGGCGACAGCCACACCCGTATGTCCAAAGGCGTGGCATTTGGCGCGGATTCGGGTACTGTGGCGCTGGCGCTTGCAACCGGTGAAGCCTCGATGCCAATCCCTGAATCGGTCAAGGTGACCTTCAAGGGCAACATGGCCGAACATATGGATTTCCGCGACGTGGTGCATGCGACGCAGGCACAGATGCTGGAACAGCATGGCGACAACGTGTTCCAGGGCCGCGTGATCGAGGTGCATATCGGCACGCTGCTGGCGGATCAGGCCTTCACCTTCACGGACTGGACGGCTGAGATGAAGGCCAAGGCCTCGGTCTGTATTTCAAACGACGAAACCCTGATTGGATCACTCGAACTGGCCAAGTCGCGTATCCAGATCATGATCGATAAAGGCATGGAACATGAAAATGGCATGCTGCAAAAGCTGATCGATATCGCGGATGCGCGCATTGCCGAAATCAAGTCGGGTGAAAACCCGGCGTTGCGCCCAGATGACAACGCGAAGTACTTTGCTGAAGTTGTTGTCGATCTGGATCAAATCGTCGAGCCGATGATCGCCGATCCGGATGTCAACAACGCCGATGTCTCTAAGCGCTACACGCACGATACGATCCGCCCGATCTCGTATTACAATGCTGAAAAGCAAGTGGACCTGGGTTTTGTCGGGTCGTGCATGGTGCATAAAGGCGACATGAAGATTGTCGCTCAAATGCTGCGCAACCTCGAAAAGGGCGCGGGCAATGTTGAGTTTAATGCGCCACTGGTTGTGGCCGCGCCAACTTACAACATCATTGATGAATTGAAGGCCGAGGGAGATTGGGAAATCCTTCAACGCTATTCTGGGTTCGAGTTCGACGATCTGTTCCCCAAAACGCAAGCCCGCACAGAATACGAGAACATCCTGTACCTTGAGCGTCCGGGCTGTAACCTCTGTATGGGCAACCAGGAGAAGGCGGCCAAGGGTGACACGGTTCTGGCAACCTCGACCCGCCTGTTCCAGGGCCGTGTTGTCGCCGATGCACCGGACAAGAAAGGCGAAAGCCTGCTGGCCTCGACCCCTGTTGTGGTTTTGTCGGCCATTCTGGGCCGCACCCCAACCATTGAGGAATACAAGACGGCGGTAGATGGCATTGATTTGACCAAATTCGCGCCACCGATAAAGGCACCTGCGACGACCAATTCCGCTCATTTCTAAAGCTTTGATCTGATCACTGAAAAGCCCGGCCCATTGGTCGGGCTTTTTTCATGCGCTCAAGCTGACATGTCTTTCAAGACGGCTAGCAATTGCGCGACTTCCTGTTCGGTGTTGTAGTGACACAGTGAGATACGGATGCAGTCAGACAGGCCCAGAGGCGTCAGTACATTGCCCGAATAATGATCCGCTTTGCGCACATGGGTGCGGATGCCCTGCTGGTTGAGTGTTTCGACGACTTGCTCGGATGGGACGCCATCCACCACAACCGACACCAGACCTTCGCGCGCCGCGTTGTCAGATCCGGCCAGAATGCGAATGTGGTCCATATCACGTAGACCCGGCAGGTTGCCGACCCCGTTGATCATCGCTTTCGTCAGGTGGGTCTCGTAGCCGTGGATGGCGCGACCTGCCGCCTCGATCCGTTTGCGCGGCTCGGTTTCGTCGGACACCGCGCCACCCAGCCAGACGAAATAGTCGATCACATCAGACATTGTGGCGTAAGAACCGGCATCACGGGTGCCGAACTCCCACCCCGTCGCGGGCGCGTCGATCAGCATGTCATGGGGCAGCGCGCTTAGCTTTTCGGAGATCCACGCGATGCCATAGCCGTGGCGCGAGAACACTTTGTAAGGTGAGATCGCATAGCCATCGACATTATACGCATCCAGATCCAACTGCCCGTGCGCCGCGTGCTGGATACCGTCAACAATGATCAGACAGTCGGGCGAAACCGCCCGGATCGCGGCTGAGATTGCGGCCACGTCCATGCCCATACCCGTCACGGGCGAGGCATGCAGGATTGTCGCTACCGCCACGTCCGGAGTCATCCGCGTGGCATAATCTTCAGCCGTGACCAGCCCAGTCTCGTCGTCGTGCTGCACGTTCGAGTATTCTAGCCCGGCAATCCCAGCCCAGCGACGCGCGGCACTGCGGGTGGCGGGGTGTTCGATCGAGGACCCGATCACCTTCGCTCCCTTCGGCGCAACCAAACAGGCCGTGCGGATCAGCCGGAACAGCAACTCGGTCCCGCTTTCCCCGGCAAAGAACTGACCGGATGAAGCGTTCATGAACACGCCCAGATCGGCCTTGGCCTTGTTGATCACATTCTGCGTGCCCTGCCCGGCCGGATTGATCCGCCCAGGATTGTCAGGGATCGCAGCATAAAACGCAGAGGTCTCAGCCACTTTTTTCAAAGTCAGCGCACCGCCTGCGTTTTCAAAGAAGATACGCTCTCCCTGAAACGGGCAGCTCTCGACATGGGCGAAACGGTCGCGGATGGCCGCGATCAGATCGGGATTGTCTTTGATCATTTGGGGTTCCTGTCGCTGCTCAACGTTGGGCCCATAAAGAACTAGCACACTAGACCTGTTTTGGCGGTTTATTCCACGACATTTTGCGTGGGGAAAGGGCCGCAAACAGTCTTGGCCCATCTTAGCGACAGTGCTGATTGCCCGTGAGGCGCAATTTTGAACTGCATCTCTCGAAATCTGGAGCAGATAGCCTTATTTGAAACGTGACAACCACAAATCCAGCTAGGGGCGATTCCTTGACCCCGATTCAATGAGTAGTCTTGATGAGCAAGAAAGTCCCTTCACCCTGTATCGACGTCTGCAAATTCCGGCGCGAGGGTCATTGCATCGGCTGCTCGATGACCAAACCCCAGAAGAAGCTGTTCAAGTCGATCAAACGAGCGGATCAGCAAGAGGCTTTTGTGCAGATGCTTGTCTGCCAGCAGGAAAAAATGGGCCGGTACACCCATTGGGGACCGGCCTATCTGAAAAAACTAAAAAAGAAGAAGGCCAAGGTTAATATTCCCCTGGCCAACTAACTTAGCGCAGCATGGCGCGCAGGAACCACGCAAATTTCTCGTGTGTCTGACCACGACCGATGCACAAGTCCTCAGTCAGGGTATCACCGTGCTCGGCAGCCAGTTCGCCAGCGCCCGCCAAAGTGGCCGCCAGTGTTTCCTGAGCTTCCAGCATGAGCTTGATCATCTCTTTGTCGGTGGCGTGGCCGTCATGTTCTTCAACTTTCGAGCGCTTGAGCATCCCCGCCAGCGTGCCTTCGGCATGGGCATCCAACGCCTTTACGCGTTCTGCCAGATCATCTTGTGCAACAAAGTGATCTTCGTAGATTTTCTGGAACAGTTCATGCAGCGGGCTAAAGGCCATGCCGGTTACATTCCAATGAAAATTCTGCGCCAACATGGTTGTTACGGCTGTTTCAGCAACTGACTGGTTCAACGCATCTGCGATGGCGGTGCGGGCGTCGGTGGTCAGATCAACGGCTGTTTGTGTCATGGAAGTCACCTTTTTTCCTGGGGTTCGAAATGTTTTTGTCGATCAAGAACAGGGATCTTACCTCTATCTAAAGGATCAGGCAGAGATTCCAAGACTTATTTAGAATTATTCTAAAAAAGTTAAAACTGGTCCGAGACAGCCCGAACCAGAAAAGCCAGATTTCGTTGCCGCCAACGGGAAACGCGGGACTGGATCAGAAACCGGAAACTATCATCATCCTCGCGCTCGATGGCATCGAACAACCGCGCTAGCCAGGCCTCATCAAAGGACAGTTCCGACGAACCCGGACGATGAAAGATGGGGCGTTTTTCAACCGCCTGACGGAAGCCGCGCATCAAAGTTTCTGCATGCCGCATCTGTGCATCTGCGGGATCAGCCAACAGCAAGGCACAGGCCTGATCCAGATCGACCCGCGCAGCAGAACGGCAGCGCAGCGCAACCATTCGCAAGTGGTTGATGATCGCCAAGGGCCGATCCGCCATTTGCGGTGCTGGCGCAACGCGTTGTTCTTCAACCGCCTTATAAACGACTGCGTGCATAGTTGGCTGACACCTGTTTGTCTGCGTGAGTGAGTTGCAAATTTAAACCTGACAATAGTAATAAGGATTGCCGATCACAAGAGGTCCGACACTGACTTTTTGCCACATCTGCGTCAGAGTTGGCGCGTTCAACGATGGATGAGATCGAACAAACGACCGGGAAGGCCGGGATGCCGTGGTAAATCCAATGCCCGGACAAGCGCAAACATCATCGCCTGGTTCGATGTGACCACTGGTTTGTCCAGTCGGTCTTCGATCTGCTCAACCGCCTCGACCGCGCGCATATCGGTGCAGCTGAGCACGATGGCTTCTGCTTCGGGGTGATCTGCGCGACAGGCAAGATCATAGACCTCATCTGGCGTCAGCTCACCCTGACCATAGTTCCCCAATGCGCGTCCGATATCCGCGCACTGCACAGTTGAGATGCTGTTTTGTGCCAGAAAATTCACGGCCTGTGCATTGATCTCACCCAGATAGGGTGACGAAAACCCGACCTTAGCCACACCCAATGCTCTGATCGCCTCGACCAGCGCCCCGGCAGCAGTGAAGGTGATCGCCCCGGATGCGGCTTTGATGTCCCGCGCCAGTTGCGCGTCAAAAGATGGGCCATGGGTCAGCGTGGCCGAGGTGCAACCGTATAGAACCACATCAGGCCGAACGCCAGCGATCATTCTCAGGTCGTGGCTGATATCCAAGGCCCCCAGCCCCGCCATCTGATCCGAACCGGGGATCTCGTCCACGTCATACCCGCCAATGCGCTGGAAATGCACCGTCGTATCCGGGCATCGCATCAGCATCATGTCGGCTTCCAGATTGGTGTTGGTGAAGGGCACCAACACACCGATCTTTGCCCGTGCGCGAGTCTCATGGGTCATGACGTCAGCTTTCTGAGCACGGCCAAACAGCGATCCATGATCTCCTGCGGGCAGATCGTTGCCCGCAGACAATCGCCCAGCCCATAGCCGCCCATACGGCGCATCAGCAAGCCCTCGGCCCGTAGGGCATGATCGGCTTTCCGAGCGGTCTCGACATCTGCAAACCTGATCAGCACAAAATTCGTATGGCTGTGCGGCACAGTCAGGCCGAGCGCCCTGCACTTATTGGCAAAGCGATCTCGGATCGCAGCCGTCTGGTTTATAGTTTCCCGCATATGCGCCTTATCCCGCATCGCAGCTGTTGCCATCGCCTGAGAGGGGATCGATACGTTGTTCGGGTTCAGGACCTTCCGCACCTCAGATGCAATCTCTGAGGGAAAGACACCCCAACCCACACGTGCGCCCGCTAACCCATATGCTTTTGAGAACGTGCGCAAAACCCCCGTATCCCCACGTTTCGCCAAGGCGAAAATTTCAGCCGGATTCTGGTCTGTATCTGAAAACTCTGCGTAGGCTTGATCAACCACGAGCAATACATCGTTTCGCAGAGCGTCGCGAAGACGGATGATTTCAGCATTCGGGATCAGAGTGCCTGTCGGATTGCCTGGGTTGCAGACAAAAACAATCCGCGTTTTGGGTGTGACAGCGGCCAAGACATCATCTACCGAAACGGTCAGATCGACCTCACGCGCCTGCACATAATCCGCCTGCACCTGCGCGGTGGCAGACGCCACATAGGCATAGCCGTAATCCGTGCCCAACACCCGGTCCCCCGACCCGGCATAGGTTCGGATCAGGCAACCGATCAACTCCATCGACCCTGCCCCACACAGGATCATTTCGGGGTCGAGGTCATGCACCTCGGCAATCGCTGCACGCAAATCAGACCAGTCCGGATCGGGATAAAGCGGCATCTGATCCATCACCGCCTGCCCCGCTGCAACAGCCATTGGGCTGGGCGGAAAGGCGCTTTCATTCTGTGCCAGAGAAACGGTGCCTGCGTCCCCGAGATCGGCCAAAGCGTAAGGAGCCATCGCACGGATATGGTCGACCGCTCGGATCATGGCTTGCCTCCGTAGGCCTTGGCCCCTTCGGGTGTTACCAATCCGCGCCTCAGATCCAGCGCTACGGCGTCCGGGTCCCGATCTGCCGGATCGCCGAAACCTCCGCCACCGGGCGTGTCGAAGATCAGACAGTCTCCGCCTTCAACCCTTAACTCGCCCTTGCCGGGAATGTCGCTGACCCCGTCCCGAAACCGGATACGTCCCGGCGCGCCGGGTTGGCCGCCCATCCGACCCAAGGCGGGGAATTTCAGCCGCTCAACCGACAGGAACACGATGAAGTGCGCACCGTTGGACGAGGTCATCTCGATCCTCTGACCCAGCCCACCGCGATATTTGCCCGCACCGCCCGAATCCGGCAGCAATTCGCGCCGCCATATGATCACCGGCGCAACGCTTTCGGTAATTTCGACCTGAGAGCCAAAGACGCCCGAAGGATAGGCCGTGGCCGACAGCCCATCCGCATGAGGCCGCGCACCGGTGCCGCCATTGTGCACGGGTTCAATGGCAAACTCGCGCCCGCCATTGGCTGCAACCTCAGGCGCGTGGCGCATGGGCAGGTCGAACATGCAGCTCGCCCCTTCGGCCGGAACCTTGTCGGGTAGCGCCTGATGCAGGCAGCCCAGCACCAGATCGGGCGTCACCTGCCCCAGCGTGTGACGCATCGCAACCGGAACCGGGCGCTGTGCGTTCAGGATGCAACCTTTTGGGCCATCCACTGTGAACGGTTCTAGCGAGCCAGCATTGTTGGGAATATCGGGCCCGACAATGCAGCGCAGAGCAAAGACCGTGTACGCCGTGGCGTAGTTGAGCGGCACGTTGATGCCTTTCTTGGAACAACCCGATGTGCCGGTGAAATCCACATGCATGCCGTCGCTGGTAACGGTCAGCGTGGCGTGCAGTTCCAGTTCATTCTCGTAACCGTCCATGCGCAGCACGTTCTTGTAGACGCCTTCAGGCACCTCGGCTATGGCCTCCAGCGCGCCTTTGCGCGACGTGTCAATGATATAGCTGCCCAAATGGTCTAGATCGTCGACCCCGAACTCATCCATCATCGCCACCAGACGGTTCACCCCAGCCTCACAACAGGCGATCAGGGCGTAAATGTCGCCCTCATTGGCGATCAGCTCGCGCGAATTGGCGCGGATGATGTCCATCAGCAGCGCATTCGGCGTGCCTTCTTCGACCAGTTTGCAAGGAGGGATCAGCAGGCCCTCGTCGTAAATATCCGATCCTTCCGGCCCCATGCCCAGACCGCCCAGATCCACCAGATGAGAGGTACAGGAGGTAAAGCCAACCACCTTGCCATCCTTGAACGCGGGCATCATCAGTAGGAAGTCGTTCAAATGCCCGGAAGCCAGCCACGGGTCGTTGGTCATGTAGATGTCACCGGGTCTCATGTCCTGAACGGCAAAGCGTTGGCGCAAATGCAGCACCGCCTCGGCCATGGTGTTGATATGTCCGGGCGTTCCAGTCACGGCTTGGGCCAGCATCCGACCATTGACGTCGAAGATCCCGGCAGAGATGTCGCCGCATTCTCTTACAATGGGCGAAAAGGCAGCGCGGATCAGGGTCTGTCCTTGTTCCTCGACGACGGCCAGCAGTCGGTTCCACATGACTTGCAGGCGAGCGGGAGAAAGCTCAGGTTTCATCATACGCCTCCTTTCTGATCTTGGATCAGCACTAGATTGCCAATTGCATCCATAAGGGCTGAGAAATCTGCGGATACGAGCGTGGTGGTCTGAGGCTCATGGATCAATGCCGGACCAGACACGTGGTCACCGGGTTTCAGATCGGCACGCGCGATGAATGCCGCGTCTTTTATCGTGCCGTCCACATCGCAGGTGATCGGGCGGGTCTCGGTTGCGTTGAACATGGTGCGTTCGGGCGCATCGAGCACAGGTGCAACTGTATTGTCCAACGTCGCTACCCTAACGGCCCAGTTCAAGATCTCGATCTGCATCCCAGGCACGGGGCGCGAGAATTGCTTGCGGTACTCCTCCTCAAACGCGGTGGTCAGCGGGGCAATGTCTTCGAGCGTCACCGCACGGTCCGGCAGAGGGATTTCGATCTCATGCCCTTGCCCGTGATAGCGCATGAAACCTGTGCGCCGGGTTTGAGTTTGCGCATCGCCCGTCCCTTTGGCCACGACTTCTTCCGCCTCGGAAATCATCGCATCAAACAAGTCATTCACCCCATCCAGGTCCATGCTGTTCAGCAGCGAATAGTGTGAGCGCACAATCTCGAACGAGACTGGCGCAAACAGGAAGCCCACCGCAGATCCGACGCCCGGATTGGGTGGGATCACGATGCGAGACACACCGGCAGAACGGGCGACGCGACCGGCGTGCAACGGGCCATTACCGCCAAAAGCGATCATCGTGCGCGGGCCCAGATCCTTGCCCGACTCAACAGCGTGCATGCGTCCGGCACTGGCCATGCTTTCATCGACAATGCGGCTGACCCCATCCGCGGAACCGACCGCATCCAAGTCCAACCGCTCGCCAATTTTACGGGCCAACGCCGCCTTGGCGCTGATAGCGTCCAACTGGATATGCCCTTCGGCAAAGGTATCCGGCTCAATGTAGCCTAATGTAATATCACTGTCGGTCACCGTCGGTTCCGTTCCACCACGCATAAAAGCCACCGGCCCGGGCTCTGACCCTGCAGATTGCGGCCCAACGGTCAGGCGGCCTAGACGATCCACCCCAGCAATCGAGCCGCCACCCGCTCCAATCTCGATCATCTCGATCACCGGAATTCGCACCGGCATACCCGAGCCTTTGATGAAACGCGCGGCGCGCGCGATTTCGAAAGAACGTGAAGTCTGCGGCCGTGCATCGTCTATCAGGCACAGCTTGGCAGTCGTGCCGCCCATGTCAAAGGATAGAACTTGATCGAGTCCCGCTTGCGCGGCGATGCGTGCGGCCAGAATGGCCCCTCCTGCCGGGCCGGATTCGACCAGACGGATTGGAAAGCGGGCTGCGGTTTCGACCGTACACATGCCTCCGCCTGCCGTCATCATCAAGATCGGGCATGTTACACCTTCGGCTGCGAATTTCTTGGCGAAGCTGGCCAGATAGCTTTGCATCAGCGGTTGGATGTAGGCGTTTGCGACCGTGGTGCAGAGCCGGTCGAACTCTCGGGCTTCGGGACTGACATCTGATGAGATTGAAACGGTCAGGCCTGGGCGGCGCTCAGCCAGCAGGTCCCGCAGACGCCGCTCATGCGCAGGGTTGGCATAGGCGTGCATCAGGCAGATTGCGACAACCTCGACCCCGCTGGTGTCCAAGTTAGCCAACAGGTTATCCAACTGCGCCTCATCCAATGGGATCAGCACAGCGCCTTCGGCGGACATACGTTCGCGGATCACAAACGACCGCTCACGCGGGACAAGAAGATCAGGCTTTTCCAAGTTGATATCGTATTGGGAATAGCGCCTCTCATACCCGATATCGAGGATATCTCGGAACCCCTCGGTGCAGATCGTCGCCACCACGGACCCGCGCCGTTCGATCAGCGCATTTGTAGCCAGAGTCGTGCCATGGATGAACCCCGTCACCTGCGGCAGAGACCGCCCGCTCGCTGCCATCACCCGCCGCGCGCCCTCCATTGCCCCGTCCGCCGGGTTCTGATGGGTCGTCAGGGTTTTGGCCGAGGCCAATATGGTCTCATCGCCTTCAACCAGAACCGTGTCGGTAAAGGTGCCGCCAATATCTATGGCCAGGCGCAGCGCATATGTCATGTTTCATCTCGTTTTGCATGTGACTTCGACCAATCAGAACGCCCCTCGGGCTTCTATTGGCACATCACAACGAGATCACAGCCGGTTGCCCGGCGATCCAATGGGTTGGTTGTCAAAACATAGCGCATGGCCATTTGTTGCGCTGGATAACTGCCAGAACTAGCGCATTTGCGACACATATGACCCGGAACGACATACCCAACGGGGTATCCACCACTTACCTTGCTGCTGTCGACCAACTCCCCGTGCTGAGGCTGTTCGGTGAATATTCGGTCAATTCCGCACGAAACGGCAACGCGTCATGTATCCGAATGCCGCTGACCAACTCAAACCGCCAGCCACGTTGTGCACCTTCAAACACCGCGATGTCTGGATGCTGTTCCTGCAGAACGTTTACCGTTCCTGTCAGCATCAGCACATCGCCGGTTTGATAGTCAGGGAATAGTAAACCTGCACGCTGCGTGACAAGAAAGTTGCCCAGCGTGTTGAAGAAATTGTTTCCTTGAAAGTCCGGCACTAGAAGGCTGTTGCCTTGCACCTTCACAAACCCCGACCGCCCGCCGCGATGCGAAACGTCAACGCTGCGACCCTGATCGGTGTCTGCATAGCTTGCGACATAGAGCGCATTGGCTGAGGTAATCATGTCGCGCGCGGCGATGGCCAGTTCATTGAACCGCTCGATTTTTGAGCGCTTCGCTTCGCTGCCTGGCTCTCGGATGAAGTCAACGACATGCGTTTGAATGTATTTCGGACAATTCCCGAAAGACTGGGTCACATCCAACAGTATGTCGGTTTCTGATACTTCGCCAATTGTTGCATTCAGACGATTCCGTCGCCGCGTAGATAGTTCGAGCCCCAGCAAACCCAGTGGCGTGTTGTGTACCAGGGCGTCAGCCAATGGATCGTTGGGATGAGGCCGGGCCTGTACCCTCAACTGTCTGTCATTTGGTGAGGACAAAAATCCAGGCCGGCCCGACAGGATCGATGCCCAGGGCCAGCCATCTTGATCAACACTGCCCAGAAAAACAAAGGGCAGCTGTGCAAAGAAATCTCGATGCTGGTCCGGCATGAACGGGCGGATCACCGTCCGACCTATCTTTTCCATTCTGTCCTGTTTTCCGATGCGGCTCTGCATTTCGCGTTCGCCGCGGTGAAACGGAGAATGCTCGGTTTGAAGGGGCGCGTTCATGGCGGACCTCGCGGTGTCTTTTGGGTTCAGATGCTGCTTTAGGCGGCGTTTAGCCCGGCCGCGGTTTTGGGCATTGGTACAAACCCTTCCAGAGCCTCGATATTGGCTAGCAGGCGCCGCACATTCGGGTAGGGTTCCAGCGAAACATCGCCTTCGGGAGCATGGGCGGTGTAGCTGTAGATGGCCACATCGGCGATTGTGGGCCGATCACCGACCAGCCAATTGCGCCCGTCCAGATGTGCGTCCAGTTTGCCCAGCACTTTGGCTGCTGTAGCATGGGTAAACGCCTTGTCTAAAGGTGCGTTGAATACATTGATTAACCGGGCGGCTGCGGGGCCAAAGGCGATCTCGCCTGCGGCAAGGGTCAGGAATTTCTGAACCTCAGCCTCAAGCACCGGATCATTGGGCAGATAGTCTGGGGCGTATTTGCGGGCAAGGTAAACAAGGATTGCGTTGCTGTCGCACACGACAACATCGCCGTCCTCCAAAACTGGCACCTGCCCTGCAGGGTTCAAGGCCAGAAATGCATCCTGTTTGTGCGCCCCGCCCGCCAAATCCACATTTACAACGTCATGATGAATATCGGCGAGGCTGGCGAACAAAACTGCCCTGTGGGCGTGGCCAGACAGTGGAAAGCTGTGAATGCGGAGAGGATGTGTCATCAGATGGCTCCTTCTTTTCGATTGCATTGGAGCCAGAGATAACTTGCTAACAGTTGGGCGATAATATACGCACTTATTGAATGACTATGAACGTGGCGTAGACAATGGACACCATCGCAGGAATGCGGGTTTTTGTGGCTGTCGCAAGCCACGCATCGTTTACAGACGGTGCCCGACAGGTCGGCATAAGCACGAAACTGGCTAGCAAATACATAGGGCAACTTGAGCAACGTCTGAATGCTCAGCTTCTTCATCGCACCACCCGCAGCGTCACCCTGACCGAGACTGGCAAGGCCTATTTCGAACGCTGCTTACCGCTATTGGAACAGTTCGATGAGTTGGAAGGGCTGGTTCAGCAGCGGCAGACCGAACTGGCTGGGCGCATCCGGATCACCGCCCCAACCGGTTATGGATCGGCCGAGTTGGTCCACCTGCTCAAACCTTTTCAGGATGAACATCCCGGCGTTCTGATCGAACTGCATTTGTCTGATCACCATGTGTCCTTGGTGGATGAAGGGTTCGATCTGGCCATTCGCTTTGGGGTTCTGAAAGATTCCTCGCTGGTGGCGCGTAAGTTGACCGATATGCGTATCGTTTGCTGTGCTGCGCCGGACTACCTAGACCGCATGGGCCCTCTCGAAACACCTGAAGATCTGTCACGGCACAATTGCTTGGTGCAAACGACGGGCAATGTGATCGACAGTTGGGATTTCGAAACCTCGGACGGAAAGTTGTTTGTACCGGTCTCGGGCAATTTCCGCGCCAATTCGCCCCGCGCTGTTGCCAACATGGCCGCTCATGGGTTGGGAATCGGGCGCGTGCCTTTGTATACCGCAAAGCCGTTCCTGGCGGACGGAAGGCTAAAATTGATCTTGGAATCTTATGAAACCCGAGTGCTAGGCCTCTACGCAACCTACCCACCCAACCGGCACCTGACCGCAAGAATTCGCGCACTGATCGACTATTTGGTGACCGCTCTGGCGCGTTCATAGCGGTTTCGCATCGGCCTATACTGGCGGCACATCTGTCAAAATAATTGTTTGAAGCTTGGTATTGAAATTTACCTACCTAATAGTAGATATATGATAAGAGACTGATATACTATTCTACCTTTCCCGAGAAGGAACCTCTTATGGAACTGAACTCTGATTTCTCCTCCCGCGTCGTTGTCCACTCGGATCAGTTAGACTGGTTGCCCTCGCCAATGAAGGGCGTTGACCGTCGGATGCTGGACCGGATCGGAGGCGAAGTGGCCCGTGCCACCACCATTGTGCGTTATGCACCGGGCAGTTCGTTCTCGGCCCACACCCATACCGGAGGCGAAGAATTCATCGTACTGGACGGGGTGTTTCAAGACGAACACGGCGATTTCCCTGAAGGTACCTATGTGCGCAATCCACCAACCTCGTCTCACACACCCGGTTCAGAGCCGGGATGTACGATCTTTGTCAAACTCTGGCAGTTTGACATGGAGGATCGAACGCAGTTCCGCAAAACCATGGCGGAGGAGCTTAGCGCACCAGTGAAGGGCGTTGCAACAGCACTCCTGCACGAAGATCCCCGCGAACGCGTCACCTACAGCCATCTTGATCCGGGTGCGGAATTGACCTCGGATGCAGCTGGTGGGCATGAGCTGTTGGTCATAGGTGGCCAGATCACTGTGGGCGGGGATGCGCTGGCTAAGAATGCATGGCTACGGTTGCCTGACGGTGAAAACCTGACAGCTGTGGCAGGTCCTGATGGTGCAAAGGTCTGGATAAAGACTGGCCATCTGCCCTATGCCAAATCGCCTACGGCTTGATCGCGCCGTGCACATGAGCTCTCGACCCAGACAACGGACGCAGACCCTGATCATCGGGGGCGGTCTTTCGGGCCTGAGCCTTGCGGCAGAGCTCACGCGACAAGGGCATGACTTTGTTTTGGTTGAGGCTCGGGATCGCCTAGGCGGTCGTATTCTGACCCAGCAACATGGCGATACCGGCTACGATCTGGGTCCGGCCTGGTTCTGGCCCGGTCAGCCAAGGATTGCAGACTTGATCGGCCAGCTTGGTCTATCCTGGTTCGAACAGCATTATGCAGGCGAGCTGACCTATGAGGACAAACAAGGCCGCGTGTCGCGGGGCCTTGGGTTTTCATCCATGCGGGGATCACTGCGATTGGACGGCGGCTTTGGTGCGCTGATCGACGCTTTGGCGGCAAGCGTCCACCCGGACCGGGTTCAGCTGTCGATGCCAATACAACAGATTGCGCGTGGCGAAAATGGTGTGATTGCAACAGCTGCCGACGGCCGGAGCGTTCATGCTGACAGGGTTGTGCTCGCCCTGCCACCGCGGGTTGCTGCGCAGTTGTCTTTCGAGCCCGCGTTGCCTGACAAATCGCTGAGTTCGATGCTTGCGGTTCCCACTTGGATGGCGGGTCAGGCCAAGGCCGTTGCAATCTACGCATCACCCTTCTGGCGCGACGCCGGACTGTCCGGCGACGCGATGAGCCATCGGGGACCGATGGTTGAAATCCACGATGCCTCGCCCGCCCAAGACGGGCCCTATGCGCTATTCGGTTTTGTCGGATTGCCGCCGCAGGCGCGTAAAGATCAGGTGCGTCTGCGCCAATTGGTCTTGGATCAACTCGTGCGGCTATTCGGGCCAGAGGCTGCACAGCCGCTGGACCTATTTGTCAAAGACTGGGCCGATGACCCGTTCACGGCAACATTGGAAGATCAGCAACCGCTATTAAGTCACCCAACCTATGGCCTGCCCTCACCCCTGAAGGGTCTTTGGGACCAGGCGCTGATTTTCGCTGGGACCGAGGTTGCCCCCCAGTTCGGTGGATACGTTGAAGGTGCATTGGAAGCCGCGGAACAGGCCGCAAGGCTTATCATTTACCAAAAGATTGAGTTGTTATGATGACCGATACGAAAATAGCCCTTCTGAACGTCGCCGAGCAAGCCGCGCGCACCCGTGGGTTTGATGGGTTCAGCTATGCAGATCTGGCCGATGCGGTCGGCATTCGCAAAGCATCGATCCACTATCATTTTCCGACCAAGGCAGCACTATCTGCCGCGTTGATGGATCGATACCATGACGCTCTGAAGGCCGATTGTGATCGGATTGATGCCGCCTGGCCAACTGCGGGCCAGCGTCTGTTGGCGCTGATCGATATCTACCGGGACGCGCTAGGCGGTGGCAAAACGTTGTGTCTGTGCGTGGCCTTGATCGGCAGCCGCGAAAGCTTGTCGGATGAGGTGATCCAAAAGATATCTGAGTTCCGAGCAATGATGGTGAACTGGCTGATCCGAGTGTTCGAGCTGGCGGCGCAGGATGGGTCCATTTCATCTTTGGGCGCCGCCCCAGCCGAGGCCCGCGCGGCCCTTGCCCTGTTGGAAGGGGCACATTTGACCGCACGGGCCGAGGAAAACACCTCGAGCTTCAATCAGGCTGTTGAATTGCTTGAGGCGCGGTGTTGAGTGCGGTTAACGGCTGAGGATCAGAACGTCGCGCGGGCCTGCATCGCGTTGACCCCATCATGGCGGCGGGCCCAAAGGTTCAAACCATCTTCACTCGCCCTGCCTTGAAGTTGAAATGGCGCCACCCCTGTGATGGGAGACAGGCCTTTGAATGCGAATGTTTTCAGCGGTTTGTTGACGCTCCGACTGGCCAGATCGGCCAATAGTGTCGCTGTCAACGGGCCGTGAAAAACCAGCCCATCATACCCTTCGACGGTGCGGGCATAGTCCACGTCGTAGTGGATGCGGTGGCCATTGAAAGTCAGGGCCGAATAGCGGAACAGCATGACCTCGGACTGCGTAACCATTTCTGAAACCTCTGCGTCGGCAGGCGCGATAGGTTGCGCGGGTTTTGATGCGTTGGGCTTTGGGTCTTCGCGATAAACGATGTCATGTTCCTCGGTCAGGGCAAGCGTGCCATCTTTGGCCAGAACCTCATGCATCACCGTGACAAAGCACAGTTCCCCGCTGCGCCCGCTTTTTTCAGTGATGGCTTTGATGGTCGAGCGTTTCCTGACGCACGCCCCCAACAGCAAGGGTGTATGAAACGTAAATCGACCCCCTGCCCACATACGCCGAGGCAATCTAACAGGTGGCAAAAAACCACCCTTCTTCGGGTGCCCGTCCCGCCCCAGCTGATCCTGAGGTTTGGCATCGAGAAAGTAGAGCCAATGCCACAGCGGGGGGAGCGGATCGCCAATCCCCAAGCTGGGCTCTTGCCCCAGCGTGGCCTGCATGAACCGCGCTGGTTCGGGGCGCAGGATGTCACCTTGGCTTTCGCTGCGCCCGATCCAACTGTCGAAAGTATTTGGCATGCTACGCCTGATGTTTACGCCACCTACGATCCGTGGCTGATCGGGTCAGCCTAAGATCGTGCGGTGCCAACGACAAGGCTAAGCACGCGAAGACTTGGATCAGTCGATGAATGCAATCGGCTGGCCCAGCGTGTCAGCATTGGGCGTGATACCCAAACCGGGGCCCTCGGGCGGAGTGATGCGACCATTCTGGCGCACGGGGCAATCCAGAGCCAAGCGGGGTCCGACATAGTGGCTCAGGTCGCAAGTATTCATGATGCCGCGCGCGGGTGTCGATGCTGCAAGATGCAGCACGGCCGCCGTTGTGATGTCACTACCCCAAGTGTCTTCAATACACATCTGGGTGCCCAGCGTCAGACACAGGTCGCGGATTTGCCGCATCGCAGACAGGCCACCCATTTTGGACAGTTTCAACGCCGCCGCCTGCATGCAGCCCAGTTGGTGTGCCTCAAGCACCGAGGTGATGTCATGAGCGTTTTCGTCGATTTTCATCGGCAGGCTTGTTGCGCGCTGGACATGGGCGCATTCATGCAAAGTGGCGCAGGGCTGTTCCAGCATTACGTCCAGATGGGATGCCGCCCGCCCAACCCGGATAGCCGTCAGCGCATCGCAGCCACAGTTCCAATCGCCGTAAGCCAGGGGACCTGACCCAACGGCTTCGCGCACCTTGGCTAGACGTTCCACATCCGCCTGCCAGTCGTCGTCCGCGCCTAGCTTCACTTGAAACTGGCGCATGCCGTTGTCGTAAGCGTCGCGTGCCATTCGGGCCATTTCATCCGGCGCGACGCAGGTGATCGAGTGATAGAGCGGCATGTCCTTGACCTGTCGCCCGCCCAACAGGCAGTACAGTGGTAGGTTCGCCGCCTGTGCTGTCAAATCCCACAGGGCCATATCGATGGCCGATTTGGCATAGCCATGGCCATACAGGTAGGTGTTCGCGCGCTCCATCAACGCCTCGGGGCCAATCGGATCGGCCCCGATCAAAACCGGGGCCAGTTCCATGACGGCAGGCACTACGCCCTTGGCATAAGCAGGCAGATAATGCGGAATGGGGCAGACCTCACCCCATCCTTGCAGTCCGGTATCGGTATCGATCCGCAATACCACCGAAGTGGTGGTGTCGCAGGTTTTTCCGTCTGCCATGTAGTAGGTCTCATGGCTGGTCAGGGGGACTTCCCACAGCGCGATGCGCGTGATCTTCACTTCAGGCTTCCTCTACTTGTTCAAGCTGTGGGGCGTCGGTGCGCGGCAGCAGGCTGGCCGGGTCATAGGCTGGCTCACCCAGAATGCGCCCTTTGCGCGGCTTGCCCGCTATGATGACTTCGATCTCGGTGCCGGGCACATGCGCGTGCGGTTTGATATAGGCAAAGGCCAGGATTTTACCGACCGTATGGCCATAAGCGACCGAGGCTGTGGCGCCCACGATTTCACCATTCACAACAACGGCTTCGCCGCCATGGCCGTCCTCGACCCCGTCCGGTTCGATCTCCAGATAAGCACAGATCCACGGCATTTCGCCCGTTTCGGCCTGTTGCGCGCTGACACGGGTGGCCTCGACGCCCAGATAGTCTTTGTCCAGCTTCATGAAGCGGCCCACATTGGCCTCGGGCAGTGTGACTTCGTTGGTCAATTCGCCCGCACCGGGGAAGGCTTTCTCCATCCGCATCGCGTTCATCGCGAAGGACCCGTAATTGACGATGCCAAAGGGCGCACCTGCGGCCCAGAGCGCGGAATAGACGTCAACGCAGGCCGCGTCCGGCATGTGTAGTTCCCAACCCAGCTCGCCCGCATAGGACATCCGGAACGCCCAGACCTTGTGGCCTGCAACGGTGATTTCCTGCGCCGACAGCCAGCGGAAACCGGCATTCGACAGATCCGCATCGGTGCATTGCGCCAGAACGTCGCGTGATTTCGGGCCGTTCAACGACAGGGCCGACCATCCGGCGGACAGGGCCGTGATGGTTACGTCCTCATCGGCGCGGTTGTGGTTCAAATGGTCCAACAGGCGCTGTTCGAAGAAGGCGGCGCAGACCAGATAGAAGCGGTCATCCCCCATGCGCACCAGCGTGGTTTCCAATTCGACCCGGCCCCGGCGGTTCAGCATATGGGTCAGCGTGATCGAGCCGGTTTTCTGCGGCATCTTGTTGGCGGTCAGACGGTCCAACAATGCGTATGCGTCGGGACCCGAAACCTCTACCTTGGTAAAGGCGGTGACATCCATGATGCCGACGCCTTGGCGCACGGCTTTGACCTCGGCGCCCACCACATCGTGTACCGCATTTCGGCGGAAGCTGTAGTGGTCGCGCTGCTCGACGCCGTCTGGCGCAAACCAGCGGGGGCGTTCAAACCCGTAAACCTCTTCATACACCGCGCCTTTGTCCTTGAGGATGTCATAGAGCGGTGAGGGCTTGATCGGGCGACCTTCCAGACGGTTGAAATGCGGGAAGGGAATCTCGTGGCGCAGCTTGTAGTCCTCATGCGCTTTGATGACCTGCCAGTCCTTTTTGGCATAGCTGCCAAAGCGGCGGGGGTCGTAATCGCGCATCGAGATATCGGCTGCGCCGCGCACCATCCACTTGGCAAGTTCGCGTGTCAGGCCGGGGCCCCAGCCGATCCCGATCTGGGTGCCGCAGCAGCACCAGTAGTTCTTGACGCCCGGCGCAGGGCCAACCATCGGGTTGCCATCGGGCGGATGGCTGATGGCGCCATGGACTTCACGGGTGATGCCCAGTTCCGCAAAGATCGGCATCCGCTCCAGCGAGTTCTCAAGCCAGGGCATGACACGGTCATAGTCGGCCTCGAACAGCCAATTCTCGTATTCCCAGGGGCATTCGTCGTGCCAGACCGAGTTCGAGTTCTCTTTTTCGTAAATCCCGATCAGGCCCTTTTTCTGCTCCATCCGGACATAGCCCGAGACCATCTTGTCATCTCGGATCACTGGCAATTCTGATTCCAGATCCTGAAATTCGGGAACATTCTCGGTGACGAAATAATGGTGGGTCATCGAGGTCATTGGCAGTTGTAAGCCCGACCACTCGCCCATCTGGCGCGCATAGGTGCCACCAGCGTTGACGACATGTTCGCAGGTGATTGTACCCTTTTCGGTTTCAACCACCCATTCGCCCGCACCGTTCTGGGTGATGTTGGTGGCGCGGCAATGACGGAAGATGCGCACACCTTTCTGACGCGCACCGGTGGCCATCGCCATGGTCACGTTCGACGGGTCCACATGGCCATCATCCGGTGTGTAAAGCGCGCCCAGAACGCCATCCAGATTATAAAAAGGGTGCTTTTCCGCGATGAATTCGGGCCCGACCAGCTCGATATTGAACCCCAGCGAGCGACCGACAGACAATGTGTGGCGCAGCCAGTCCATCTCATCCTCGGTATAGGCGAGCCGTAAGCTGCCGCAGCCATGCCAGGTGACCGCCTGCCCTGTCTCTTCCTCAAGCGTCTTGGAATAGAGGCCGATGTTGTAATCGACCATCCGCCCCAGCCCGTAGGAGCTGGTGGAGTGGGTGATCTGTCCGGCCGCGTGCCATGTTGATCCGCTGGTTAGTTCAGCCTTTTCCAGCAGGATCGTGTCTTCGCCCCAGCCTTCATGCCCCAGATGATAGGCCAGGCCACAGCCCATAACGCCGCCGCCAACAATGACGACCTTTGCGCGCTGCGGCAGTTCTTTTTTGGACATCACAAATTTCCTGTTCGAGAGTCGCAGAATTCTGTGGATTTGATATTCAAACAAATGTACCACGGTCAATGAAAAATGATACAAATGATTGCGGCACAGGTTTTTGAGACCGAATTGGCTGCTTATCGCTAAGGCTTTGTTACGAGGTCAGAGAATGAATAAACCGCTCACCCATTCGCTGGAGGCCAACTATTACACCGATCCAGCCGTCTTCCAGAATGAGATGAACGGGCTATTGTCTCGTACCTGGCAATTTGCAGGGCATGCAGCAGACATCCCGAATGTGGGTGACTATTTCGTTTTTCAGATCGCCGGTCAGAACCTGTTTGCCATTCGTGGCCGGGATGAAGTGATCCGCACGTTCTACAACGTCTGTCAGCATCGCGCACATGAGATGGTGACTGGTACAGGCAACACTCGCGTGGTCGTTTGCCCCTACCATCAATGGACCTATGAACTAACCGGCGGGCTGCGTGCAGGGCCGAATATCAAGAAGGTTCCCGGATTTGATCGTGAGAAAATCTGCCTAACTGAGGTTCGGACCGAAATTTTCCTGGGCTTTATCTTTGTCAATTTGGACAGAAACGCCGCGCCAATGGATGATTGGTATCCCGGTGTGCGGGAAGAGATTGCCGCGTTTGTTCCCCAGATTGATGAGTTGGCACCGTTGGAGTGGGTTGAAATCCCCGAGAACTGTAATTGGAAGGTCTCGGTCGAGAACTACTCGGAATGCTACCACTGCCCGACCAACCACCCGACATTTGCAGAAGGCGTAGTAAAACCCGAAACCTACGATATTCAGCCCGATGTGGGTGGTGGTTATGTTTTGCGCCACACGACCGAGTGCCAGAGCCTGGAAAAGATGACTTATCCCATCGACATATCAGTGCCACATTCGGGCGACTACCAGTCATGGTTCCTGTGGCCGATGTTCTCGTTCCAGTGTTATCCAGGCAATGTATTGAACACCTATCACTGGCGCGCTGAATCCGTTGATACCTGTACGGTCTGGCGCGGCTGGTACACGGAGGGCGGGCATGAAAGCGATGTGATCCGCGGGCTGGCGGTTCAGGATCGCGAGACAACCGTGGCCGAAGATATCCGCCTGGTCGAATCCGTGTATCGCGGTCTGAAATCCAAGGGATATGTTCCCGGACCTCTGGTTCTAGACCCCGATGGCGGGGTGATGAGCGAGCATTCAATCGCTCGGCTACAGCAATGGATGCGCGACGCGGTCGATTGATCTATGTGAAAATCTAGAATTGTGATCTGGTTGCGAGCATAAGGTCGCGCCATCATCAAAGTATTGAAACAGGAGAGTAATGATGGATGAAGATCTATACAAAAAGGGGTTAGAGCAGCGTAAAGCGACGCTGGGGGCGGAATATGTCGAAAAGAACCTGGCCGCCGCCGATGATTTTACCCGCCCTTTTCAAGAGGCAATGACCGCCTGGTGCTGGGGTTTCGGTTGGGGTGACGACACCATTGATGCCAAGACCCGATCGATGATGAACTTGTCTATGATCGGCGCGCTGGGAAAGATGCACGAGTGGGAAATTCACTGCAAAGGCGCTTTGAATAATGGTGTCACCAAAGAAGAGATTCAGTCCATCATCCACGTGATTGGCATCTATTGCGGCGTGCCGCAATCGCTGGAGTGTTTCCGCGTTGCTCGCAAGGTGCTAGAGGAGCGCGGCCTTCTCTGACCTGCCGCCAGTTCAGTTCAGATTGCGCGGCAACTCTTCAGACCAATGTTGTTCATGGACAGATTCGGTGCCTTCAAAAGCGCGCAAGGTTGCGGTGATCTGCCAGTTCTTCGACGTGGCGGTCATGCAAACTTCGGTTTCGGTTCGGATCGACCAATCGCCGCGTGACATCTGGTAGACCCAACGCGTCTTGCCTTCTGCGCCTGCCGGGTTTTGGGCGGAAGCGCTAAAGACTTCGCGGCCTTGCACCTCGATCTCAAGGCCATTTTGCACGATCCTGTAGCGGCCCGTCTCATGTCTTGTGTCGACGGTCACAATATCGCGGACCACATCATGGGTGATGGTTCGGCCGCCTTCACCTTCCTCCAACATCATCGTTTCAAGCGGTGCGGCTTGTTCGGGCCCTGGATAGGCGTGAAGCGTTTCATCTAGCGGACTTGGTTGCCGGTCTGGCAGCGTCAGACAACACCGATCCAGATTGAGCGTCAGGGTTGCGGCTTCGGGTGTTGGCCAGATCAATGGGAAATAGCTGGTGGAAAGCGCAACACGGATGCGATTGCCGACGCCGAACCGGTGGGCGATGGCGCGCAATGGAACCTCGATCTCATAGTTCTGTCCCGGCACCAAAGCCTCGGGCGTTTCGTGGCTGTTGCGGTGGGTCAGGTTCAAAACGGCATAGGTCACGCGAGATGATGGCCCGCTGGGCAAAACTTCGTTCAGGCGCACGGCGATTTGTGCAACCGGCTTGTCGGATGAAAAGGCCAGTCGCAGCAACGGTTGGCCCACAATGTCGAATGAATCCGAGAGCGGTGCGCTGTCAAAGCAGGCCGACGGCGCATCGTCGCGCCGCTGATCGCCAGGCAAGTCCCCATCGCTGGCAAAGGCGCACCAGAACCCAGCATAGCCACCCGACATGACAGGTGAGTTAACCGATACGGTTCCCGATCCGGGGGCATCGGTCGCCAAGGTACCTTCGGCGCTTGGGTACCAGTCAGATGATCCTATGGTTGGCGATGGCCAGTTGCTTTCCGCCACCCAATGCCCGTCGCGATGGGTCATCGCCTCCTTCGGCTCGGCGCTGTGCTGCATGTAGAGGCGCAGCATTGGCTCATCCATGATGCCGGTGTCATGCCCTTTCAGCCAATGATCCCACCAACGCAGAACCTCTTGCAGGAACCCCATCTGAGGACCAGGCAAGCCGGCATTTGGCATCAGATGTGCCCAAGGCCCGATCAGCCCTTTGCGCGGTCCTTGCAGATGTTCCATCATGCGAAACACCGCCGGATAATAGCCGTCGGCCCAACCTGAGACTGCAAAAACCGGGATTTTGATGCGTGAGAAGTCTTCACATACCGATCCGTGTTTCCAGAACGCATCGCGGGTTTGGTGCTGCATCCAGGTTTTTAGCCAAAGCCCTGAGCCACGCAGGCGGTCCAACCACATTTCGCGCCAGCGTTCACCCACATTTGCCGGGTCTGGCGGCATGGTGTTCTTGCCAAACATGATCGAGGACCACGTCAATTGCTCGCCCAGCACGCAGCCACCGGAGTAGTGGATGTCATCAGCATAGCGATCATCGGTTGAACACAGGGTCAGGACGGCCTTCAACGCAGGCGGTTGCAGAGCTGCGATCTGCAACCCATTGAACCCGGACCACGATTTGCCGGTGATCCCGACCTTGCCGTCGCACCAGTCTTGTTCAGCGATCCAGGCGATCACTTCGCACCCGTCCTGCAGCTCCTGAGGGGTGTATTCATCGGTCAGTACGCCTTCGGAATCGCCGCTGCCGCGCAAATCGACACGGACAACCGCATAGCCGTGCCCCGCGAGATAGGGGTAAAGCGTCACATCCCGCTCGGCCATGATGTCATTCTTGCGATAGGGCTGAAACTCGAAGATCGCAGGCACCGGCTGTGACGGAGCGCTTTGGGGCATCCAAATGCGCGCACCCAGTCGGCAGCCATCCGACATTGGAATCTCGACGTGATTGATTTCTTCAACAGAATTGGGGAATTGCGAGACAATCTTCATGTGTGAACCAGCCTATCCGTGGATGACAGAGGCAGCATAGCCCCGGTTGATTCATTACAATCCGATATACGTTGGCATGTCATCCCAAAACCTGTGCCGGGTTCTGGCCAAACGCCTTCGTAGTACTGTCAGCCGAGCGCTTTTGTCGTTTGTCGTTGTATCAGGCGGACATCTGTTCGGGTTTCGGCCTCGGGCACCTCGTCCTTTTGCAGCCAACACAAGATCGTATCTGCCACCCGTTGTCCAAAGGCCTCGACGCCGCAGTGAACCGAGGATAGCGTCGGCCAACATTCTGACGCCTCGCGAATATCGTCGAACCCGATGATCTGAAAGGAATTTCCGATCTCAACGCGGGTCTCGTGGCAGGCGTTGATCATTCCGAAGGCCACCAAATCGTTGAAACACAGTGCCGCATCGCAATCGGGGTGGTCCCTGAACAGATCAATCGCTGCCGAATGCCCAAACGCACGACTAGTTTTGCCCGTCATGACAATCGGGTCCAAACCGTTTTCCTGTATAACCTCGAGATAGCCTGAGAAGCGTTCCTGGGTGACCTGCCGCCCCTCGAGCCCGCCCACAAAGGCAACCCGGCGTGCGCCGGCGTTCAATAGGTGCTGGGCCGCGGCCTGCCCGCCTGCGCGGTAGTCAGGGGCGATGAAAGGGTGTTTGCCCGTCTCGCGTTCGACTTGACGCAGGACCTGCATCATCGGGATACCAGCACGCTCGACGGCCTCCAGTGTTTTTGAGACATCCCCGTAAGCAGGGGACAGGATCAGGGCTGAAACACCGTGCTCCAACATCGCGGTGACCACCTGGTCCTGAATATTGGGGTCTTCATTGGTGTTGGCGACCACCACCGCATAGCCTCGGGACCCCAATGCCATTTGCAGGGAGGTGGCGAATTCGGTGAAAAACGGGTTGGTCAGATCGTTTATTACCAACCCGATCAGGGCGTTCCCGGTTGACCTCAGATTGGCTGCAGATCGGTTATAAACATAACCGATCTCTTTCATCGCTGCGTGAACCAGCGTTCGGGTTTCCGCTTTGACCTGCGCGCTGCCCTGCAACACAAGGCTGACCGTGGATTTCGACACGCCCGCCTTGTTGGCGACATCTATGATCGTCGGTCTGCGCATTCAGTCTATTGGTCTACCCCGTGCAGGTTCAGCAATGTTGTCATCCGCGCTGTGGCCCGATCCGGGTCCGAGAGCAAACCCGCCTGGTCCGCAAGTCGGAACACTTCGGCGTAATGACAGATGTCGCGGCTGGATTGGAACCCGCCGGGCATGATGAAATGGGACTGCGCGCCGTTGAGCCAGGCGAGATAGGCGATCCCGGCCTTGTAGAACCGCGTCGGGGCACGAAAGATCTCGCGGCTGAGCGGCACGGTCGGGGCAAACAGCGCGTGGTAGCGATCCATATCGTTCTGCGCCAGCGCCTCAAGCGCCTGAGAGGCCGCCGGAGCAATCGCCGCAAAGATGCCCAGCAAGGCGTGGGAGTAATGGTCCTCGTCCCCGGCAATCAGATCGGCATAGTTGAAATCATCCCCGGTATAAAGGCGCACACCGTCCGGCAGGCGCTTGCGGAACGCCTCTTCATGCGCCTGATCGAGCAGTGAGATTTTGATGCCATCGACCTTCGCTGGGTTCTCGGCGATCAAGGACAGCACAAAGTCGCTGGCCTGATCCACATCCGTGCTGCCCCAATAGCCGGTCAGGGCCGGGTCGAACATATCGCCCAGCCAATGCAGGATCACCGGTTCCGCCGCTCCGTCGATCAGCGCGCGATAAACGTCGTGATAGGTGTCGGGTCCTGCGTTGATGGAAGGGAAGGCGCGTGAGGCCATCAGGATCAGTTGACCACCGGCGGCCTCGATCGCTTCGGCCTGATGTTCGTAAGCCGACAAGATTTCCGCGGCCGTGTTCAACGCACTCAGTGGTACATGATCCGTCCCGGCGCCGCAGGCAACACGGGGCGACAGGGGGTGCGCTTTGGCGGCCACCATCGTGCGCTGGATCAGTTCCAGCGCCGTCGCCCAATCCACGCCCATGCCGCGTTGGGCGGTGTCCATCGCCTCGGCCAACCCAAGGCCCTGATCCCACAGACCTTGTCGGAAGTTCAGGGTCGCGTCCCAGTCTACCGCCGGTCGACCATCCCACGGGTTCTGCTCGGCCAGCGGCTCCGAGACGACGTGCGCCGCAGCAAATGCGGTGCGCGTCAATGGCACCTGCGGCGCGCGGGGGATCAAGGGTGTTCCGGTCAGAGCATAAGGTTCCAACTGGCCGTCGCGGTTGGGCAATATCAATGTCATAGTCTCAGACCTCCAGATCTAGAACCAGAATACCGTCGACCCCACCGACGGCGTTTGCGACCAGTTGCGCCCCGCACGCCTTGTGATCCTCGTTCGCCTGATAGGTCGCCAAAGCGTCCCAATCGTCGAAATCGATCACAAACCCATGCATATAGCCGCGCTCGATCTGTTCCGGGCTTTGGCTGCGGCCCCCAGTAAAGCCTTTGGCACCGGGCAGAGCGTTGGCCACATTGGCAAGCTCGCTGTAGATTTGGGCGACCGTCTCCTCGGTCACATCCGGACGGAATTTCGTTAGAACGATATGACGGATCATTGCGTAAATCCTTGATCTTGCTTGATCATGTCGGCGGCTTTCTCGCCGATCATGATCGTGGGCGCGTTGGTGTTCGAAGAATTAACCGTTGGCATGATCGAGGCGTCGGCCACGCGCAGACCCTCGATCCCGTTGAAGCGCAGGCGCGGGTCCAGAACGGCCTCGGCGTCATTGCCCATGCGGCAGGTACCCGCGCAGTGGTGCGAGGTTTTGGAATGCACGCAGATGAAGTCGAAATACTCCTGCTCGGTCTTTACAGTCGGATCGGGCAGACGTTCCGCCAGAACATATGGCTTCAACGCATCCTGTGCGAGGATGTTTTGCACCAGCTTCAGACCCCGGATCGACATCTCTCGGTCATAGGGATCAGCTAGATAGTTTGGGTCAATCAGCGGCATCGCTGCCGGGTCTGAACTTTGCAATCGCACTGTTCCCCGAGACCGGGGCCGCAGGAAACAGGCGTTCAGGGTCACACCGCCATTGGGCATCGCTTCGACCCCGGCCTCGATCCCCGTACCCAGCCCGAGATGCATCTGAATGTCGGGCGAACGCGCATCGGGGTCAGCGTACCAGAAGCCGCCGGTTTCAAACAGGCTGGAGGCCACCGGCCCTTTGCGGGTGAACAGATATTGCAGCCCAGCCCAAGCCGACAGGTGCAGCTTGGCGAAGCGGTCGTAAGTGTGCGGGCCGGTGACCTCGCAAATCGAGTAGAGATCGAGGTGGTCCTGCAGGTTCTCACCAACCTGCGGCTGGTCATAGACCGGTTTGATCCCAAGGCTTTCGAGATGATCCGCCGGTCCGATCCCGGACAGTTGCAGCAGGCGGGGCGAGCCAATGGCACCGGACGACAGGATCACCTCACGCGCAGCGGTGATCTTTTCGCCGCTCATCATCTCGATACCGGTCGCGCGGCCTTTTTCGACTATGATCTGATGGACTTGAGCGTCCATACGCACGGTCAGGTTCGGGCGGTTCCGATTGGGGGCCAGAAACGCCATCGCCGCCGAGGACCGTCGCGCATTGCGTTGGGTTAGCTGGTAATACCCCGCCCCGTCCTGTTTCGCGCCATTCACATCCCGCGTTTCGGGGATGCCAATCTGCCCGGCGGCCCTGATATAGGCGTCACAGATCGGCAAAGGCGCTGCGGGCATCGACACGCCCAGCGGGCCGCCCTTGCCGTGGAACTCATTGTCGTAGCTGTCGTTGTCTTCGGACTTCTTGAAATACGGTAGGACATCGTCATAGCCCCAGCCCTCGCATCCCATCTGCCGCCAGTTGTCATAATCCTGCGCAGCACCGCGTGTGTAGATCTGGGCATTGATGGCCGACCCGCCCCCGATCACCTTGGCCTGGGTGTAGTTGAACACCTTGTTCTGCATGTGCTTCTGCGGCACCGTCGACCAACCCCAGCTGCCAATGCCTTTGGTCATCTTCGCAAAGCCCGCAGGCAGGTGAAAAAACGGATGGCGGTCCGAAGACCCGGCCTCAAGCAGCAATACCTTGGCCGCAGGTTCCTCGGACAGGCGCGCCGCAATGACCGAACCTGCCGAGCCGCCGCCGATCACGATGAAATCATATCCTTCAGACATCTTGTCCTCTGAGTTCCTTAAAGGCGCGAGATCGAAAGCCCGCCATCCACGGGGATCGCGGCCCCGGTCGCGAATTGCATCCGGCCTTCGACGATGGGAACGATGACCGAGCCGATATCCTGCGACTCACCCCACCGCGCGGCAGGGACCAGCCCGCCTTCGATCCGGTCGGTGTATTTGTCTCGTACACCAGCCGTCATTTCCGTGGCGATGATACCGGGGCGCAGTTCGAACACGCCAATCCCATGTGGGGCCATCCGCACCGCAAACAGCTGCGCCATCATCGCGGCGGCGGCTTTGGACACGCAGTATTCTGCTCGCTCGATAGACACCATCGTGGCGCTGACCGAGGTGACAAAGGTGATCGAGCGATAGCTGTCCTGAGGGCACGCCAACATCCGTCGCGCGACCTCTTGCGCCAGAAAGAAGGCACCGCGAAGGTTGATGTTTTGCACGAAATCCCAGTTCTCGGGCTTCAGGTCCAGCATGTCGCCACGTACCGGCGCACCAACGCCTGCGTTGTTGATCAGTGCGGTGATTGGACCTAGCTGGGCCTCGACCAGATCCAGCAGGGTGGGCACATGATCGATGTCTGAAACGTCGTGCTGCACATAGACGGCATTAGCCCCCAACACCGCCAAGGCTTCTTGCACCGCAGGTTTGTCCGGCCCGGAACGGGACGCCAGTGCCACCTTATATCCGGCGTCAATCAGCGCGCGCGAGATTCCAAGGCCAATGCCTTGCTGGCCACCTGTGACCAAAGCGACTCCGGTCATGCTGCAAACTCCGTTTCAATGATGTGGCGACCGGCGCGTAGTGCCAGCGCTGCGATTGTCAGGGCCGGGTTTACGGCGGCGGAGGTCGGCAGGACCGAAGCGTCTACGATGAACAGGTTCCTGTGGTCATGGCTGCGACAGAAAGTGTTGACGACGCTGTTGGCCAGGTCCTGCCCCATCCGCGCAGTACCGCATTGATGCGAAGGCGTGCGCCGGTCGAAGGGCCGCGACAGGACAATTGGAAATCCGGCCTGGCGCAGGTGCTGTTTCAGCTTGGTCACCAACGCCTCATGCGCCTGCCAGTTCGAGCGTTTCCAGTCCAGCCGGATTTGGTCGCCCTCAATAGTCACCCGGCTTTTGGGGTTGGGCAGGTCCTCGGACATGGCGTAGAAATCAAAACTTCGGTTTGCGATCATTGCGGCGATTGGGCCGGGTAGTCCTGTCTGAGACGCGAGGATCGGACCGGTGATTTTGCCCAACATCTGGATGTTTCCCAACGGCGGGCCGCCTTCTCCATCATCATTATAGTAGTCGTTGAACATCAACGTCTTCTGATAGAGAGCGCGGTTGCGGTGTAGCGGGTGCAATGCCAGAACCGCCGAGCAATTGTGGTTCATGAAATTGCGACCAACCTGATCGGATCGGTTCGCCAACCCGGCGGGGCAATTGTCATTGGCGGATTTCAACAACAGCGCGGCGGACTGAACTGCCCCGGCAGATAACACGATCACCGGCGCGTGCAGCGTGCCGTGCCTCGCGACCTCAACGCCTGTGATGTGCCCGTCTTTGTCGCTCAGTAGTTTTCCGGCGGGTGCGTTGGTCAACAGTTCGACATTCTCATGCTTCAGGGCGTCCGCCAGAGCGCAGGTTTCGGCGTCCATTTTGCCACCGCAGGTGTTCGGAAACGCATCCCACGTGGTTTGCCCGGCAGAGAGCCAACGGTCGATATCCACCCCCAGAGGGACCGGCGCGGGCGACAGCCCAGCGCCACGCAAACGCGCGCGCAGATCCGCGATGTCAGGCTCATCGGCCACGGGAGGATGCGGATATGCGTCGCTGTGCAGCGGTTCGGTCGGGTCCTCATCGGCGGTTCCGCGCACTGCATAAAGCTGCTCCGCCGCCGTGTAGTCCGGTTCCAGTTCTTCGTAACGGAGAGGCCAGCCGGGAGAGCGACCCCCCATATGCTGGCGCGGTTCAAAATCCTCGGCCCGGTAGCGGATCAGGGCGGCACCATAGAATTTGGAGTTGCCGCCAACGCAGTAATAATTGCCCGGATTGAAGGGCTGCCCCTCGCCATCCAGCCATGTTTCATCGGGGCGGAAGTGCCCATCCGCAAAGATCGCCTTCGGGTCCCGATCCACGGGCGAAAGGCGCAGATACTCACCGCGTTCAAGGATCAGAATGCGGTGGCCCGAGGGGGCAAGTGCTGCGGCCAGCGTTGACCCACCGATCCCAGATCCGATGATTATGACATCCGGATTTGTCACGGAACAATCCGCATCTCGCTTTCAGGATCAAAGGCCACGGCCTTTTCCATGTTGACGGCAAAGTCGAAATCCTGTCCTGCCGCAACCTCAGCGTCCGAGCGCATCCGGGCGATCACATCGCGACCCCCCAATTGCATCGAGACAAACGTGTCCGAGCCTGCGGGTTCTGTAACAACAATCCGGTTGGTCATCTGCGCAATGTTCGTGGATTTCCGATCTGCACCATCCATATCGGTGATGGTTTCCGGTCGGATGCCCAAAAGGATATCGCGCCCATCCCATTCGGCCAGATTGTCCTGGCTGAAAGGAAGTTGCGCCATTGATCCGTCGTGGGTGGCAACCTCGGCATGAGGACGACCGTTCAGCACGGCCACCTTCGCAGGCATCACGTTCATTGCTGGGGATCCCATGAAGGTTGCCACAAAGATATTGGCCGGAGTGTCATAGATTTCCTGCGGGGTTCCCAATTGCTGCACGTAGCCTCCGTTCATCACGGCGATCCGGCTGGACAGGGTCATCGCCTCGATCTGGTCATGGGTCACGTAGACGATGGTGGTTCCAAGGTTCTGGTGCAGCTTCTTGATCTCGGTCCGCATATCGACACGTAGCTTGGCGTCGAGGTTGGACAGCGGTTCGTCAAACAGGAAGACATCCGGGTTTCGCACTAGCGCGCGGCCCATTGCAACGCGCTGACGCTGACCACCGGAAAGCTGGCCGGGTTTGCGATCCAGCAACTGCTCAATCTGCAGCAACTTGGCGACCTCTTGCATCGCCTTGTCCCGCTCCGGCTTGGGCACACCGTGCATCTCAAGCCCGAAGGTGATGTTCTGGCCGACCGTCATATTGGGGTACAAAGCATAGCTTTGGAAAACCATGGCGATGTTACGGTTCGACGGGTGCACCCCGTTCATCACCTGATCTTTGATACGAATCTCGCCGCTGGTGATCTCTTCCAGCCCCGCGATCATGTTCAGCAGGGTCGACTTGCCACAGCCCGAGGGGCCGACCAGCACCAGAAATTCCCCCTCCTGCACCGAGATATCGACCTTATGCAGCACCTCGACCGATCCGTAGGATTTGGTTGCGTTGTCTATGTCCAGAAAACCCATCAGGCCTTATCCTTTCACGGAACCCGCCATCAGGCCGCGAACGAAGTACCGTCCGGCCACGATGTAGACGAGCAGAGTTGGCATGGCGGCAAGAATGGCCGCTGCGAAATGAACGTTGTATTCTTTGACACCGTGCGATGACTGAACGAGGTTGTTGAGTGCCACGGTCATCGGCTGGCTGTTGGCGTCGGCAAACGAAGCACCAAACAGGAAATCATTCCAGATGTTGGTGAATTGCCAGATGATCGACACCACAGCGATTGGACCGGAACTGGGCAACAGGATGCGCCAGAAGATCTGGAAGAACCCAGCGCCGTCGATCTGAGCGGCCCGGATTAACTCGGTCGGGAAGACCGCGTAGTAGTTGCGGAAATAAAGTGTGGTGAAGCCAATCCCGTAGACCACATGCACCAACGCCAGACCCCAGGTGGTGCCTGCCAGACCCATCAGGCCCAGCATCCGGGCCATCGGGATCAGAACGATCTGGAACGGGATGAAGCAGGCAAACAACATCAGACCGAACAAAATGGTATCGTACTTGAAGCGCCACTTGGTCAGCACATAGCCGTTCAGCGCCCCCAGGATGGTCGAAACCATGACAGCCGGGACCACCATCTTGATCGAATTCCAAAAATACGGCCGCAGTCCCGTTGGATCGACGCCGATCTGTGCCGAGGACCATGCTTTGAACCATGGCTCCAGCGTGAAGACCTGTGGCAGGTTCATCATGCCGCCACCGGTGATCTCTGCCAATGGTTTGACCGAGTTCACCAACATCACATAAAGCGGCAACATGTAGAACAAGGCGAATAGAACCAGCACCAGATAAATCAGCGTGCGCGTGACCCGACCAGTACGAATTGCAGTATCCTGCGTTGCTTGGGACATCAGCGTTTCTCCCGCAATTCAGCGTACAGATAAGGGATCATGATCGCCGCGATTGTCATCAGCATGATCGTGGCCGAGGCCGCACCTATTCCCATTTGGTTCCGCGTGAAGGTGTAGGAATACATGAAAGTCGCCGGTAGTTCCGTTGCCCGACCCGGGCCCCCTCCGGTTAGGGCGATCACAAGGTCGAAGGTCTTGATCGCAAGGTGGCTGAGGATCACGAAGGCCGACAGGAAGGCGGGGCGCAACTGCGGGATGATGATCCGGCGATAGAGGTTCCAGTTCGAGGCCCCATCCATCTGCGCCGCACGCAGGATTTCGTTGTCGATCCCACGCAGACCAGCCAGGAACATGGCCATGACAAATCCACTGGTTTGCCAGACGGCCGCCAGAACAACCGTATAGATCGCGTAGTCGCGGTTCTTGATCCAGTCGAACTCGAAACTGGTCCAACCCCATGAATGCATGACGTTTTCCAGCCCGATCCCGGGGTCGAGGAACCATTTCCACGCGGTGCCGGTGACAATGAAACTCAGCGCCATTGGGTAGAGGTAAATCGGGCGCAAAAGCCCCTCACCTCTGATTTTCTGATCAAGGAATATCGCCAGACCCAGCCCGATACAGGTGCAGATCACGATGTAGAGCCCGGCAAAGATGCCCATATTGATAAGCGAGGTTTCCCAATGACTGAGCCGCCAGAGCTTGTCGTAATTTTCCCAGCCGACCCAGCCAAAGCTTGGCAGAATGCGGCTATCGGTAAAGGACAGGTACACCGAAAACAGGATAAACCCGTACACAAAGACCAGCATCATCGCCAGCGATGGGGACAGGACCAACTTGGGGATCCAGTTCTGAAGGCGTGTTTTAAAATCCGCGTCGGCTGAGCCAGCCATGGCGCGCCCTCCTGCAAGTGGGGAAGTGTCTGAGGTGCGGGGTGTGCCCGCTGGTGACAGGGCGGCACGGTCGCCGCCCTGTCGGGAGGATCAGGTGATCACTTGGCGATGGACACGGCGTCGACCAGTTCGACTACAGCGGTTTCGCTGTCATATTCGCCGTTGAAATGCGCCGTCACGACGTCATAAACCGCGTTCTTGACCGAGGCAGGGGCTGCGTGACCATGGGCCATCGATCCGAACAGGTTGCCCGAGGATGCAGCCGCCGCCAGATCCTTCATTCCCTGTTTGCCGCAATCGTCAAAGTCGGCGTCGCTGACATCGGTCCGCGCGGGAACCGAGCCCTTCACAACGTTAAAGGCCGACTGGAACGACGGAGACAGGATCGCGCTTGCCAGAGCCGCCTGTTCTGCCGAAACCGAACCACCCTGATCAAACATCATGAACTGGTCCGCGTTGAAGGTGACCTGATCTGCCGTGCCGGGGAAGCGGAAGCACAGGAAGTCCTGACCGGGCACTTTTCCTGCGTTCAGAAACTCACCCTTGGCCCAGTCGCCCATCATCTGGAAACCGGCCTCGCCATTGATGACCATTGCAGTCGCCAGGTTCCAGTCGCGGCCCGAGAAGTTTTCATCAACATTGTCGCGGATAAAGGCCATGCGGTCGAACGCCTCTTTCATGGCATCGCCGCCCAGCGTTTCTTCATCCAGATCGATGAAAGCCGCCTTGTAGCCATCCGGGCCTAAGGTCGACATGGCAACGGCATCAAACACTGTCGCGTCCTGCCAGGCCTGACCGCCATGGGCAATTGGCGTCACACCCGCCGCTTTCAGCGCTTCAACAGCAGCCACGAACTCTTCCCAGTTGGTGGGCTGCGCGATGCCGTTTGCATCCAGAACCGCTTTGTTGGCCCAGACCCAGTTGGTTGAATGCACGTTCACAGGGGCCGAGACCCATTTGCCGTCATGCTTGGCAAAGGCCTTCAGCGCATCCGGCACGACCGCGTCCCAGCCTTCCTTGGCGGCCACATCGTTCAGGTCGGCCAAGGCCCCCTGTGCAGCCCAGTCCTGAATGTCAAAACCCAGACCCTGAACGGCGGTTGGAGCGTTTCCAGCAGTCACACGGGCGCGCAGAACGGTCATCGCCTGCTCACCGCCACCACCGGCAACCGGCATGTCAGTCCAGCCAACGCCCTGACCGGACAGGTCATCTTTAAGGACGTTCAGCGCGGCAGCTTCACCACCCGAGGTCCACCAGTGCAAAACCTCAACCTCTTCCGCCTGAGCCAGGCTGGATGTGCACAGAAGCCCGACCACAATGACCGACTTTGTTTTCAGCATGTTACGCATTTTCGTTTCCTCCCTTAATGCGATCTTTGTTGTTCCTGCGCCTCATGGCGCATGGTTCAATTCTGCGGCACCCAAGGCGCCCTGCTATCGCCAATGCGCATCACCACAGATTTAACCTCAAAAAACTCCTCGAACCCATGTTGCCCAATCTCCCTGCCCTGGCCGGATTGTTTGTAGCCACCGAAGGCGACCTCGGGGAACCCATCCATCCAGGTATTGGTCCAGACCGTCCCCGCCTGGGCGCGACGGGCAAAGTCTAGGCAGGTATGGACATTTTCGCTCCAAACCCCTGCCGAAAGACCGAGAGCGCTATCATTCATGATCTCAATGGCTTCGTCCAGCGTTTTGAACGTCAGTACAGACAGCACGGGGCCAAAGACTTCGTCGCGTGCGATTGGCATATCAGGTTGAACCTCGGTGATAATGGTCGGCTGATAGAATTGGTTGCCCAACCCCTCAACGTTCAATGGATCGCCGCCCAAGGCAATTGTTGCGCCTGCGGATCGAGCCTCTTTGACATAAGCATCGATCTTGGCGTTGTGTTCGGGCGTGACAATCGCCCCGACCTGCGTGCTCGGGTCCAGCGGGTCGCCAAATTTCACCTTCCGCGACAGCGCGATCACCTTGTCGGTAAAGGCTTGCGCGATATCCTCATGCACGATGATGCGACTGCTGGAGTTGCAGCACTGACCGACATTGAAATAGACGCCAAACACCACTGCATCCGCGGCTGCATCCAGTTTGGCATCGGGAAAGATCACCTGTGGGTTCTTGCCACCCAGCTCCAGCGCAACTTTCTTCAGAGTATCCGAGGCGGTCTTGCTGATGGTTTTGCCCACTGTGGTTGAACCAGTGAAGCTGACCATGTCTACGGCCTCATGGCTGGACAGTGTACTGCCAACCGGTTGGCCATAGCCCAGAACAATGTTGCAAACACCTGCTGGTAAGCCGGCTTCGATCAACAGTTCACCTAGCATCAAGGTGGTCGAGGGCGTCATCTCGGAGGGTTTCACCACCGCTGTGCACCCTGCCGCCAGCGCGAAGGGCAGTTTCTGGCTGAGAATCCAAAATGGGAAGTTCCACGGCGTGATGATAGACACGACACCGATGGGTTCTTTCAGTACAACGCCCATGATATCTGCGCCCAGCGTATTGTGGCTGTCACCATGGATGCTGCGGGCCAGCGACGCTGCATAGCGCCATAGATCGGCTGCACCTCCTACCTCACCCTTGGACTGGCTGATCGGCTTGCCGCTTTCCAGTGTCTCGATCAGGGCGATGCGGTCGACGTTTTGTTCGATCAGATCGGCCACTTTCAGCAGCACCTCGGCACGGTCTTTGCCCGAAGCGCGGCTCCAGACGCCGCTGTCAAACGCTGCGCGGGCGGACAGGATCGCCGCTTCTGCTTCGGCCTGACTGCCCGAGGCCGAGCGGCTAACCACATGTCTGTGCGACGGCGATATCCGCTCGAACGTTTCGCCCGACGCACTGTCCTGCCATTCACCATTGATCAGGTGACGACCCTCAAACAATTGGGGCAGATCAAACGGGACCGCAGGGTTGATCGTGATGTCTTTCATACGCGTCAAAGCCCTGAAAACTGAGGGTTACGTTTTTCCATGAAGGCCGCGACGCCTTCGTCCCGATCGGCTGAGGCCGCTGCGGCGGCGCTGCCAAGCGCCTCGATTGCCGCAGCCGAGTCTTCACCGACCGCTGCATGGATCATGTTCTTTGCAATCTCGGTGGCGCGCGGGGACAGAGCCTCCGCCTCGGTTGCGATTTCAAGCGCTCGGGTCATAACATCGTCGGCCAGTTCGGCGGCATAGCCGAGGGTAACCGCGCGGTCTGCGCCGATACGGCGACCGAACAGAGCCATCTCTTTGACTGCCCCTTCCGGGATGAGCCGCGCGACGCGTTGCGTGCCGGACCAACCTGGAACGATCCCGATCCGCGCTTCGGGCAAGGCCAGAGTTGCGCGCGGCGCCATCAAGCGCAGGTCGCAACAACTGGCCAGCTCCAGCCCACCGCCAAAGGCATGGCCGTTGATCGCGGCAATTGTGGGTTTGCCAAGCCGCGCGAGGCGGTCGAAAATCCGATGCCCGTCCCGCACCCAGTGCCGTGCAAACTCTGCTGGGCTAAGACCCCCCCAGGCACCGATATCCGCGCCGCAGCAGAATGCCTTGTCGCCAGCCCCTGTCAGCACCAGAGATCGGATCGCGCTGTCCCGCTCGATCTGCTGCACGTGCGCTTCAAGCGCATCCAGCATGTCGATGGTCAGCGCATTCAGCTTGGATGGATTGTCCAGCGTCAGTATGGCGGTACGCCCGTCGATATGAAAACCGATCCCGCTCAAATCGTCATCCCCATTGGGCCTTCGGCGAACAGCGACGTTGGCATTAAGATTGCGTTTTCAGCAACTTGCACGCGGCCTTCTGATGCTGCCACAACGTCCTGCTGCGCGTTGATGCCCGGCATGATCTCGGTCGCGATCAGCCCCTGATCGGTCAGGCGGATGACACAGCGCTCGGTTACGTAGATCACATCCTGCCCAAGCTCGCGCGCCCGGCGGCCCGAGAAGGTGACATGTTCCACCTGATCCACCATCTTGGTGAACTTGCCGGGGGCCGCCACGCTAATCCGATCCGACCCCAGTTCGATCTTGGCACCAGCCTCGAACCAGCCCGAAAACACGATTTTCTTCGCGCCTGCGGTGATATCGACAAACCCACCGCACCCTGCGGTAAGATACGGTTTCTTGCCCAATTTCGAGACATTCACGTTGCCGTCGACATCGACCTCAAGGAAAGACAGGAAAGACATATCGAACCCGCCGCCCTGAAAGTAGATGAATTGCTGCGGGGAGGGCACATAGGCGTGCGCGTTAGACGCACAGCCAAAGGCGAAACCGGTCAGCGGAACACCTCCGACGGCTCCTTGCTCGATGGCCCATGTGACGGCTTTGGGATGCCCTTCCTCCAGCAGAATGCGGGGCACCATGGCGCTGATGCCAAAGCCCAGATTTGCACTCATCCCTGCGCGTAGTTCCATCGCTGCGCGGCGGGCGATCACCTTCTCGACCCCGTGCTCGGCCAGCGAGAAACTGTCCCATGGGCGCATGATCTGGCCCGAGATGGCGGGGTCATAGGGCGTTTCAGTGGTCTGTTTCTGATCGGGGTCCTCGACGATCAAGTCGACCAGATGGCCCGGCACGCGTACATCATGCGGACGCAGGCTGCCCTCGGCAGTCACGCGCTGAACCTGAGCGATCACCAGACCGCCATGGTTGCGCACGCAGATGGCTTGCTCCAGCCCGCCCAGATAGGCCCCTTCATGTTCATAGGTCAGGTTGCCGAATTCATCTGCCGTAGTGGCGCGCAGAATGCAGACAGTCGGGATGATGTTGGGGAAGTGCAGCCAGGTCTGGCCTCCAAACTCGGCGCGCGCGACAATCGGCGCGGCAGCACCGCGTTCATTCATCGCGCAACCCTCACGGGTCGGGTCCACGAACGTATCCAGCCCGACCTGAGTCAGAACGCCCGGTCGCCGGGCAGCGGCTTCGCGGTGCATGTCAAACATGATGCCCGAAGGTACGTTATAGGCGGCCACGCGGTCTTCGACGATCATCTTCCAGATCGCGGGCATTTCAAGGCTGGACGGTCCCGAAGGGTAAGACCCGGCCAGCACACGGGTCAGCAACCCGTCCTGCGCCAGATATTCCATGCCTTTGACGCCGTACATATCCCCTGCCGCAATCGGGTGCATCGTTGTGATATTACGCGGATGCCCCTCGGCCTGAAACCGTTCACCCATGGCCTTCAGAACCAGATCGGGGCATCCCAGAGCTGACGAGGACGAAACCGTGACAATCGCGTCATCCTGGATGCGGGAGACGGCGTCGGATGCGGAAACAAGCTTGGTCATCAGAAGCCACCATAGTCGATGTCAACGCGCTGACCGGTTGCTGCCGCTTCGCGCACGCTGAGCGCGACGGACAGGGATTTGACCCCGTCCGGACCATCGGCGGCGGGGCGTCCTTGCCCGGCAGCGGCGGCGACAAATTCGGAAACGCCCTGCACGTAAAGGTCATGGTTGGAGTATTGGATACCCTCGCTGCCTGCTTCCGTGACGAGGGTTATTTCACCAACCGGCTGCTGCGTCATGACACCTTTGGCAAAGATCGATCCTTCGGTGCCGTGTACCTCAAGCCCCGATCCCGCGAAGGGATGGGTAAAGCTCTCATGGCTCATCACCATCGCGCCCGAGGACATGGTCCAGACCGACATACAGGAATCCTCGACCCCCTGCCCCATACCGGAGCTGGTCATTTGTGCCACAACGCTTGCCGGGTCTTCTTGTAGCAAGAACCGGGTGACGTCCGCGTCGTGCACGACGATATCAGGAATTACGCCGCCGCCAGCACCTGCGTCGTTTATCCGCCAGCCCTGAAGATGACCCGGGAGGTGAACCGCGTGATGAATGCGCAGTGAAAGTACCTTACCAACCCGGCCATCTGCGATGAGATCACGGATGGCGCGGTGGGTGCCCGAGCAGCGCAGGTGGTGGTTGGTGCCAAAAGTGACACCAGCGGCTTCTGCCGCACGGACCATTTCGACAGCTTCAGCCTGTGTCATGCCAAGAGGTTTTTCACATAGAACATGCTTGCCGGCGGCAATCGCAGCCATAGCCTGGGCATGGTGCTTTTCATTGGTTGATGAGATGTAGACCGCCTTTATGCCCGGGTCAGCGAGCGCTTCGGTTAGACTGGTCGTGGCGTTTGCAATGCTGTGATCCTTGGCCCAGCCCCCCACCCGATCAGGTGATGTGCTGACAACCCAAGTGACATCATTGCCAGGCTGCTTTCTCACCGCGTTCAACATATGCTGTGACGCAATCGTGCTCGCCCCCACAAAAGCCCAGTTCATTGCAATCCTCATCACTGGAACGTTCCAGTAATATGTCTACTGGAACGTTCCATAATGATCAAGATGAATCTTGAAACCGGCTCTTTTGGTGTAAGTTTCGTGTCGCTTGGAGTCTGGTTTCTTGTTGGTAGGTCTATGCTTCTACCAAATACCGCTCGGACAAGGGCAGGCTGGCTGCACCGAGCGATCGCGCATTCGGACCCACGGTACCAGCTGCAATCACCGGCCGCTCTAAACCAGTAAGGTTAAGGCGCAGGATTTGTGATTCGACCTTGGCGATCAGCTGCTCTTTGACATCGGCGGGCATCCAGCCATCGATTTTGACACATTCAAAATCAATCAGGCTGCACGACGACACAATCGCATGGGCCAGCCCAATCGCCGCGTTGTGCAGCCAGCTGCTCAGCTCTTCCTTTGGGATGTCCCAGTGATCGGTTGTCTCCCAAATCAGTCCGGCTGCTTGACCTGCACCCGCAATGGTGCGTTCAAGGGTATAGAGGCTGGCGAGGTCGATCAAAGGCTTCACGTCACCGGTCGCGATTGAAACTGGCATCGGACCCAAAGCACCCGCATTTCCACGGCCCGAATAGATAGCGCCATTCAAGACTATGCCGCCGCCAATGAAGTATCCGACATAGAAATACAGAAAATCACGTGGGCCACCCGTTGGCCCAAATACAAGCTCGGCCCCGCAAGCGGCAGTGGCGTCGTTTTGTAGAAACACCGGAAAATCATAGATATCCGCCAGTTCCAACTGGATGTCGGCTGTACGCCAAGGGTCCATTTCTTCTTGCGGCACCTGCAACGTCTGGGCCCAATCCCACAGATAAAACGGCATGGCGATTCCCAGCCCGGCGATGCGGTCTTGGGCTTCGCTTGTCAGCGCGGACATCATCTGGTCCAAGGCCTTTTTGGCAAAGCTCAACGTTGCATGTGGTTGCGGGTATTCATAGGTTTGCCGCTCATGCATGAGCACCCGGCCCAGAAAGTCGATCAATACCAGCTCAGTGCTGCGTCGCCCGATTTTCAGCCCGAAGAACAGAGCCCCATCCGGGTTGAGTCGCATCGGGATTGATGGCTGGCCTACCTTGCCCCGCAAAGGCTCGCCCCGCAGCAAGAGCCCGTCTTTTTCAAGCTGCCGCATGATCACCGAGACGGTTTGTGCGGATAAGCCCGTCATGCGCGCGATTTCAGCTTTGGCCAAGGCCTCATGCCTGCGCACCAGGGTCAGGACCAAACGCTCATTGCGAGCTCGCATCCCGCTTTGGTTGGTCCCACGCACTTCGGAAACCCGATCCGAAGGCGTGCTGCTTTGTGACACCTCGACTGACACGGCTATTCCTCCCCTGCCAAAGGATGAGAATAGGTGGTCATTCTGTCAATAATAAATAAGAGTGATTTATTTATTGACTCATTTTGAGATTCTTGTGATGGTTTTGGGGCACGATCAGGCCCGACCCGGCCGATTGCGCATATGCCAACACGGCATGGGAGAAACTGGGAGGATACTTCATGAAACTTGCGACTTTCGCAGGCGCGACAGCTTTGGCGTTGACCGTCACGGCGGGCGGTGCGTTTGCAGACACCACCGTATGTTTGATCACCAAGACCGATACCAACCCCTTCTTTGTGAAGATGAAAGAGGGTGCAACTGCCAAAGCGGAAGAACTTGGCATGACGCTTAAAGCCTTTGCCGGCAAGGTGGATGGCGACCACGAGACCCAGGTTCAGGCGATTGAGACCTGCATTCTGGACGGCGCCAAAGGCATTCTTCTGACGGCCTCTGATACCTCATCGATCGTTCCCGCCGTACAACAAGCGCGGGATGCGGGTGTTCTGGTAATTGCACTGGATACCCCGCTGGAGCCTATTGATTCAGCGGATGCGACCTTTGCTACTGATAACTTCCTGGCCGGGCTTCTGATTGGTCAATGGGCCAAAGCAACGCTGGGCGATGCCGCAAATGACGCCAAGATCGCCACATTGGATTTGGCTGTAAGCCAACCAACAGTGGACGTGTTGCGCAATCAGGGTTTCCTGCAGGGGTTTGGTGTTGATCTGGCTGACCCAAATGTGATCGGTGATGAGGATGATCCGCGTCTGGTTGGCAGCGACGTGACTGCTGGTAACGAAGAAGGCGGTCGCCGCGCGATGGAGAACCTGTTGGCCAAAGATCCGACGATTAATGTGGTCCATACGATCAACGAACCAGCTGCCGCGGGCGCGTATGAAGCGCTCAAAGCCATTGGACGTGAGAATGACGTGCTGATCGTTTCTGTCGATGGCGGTTGCCCTGGCGTTCAGAACGTGGCGGATGGCGTGATTGGCGCAACATCGCAGCAATACCCGCTGCTTATGGCCTCGCTTGGCGTCGAAGCGGTCAAGAAATGGGCCGATGAAGGTGTGAAGCCTGAAAACACACCGGGCAAGGATTTTTTTGACACAGGCGTTGCGCTTGTCACGGGCACAGCCGCGGATGGGGTTGAATCCATCTCGGTTGAAGAAGGCATGAACCTCTGCTGGGGTTAATTTGACCAAGCAGGAGGCTACAATGTGGCCTCCTGCCATCTCATCACACTGTCACCCGAAAACTTGCTAAAGTGGTCCGCAGACGGGCTCTTGACGCTTGGGGGAACCATAAATGTCCGATACGCCACAACACCCAGATGATTTTGAGGCCGCCGCCCAAGGCAGCCCGGAACAGGTGGCCGAATTTGAAGATGGTCACAGGGGTTTTGTCGGGACGGTTCAGCATTTTCTGCATATAAACCCGTCGCTTGTTCCGCTGATCGTCCTTGTTGTTGCAATAGTCATATTCGGCGTCTTGCTAGGGTCGAAATTCTTCTCACCCTTCGCGCTGACCCTGATCCTGCAACAGGTGCAGATCGTCGGCATCGTCGCCGCTGCGCAAAGCCTTGTGATCCTGACCGCGGGCATAGATCTGAGCGTGGGCGCCATCATGGTGATGTCATCCGTAGTGATGGGGCAGTTTACCTTTCGGTATGGCCTGCCGCCTTCGGTTGCCATTATCTGCGGACTGGCCGTCGGAACAGCGATCGGAGCGGTCAACGGCTATCTGGTGAGCCGGATTAAACTGCCACCATTCATTGTAACCCTCGGCATGTGGCAGATCGTTCTGGCGGCGAATTTCCTGTATTCGCAGAACGAAACGATCCGGTCGCAAGACATCGAGGCGAATGCGCCAATCCTTCAGATATTTGGTGAGAAGTTCAACGTTGGCGGAGCGGTCTTTACGGTCGGTGTGATCTTCATGCTGGTGCTCATATTGGTGCTGGCCTACGCACTCAGGCATACGGCTTGGGGACGGCATGTCTATGCGGTGGGCGACGACCCGGAAGCCGCTGAACTGTCCGGCGTGAACGTGCATCGCACCCTGATGTCGGTCTATATGTTGTCCGGTCTGATCTGCGCCTTTGCAGGCTGGGCCCTGATCGGGCGCATTGGATCGGTCTCGCCAACTTCGGGACAGCTGGCGAACATCGAAAGTATCACGGCTGTTGTGATCGGAGGCATTTCCCTGTTCGGCGGGCGAGGCTCGATCCTGGGCTCGCTGTTTGGTGCGCTCATCGTCGGAGTGTTCACGCTGGGTCTGCGCCTCCTTGGGGCGGATGCACAATGGACCTTCCTGTTGATCGGTATCCTCATCATCGCGGCGGTCGCGGTCGACCAATGGATCAGAAAGGTATCAGCCTGATGGAACCTATTCTCAAAGGACGCAACCTTGTAAAACGCTACGGCAAGGTCACAGCACTGGACCAGTGTGACTTTGACCTGATGCCGGGTGAGATCCTGGCTGTGATCGGGGATAACGGCGCAGGTAAATCCACGCTGATCAAGGCGGTTTCGGGTGCGGTCACTCCAGATGAAGGCGATGTCTGGCTGGATGGGCAGAAGGTCCAGTTTCACTCGCCCATCGATGCGCGCGGAGCCGGGATTGAAACGGTTTATCAGACGCTGGCCATGTCCCCTGCCCTGTCAATTGCTGACAACATGTTCATGGGGCGCGAAATTCGGCGCAAGGGCCCGATGGGGTCACTGTTTCGCATGCTCGATCGGCCCGCGATGGAGAAATTCGCTCGCGACAAGCTGAGCGAACTGGGCCTGATGACCATCCAGAACATCAATCAGGCGGTTGAGACACTGTCGGGCGGTCAGCGTCAGGGCGTCGCTGTGGCGCGGGCCGCAGCCTTTGGATCGAAGGTAATCATCCTGGACGAGCCGACAGCGGCACTTGGCGTCAAAGAAAGTCGCCGGGTTCTGGAACTGATCCAGGATGTGAAATCGCGCGGCATTCCGATCATTCTGATCAGCCACAATATGCCCCATGTGTTCGAGGTCGCCGACCGAATTCATGTTCATCGTCTTGGAAAACGGCTTTGTGTCATTGATCCCAAAGACTACACCATGTCGGACGCAGTCGCCTTCATGACCGGTGCCAAAGAACCCCCGCGTGAAGGCATGGCGGCGTGAGAAACGACCGCTCTAGTGCGCTGAAATTGGCGCATCGTATTGCCGAAGCAGCCCGGGCGTTACCACTGTCTCATACACGAAACCTGGTCGCTATCGCCGGTCCGCCAGGGGCGGGGAAATCAACTGTCGCTGCGTTGACGCGTGACCTTTTGCTGCAACAAGGGATCGCCACAGGCCTCGTGTCGATGGACGGGTTTCACTATGACAACGCCATTCTTTCCGCCCGCGATCTGCTTCCTCGCAAAGGGGCGCCTGAGACATTTGATGTTGCGGGGTTTAAAGCCTTGCTGCAGCGATTACTGGCCGAGGGCGAGGTCGCCGTCCCGGAGTTTGACCGCGAGATCGACAAATCCATCGCCGCCCGTGCGTTGGTGACACCCGATCAGCAGCTTGTTCTGGTCGAAGGCAATTATTTGTTGCTGCAAGAACCCGGCTGGTCCGATCTGTCCGAGCATTGGGCGCTAAGTGTTTTCCTCGATGTTGATCTAGGAACGCTTGAAGCGCGGCTTCATCAACGCTGGTTGGATCATGGTCTACCCCTGGACGACGCCAGAGATCGAGCATTCGCCAATGACATCCCTAACGCAAAACGCATTCTATCAAACTCGTGCCGGGCTGACCTGGTTCTGAACTAAGCCGCTTCGTTGTTAGTGAATTCCAGCGGTCAGGGTCCGCACGAGCTGGCGCTGAACCAGTAGCAGGATAATGGCCGGTGGCCCCAAGGCCATCAAGGCCAGTGCCATTCCGGATGGGCTGCCCACCCCGGCATAGGTCATCCCGCTGACCAGTGTGCTATGTGTCAGGCTGGTGGTCGTGATGATGATTGGCCAGGCGTATTGGTTCCAGCCGAATACAAACAGGATCGCAAACAGGGCAGCAATCATAGGCAGGGACAGGGGCAGAACCGTATCGCGAAAAAAGCGCATTGGCCTTGCACCGTCCATTCGGGCAGCCTCCATCAATTCCACAGGAATCTGCCGCAGGAACTGGTTGAGAACCAACACGCCCAGCCCGCTGGCGGTGACGGGCAGGATCATCCCGGCGTAGGAGTTAAGAAGTCCTAAATCGCTGGTCACCGCAAAAGTAGGCAGCATACGGCTTTCGATTGGGAAGAACAAAGCCAACAGGATTGCTCCGAAGATCAGGTTGTTCCACCTCAGGCGAAAAAACACCAAAGCATAGGCCGCCAGCATGGAAACCGCGCATTTCAGAATGGCGACGCCAATGGCCACAACCAATGAGTTCCACAGCATTGCGCCAGCGCTGATCGCATTGCTACTGACGCCGTTGATCCAAAGATTCGTGAATAGCGCGCCCAGCTGTTCCACACCGACGCTGGCCACCAGTTGCCAGCCCAAAACCACAATTGGACCAGTCATCACTACTGCGCCGATCATCAGGATTGCATGGTCCAGAAGGCTGGTTTTGTTCAAGCTATTGCCCAATCTCGTTGTCTTTGCGTCCTTCGGCCTAGACGGGATAGGCAAACCGGCCTGCGTGGTCAACGCGCGCGATGGTTGATTTCCAAACACGTGGTCTATATATAGACAATACATCCATCATAGGACATTGAGCCATGAAAATCGCATCCCTACCGCAGGATATTGCAACAGCCCCGCTACTTATCCCGGTTGGCACGGCCGACCGAGCGCGTCTCAGCGGGCCAGGGCTGCGTACATTTCGTAATATCGCCGATGCTTGGGGGCTGAGCGAAGCACAAAGGATCGCGGCGCTGGGGCATCCTGGTCGGTCGACCTATCATGCCTGGATCAAGAAATCTGTGGATCACAAACCGATTTCTTTGCCCTTTGACACTCTGGTGCGCATTTCAGCTGTTCTGGGAATCTACAAGGCCCTGGCGATCCTGTTTCTGGATCAGGATCAGGCCGTGAAATGGCTGAGCAGCCCGCATCAGGGCACGATCTTTGCCGGGTCCTCGCCGCTGGACCTGATCGTAGGCGGCGGGCAGGACGGAATGATGAATGTGCGCCGGTATCTGGATGCCTGGCGCGGGGGTGAAATGGGTCATGGTGCGCCCGAGGGCAGTTTCGAGCCGGTTACCGAAGACGATGTGGTCTTTCTGTGAGTTGGGATTTGACCGCCTATCCCGGCGCGCAAGCTTCAACTTCAACCCGTCGCATCATCCCAACCCGGTTTCCCCCTGTTCCAGCTTTCGAGGCCGTGACCAGCGAGGACGATCTGGCGGATATCTTTGAGCTTGAAGGTTGGACCAATGATCGGCTGGTGGCCACGCGCCTGTCGCGGCTGGATCGGTCACAATGGGTCTATGGTCGACCGAATGCCAGCATCGTCATGTCCTCGTTTCTGCACGGGTCGGTCACGGGCATGCGCTTTACCTCACCGGTTTTGGGCGCATGGTATGCTGCAACTGATCTGATGACCGCGGTGCTCGAGGTTGCCAATGGTCTGCGCAAGGAAATCGCTTTGTCTGGTCTGACACACAAGCGCGAAGCCTATCGGGAGTATGAGGCGCGATTGATTGGAACCTTTGTCGATGTTTTCGGTCGACACCCCGAGTTTCATGACCCCGATGATGCGACCTATCCTACTCCTCAACGGTTTGGCGAATATGTCCGCCGGACAGGGCCTGCAGTAGCGCGCGTGGGTATCCGGTACGAAAGTGTACGCCGACCGGGCCATGAGAACTGGGTTTGTTTTATGCCGCCCGCCGTGCAGGATGTTGTGCAAGCCCGCCATTTTGAGATCGATGTGCGGCCAAGCGGTAAAGTCACCGTTGAAGAACTGCGGTAATTGTCACGTCAGACTGGACTGATCGAGCCCGTCTGAAACCGCAATTCCCATGTAAATTCAGCGAGAATCCTATTTACTGAGCGTCGCGACCGGTGCACATTTAGACATGCCTTATTTTGAGCGAAAACCGTATGCCAGCATGATTGACGCCGTCGCTCCGACTGCGCCTGTGTTGGATCAGACACCGATATCTGAACTGGCCCGGCGCGTATTGGATGCTGAAAGTGGTCAGAAACTGCCGCTGGACGGGCCGTTTCAATGCCGCACAGTTTGCACCCCAGGCAGCAAAGGAACAATTGTTTTGTCGGTTGCCGCCCCTGCTGATGGTGAAACGGTGGAGTTGCGGTTTGAACCCGGTGACCTGACCAATGAGGAAGGAGCTGTGATCCCGGCAGATCGGCTGCGTGTCGACCCACCAGCGGTGCGGCTTGCACCGGGCGAAGTGGGCGAGGTGCGCGTCATACTGACGGTGCATGATCTGGCCGAACCGGGCCGCTATCACGGGCGGGTTCACAGCTTCGGGTCAGAGACGTCTGCCATGGTGGTGATTTTCGAGATTGTGGACGGGTGATCTTGCCCGCTAGACCTGCCTTTCGACCAGATAATCCATGAACTGACCCAGGAAAGCACGCGGCTCGCCTTCGGCACCGGCAAAGACATGTTCGAATTCCTGACGGGCGGATTGTAGCAGATCATCTGCGCCACGTTGGGCATATTCGACGCATCCATAGTGATGCATCCGGTCCAGTACCCAGTCCACATCATGGGCTGACCTGTCTTGCCTTGGGTTGGACAGGAATTGAGTCAGCCGGTCTTTCTCGCGCGTTTCACCATGCTGGCTCAACTGGCTCAGCATCAAGGTTCGTTTGCCTTCGTAGATATCGCCGCCAATTTCCTTACCATATTTGTCCTGACTGCCGACAAGGTTCAGAACATCATCCTGTATCTGAAAGGCAGCACCCAGAAAGAAGCCAAACGCGTTGAAATCGTCCAGATTGAGCTTGCCCGAGGCGACATCTTCCGGTCGTGCGATCAGCGCCCCAATCCGCATTGGTTGAATGAAGCTGTACCAGCAGGTCTTTTTTAGACACATGTTCAGATAGTCGGCTGGGGTCACATCCAGCCGGTTGTCGCGGATCCAGCCCAGTTCAATCGCCTGGCCCTCGATAGATTGCATCAGAAGGTGGTCAAACTCATCCAAAACACGGGCCGAGGTCTCCGGGCCAAGGGGGTCAAGATTGTCGCGCAGCAGGCGTAAGGCCATCGCCTGCATACCGTCGCCGGTATTGATGGCCATCGGCACGCCAAGGCGTTTATGCATGCACTCCCTGCCCCGCCGAAAGTCGCTGACATCTTCGATGTCGTCATGGATCAGAAAGGCATTGTGCAGCAGCTCGATCACGGCAGCCGAGACCATAGCGTCATCGGTTTTGCCGCCAAACGCCTCGCATGTCGCCAGCAGCAACGCGGGGCGTAAGCCTTTGCCAGAGGTTTCGACGTAGTCGCGCATCGGGCCGTACAGATAATCCTGCGGCTCGGTCATAGGCAAACGCGCCAATAAAGCCTGACGCGCCTGATCCCCATAGCGGGTCAGTTGCTCAAGAAAACCCTGCGTTGCCGCCGGATCCAATTGCGCGGTTGATGCGCCCACTGGTTCAGCCCTTCTGCGTGATAATGACTTTGCGACCCGCATTGCCGCCTGCAACGCCGCCTTTCGGGTTAGACTTTGAGTTCAAAGACGTTCCCATAACGCGATTGACCCCGGGCAAGGATGAGGGTTCGGCACTATTTCCGACGACATCCAGTGCCGCTGTTTCAGCTTGTTCAGCACCGGGTATCGGAATGTCGACGCCGGGCACATAAGACGCCATCAGATCGTATAGTGCTTCTGGTGGGCAGACCATGCGCAGCGCGTCTGCCACGGCAGGTTCTTCGACAACCCCACCCGGTTTCGAGTACTCGCTGGCCGCAGGTCCCACCGCAGCCAACGGTCCCTCGCCACCACCGGTCGTGCCGGTTGTATCTTGTGCAGACCGCAACGAGGCCTGAACCGCCTCAGAAAACCTCTCATCCCACGGTAAGCCAGCCTGATACCGCGCGTAGTCATAGGCACGCAACGGGCGCAGGATGTCAGGTTCATGCAGATCCCAAATTTTGCAGCGTTCGGCATCCGAACCGCTGCGCCGCAATATGCCGTTGACCGCCCGCCGGGCGGCCTCGTTCGCGCCCTCCATCGTGGCGAGATCGGTATAGGTGCGCACATAGTCCGACGCCAAAAAGAAATTTTGGATCAGCGTGGCCGCGTTCGGGCGCAGGCGCCATGTATTGATACGGTTGACCAGTAATGGCTCGACATTGGTCATGCGAGAGGGATGTTCCGGGTCGGCCACAATATCGGGATCGAGGAACCAATAGTGCATATCCTCGTCCCGCAGAATGGTCTGGCCATCCACATTGAGGCTGCGCTTGAGTTGGGCCCAGACTTCATCTGCAATTTCGTCGCGGGTGCAGTTGCGCGCGGTCTTGCCATTCATCCCGGGCTTATCCCACTCCGAGATATCGATAGACAGCAAGCCCTTTGTTTTACCCTCGGCCCAATTCTCGAAGTTGATATCGGGCCAGAACTGTTTCTGCGATACGGCGGTCAGGGCCCAAGGACTGTCGATAAAGATCACATGACCATGGGTCAGTTCGACCTCTTTGGTCAGGTAGTACTGGATGCCATTCATCCACTGCACGTTTTCGGCCAGCAATTTCAGCTTGGCCAAGGCGGGATCAATGGCTGTCATGGCGGGGGTCACAAGTGGGGCGATCCGTTCGATCGGCAAGGCGCTGATGAACCAATCTCCGGTCACGGTTTCCTGTCGCCCGTCGCGTTCAACCGTCGCGCTGACAATGCGCCCGTCCTGACATTCGATCCCAGTTACTTTCGAGTCGAACTTGTAGACAACCCCTTTGCTTTCAAGGTAGTTGAGCCAGGGTTGTATCCAGACTAGATTGGTCGGCCCATTCAGCAGCCTGTTACAATGAGGCTCGGGTGTGGCAATGCCCATCTGCAATTGGATGGCGATATCACCGACGGTCTTTGTGCTGGCCGTGTTCGCCTTGGCCGCCACCAGTGATCGCGTCAGGCCGATGGCCAGGAATTTCTGATACGCCTCTGACCGTTCCTCGGCCCCTATGAAATCCCACCAGCCGGTGCGCTCATATTCGTCATCGCGGCGCTCTTTGCACGAAGTGGCGATCCGCCACATGCAGCTAAGGAAATGCTCGACATCTTCGAAACCAATCTGGTCTCGAGGCGAGATCGTATAGGCGAACGTCTTAAGCGCGTCGGCGAATTCTTTCAAAGATCGTGGAAACCGCTCGGGTACGATGATGCCGGGCTTGTCAAACTGGCAGACAAGAACTTGGGTTGTCGGCATTAGATTGTCGTAACAGGTCCCCTTGTCGTAGTAGGGCGTGCGCGCCATCGTATCGGTGATATGCCGGTAGAAATTTGGAAAGAACCGGAACCCGTGCTCCCCAGGTAGCCATGGTCGTTTGACGCCGGGCGGGAAATCAGCGCCATCCATATCAACCCATTGCTGCAGCGCTTTGATATGCTTGGCCTTTGATCCGCGATCATCTTCGCTTTTCATCACGGGAATGCTGCGAGCCTTGCCGCCTGCAATCAGCTGACGTTCGTGAACCTCAACTTCAAAGCCACGTTCGATCAGCTCATGCGCGGCGCTCATCCCGCCCACGCCTCCGCCCAGTATGACGACCTTCTTAGTCATCGGATGTTCCTTTCGCGGAATAGACGTCAAAACGTAGAGTCACATCAGACAGGCTGGCCTGTCCAATCCCAAATCCCTGCACCCGGTTCAACCAGGTATAGCGCGCGTTTGACGTCAGATATCGTGAGGCGATGCGCACGGGGGCGGTGGCGGGCAACTGCCCCTTGCAAAGCGCAGCGAACCCAGATTGCCCAAAATCACAGATGCCGCTGTCATCGAACATGATCGGCGCGCCACCATCTGAGGGTTTGATCATCGCTTTGGCATGCAGGCTCCCAACACCGTCTGGTCGGACCTGCATCCAATCACCGCCAACGGGTTCTATTGTGCCGTTCAGCTTTGAGCCCGTGACGGTGCCGCCGTCGCGGATTGCAAAATGCAACCAAACGCCATCCGGGGTTTCGCCCGTTGCATGAAAATTAGCCTCAAAGGGCACAACGAAATGCGCAATATGTTCCAGAGAGGGTGACGGCTGATCTGCCTTTGTTATCTTGGCAGGTTCAGGCTTCGCTATCGTCTGTTGGCCCGGGTCGACCTCTCGTCCACTCGCGGTTAGAACCGGTCGCCATGCCAAAGGGTGCCCTTTCATGGCCATTGGCAAAGCTGCCGCAAATTGCTGCATTCCAGTCTGCGGATCACAGCCTACAGGCCACCCCCGGACCGCGCGTTCAGGCCCACCGTTTTCTGAGAAGATCAGACGCAGTGTGTCATGCGATGACACTGCGGGTCCGGCCTCAACCAGAACCCGTTGTACACCACTGGCCACCTGCGTGACCGCCTCGGACCAACGCAGAGTAACCCCTTTATCGGTGAACTCGCGCATGACCATGTCCAGATCAGAACGAGATTGTGGTGACGGCCTCGCCTTCTTTGACCCTCAGGCGGAACTTCTGCTGCACACGGAAGATATTGTCACCATCGGCAGAAGTTTGCAGATATTTCACCGAGATATCCGATGGCACGACGATCTCAATCGGTGCACCTTGCAGCGAGACCAGAATGGCCTTGTCCTCTGGAATAGCGCCCGAACGCAGCAGCGGACCATCCAGGAACGGCAGAATGCTGTCGCGCGGCAAAACCATCGAGTTTGGCAAAGGCGTCGTGACCGCCCGGAACAGGGTGTTGCCCATCACACAGGCAAATGGCCCCAGATGCCCTTCGGTTTCCAGCTTGTTGATCCCGGCAACAACCGCCTGAAAGACTTCGTCCCCAGTCGGTGTAGCCCCGGCTTTGGTGCCGGTGGTCGGGTTTTTTGCCCCTTCCTGCAACAGGCCATCATACTTGCCACCACCGCTGACCGTATAGACTTCGGGCAGCTTTTCGAGGCCTACTGGGGCCGGGCCTTTACCGGTGCCGGGTTGACCGTTGAAAACAATCTGATCTTCTACGCGGGCAACTACTGCGGCAGCGCGGCGGAACATGATCTGAGCTGCCGACAATTCAGGATCCGACATCTGGGCGTTTTTAAGATAAACATTAACTGACACTGTCGACAGTCGGGTTGTGTCGTAGTCATTCACGACAAAGCGCTTCGCGGCCCCACCCGGCGATGCGGCAAGTTCAAGACTGTTCAAGGGAACAGCTTGGGTGTCGGCGGGCAGAGGCCCATAAAGCGGCAGGAAGCTGGCCGCAACACGCGCGCGCAACGCTTCATCGTGAACAACCTGACTTATGGTACTCCACTGCTCTTGACTCCAATCAAGTGCTTCGGTCATCAAAAATCCCTCCTGTTGGGACTGCTCAACTAATATTGGCAGCTTTATCAATTGTTGTTTCAGCGCTCAGCGTTTCCAACAGCCGCCGGGCACGATCTTCTAATACAATGGCACCAGTATTTTGGGCCAATTGTAGCGCAGTTTCCGCTTCGGAGATAGCTTTGTCTATATCGCCCAGAGCGGCAAAGGCCTTGGCCCGGACGCGGTGATATTCAGGCTTGTTCAACAGCTCACCACGGGCCCATCCGGGCTGGCACACACGTTCAAGCCGGTCCAGCGCCTGTTCGATATTGCCCTGATCGATTTGCAGTTCTGACAAAACGATCTGGTTTTGCGGGAAGGTAAAATTGCCACCCGCGTTCGAGACCATGTCCATATAGGTTTCAACCCGCGCAGCACCACCTTCGATATCGCCCATTCCGGCCTGCGCAAGGCCCATATAGATGTCCTGCATCGCGTGCAGATACAGAAACCCTTCTTCATCCGCGACCTGACGGGCTTCTTTCATCGTTTTGTCCATCCGTTCCCATTCACCAGCATAAGGCAGGAACATCGAACAGGCGCCCATGATGTAAACCAGATTGGGCGCGTGTTTCAGGGATCGGCTAATCTCGATCGATTCCAGACGGGCGGCTTCGGCCTCGTCAAACTGGCCCAATTGCCACAACAGGCAGCCCCGGATCGCATGCAGGGACGCGGCGGTCGAGGACTGCGTCATTGGAAGCGTCGCAGCATCCAGTTCCGGCGAGATCAGATCAAGCCCTCGGGCGACCTGAGCCTGGCACGCTTCGAAATCACCTTGAAAGTAGTGTGTGAAACTCAGTGCGCGCGCCGCAAGAACGTTGGTAACGGGGTCCTTTGCCACGCTTGCCATACCATCAAGCGCCTGCCCCATTTCCATCGCGCGATTCATTTCGCCGGCAACGAAGAAATGGGTCCAGCGGCAGAAGGTGGCCGCAAACAGTGTTTCGCCATCGCCAAGTGCCTGCGCCAGTTCCATGGCGCGTGCGGCGGTTTGGGCTACCTGATCCGAGGACCAGCCGTAGATCGCCATATACGCAGGCAGCACGTTCATCTGAACGCGCAATTCCAGCCCATCCCGTTCGGCGGCGCCGGGCAGCGTTTCGATGTTCCGCAGTGCGGCCCGGAAGGCCGATATGGCCGGTAGGTTCGCAAGCCGCGACAGCGCCTGTTCCCCGGCGGTGACCCAATGCGTCACCGCTTCATCATTCAGCCCGCCGAGATCGCAGTGGTGGGCAACCGTATCCGGGGCGGGTGTGCCAAAGGCCTTGTTACCGTCCAACAGGGCCCGAGCAATCTTCAGATGGATCTTCTCGCGGTCATCACGCAGCAACGAGCTATAGGCGGTATCCTGAACAAGCGCGTGATTAAAGGTATATGTGGCGGTGCCTGCCTTGCTTGAGGCCAGCACCAGCCCGGCGGCCATCAACTGGATCAGAGCCGCATCCACATCGGTATCATCTGGTGCAACAGCACGGATCATCGGCGCGGTGAAGCTGCGGCCGATCACCGACCCAAGCTGCGCAATCGGTTTCGCATTTTCCATGCGGTCGAGACGTGACATCAGCGAATCTTGCAGGGTCGTCGGGATGCTCAGGGCATCCAGAACAGCGGTATCGATCGGCGCGTCCTGTGGCAGCTGATCCAGAACGGCCTTGGTCATTTCCTCGATATAAAGCGGAACGCCATCCGCCTTTTCGATGATCTGCCTGATCAAGATCACTGGCAGGCTGCGTGGTTCTGCGACGCGACGCACCAGTTCAGATGCTTCGGTTTTGCCCAACGGGGTCAAGTCAATGAACTCTGCCCGACCAGCGAAATGCTCGGGCGGTTGGTATTCTGGGCGGTGTGACATGACCACAAGGATCGGAAATTGTTCCAAAACGCCGAACAGCGCATCCAGCGCATCCAGCGTTGTCGCATCCGCCCAATGCACATCTTCCAATACCAGCAGCATTGAGCCGTTGTAGTCGCAGATGCTGGCCGTGCATCGGATCAACATGTCCAAAGACATGCGCGCCTTTTTCATCGGGTCTGATTCTATTGGTGCTTCTGTGGCAAGGCCCGCAAGGTCCAACAACAGGGGAACATCTGCTTCAGTCAGCCGGGACGAGCGTTCAGCAAACTTCGAGATTGCAGCACGAACGTCTGTTTCGTCAGAGCCATGGCGTGACAGGCTGCGCAGCTTTCCCTGAAGCGGATGTAGCGGCAAACTGGCCAGATGGGGCACACATTGCAGCGTAATGGGTTCAGTGCCCAGCGTTTCGGACAGTGACTTTATCAAACGCGACTTGCCAATTCCCGGCGCGCCGCCAACAAAGGCCAGTTGACCTGTGCCAGCCTTGGCGCACTCCCACAGGTCCGTCAGCGTCGACAGATGGTTCTGTCGAGAAACAAGCGTCACAGCCGATGGCCCTGACCGTGCATCAAAGCGGCTGGATGACAGTGTCTCGGACACCACGCGATACACGGTGCGTTCGTTCTGAAACCCTTTGAGTTCGTGACTGCCGCGCGGCTCGAATTCGAACGCGCCTTTGGTCAGCTGCTGCGTTTCCGAAGAAACGATTACCTCGCCCGGATTGGCAAGCCCTTGTAGGCGCGAGGCCAGGTTTGCAGTTTCACCGACAAGAAAATCCTCTGTCCCTAGACTTTTTGAGGTGACGACACCCACAACGACAAGGCCCGTGGCAATACCCGCGCGCAAATTCAGGTTTTCGCCAAACTTCGTATCTAGATTCTGCACAGCTTCGATGGTTTCCAGAACGGCCCGAACCGCGCGCTCGGCATCATCTTCCATCGCTTTGGGGTAGCCGAAATACATCATGATCCCATCGCCCTGGCGATACGCCAGATGGCAACCATGCCGTTTCATCGTACCGATGGCCGTATCCAGATACAGCGTCATGATCTGCATCAGCTCTTCTGGATCATAACGCTGAGCCAGTTGGGTTGACCCCACCAGATCGCAAAATACCAGCGTCAACTGGCGCCGTTCCGCCACGCGAGAAACCTGCGGGTCATCCGCAATATCCAGTGTTTTCAATGCGATCTGAGCTTGGCGAAAGCGCTTTCGCTGACCTACCGTCAGGCCCAGATCGCGCAGATCAGGATCGGTCAGATCATCGAGAATGTTATCCGAGACTTCTTCTTCGGCAAATCGGGGCAAAAACTCTTCCAGCCCGGCCTGGGCAAGGACTTTGCCAAGACGGGTTGAATGGGTGACAAGTTTTGTCATGACCCCTCGCCCATGTTAGTGTCCCCCTGCTGACGCTCGCTCTTTGCGCCAGAATATCGGCAATACCCCACCGAATCCATATTTTTGGAAGAGCGTATTTCCAAACGTGTCGACGTATCTTGCAGAAGTTACAGGAAATTTCCAGACTTTAAGTTACGCGAACGTCAATTCACTAAATATTAGTGACTTATGCATCGACGTTATTCGATATTGCAGGATCGATGCCGATTCTTCTGCAAGTCCGGGTCTGGATGACGGAGTTTGTTTTTCGCCCAACCGTCTTTCCCAACCTGCACAAAACCTGCACGAAAGCCCCCCGATCCCTACGCGCACAGATCGATAAAGCTGCATTTGGCATGGGCAGGTTTGCCAACAATCAGACTGGCAAACAAGGGGCAGAACATGAGGCAAGAGCTGATCATCCAAGGCGTTCCCGACCGCATCAAGCGCGATGCGTGGTGGTTGGAAACGATCACCACACCGCAGCAAGATCACCCTCGCAGCACAAAACCAGACGGCCCATTGCTCAGCGCGGTTCGTATTCAGCACGCGATCCCGGTGTTGGCGGCGCTGATCACATTAGCGGATTGGTTGTTTTGGAAGCAGCCACTGGGCATTTCGATTGCGGTGTTTGCGGTGGTTCTGTCAGCTGCGATCATGTTTGCCAAACGCGAACGGCCCAGCAGATCGGAATGGATTTGGGCAATCGGATTTACTGCTTTATGCAATCTGCCGGTGGCGATTGATCTGCAATTCCTGTCGGTGCTGTTCAGCTTGGGCGGCGTTATCTGTCTGGCGGTTTGGGTTGTCTATGGCGGAAAGTCGAACGAAGGCGCAGCGGTGCGGTTGGCGTTCCGCTTGCCGACCATTGGCGCTGCTATGCTGATCCGAGACGTTCTGTCGGAGAAACACGATGTCAATTTGGGCACGGGCCTGCGAAGCCACGCAGCGTCGCTGATGCTACCGCTGATCATGGGGGTGGTGTTTCTGGCCTTGTTGGCAATCGCAAACCCAGTGCTTGAAATCGTGATTGAGGCACTTGATCCAGGGTATCTACTAGCAAGAGAGTTCTGGCTAAGGGTCTTGTTCTGGGGCATATGTGCCTGTCTGATCTGGCCTTACCTGAACCTTAGCGACCCGTGGCTGGGTCCAAGGACCCGCCAACCTTTTGCTCCGATGGCCGGGCCTGCCCGATCCGCTTTCTTGATCAACCCGGCGTCTGTACGCAATTCGCTGATGCTATTCAATCTTCTGTTTCTTGTGCAAACGATTATGGACCTTAGCATCCTGACCGGAGGCGTCGCGCTGCCTGAGGGGATGAGCTATGCGACCTATGCCCACCGGGGCGCCTATCCCTTGGTCGTGACCGCCTTGCTTGCAGGGTTGTTCACCTTGGCAACCCACTCCATGATCAGAACCGACGCAACGCTACGTGCGCTGGTCTATTTGTGGCTTGCGCAGAACGTGTTTCTGGTGGTGACCGCAGCCTTTCGATTGCAATTCTATGTTGAGGCCTACGCACTGACCCATTTGCGGGTCGCCGCCTTCATCTGGATGGCGCTGGTGATGATTGGGCTGGTTCTGACCCTGTTGCAAATCCACCTGGGTCAAACCCGTGTCTGGCTAATGCGGCGGTGCTTTGTGGCGACACTGGTCACCTTATATGCCTGCTGTTTTGTAAATTTCGCTGAGATCATTGCCAACTACAACCTGCGGCATGGCGATCTGGCATCGCGCGACGGATACTACATCTGCAACCTAGGGGCGGATGCCTACCCCGTCATCCACGCCTACGAGCTTAAGACCAACCAACAGCTGTGTGGCAGATCTATGCGCTACGCCCTAAACCGAAACCGTATCGACACATGGCGCGAATGGGGCTTTCGGAGATGGCGAATCCAAGCCTATTATCAGCAACACAGTTAAAGGACCCCGTTTGATGTCTTCTCGCATTCTTGTCGTCGATGACGACCCCAACATTCTGGACGTGACGGGGATCGCTGTGGAAAAAGCCGGCTACGAAACGCTGTTTGCAACCGATGGCGTCACCGCAATCCAAAGCAATCAGACAGAAAACCCTGACCTGATCGTTCTGGACATTGGCTTGCCCGAGAAAGACGGATTGGAGGTTTGTCGTGAAATCCGCAAATCCTCGGACGTGCCGATCCTGTTTCTGACAGCGCGGGATGATGAGATTGACCGGATTGTCGGCCTGGAAATTGGTGCTGATGACTATCTGACCAAACCATTCTCGCCGCGGGAGCTTGTGGCGCGCATCCGGGCCATCCTGAAGCGCACTGGATCGTCCAGCCCGCCGACGGAACAGGGGCTGGTGCACGGTGATCTGGCGCTTGACCCTGACCGGCATCTCTGTCGGTTTGGCGCGACTGACGTGGCGTTGACCGGGTCGGAATTCAGATTGCTGGCGACGTTGATGGCCCGTCCCGATCATGTTCTGTCACGCGCGCAATTGGTGGACGCGCTTTATGGCTACAACATCCATGTTTCGGATCGGACCATCGACAGTCATATCCGCAACATCCGGGCCAAGTTGGCAGCTGTCGGATGCGCCGAGGGGATCGTGACGGTGCATGGTGTCGGCCTCAGGATGGGTCCATGCACCTCCGGTTAGTGCGCAGATGGCGCCCCCGCCTTTGGACCGTGGTTCTGCTGGTGCTGGGAATAGTCCTGTGTCTGCCCTTTGCCGGGTTGATCCTGTTCCGCTTCTACGACAGCCAGCTGGTACAACAAACCGAGGAAAGCCTGCTTTCCCAAGCGGCGGTGATGTCTGCCACCTTTGCTGAGTTTTATGCCGAGCAAACAGCACCTCAATCGTCCGATGCGGCATCAAACATCACCTATGATCCCGTTTTCCCGTCCCTATCGGTCAATCGTGAAACGATCCTGCCACCACGCCCGGATGCAACTCAGGTATCCGCATCTTCCAGTCGCGTTTATCAGGCCATCGCTGCGCCACTGACGCGTATTTCGGACGCTGCACAAGCGCGCACGTTGGCGGGGTATCGGTTTCTGGACACGGACGGCAATGTCTTTGCCGGCACGGCCGAGATCGACAAAGGACTGGGCCATGTGGCGGAGGTGCAGCTTGCTTTGTCTGGCGAAACGGCCTCGGTCGCGCGGACACGGCTGCGCGAGGACAGGCCCCCTGCCCTTTATACCCTGAGCCGCGGCGCGCGTGTGCGGGTGTTTGTGGCGATGCCGGTTTTCAACGGCGAAACGCTGATTGGTGCGGTCTATCTCAGCCGGACTCCGAACCATATTTTCCGTTTCCTCTATGGTGAGCGGTTCAACCTGATCAAGGCGGCGGCCTTTGTCGCGCTGTCGACCGCTCTGATTGGCTATGTTTTCTGGCGCTTCATCACGCAGCCCATTCGGCTGTTGATTCAGCGCAGCCAATCCGCCGGGTATGGAGGCCAACCGTGGGAGCCGCCCGATCAACTGGGCACGCGCGAATTGGAGGATCTGAGCCGCAGCTTTCAATCGCTGACCGAGCGTCTGCAAAGCAAGCAGGATGCGCTGAAAACCTATACGGCCCATGTGACCCATGAGCTGAAATCGCCGCTGACTGCGCTGAAAGGCGCGGCTGAGCTGTTGCGCGACGACGGTTTGCCCAAATCCCAAAAGCACAGGCTTTTGGATGCCGTTGACAAAAGCAGCACGCGGATGGAGGATTTGCTGTCCAACATGCGCGCCTTCAGCCTGGCCGATCAGAGCGCCCTGACCGGAACCAGTTGTCTGGACGATATCGCCGCCGAGTTAAGGCAGGCCTTTCCGCAACTGACGCTGGAGATTGAAAACAGCACCCAGCCTCTGCCGGTCGATAAAAGCACCCTGTCGATCATGCTGACCCACCTGTTGCAAAACGCGCATCAACATGGCGCAGGCCGGGTGCGCCTGAGCATCAATCAGGCGGGTCTTAGAATCGAGGATGATGGTCCGGGGATAAGTGAGGGGAACATCGAGAAGGTGCTGCAACCGTTCTTCACGACGCGCCGGGACAGTGGCGGTACCGGCATGGGTCTGAACATCGTCAAGGCCACCGCCGAGGCGGTTGAGGCAGAGTTGAGTGTAGGTCCAAGCCAAGAAGGGGCCTGTTTCCTGATCACATTCGATCAGAAACCTGCCCGGACGTGACGGGGTTTTTCGGGCGCCTGCGTGATCAACGCATGACAAACGGGTCCGGGATGGGGTCGTCGCTGGTGCGCAGCCAGACGGATTTGATCTTGGTGTAGTCCAGCGCCGCTTGTAGACCGCCCTCGCGCCCATGACCGGACAGGCCTTGGCCCCCAAACGGGGCAATGGGGCTGACGGCGCGGTAAGTGTTGACCCAGACGATGCCCGAACGAATGGCGCGGATCATGCGGTGCGCGCGTGTCAGGTTCTGCGTGAACAGGCCCGAGGCCAGGCCGAACTGTGTATCGTTGGCAATGGTGATGGCTTCGGCCTCGGTCTCGAACGAAACAACCGACAAGACCGGGCCGAAGAATTCGTTTGTCAGGCTATCGGCGTCCGGCACGTCCGAACAATCCAGAATAGTGGGTGGAAAATAGAACCCATCTCGGTCAATCGGGTGCCCTCCAGTGATCAGCATGGCCCCCTGTGCGATTGAGCGCTGGATCAGGTCGACCGCGTGATCGCACTGGCGCAGGGTGCAAAGCGGGCCAATCTCTGTGCTCATGTCATCGGGCGCGCCGATCACGACCGCTTCGGCTTTGGCCTTGAGCCGCGACAGGAATTCGTCCTTGATCGAGGCCTGCACCACCAGCCGCGACCCCGCCACGCAGCTTTGCCCTGTTGCCGCGAAAATCCCCGAAACCTGCGCGTTTACGGCGCTTTCGATTTCGGCATCCTCGAAAACGATGAACGGTGATTTTCCACCCAGCTCCAGAGAGGTCGACGCCAGGTTTTCAGCCGAGTTTCGCACGATATGGCGCGCGGTCTCCGGCCCGCCGGTAAAGGCAACATGCGCCACTTTCGGATGGCTGGTCAGGGTGGCGCCGACGACCGGCCCGCCGGTGATGACGTTCAGCACGCCTTTCGGAAAGCCCGCCTGATCGAAGATGCGGGCAAATTCCAGCATCGGGGCTGGCCCCTCTTCCGAGGCTTTCAGAACAACCGTGCAGCCTGCCGCCAAGGCAGGGCCGATCTTGACCGCCGACAGGAACAGTTGCGAATTCCAGGGCACCACAGCCGCCACCACGCCGATGGGTTCGCGGCGCAGCCAGACCTCCATATCCGGTTTGTCGATGGGCAGATGCGCCCCTTCGATCTTGTCGGCCAGTCCGGCGTAGTAGCGATAGTAATCGGCGACATAGGCAATCTGGGCCGAGGTTTCGCGAATAATCTTGCCGGTATCGCGAGTCTCCAGTTCGGCCAGACGCGAGGCGTTTTCTGCGATCAGATCAGCCAGCCGATACAGCAATTTACCCCGAGCAGTGGCTGTTATCCCCGCCCAGTCAGGTGCGCAAAACGCACGATCTGCGGCTTCGACAGCCTGATTGACATCTTCCGCTCTGGCCTCGGGCATTTTTGCCCAAACCGCGCCGGTTGCCGGGTCCAGACTGTCAAACTGTGCCGCACCGTCCGATAATGCGCCATCAATATACTGTTGAAACCGCTGCATTTTTCGGCACCTCTTTATTGAAACGTCGGCATGACGTCTTTGATAAACCGCTCAAGCGAGGCTTTCTTGCGCTCGAACGGCATGCTGGAATCGATCCAGAACGAGTATTCGTCATACCCCAACGCCTGATAATTGCGCAGACGGTCAATAACACTGTCAACCGTGCCGATGACCAGATCGCGTTCGATGTTTTCAGGCGAATAAAACGGATGCGCTGCAATTTCTTCATCACTGAGCGGATCGATCAGGCCTTGTCTGATCTCGCGCTTGTTCATAAACCAGGCACCGAAGTAGTTGTAAAACCGGTTCAGTTCGACCGCCGCCTGTTTCACATCCGCCTCATCGCTGGCCACATAGGTGTGCATCAGCAGCATGATGCGCGGGCGGGGAATATCGGGGAATTTGGCGCAGGCGTCGTTGAATTTGGACATCAGACCTATGACCTCTTCATCGCCGTTCCACAGCGGGGTCACCTGAACATTGCAGCCATTTGACACCGCAAATTCGTGGCTGTTTGGATCCCGCGCCGCAACCCAGATCGGGGGTCCATCCTGTTGCACCGGTTGCGGGGCCGAGGTTGTTTTGGGGAACTCAAAGAACTCGCCTTTGTGTTCGTAATCCCCTTGCCACAGGTTCTGAACGGCAGGGATCAACTCACGCATGCGTTGCCCGGCTTCCCAAGCGTCCATACCCGGCATCAAACGCTCATATTCAAAGCTGTAGGCCCCACGGGCGATACCCAGATCCAGACGCCCATCCGTGATGATGTCCGTCATTGCCGCTTCACCCGCCAGTCGGATCGGATGCCAGAACGGGGCGATGATCGTACCCGTACCAAGCCGCACGTTTTTGGTATGGCGCGCCACATCGACCAGATTCAGGAACGGGTTCGGCGCGATGGTGAAATTCATCCCGTGATGTTCACCGGTCCAGACTGCGTGCATGCCACCGTCATCGGCGATTTTGCACAGCTGGATGAACTCATCATAAAGCTGCTTCTGGTCCTGATCTTCCGAGATCCGTTCCATATGCGCAAAGAGCGAGAATTTCATGCGCCTTTACCTCCTGCCTGACAGCGGCTTGACCTTACCGCTGACCTCGTTGCCGTAATACACCCCAAAGTTTCCGAGTTGGCTTTCCGCCGCAAACCGCTCCAACATCGTACAGAGCGCAGGGTCAGAAATATCCATCAGCGTCGAGGCTGTGATTTCGGTGAAAACACCGTTTGTCGGATCGCCGCTACCCGCCTGACACAGGAACGAGATGTGTTGCTGTTTGCGCGCTTCGTCCTGAAAGACCGAATAGATGAACCCGGGCTCGGCGTGGATGCCGCTGTCCCGGATCAGCTGCGCGAGTGCAGCATTTGCACCGCCTGCCACATCATCGGTTTTGGGAATGGTCAGGTGACCGTTGCCATCATCTTGCAACAGGATTTTGCCACCCCTCTCGATCAAGGCGGAAACCACCACGTCAGACCGTTTGCTAAGTGCCCGCGCCTCGGCCGCTGGTGTGACATAGGCGCCGCGCGCATAACCCAGACCCGGCGCGATATCCTGATCAAAGGCTTTGACCTGACCGATCAGGATCAGGTGATCGCCCGCATCAACGGTTTTATGCATCTCGCAATCAAACCAAGCACAGACCCCGCCCAAAATGGGCGAGCCATGGGGGCCCGGTTGCCAGTCAACGGTTGCAAACCGATCCTCGACCGGGCGGGCAAAGGTGTTGGACACCTCGATTTGTGCCTCGGACAGGATGTTGATGGCAAATTGCTTGGTTGCGGCGAAGGTTTCGTAGTTGCTGGAGGTATTGGCCAGACAGACCAGAACCAAAGGCGGATTCAGCGAGACCGAGGTGAAAGAGTTCGCGGTGAAGCCCAACGGTTCCCCTGCATCGTCATGGGTGGTGACAACGGTCACCCCTGTCATGAAACTACCAAAGGCGTTGCGCAGGGCACGCGGGTCATCGAGTGTGCTTGGGTTAAATTCAATCATGTCAGCACGTCCTGCTCGGTGGGCATATGCAGCCAGTCAACCAGTGCCTTATTGACTTCGTCTGGTGCTGTAAGGCTCACCATATGCCTGTGGTTGTTGATGATGACGGCGCTCCCATTGGGGGCTGCGCTGGCCATCGCCCGCGACATCGCAGGGGTGGAGTTTGGATCGCCTTCACCCGTCAAAGCCAGCAGAGGGCACGCGATCTTGTCAAACTGGTCTGCATAAAGCGCATCGCCACGGGCAAACGCACCATAAGCCGTGGCGTAGCCTTCAATATCGACTTCTGACAGCCACCCTGCCACATCCTGTCGCGCGGTCTGCTCGGTGGGCGTGTCGCCAAACCAACGTTGCAGAGGGGTCTCCAGATCAAATGAACCCGCCCTAATCAGTTCAGCCCGCGCGATCACCGATCGTTTGGCCGTCGCATCGCGGCAGAATACACCGTTCAGCAGTGCAACGCGCGCGACGCGATCGGGGTGGCAAACTGCAAAACCGCCTGCAATCAGGGCCCCCATCGAGTGACCGGTCAGGTTCACCTGCTTTAGCTCAAGCGCATCGACAACGGCGCGCAACCAATCAACAAAGACCGGAAGCTGCGAGCCTGCGGGGATCGGGTCGCTGCCCCCGTGTCCCGGCATATCCAGAGCGACCACATGGTGCGTCTTCGATAGCGCCGTGAACTGAGGGGCCCAGGCCGCCGACTGCATGCCAACCCCATGGATCAGCACGACGGGTGCGCGGACCCCCGCATGGGCCTGCCCGGCCTCGCGGTATGAGACCTGCCCGAAGGGTTCAGACAGCTGCAGGGTTGTCGACGTCATGACCCAGTTCCTTCAAATCCTGATACCGGTCGCCAATGCGGTGATGCGGGCGTCCTCCGATGGATGCCCCCAATGCGATCATGATCTCATCTGGTGCGGGAGCATCTGCCACCTGCAGCTGGATAGTCAGGTAGTGGCTGCGTCGCCCGCCATCGTTCTTGTCCATCAGCGGAATTTGCATCGCTGCATTTGCCGGACCACGCGTGTTGGTGAACGCCAGATAGGATTTCGCGCCCACGGCTTCGCGGTAGAAATTCCCAAACCGCAATGTGTGAATCAGGGCCGAGCCATGTTCGACCTCGCCATTCACACCAACGATGGCGGCTTTGCCATAGCCTTCGACCTTATCACCACCGCCCGCTGCCTCCAAAACCATGTCGGTCAGCATCTTTCCCAGACCCGGCGCGCAATCGTGGATCTTGGGCTTCAGGTCGTCCACAAAACCGCGCCCGGCCCAGGGGTTTTTGATGACCGCGACGGCGGCAATCATCTTCAGCGGTGTTTCCGCCACTTTCCCCCCTTCGATCAGGGTGTTTTCAACATGCAGCAGGGTTTTGCGGATTTCGGCGGGCATGTGGCTGGTCCTTGCGATTCGATTGAGAAGAAGATGGTATACCATCATACAAGCTGTCAATCATACCTTGTGCAGAAATCACCAAACCGCTACTGCTTTGGCTATGGCAGCATCAAAACTGACGAAGATAGATCACCCTCCGGCCACCTTGCGCGACATGGTGCAAGAACGGATGCGCGAGGCGATCATTGAAGGTGCGTTCGAGCCCGGCGAGCGGCTAGTGGAACGTCCGCTTTGTGACCAATTGGGCGTCAGCCGGACGGTGGTTCGGGAAACCATCCGTTATCTCGAAGCGGAAGGTCTGGTAGAGATTCTGCCAGGACGCGGACCGATCGTCGCGATCATGACCTGGGAGGATGCGCGCCAAATCTATGATATCCGCCGCATGCTGGAAACCGCAGCCGCTGAGAACTGCGCGCGCAACATGACGTCGAATCGTGAAAGGGCGCTAAAGCAGGCGTTGGGTCGCCTCAAGAGCGGGTTCAAGGACAGCACCTCTGGCACTGTGTTTCGTGCCACAGCGGATTTTTATTCCGAGATTTTTGACGGCGCAGGGCATCACATCGCCTGGGACATCGTCCAGCGTCTGAACGGCCGGATCAGCCGTTTGCGCATGATGACCCTGTCATCGAGCGACCGGGATCAGCCCGGGATCGCGCATATGGAACAGATTTGCGAGGCCATCATCTCGGGCAATCCTGCCTCCGCCCGCAAGGCGGTCGAGCGGCATCTGGATGATACCACCAGTATCGCGGAACGTCTGTTCGCGTCAGATGCGTGAAACACGACCTGCGGTTCCATTGTATATCGGCCGCCGTGTACTCGGGATCAGATATCCAGCGTGTGCTCTTTCTCCCAGCGAGAGAAATGGCTGACGAATGAGTCCCATTCCTGATGTTTCATCTTCAGGTAAGCTGCAGAAAATTCTTCGCCCATCGCGGTTTTCAAATCGGCGTCCCTGTCATACTCGCGCAGAGCATCCAGCATGTTCAGTGGCAATCTTGGTGCGTCCTCGACTGTGTGACCTTCGGCATACATGTCGATGTCATAGCGCGGTCCCGGATCGGCTGTGGAGCGAAGACCTGATAAGCCTGCCGCTATGATGACCGCCTGCAGCAGATAGGGGTTGGTGGCACCGTCAGCGAGGCGCAGTTCGAACCGGCCCGGACCGGGCACCCGGACCATGTGGGTGCGGTTGTTGCCGGTCCAGGTCACGGTATTGGGGGCCCAGGTCGCGCCCGACATGGTGCGTGGGGCGTTGATGCGTTTGTACGAATTCACCGTCGGGTTGGTGATCGCCGCCAGAGCGCTGGCGTGCTTCATGATACCGCCGAGGAAGTGCTTGCCTTTCTCGCTGAGGCCAACCTCTCCCGTCGGACCGTCGCCCTCACCCGCAAACACGTTGGTTTTCGAACCTGCCCCCGGCGCGTCCCAGACCGAGATATGAGCATGGCAGCCATTACCGGTCAGCCCTTCGATAGGCTTGGGCATGAAGGTGGCGCGGAAGCCGTGCTTTTCTGCCACGGATTTGGTCATGAACTTGAAGAACGAATGCTTGTCGGCTGTGCGCAGGACATCGTCGAATTCCCAGTTCATCTCGAACTGGCCATTGGCGTCCTCGTGGTCGTTCTGGTACGGGCCCCAACCGAGGTCGAGCATGTAGTCGCAGATCTCGCGCACAACGTCATAGCGGCGCATGACCGCTTGCTGATCGTAACAGGGTTTCTCGGCGGTATCGAACGGGTCACTGATTTGTTCACCATCAGGGGTCAGCAGGAAGAACTCGGCCTCGATACCGGTTTTGACATGCATACCTTCGGCAGCGGCTTCATTGATCAGGCGGCGCAGCACGTTACGCGGGGCCTGGGCGACATCTTCGCCTTCCATTACGCAGTTTCCAGCGACCCAAGCGACCTCGGGCTTCCAGGGCAGTTGGATCACTGAGGTCGGATCGGGCACGGCCAGCATGTCCGGGTGCGCCGGGGTCATGTCGAGATAAGTGGCGAAGCCGGCAAAACCTGCGCCCTCTTCCTGCATCTCGGCAATCGCCTGTGCCGGGACCAGTTTGGCCCGTTGTCCGCCGAACAGGTCGGTGAACGAGATCATAAAATATTTGACGCCTTTTTCTGCGGCGAAAGCAGCCAGATCTGTCGTCATGGTCGGCTTTCCTTTCCCTGTTGGTTCAAAAGAAGAAAAGCGCCGCCCGTCGTGGCCGCGCCTTGGTGCTTGTTCGGTCAGAACCCGGCCTTTCCGGGGTACCAGTCGGTGCCCGCCAGCGGTACTTTTGCCATCGCAGCCGCTTCCATCGTCAGCGCGCACAGGTCCTCGGGCTCCAGATTATGCAGGCTGTTATGGCCACAGGCGCGGGCAATGGTCTGCGCCTCAAGGGTCATGACATTCAGATAGTTGCGCAGCCGCCGTCCAGCCTCGACCGGGTCCAGCCGCGCCGCCAGATCCGGGTCCTGCGTGGTGATGCCCGCCGGGTCCTGCCCTTCGTGCCAATCGTCATAGGCACCTGTGGTGGTGCCGAGCTTCTGATACTCGGCCTCCCATTTGGGATCATTGTCGCCCAAGGCGATCAGGGCAGCCGTGCCGATCGCCACCGCATCGGCGCCCAGAGCCATCGCCTTGGCCACATCCGCACCAGAGCGAATGCCGCCCGAGATCACCAGCTGTACCTCGCGATGCACACCCAGATCCTGCAACGCCTGCACGGCGGGGCGGATACAGGCCAGCGTCGGGATGCCGACATGTTCGATGAACACATCCTGCGTGGCTGCCGTGCCGCCCTGCATCCCGTCCATCACCACCACATCCGCCCCGGCCTTCACCGCCAGCGCGGTGTCATAGTAGGGACGTGTCGCGCCGACCTTGACGTAGATCGGCACCTGCCAGTTGGTGATTTCGCGCAGTTCGAGGATTTTGATCTCCAGGTCATCCGGCCCGGTCCAATCCGGGTGACGGCAGGCCGAGCGCTGGTCAATCCCCTTGGGCAGTGTGCGCATCTCGGCCACGCGGTCGCTGATCTTCTGACCCAATAGCATGCCGCCGCCGCCGGGTTTCGCGCCTTGCCCGACGACGATCTCGATGGCGTCCGCCTTACGCAGGTCGTTGGGATTCATGCCGTAGCGCGAGGGCAGATACTGATAGACCAGTTTCGAGGAATGACCGCGTTCTTCGGGAGTCATACCCCCATCGCCAGTCGTGGTGGACGTGCCTGCCATCGACGCGCCACGGCCCAAGGCTTCTTTCGCGGGGCCGGACAGTGCCCCAAAGCTCATGCCAGCGATGGTAACGGGAATATCCAGTTGAATGGGGGTCTTGGCAAAGCGTGTGCCCAGCGTCACCGAGGTATCGCAGCGTTCACGATAGCCTTCCAACGGATAGCGGCTGACACTTGCGCCCAGAAACAACAGGTCATCGAAATGCGGCACTTTGCGTTTGGCCCCGCCCCCGCGAATATCGTAGATGCCGGTGGCGGCGGCACGCCGGATTTCGGCGTTGACTTCATTTGAAAACGTCGCCGATTGGATCGGCATGGTACGCGGGATGTGCTGGTCCGTGTCTTTCATTCCGATCTCCTTAATAGGCGTTGTCGACGTCAAAGTTATAGAGCTTGCGGCCCGAACCGTAGCGCCTGAACTCTTCGGGTTTGGCGTCACTGCCTGCGCGGTCCAGCAGATCCTTCAGAATCTCCAGATGCTCAGGACGCATCTCTTTTTCGACGCAGTCCGCGCCCAGGCTTTTGACCGAGCCACGAACGAATAGCCTTGCCTCGTAAAGCGAGTCTCCCAGCGCATCGCCCGCATCACCACAAACCACGAGGTTCCCCGCCTGCGCCATGAAGGCGGACATATGGCCGATATTGCCATGCACCACGATGTCGATACCTTTCATCGAGATCCCGCAGCGCGAGCTTGCGTTGCCTTTGATGACCAGCAGCCCGCCATGGCCGGTGGCACCGGCATATTGGCTGGCGTCACCTTCGATGATCACCGTGCCCGACATCATGTTCTCAGCTACACCCGGACCCACCGAACCTTCGACCTTGATGGTCGCCTGCTGGTTCATGCCCGCGCAGTAATATCCAGTAGACCCTTTGACCGTGACCCCAATCGGGGCATCCAGACCCACCGCAATAGCGTGGCTGCCTTTGGGATTCTGCACCTCCCAGCTGGTCTGGTTGGTCTCAGTGCTTTGTGCCTGCAAGGCCGCGTTCAAGCCGCGCAGACCGCTTTCTTCGACATCATAAACCTGCATATTAGTGGCTCCAGAAATAGACGGTTGCGGGTTCAGGTTCCCAGACCTTGGCGGCTTGGATGCCCGGCAGGTTTACTAGCGCACGATATTCGCTGCCAAAGGCCACGTATTGATCGGTCTCGGCCATCACTGCAGGTTTGCACGCGATGGGGTCACGAACCACGCCGAACCCGTCCTTGGTGCCAACAACAAAGGTGAAGAACCCATCGAGGTCTTCCAGACTGCTTTCCAGCGCCTCCCCCAGAGTCGCCCCGTTCTGCATCTTCCAGGTCAGGTAGGCCGCGCCAACCTCGGTATCGTTCATCGACTCGACCCGCACGCCTTCACGCTTCAGCTTTCGGCGCAGCGCGTTGTGGTTGGACAGTGAGCCGTTATGAACAAGGCACTGATCTGCGCCCGTGTTGAAGGGATGGGCCCCTTCCGTGGTGACGGCGGATTCGGTGGCCATACGCGTATGCCCGATACCGTGGCTGCCGCCCATTTTTGTAAGCCCGAAACGATCCGCAACATCCTGAGGCAACCCAACCTCTTTATAGATCTCAATCGCTTCGCCGTCCGACATGACGCGCAGGCCCGGACGCAGCTCTCGCACGGTTTGGCGGACCTGTTCGACTTTAGCGCTCTCAAGGCTCAGAACCGCATGAGTGTCATTCGCCCGCAGCGAGATATCGGTGCCGATTGCGGTACCAAGATCGGCGGCCAGGGTTGGAAAATCCTGATCAGGTACATCCGACTGAACCGTCAGCTTTGCGCGCCCATCGGCCTCGGTTCCGTATATGGCGATACCGGCACTGTCAGGGCCGCGGTCGGTCATTGTGACCAGCATATCCGTCAGCATTGTCCCCAGCTCAGGTTCCAGCGTTTCGTCTTTGAGAAACAGACCGACAATTCCGCACATCCGCTTGATCCTCTGAAATTCTGTCGAACGGAAGATAGCAGCGCGCCTCACTAATAGCAACACCAAGAAATTAATATTCCTGGCAGGAATAATTGAGCTGCTAAAATCTCAGACGCTTCAACGCGATCTATGAAAATTGAAGGCCGGATTTAGCCGGTTTGAGGATATGAGATGATCGACAGATATTTCGCGGGTAGTTTCACCAGAACCTCCGGCCCATGAGGTGCATCGGCATCAAAGAACAACGTATCGCCGGGTTTGAGTGGGTAGATTTCATCGCCATGGCGATAGTCGACCTCACCCTCCAGCATGTACAGCATCTCGATCCCGTCATGCTGAAAGGTTGGGAAACGGTCTGATTCCTCGGTCAGCGTAATCAAATAGGGTTCAACCACAACGCCGCTGCCATTTGCGCCCAGATGTCCTAGCAGGTTATACTGATGCCCGGCCCGCGTTCCGGCCCGCTCGGTCTCGGCCCCCTCGCCTGCTTTGGTGTGCACGGCGTTTCTGGTTTCCTCGTAGCGGCGAAAGAACGACGTAATCGGGGCACTCAGCGCATCTGCCAGTGATTGCAATGTGCTCAGAGAAGGCGACGTTGCCCCGTTTTCAATCTTGGACAGCATACTGATCGACAAGCCTGTCAGGGCAGATAACTCGGATATCGTAGTTCCCTGTTGCAATCGAAGCGCTTTGATTTCGCGGCCAATCGCGGTTTCGAGGTTCTTCTCACCGCTGTCGCGCAGCCGGTGCGGATTCTGCGAAAGGGTCGCGTTGTCTTCGCTTATCTTAGCCAAAGTTATTTCCGCTCCATTGATGTTATTTGTTAGCCACGCCCAACCATGTCACATAGTGGTCTACCTTGGGTAGATGGTCTTGAGGGGAATATTTTTTGCATCTAGGTATAAAGCCGACACAGTCTTGTGACGTTTAGGCCCAGACTACGAGTAACGGAGGCTGACATGCCCCAAACAGCGCCGCCCCTGAAAGACCTGGGCTTGGAAGGGCGTGAGGAGATTTCCGTCGGTTTTCTTCTGCTGCCCAGCTTTCCGATGGCCTGTCTGTCGTCAGTGATCGAACCGTTGCGCGCGGCCAATGAAATCGCACAGAGAAAACTGTTTGTCTGGACTCTGTATTCCGAGGATGGCGCTTCGGTTGACTGTAGTGCAGGCATTCAGTTTCAGGCTGGTGGCGCGTTGAAAGATATTGAAAGCGTTGATTTTCTTGTTGTCTTGTCCGAACCCGACGGACAGTTTAATGCGCCAAATGACGTGTCCGCAAAGCTGCGCTACCTGTCGCGCCACGGCACCAGGCTATGCGCAATAAGCGGAGGAGTCTTTCCACTGGCCAAGTCCGGTGTGCTGGACGGGCAAACCTGTTCTGTTCATTGGCTATATCGCACCGCGTTCGAGCACGCTTTTCCTCAGATCGAGGTTAGCGATGATGTGATTGCCGTGAACCAACGCAGCTTTACGGCCTCGGGCGCGGCGGCGGCTTTTGGTCTCACGTTGCATATGATCGAAACTACTTTAGGTGATGCGATCATGACCGAGGTTGCGTGCTGGTTCCAGCACCCCGCGATCCGCAGCCCGAATATCCGCCAGAAAACCCCGACCTTTCAGACCGATGAAACCGCTGATCATCTACCGACCGTGGTCTCACATGCGGTTCGACTGTTTTCCGAGAACCTTGAGTTTCCGCTGACAACGCGCGAAATCGCGCAGCAGGTTGGTGTATCGGCCCGCCATCTGGAACGCAGCTTTCGCCAAGCGGTGGGCCAAAGCCCCGGCGAATACTATCGGCAGCTGCGCCTGCGCGCGGCACGGCAACTGGTGATCTATACGCAGGATTCGCTCACATCCATCGCGCAGGCGGTTGGCTATACCAACCCGACCTCGATGTCGCGGCAATATGCTGAGCAGTTTGGCGCTTCGCCCCGGCAGGACCGTCAGGCACGTAATCAGTTCCGACATACGCGCGACAGCTTCCTGCACTGAATGCGGTTTAGCGCGCCCCGATCGACTGCGCCGCCTCTTCCAACGCGTGATACAGCGAACCTGCCGAGGACCTTGGCCCCAAAACCGCAAAGCGTGTTCCGGCTTCGATGCACCAGAGGTAGCAGCCAATGTGATGAATCGCACATCGGGTCGCTTTCTGGGCCTGCATGGTTCGAATATCCACATTACACAGCCGTTCAAACAGATCGCAGGCAGAGTTTCCGGTTACATCAAAACGGCACCAGCCATCGGTTTGTTCAACCACCGAGGCCGTGTCCTGCATGGCAGACTTGAGGTCTGCGGCAATGGCGTGATGTGAAGCATAGCTGGCGTCGATCATCCAACTGTCGGGGCCAATCCAAAAGGCGGAGTACGGTGACCCAAGATTTGCACTACCAGAGTCAGGGAGTTCGATCCCCAGCGTGTCTTTTGCCCGCTTGATGAATTTGGTGTCCTGACCCAATCGCATCGACAACGAGGCGAGCGCGCGGTCGGTAACCTCGGTCAGGGTCATGTCGCCGATGGTCGACACCTTTGGCTCGCTCGCGCCCAGTGCGGTGATGGCTTTGAGTTTATGCACGAAGACGCTCCCCTTCCGGATCGACAAAATGGGCGCTCACGACCTCAACCTCAGTCTCGGATCCTTCCAGCGGATTAACCAGACGGATGACTTCTCCTATCCGGTCAGCCCCGTTTTTCAGGAAACCAAGCCCAATCGAGGAGCCCAGGTTTGGCGAATACGCCGCCGAGGTGACATAGCCCTGATCATGAGCTGCATCGACCGGCCCATCCTTGTTCATCAGATGCCCACCTGCGGTGACAGTTTGCGTCGCATTGACTGGCTTCAGACCCACCAGCCGCAACGCGTCCGGTTCGTTCAACCCGCCCCGTTCGCTGAGCGTATTGCCGATACAGTCTTTCTTCTTGCTGACCATCCGCCCAAGGCCGAGGTTCAGCGCCGTTGTCGTGCCATTGATCTCATTACCTGTGGCATGACCTTTTTCGATCCGCATGACACCCAGGGCTTCGGTGCCATAGGGGGTCACATCGAACTCTTCACCCGCTTCCATAAGTGCGCGGATCAGCGCATCGCCATAGCGGGTCGGCACGGCGATCTCATAGGCCAGCTCACCACTGAACGAGATGCGGAACAGCCGCGCGCGGCAACCGCCGCAAACCGTGATTTCGCCGCAGGCCATGAACGGGAAGGCGTCGTTTGAGATGTCGAACTCGGCATCGACGATCTTTTGCAGCAGCCTGCGCGAATTCGGCCCAGCAACAGCATATTGTGCCCAAGCCTCGGTGGTTGAGATCAGTTGAACATCCAGATCGGGCCACAGACATTGCCGCGCAAATTCCATCTGGCGATAGACCAACACTGCATTTGCTGTCGTCGTGGTGACGACGAAATGATCCTCGGCAAACCGCGCGGCGGTGCCATCGTCATAGGCGATGCCATCCTCGCGCAGCATCAAGCCATAGCGCACCTTGCCGACGGGCAGTTTGGCAAAACCGTTCGCGTAGATCTTGTTCAGAAACTCTGCCGCATCTGCGCCTTGCACGTCGATTTTGCCCAGCGTGGTCACATCGCAAACGCCAACCGAATTGCGGGTGGCCAGAACCTCGCGATCCACAGACTGCCGCCAATGTGTTTCACCCTTCCGCGGATACCATTGCGCGCGCAGCCAATCGCCTACCTCGGTGAACACGGCACCCTGCTCGGTGGCCCATTTGTGGCTGGGTGTTTTTCGGGTAGGGTGGAACTGCTTGCCAACCGCGCGCCCGGCCAAAGTGCCCATCGCCACGGGCGTATAAGGCGGGCGGAAAATCGTTGTACCGGTCTCGGGGATCGACTTGCCGGTCATCTCGGCCATCACCGCTAGACCGCCCATATTCGAGGTCTTGCCCTGATCGGTCGCCATCCCAAGGGTCGTGTAGCGTTTCAGGTGCTCGACCGAGACAAAATTCTCCTGATGCGCCAGCTTCACATCCTTGACGGTTACATCGTTCTGCTGGTCGATCCAGGCCCGGCCCTTGCCGTCTTTCACATACCAGAAGGGCTGCAGATTGACCGGCGCATCCTCGGCTTGTGGCAAGTCGCCCGGCGTGGCCTGAATGCCCAGATCGGCCAGCGCCTCGACGGCACGGGCGGCCCCGGTTTCCATTGCGCCGTGGGTTGACAACGCACCTGCTGCCGCACCGGCGACCGACAAGCCAATCGGAAGAGATTCACCCGGCACAAACGCTGCCAGCGCTTCGTTCCATTGGGGCCGTCCGCGCTGATGGCAGGTCAAATGCACATTCGGGTTCCAACCACCTGACACGGCTAGCGCGCCGCAGATGATCTCACTCGTAAAGCCCTGCGCGGTGCGGATCGTGACGGTCTCAAGACCCAGTCGGCCTTTGCTGTCGATCACCTGCGCTCCGGCGAAGCACTCGGTGCCGTCGATCGCAGGAGCATCGGCCCGCGTATCAATCACAGCCGCAACTTGAACGCCTTTTGCTATCAGGTCCGTAGCCGTCCGGTGCCCATCGTCATTGTTTGTAAAGACAGCGACGCGTTCATGTGGCGTCGCGGCCCAACGGTTGGCATAAGAGCGCACGGCCCCCGCCATCATGATGCCAGGCCGATCATTGTTCGGGAAGGCGATAGGGCGTTCCGTAGCACCTGCACATAGAACCGCCCGTTTTGAATAAATCCGCCAGAAGATCTGGCGCGGCTCGGCTGTACCGGGTTGCGGTTTGTGATCCGCGATCCGTTCGACCGCGCCGTAGATGCCGTGGTCAAAGGCCCCGACCACCGTTGTGCGCGGCAACAGGCGTACATTATCCATCGACGTCAATTCCGCCACGGTTTGAGCCGCCCAAGCCGATCCCGCCATGTCGCTGATGGCAAAACTCTCGGAATTCAGCCGCCCGCCCAGGGCAAAATCCTCATCCGCCAGAATGACCCGCGCCCCGGCACGGCCAGCCGTCAGGGCGGCTGACAGACCCGCAGGACCCGCTCCGATCACCAGCAGATCGCAATGAAGAAATCCTTTGTCATAAACGTCCGGGTCATCTTCGCCCGACACACTGCCCAGCCCGGCGGCGCGGCGGATGATGGGCTCATAAAGCGTCTCCCAAAACGCCTTGGGCCACATGAAGGTTTTATAGTAAAAGCCCGCCGTCAGGAAGTTGCTGAACAGGTCATTCACCGCCATCAAGTCGCGCTGAAGTGACGGCCAGCGGTTCTGAGACTGCGCCTCAAGCCCATCATATAGCTCAGCCACAGTCGCGCGTGTATTTGGCTCCTGCCGCCCGCCCTGGCGCAGTTCGACCAGCGCGTTGGGTTCTTCAGACCCAGCGGTCAGCACACCGCGTGGACGATGGTATTTGAACGATCGGCCCATAAGGCGCACGCCATTGGCCAGCAAGGCCGAGGCCAGCGTATCGCCTGCAAGCCCTTGATAGCTTTTGCCATCAAAGGTGAAGTTCAGGCTTTGCCCGTGGTCGACTAGCCCACTGTTTAGTCGATTGATCTGTCCGCTCATCTGCCGCACCCCCGTGCCCGGGCCACGTCGCGGGCCAGTTCAACTTTGGTGATTTCATGAGTCAGTGTGTTACGCGTGACCACCAGCCACGACCGGTCACCTTGTTCATGATACCAAAGCTCCCGATGCTCACCCGCCGGGTTATCGCGCAAGTAGAGATAGTCATGAAACGCTTCGTCCGCGTTATCGGCCTGCCAGTCGGGGCGGTCGATCATTGCAGCGTCGCCCAGATACACGAATTCCTGCGCATCGCGGGGGCCGAGAAGAGGATGTTCGATAATCATATGTCGGCTCCCTCAGTGCAGGTTGGGCTGCGCGCCCGCCCCTCGTTCATCAATCATGTGCCCGGTGCGGAATCGGTCCAGACGATAGGCTGTCGCCACCTCATGCGGGCGGTCTGTCGACAGCAAATGCGCAAAGCACCAGCCCGAGGCTGGCGTAGCCTTGAAGCCACCATAGCACCAGCCGCCATTGAAATAGAGCCCATCGATCCCGGTGCGATCAATGAATGGTGAACCATCCATCGACATGTCCATCACACCGCCCCAGGCCCGCAAAAGACGCACCCGGCCCAGGGCCGGGATCAGTGAGATGCCGCTTTCCACGACATGCTCGATCACCGGCAGGTTACCGCGTTGTGCATAGGTGTTGTACATGTCGATATCGCCGCCAAAGACCAGACCGCCCTTGTCGGATTGGCTCAGGTAGAAATGCCCGGCACCATAGGTGATCACACCCGGGATTATCGGTTTCAGCCCTTCGGACACAAACGCCTGCAGCACATGGCTTTCGATGGGCAAACGCATCCCCGCCTTCTGCATCACCCGACTGGATGAGCCCGCAACGGCCACGCCGACTTTCTTGGCCCCGATATACCCGCGCGAGGTCTCAACCCCCAATACCCGGCCATTTTCAATGCGAAAGCCCGTGACCTCGCAGTTCTGAATGATATCCACGCCGCGCATATCCGCACCGCGCGCATAGCCCCAGGCCACCGCGTCATGACGCACTGTGCCGCCACGCCGATGCAGCAGGCCACCTTTGATCGGGAACCGCGCGTTTTTGAAGTTCAAGAACGGGTACATTGCGCGAACGCCTTCGGTGTTCAACAGCTCGGCATCCGATCCGTTCAGGATCATCGCATTGCCCCGCCGCCGCGCCGCATCGACCTGCGCGTCGGTATGCACAAGGTTCAGAATACCGCGCTGGCTAACCATAGCATTGAAATTGAAATCCTGTTCCAACCCTTCCCACAGTTTCAGCGAGAATTCATAGAAAGGCTCATTCCCATCCAGCAGATAATTCGAGCGGATGATGGTCGTGTTTCGCCCCACGTTGCCGCCACCGATCCAGCCTTTTTCCAGCACGGCGATCCGCGCCTCGCCGAATTCCTTGGCCAGATAGTAGGCCGTGGCCAACCCGTGACCGCCGCCGCCCACAACGATAATGTCATATTCGCTTTTGGGCTCGGGATCGCGCCAGGCCGGTCGCCAGCCTTTGTGCCCAGTCAACGCTTCTTTGATGATCCGAAATCCGGAATATTGCATGGCTCACTCGTGTCAGTTTGAAAACAACATGCGCGATTCGAGGGAGGATGGCTTAGATGAAATGCGGTCTAGACTTGTCTTTTTGCGACCTGATGCCGGGTCTCGGTATTGGCGTCTCAGCCCAGTTTTTGGCTTAGAATGAAAGCGCTGCATTCGTTAGTCAGCTGTTTGAACCGCGATTTTTCTTTTTTGTACAGATACACCTGTCGCTTGTCCGGCAGGTCAGACAGCAATCGGAACGCTGTGGTTTCCGGGATGAAGCGCGCGACGGTTTGCGGCAATATGGTGACCCACTTGCCGGTTCGGACCATCGTGATCAGCGAATGTGTATTGTGAATTGTGACCTCGGCATCGGCAATGGCGGTCACAAATTTTGGCGTCTGGATCAGATCGCACAGTGCGTTGCGAACGAATGAGGCGGCAATCACATCCTCAACAGTCGGCAGTTCAGGTTGCGCCATCAAAGGATGATCCGAGGCGCAGACCAGACCAAACTGGTCTTCGAACAAGGGGATCGCGTTGATGCCCTTAAGCGGGTGGAAGCCCGATGCGATGCCAATATCGGCTTTGCCTTCCGATAGTGCGTCCAGAACCTGTTGCGTGTCTGTATCCCGCAACTCAACCTTCACGCCCGGAAACCGCTGTGTCATGTGTTCGAGGACCGACGGAAAGATGAGCGCCGCAACGGAAGGGACCGAGGCGATGCGGATCAACCCGTGAGAGGCATCTGCCGCGGCCTCAATAGACCGAACCGTCTGGTCGAATTGACGCACCTGTTTCTGGGAAATCTCAAAAACCTGCTCACCCAACGCGGAGAGGTGGTTCTTGCGCTCACCTACAAACAGCTTTTTGCCCAGATGGCTTTCGAATTGCTTGAGGGTCATCGAAACAGCTGATTGCGTGCGCCCCAGCCTGTCGGCGGCTTCGGACAGGTTGCCGGTTTGCGCAACGGCACAGAAACAGCGCAGCATTTCAATTTTTATGGCCATGTTTCAGCTTTTCTGAAGTCAGATTAATTTATTTGAGTTTGACTGATATCGCCTGACGAGTCCATTCTGCATCCAACTTTCTTTGACCTGGGGCCCATCGTGACCAATCTGAACCTGATCGCCGGCGAATGGCTGGCCGGCGAAAGCGAAATCGAAAACCGCAATCCTTCTGATCTGACCGATGTGATCGGACATTACGCGCAGGCCAGTGCTGATCAGCTGGAAGCGACGCTGGATCAGGCGCGTGTAGCGCAGGCCGAATGGGCCGCCTATGGGCTGGAGCGCAAGCAGACCGTTCTGATGAATATCGGCAATGAACTGATGGCCCGCGCCGAAGAATTGGGCACGCTTCTTAGCCGCGAGGAAGGAAAGCCGCTCGCCGAAGGCAAGGGCGAGGTATTCCGGGCCGGTCAGTTCTTTACCTACTATGCCGCCGAATGCCTGCGCCAGATTGGTGAGAACGCCGATTCCGTGCGCCCGGATATCGAAATTGATGTGCGCCGCGAGGCCGTTGGCGTCGTCGCCGTGATCAGCCCCTGGAACTTCCCGACCGCAACCGCGTCCTGGAAGATCGCCCCGGCGCTGTGCTATGGTAACGCTGTGGTCTGGAAGCCTGCCAACATCACCCCGGCCTCGGCCGTCGCCCTGGCCGAAATCATCAACCGTCAGGACATTCCCAAGGGCCTGTTCAGCCTCGTGATGGGCTCGGGTCGGTCGATTGGTCAGCGGTTAGTCGAAAGCCCCAAGGTCAACGCCATCTCGTTCACCGGTTCGGTTCCGGTGGGCAAAGGAATCGCCTCGGCAGCCATTCAGAACCTTACCAAAGTGCAGATGGAGATGGGATCCAAGAACGCTCTGGCCGTGATGGATGACGCTGATCTCGACCTTGCCGTCTCGCTGGCCTTGGGTGGAGCCTTTGGGGGCACCGGCCAGAAATGCACCGCGTCGTCGCGACTGATCGTTCATTCGGCCATTCACGATGCCTTTGTTGAAAAACTGGTGGCTGGCGCGCAGGCGATGAAGGTTGGCCATGCGCTGGAAGACGGCACCCAGATGGGCCCGGTTGTCAGTGAACAGCAACTGTCGGAAAACTTGGCTTATGTTGATCTGGGCAAATCCGAAGGGGCCGAACTGGCCTGTGGTGGCCAGCGGTTGGACATGCCCCATGACGGCTATTACATGTCGCCCGGCGTGTTCCTGAACACCACCAATGACATGCGTATCAACCGGGAAGAGATGTTTTCGCCGCTGACTTCGGTCATTAAGGTGGGCAGCTATGATGAGGCGTTGGCCACGGTCAACGACACCAATTTCGGTTTGACCTCGGGCATCGTAACGCAGAACCTGGCCCGTGCCACCCATTTCCGCCGCAACGCGCGCACCGGCGTGGTGACCGTGAATCTGCCCACCGCAGGCACAGATTATCACGTACCGTTCGGTGGCCGTGGTGATAGCTCGTATGGCCCGCGGGAGCAGGGCAAGGCGGCAGCCGAGTTCTACACCACGGTAAAAACCGCCTATATCAGCGCTGGAAAGCCGATGTGATGCGGATCGACGGGCTGCAATACGCCAATTGGTCGGAAAAGATCTTTCGCCAATTGCGCGAAGGTGGCGTGGACGCAATCCATGTCACCATCGCCTATCATGAGAATTTTCGCGAAACGGTTCTGAACTTTGAAAAGTGGAACCGGTGGTTTGAGCAATACCCAGACCTGATCATGAAGGGGCAATGGGCCAGCGACATCGACAAAGCGCGCGAAACCGGGCGCACGGCGGTTTTCTTTGGCTTCCAGAACCCGTCACCTATCGAAGACGATATCGGTCTGGTCGAGATCGTGCACACGCTGGGCGCGCGGTTCATGCAGCTAACCTATAACAACCAATCCCTGCTCGCGACGGGTTGCTATGAAGCCGAGGACACCGGCATTACCCGCATGGGCAAGCAGGTGATCAAAGAGATGAATCGTGTAGGTCTTGTTGTCGACATGAGCCATTCTGCGGATCGGTCGACCATCGAGGCTGCCGACCTGTCCGAGCGTCCCATCGCCATCACTCACGCTAATCCGCACGAATGGTCACCCGCTTTGCGCAACAAGCGTGACGAGGTGATCCGTGCGGTGACAGAAAATGGTGGGATGCTCGGGTTTTCGGTCTATCCTCATCACCTGAAAGACAAGTCTGACTGCACGCTGGAAAGCTTTTGCGAAATGATCGCACGGACGGCTGAGAAGTTCGGCGCCGAACATTTGGGGATCGGCACGGACCTGTGCCAGGATCAGCCCGACAGCGTGGTCGAATGGATGCGCGTTGGACGATGGACCAAGGAAATTGACTATGGCGAAGGGTCAGCCAGCAACGCTGGCTTCCCCCCGATGCCCAGCTGGTTCAACGACAACCGTGACTTTGGCAATATCGAGGACGGGTTGCGCGCGACCGGCCTGAATGATGACGAGGTGTCCGGGATCATGGGGGGCAACTGGTACAGGTTCTTTGCAGAAAACTTCGTCGCTCAGGGGTGAGAGGATGGAAACTCAGACCGAGACACAGATCGAAAGACGAGACCCAGCAACGGTCATGCGCCTGTCACGGCTGGGGTCGCTGCATCAATGTCGTTTGAGCTTCATGCGACAGCTGACGCGCCGTCTTGCGCAAGAGAACTGGTCCTTCACACGCCCGGTCTTTGACATTGACGCCAATGGGGTTGGCCGTGCTGTCTATACAGCGCAGGGGCCGGAACGGGCCTATTCTCTGGTGGCCTTTGCCCATGATCTGCCTCCGGAACAACGATCCGACCGCGTAATCGCCGAAGCCTGGGACGCCACCTTCACCCTGTTTGATGGCATCCCGACCCAGGCCGATATCGACCGTTTGTCTCGAAACGTGCCCTTGCAAGAGGCCGGACGCGTCAGCGAGAGCGAATTGTCCCTGTCCCGCGCCAACCGGTCTGTCCGGCTGTGGAAACATGTTGTGGATGCCCTGGCAGCTGGGCAGCAACCCGATTTGTCGCAGATACATCAGGTCGGTTACTTGATGCGTACAACTGCTGTCTACGGATCGGGCAAATTCGGCGCGGCTGATCGGGAAAGGGTCGCCAATCGCCCCGAGGCGCAGGCACCGTTTCAGGTTGAGATGCTGTCCGTGTTTCTGACCCGTACCTTTGTGCGTGATCTGGTACAGCATATGGCCAATGCCAAAGGCGGCGATCAGGCCGCGCAACTGGACCCCGAGATCGCGCGTTGGCTGGGGATCGGGAACTCCACCGGGTTGGGCATGGCCCCCTTCATCGTCAACCACCCGGTTCTTTTCAACAACTGGATCATGGCACGGGAAGAGGCGATCGCTCGTGTCCGCTCGGTCGCTACAGCAACGCGGGACGAAGTAGATCAGTTCCGCAACCTGTTCCGTCGTAGCCAGCTGTCGATTTCATGGTGGCAGTCTGAACATCCGATACAGATCAAAAAACTCGCGCATTTGAACGCCGATCTTAAGGCGATTGCGGCCTATCTGGACGATGATGACCTGAGTGGCGTTAGTCCGTGGGATCGACTCGTCAGTTGGTCTGAAACCGCGCTGAGTGAGGAAGGGCAGGAGTTTGTGGCTTCGCTTATCCTCGAACCCTATCCGGGTCTTGTTGACGGGTTGACATCCTGCATGGCGGACAGCCGGACCGAGGCTTTTGTGATCAATGGCAGAATGTCCATCGGCCAAGCCTGTGGTCTAATCCAAGAAACATATGGATGGGCGCTTGATCTGGATTGGACGGCTCGGGAACACTGTGCCCGCGCCTGGTACGTGTCCGAAGAAAAGCTGGAACCCCGACTGGGTGAACGGTTCGAAGAACCTATCGAGGCGTATGAACAACCCCTCGCCCCGGCGCGCGATGCGGCAGCCGCCTATACGGCGCTTAGCGGCTGGGATGACAGCCAGACGATCGCCGAATTCCTGCTGCGCCACCCCGAACACCGCCACACGATCCGCCGTGTGCAACTGGCCCGTTCGGCGCCATACGGAGAAATCCGCGACAACACGATTGGCGAAAAGGTACTGCCCATCGACATGTTGCGGGCCAAACTGTCCTTCTTTGGGGCCACGCATTTCGACCCGCGTTCGGACAGATGGGTGCGGATCTGCATGTATTCCGGCGCACCCTATCCCGAAGAGCTGACGGCTGAGAACGCCGACCTATGGGTTTATCCGCAGGACCCCGCATGAGCTTTTCGTTGAACGAGATGGAGGCGACAGCCAAACGCGCCACCCGTGGCGCAGGCTATTGCTGGGGTCAGGCCGAGGAAGCGGCGAAAGCAACCCGATGGCTCTGCGCACAAGGCTTAGATGGTGCAAGCAGTCTCGCGGCTCTGCTGAGCCTTGGTTTCGCATCGAATCCCAGTATGCACCGTCCGAAGGGAGCGAGCGGTGTTTGGACGGGCGAAGTAGCCCTCTGCCCGCTTTCAGTTGGGCCATTGCTATCGGACAGTGCTCACCTATTGGACGAAGGCCATATTGAGATCCACGATCTGGCAGCCCCCGCCTTGTTGCTGCCCTTTGCCTCCTATGCGGCGCGGGCGCTGAACTGTGCAGTCGCGGTTGAGATTGATCAGATAGAAGCCATCACAGATGGTGTTGCGCTGTCGGCGCCCGACAGGTTTCCGGCCCGGGCCCAACGCGTCGTAATTCATCGCAGCGCAGACCCGGTTTCACCCTGCGCTCAGCATACGCGTGCAAACCCAACCGACGCAGATTGGGACACGCTGACCACCTTTGCCCACCGCACTTATGCCCCCGCGACCGAGGAATCCCGTTTGCTGGGGGCCGGTGCCGGGCTTTCCGACAATGACTAAAGAGAGATACACGTGACCGAAACTCGCACCCTGACCCTCGCAGAAATCGAAGACCTGTCGTTCCGCGCCCTTGTGGCAGCCGGGACTTCCGAGGCCAATGCCCGCCCGCTGGCGCAAGCCACGGCAGCGACCGAAGCAGATGGTGTTGCCAGCCACGGGCTGGCCTATATCCCGATCTATTGCGAGCATGTGCAATGCGGCAAGGTCGATGGGATGGCGAAGCCCGTAGTGTCACGCCCAAAGCCCAGTGTTGTGGCCGTGAACGCCGCTACCGGCTTTGCGCATTCCGCGATCGACACGGGGTTCGAGGCGCTGATCCCTGCTGCCCGCGAACAGGGCGTCGCGGTATTGGCGATCCGAAACAGTTATAACTGCGGTGTTCTGGGCTATCATACGCATCGGCTGGCTCAGGCTGGTCTGGTTGGCTTGGGCTTTACCAACGCCCCGGCATCAATCGCGCCATCAGGTGGCTCTAAACCTGTGGTCGGGACCAACCCGTTCTCAATCGCGGCACCGGGCCCAGATGGCCAGCCCGCATTATTGATCGACCAAAGCGCCAGTACCATCGCCAAAAGTGAGGTGATGAAACACGCCCGCGAAGGCAAGCCGATCCCTGTCGGCTGGGCGCTGGACGTTGACGGTAATCCGACCACCGATCCAGAAGTGGGCCTCAAGGGGTCCATGGCGCCTTCGGGCGGCTACAAAGGCGTTGGCGTCGCGCTGATGGTCGAGCTTTTGGCCGCTGCGCTGACAGGGGCCACGCTGGGCATCAACGCCTCACCGTTTTCAGGAACCGCAGGTGGCCCGCCAAAAACCGGTCAGTTCTTTATAGCGATTGATCCTGTCGCAACCGCAGGTGGCGCGTTCGATGCCGGGATCTCAAATCTGATCGAGGCGATACGGTCGCAAGAAGGAGCGCATCTGCCAGGGGACGGTCGCGGTTCAAAACGTATCGTCGCTCAGACCGAGGGTGTTGCGGTGAACTCGGCAACATTGGCTAAGGTCGAAGCAATTCTGGGATGAGCAAATGGTGCAGAGCGGAGGCTGGACGCTCTTGCCTCTGCACTATTTGGGAGCAAACAGCAGCTTCAGATAAGTTCTGAACAGCATGATTTGTTCCGAGGCGTTGTTGTGTTCTCGCAAGGCCCGTTGCAGCACAAGCCCACCTTCAACCACGCCAGAGACCATGTCGCCAAGCGCATCCATATTGACGGTTTCGCGCGGCTTATAAATCTCGGCAATCTCTTCGAACATTGCCCGAAACCGTTTGCGCCAGCCAAGGATGGCCTGACGGTTTAGTTCGCGCACGCCCTCATCGAACAGTCGATCCTGATAGGCGGTTGATGCAATAACGCATCCAGGGTGACCGGTTGGCATTTCTTCCAGCATCTCCGCCAAGAGTTTCAGACCAATCAGCATGCAATGCAGCGGGTCGTCGTTCAACTCGCGCGCGCGGGCGAACAGATCATCATAAAGCTTGTTCTCGACTTCGATATAGCGCTCCAGCATGGCCCGCGCCAAAGCGTTCTTATCCTTGAAGTGATAGAAAAACCCACCGCGCGAGATCTCTGCACCGGCAACGATTTCTTCGATCGAGGTCGCCTCGAACCCCTTTTCCAGCACCGAAGCCTCAGCAATGTCGAGGATTCGGCTGCGGGTGTCCAGTTTTTGATCCATTGCGCCCCTCCCTACTGTACTGCGAGTCCAGTTCACCGGACCTGCAAACTTGGCTTGGCGGCCACATTTTAGGTTACTGCCTGAATTGACAGTGAAAAATTAGCCACAGCAACCGAACCACGCGGCAACTATCGGCCCGGTCGGGTTCAAGAGTACCACTTTCGCATCAACGGACAAGGATTGCCTCGATGCGACTGAACGCTTTCAAAGACACGCAACGCTTCTTCCTTTCAGATGGAGGGTTGGAGACTTTTTTGATTTTCGACAAAGTCTATGACCTGCCCTGTTTTTCTGCTGCCGTATTGTTGGATACAGAACAGGGGCGTGCGGATCTGGCCGCATATTTCACCCGTTTCATCGATATTGCGAAATCAACCGGGCGCGGATTCGTTCTGGATGCGCCAACCTGGCGAGCAGGAACCGCTTGGGCCGGACCGCTGGGTCAGACGCTAAAAGAGGTGATGGATACAAATACCCGCGCGGTTTCCTTTGTATCCAACCTGCGCGCGCGGCACGAGACTGAGAGTTGCCCCATTCTGATCAACGGCTTAGTTGGGCCAGCAGGCGATGCTTATGCGCCAGATACCGAGATTTCGGCGCAAGAGGCGCTGCTGATCCACGCGCCTCAGATTCAGGTTTTGGGCAAGGCCGGGGTCGACATGATCAGCGCGATGACTTTGACCCACGCCGCTGAGGCCATCGGGATCGTGCAGGCTGCAAAGGAAATCGATCTACCTGTCGTCATCGCGTTTACGCTGGAAACGGATGGCCGGCTGCCATCCGGACAAAGGCTGCAAGACGCGATTGCCGAAGTGGATGCGGCAACTAACAAGGGCCCGCTTTACTACATGATCAATTGCGCGCATCCGGACCATTTTAGCGACGTTCTCGATGCGGGCGCAGACTGGGCCCTTCGGATCGGCGGTGTTCGCGCCAATGCCTCTCGTCAAAGTCACGCGGAGCTCGACGCGGCAGAGGTTCTCGACGATGGCGATCCGGTCGAACTGGGCCAACTGAGCGCCGATCTCTTGGCGCACCTTCCGAACATTCGGGTTTTGGGCGGTTGCTGCGGCACCGACCACCGGCATGTGGGTTGCATCGCGGGGCATGATCCATCGCGTCCTGCGGCCTGAGCTATCTCAAATCTACCTCCCTGAAAGGAAAACCAATGTTTAAGACATTTCTAACCTCGACCGCGCTGATGCTGTCGCTGGCCACCTATGCCAAGGCCGAAGCGCCCATGGCCTTTGACGTGGCCGAGGATCACACACGTATCCATATGGCAACTGCGCCTTTGCACGAAAATGGCATGCCTGCACATGGCAATGCCTTTGTCAGCCAGGGCTATATCTATCCTGCGGGCACGCTCGCCGAAGGCGCTGTTGGTGTTCTTGAAGATGGCAGCCCTGCCTTTCCCGATCTGGTTCTGGGCACCTGGACATGCGACGGGTATTTCGTTGGCGAAGGTGGCAATGCCACCACCGGAGTCTGGATCATCAGTCGCCAAACCTTTGCCTTCGATGATGGCGCAACAGTCGTGACCCAAGGCACCGAGATCGCGGATATAGGGCAGCCAAACCTGCGGCCTGTGACTGGCGCGACAGGTGAATTCGCCAACATCGATGGTGGGTTGATCCAGACAACGCTTGGTTTCAACGATTTTTGGGGGCTGAGTGCGACCTATGTGTTTGAAGACCGCACACCTGATCCCGCATCGGGGCCGGATCATGCCAGCTATGGCACTGACCAGATTGATAAAACGGATCATCTGGAATGGGACTCAGGCGTGCCCGTGGGCCCGATCTTTGACGACCGCCTGAGCCCATCGACCTAGCCTTTCCAAAAAGAACGATCGGGCCAAATGCCGGCCCGATTTAATCTATTGTTTCACAAAGAGCGCTAAGATGAATATTCAAAATCAAACCCTTATCCGCCAAGCGGATGTTTCTGATGCGGAACACCTCGCCAAGCTGATCAACCTTGCGGGCGAAGGTATCCCGAATTGGCTGTGGACCCGTTCCTGCATCGAAGGGCAAACACCGCTAGAAGTTGGTATCGAACGTGCCAAACGCAAAACCGGCGGCTTTTCCTATACAAATGCGCTGGTTGCGGATCGTGTGGGACAGACCCTAGGCATGGTTCTTAGCTACGCGATTGCCGAGGCGCCAACCGACAACCCAGACGACCTACCTGCCCCGATTGCGCCGTTTGTGGCGCTTGAAAAGCTATCGATCGATACCTGGTTCATCAATGCGCTGGCGGTTTTCCCTGAAGGACGAAACCAGAGCATCGGGACGCAGCTGATGGCCGCAGCCGAAGACCAGGCGAAGAGGCAAGGGTTCAGCAAGATGAGCATTCAGGTTTACGCCCAGAACACGGGCGCGGTTCGACTGTATGACAGGCTGGGATGTACGCTGGTGGCGCGCGAGCCCGTGCGTCTGCACCCCTGCCCGCCTTACTATTCTGGGGATGTTCTGCTGTTGATGAAAAACATCTAGTTCATTTCTTGTGTTTGGTTGCGTTGACGGGTCTAAACCGGGAACGCGTTGCCTGGACCTATCGACGCTTCTACACTTGGAACACTTCATTTGATCGCACCGGTATGGGACCGCAGATCGGTTCTTTGAGCCAAGTCACTAGACGGAGGTAGCACTCTTGACGCATCGAAAGCTTTATCTTGGTCCCCTGACAGACAACAGGCGCTGGGATATGGTCAATATTCGACCTGATGATGTGTTTGTTGTGACACCCCCGAAATGCGGCACAACCTGGATGCAAACCATCGTGGCCTTGTTGCTTTCGGGCGATTCCGAGGTCGAAACAGAGCTGTCGATCAAGATGCCTTGGGTCGACATCCGCCTGCGCGAAATGCCCGAGATTGCCGCACGGCTTGAGGCAATGACCTGCCGCCGCAGTATGAAAAGCCATACTCCACTGGATGGCCTGCCGCTGGATGATCACGCGCATTATATCTGCGTGTTCCGGCATCCGCTGGACGCGCATTTTTCATTCCGGCATCACATTCGGAACATTCCCATACCGTGGTTCGATCACTGGTATCCTGAACATGATGACGACGGCACCACATTCCGCCGGTTTCTGGATGGTGGTGCCGAAGGGTTTGATACAGACGCCATGCCGCTTGCGCATATCCTGCAACACTACAAAGCGGCAAAGGCCATGTCTGATCGGCCAAATGTCTCTTTGTTTCACTATTCTGATATGAAACGCGATTTGGCAGGCGTGTTCGCGCAGCTTTCGGAACTTCTGAATACCCCGCATTCAAACCCGGTGATGCAACAGTTCATCGCGGCCGCGACATTCGACCATATGAAAGAGAATGCCGAACGGTATGCCCCCAGCGGGGGCAAAGGCTTCTTCAAGTCAGATTCAGAGTTCTTTCACAGCGGTTCCAACGGAAAGTGGTGTGATCAACTGTCGGATCAGGAGCTTGCCGCTTACGACGCCATCATGGACGAACACCTGAACCGGGAAGACCGGTTTTGGCTTGAAAATGGTCGAAGCTGATCTTCGGCGACCTGACAGAAACTCCGTACCAGTTTCAAATCCATTCTATGACGTGGCACGACCAGGCTGGTTTCGTAGTGCTTTTCCAACTCCTGGATTGGTATCTGGGTCAGCCCGGCCTCGGACCCTGCGCTGTTTTCCAGAAAGATGCCAACGCCCAATCCGGCCATGATCGCCTCTTTCATCACCGGAAATGTGGTGGTTTTGACAATCCGGCGCGGTGCCAGCTGCAGTTTGTCCAACGCTGTGGTTACAACCCTTTGAGTCAGCGATCCGCTTTCGGGTAGCAGAAGCGTTTCATCCACGATCTGGGTAAGGCTCAGCACTTGGCGCCGCGACCAGTTATGCGTGTCCCTGACATACAGCACAAAGCGAGATGTGCAGAGCGGCTGAAGATACCACTCGGTGCTGATTGTAGGCTCGGTGATGACGCCAAAATCCACCTTGCGTTTCTGTAGCAATTCAATGGCGCTGCTCCAATCGCATAGCGCAAAGTCGATATCGACATTGGGGTATGTGTCGGCGAAGCGGGCGATCAGATCCAATGCGGGTTGCGGGGCGTTTGCGATTATCTTCAGATGGCCGCGTTCCAGTTCGGAAAAGCCCTGGACCTTTTCTTCGATGATCGTGTGCAGTGTCGCAAACCTGTCGGCGAGATCAAAGAACTCTTGCCCTGTTGCGGTTAACTCGACCCCATCGCGAGCCCGCACCAGCAGGCGTGCACCCACATGTGCCTCAAGCTTGGCAATATGCTGTGAAACAGCGGATTGCGATACACCCAACGCGCGGGCCGCGTTGGTCAGGCTGCCTTCTCGCACGACATATGCGAAGGCTTTGAACTGATACGGATTTATGTTCATGTCGCCGCGCAGTTTAGCTGGCATAAGCAACACTAATATGTCGTCACAGAATCGCGACATGAACTTCTTAAGCTACGCCCGGTCAGTTGGGGTAGCCGCGCTATGGGTCAAATCAGCCTTCAAGGTATTCAGAAAACATTCGGGCCAACACCTGTGCTTAAGGGTGTCGATCTGGAAATCGAAGAGGGTGAGTTCCTGACCCTTGTAGGCCCGTCCGGCTGCGGTAAATCCACCTTGCTCCGCATTCTTGCAGGGCTCGAAGCTCCGACGGCGGGCCAGGTGATGATTGACGGGCAGGACGTGACCCGGATGCGCCCGGCCAGCCGCAATCTGGCGATGGTGTTCCAGTCTTACGCGCTTTATCCGCATCTGACGGTTGCCGAAAACATGATGACCCCGCTCAAACTGCGGGACATAGGGACAGCCGGGCGATTGCCTGTGCTGGGGCCCTTGATTGCCCGCTCGGCTTACCGCGGGCTTCGGGCCAAGGTAAATGAAACGGCTGAAACTTTGCAGATCCAAAACCTGTTGGATCGCAAGCCGGGCCAGTTGTCGGGTGGTCAACGTCAGCGCGCGGCTTTGGGACGGGCAATGGTGCGCAATCCGGTTGCCTTTTTGATGGATGAACCACTGTCCAATCTGGACGCAGCCTTGCGGGTTCATATGCGGGCGGAATTGTCCGATTTGCACCGCCGTCTGAAAACAACCTTTGTCTATGTCACCCATGATCAGGCCGAGGCGCTGACCATGTCGGATCGGATGGCTGTCATGATGGATGGTCATATTCTGCAGCTTGGCAAACCGGATGATATCTACCGCAATCCACAATCGTTGGCCGTTGCTCGTTTTGTCGGATCACCCGCAATCAACACCATGCCTGCCGAGATCGACGGCGCCGGTGCATTGCGGGTACTTGAAGTCAGTTTGTTGGGCATCAACGCCCAGGCAGGTCCAGTCACACTGGGTATCCGGCCTGAACACCTAAGCATTGATCCCGCAGGCGCGTTCTCTGGGGTCGTGATCCATCGGGAAAACTTAGGCTCTGATCTGTTCATCCATCTGGGTGTAAACGGGCTAGGGCAAAAGATCGTGGTGCGGGCCGCTCCGGACACGCGGGCTGAGATTGGGCAAACCCTGCGTTTTTCTGCGACCCGGGACAAAATCATGATGTTTGACGGCAGCGGTGCGCGGCTGCCCGAGCAGACAATGCTCGAGGTCGCCTGATGCCCGGTTCGCGCGCCTATCTTTGGTTCATCGCCCCGGCATTGATCTTGATGATCGTGATCCTGATTGTACCAATCGGCATCGCAGGTGTGTTGAGCTTTACCAATTATTCGTTGGGCAATGCGGGCATGGATTATGTCGGATGGGAGAATTTCGAGAAAATCTTCACCCGGCGTAGCTATGAAAAGATGTTCGGGGCTACGTTCCGATACGTCTTTGTTGTTGTACCACTGACGGTCCTGCTGGGATTGGGTGCAGCTCTCCTGATCCATTCGCTCACCCGCTTTGGGAACCTCTATAAGACGATCTATTTTCTACCGGTCATGGCCGCGCTGATCGCTATGGCGATCGTGTGGGAATTTGCCCTGCACCCGACCATTGGCATTGTGAATGCAACGCTGGAAAAAGGATGCGGCACCTGGCTTGAGGCCTGGGGCTGGTACGCGCAAGGCTGCGCCAAGACCTTCCCGCTTTGGCTGACTGATCGGGATTATGCGATCTGGACGGTTGCGTTCATCGGCGTTTGGCAGGGTTTCGGCTTCAACATGGTCTTGTATCTGGCCGGGCTCAGCTCGATCCCGCCATCGCTTTATGACGCGGCCGAAATGGATGGCGCACCCACTGGGTGGGAGCGTTTCCGACTGGTGACCTGGCCGATGCTGGGCCCCACAACAGTGTTTGTCGTCACAATCTCATTCATCCGATCCTTTCAGGTCTTTGACACAGTCGAGGCGTTCTATCCGCAAGGCGGTGGGCCGTCGAAATCAGTCTATGTGATGATGTTCGCGATCTACGAAAAAGCGATCCAGCAAAACCTGATGGGGATCGGCGCTGCCATCACCGTGGTGTTCCTGGCCTTTGTCATGTTCCTGACGCTGGTGCAGCGCTGGCTGGTGGACCGGAGGACCCATTATGTCTGATACAACTTCCACTCCCGCCGCCGCATTGCCCGAGATCGGGTTTCGGTTTTCCACCGCCGAGACGATCAAACATGTCATCCTGATCCTGGGTGCAATCGTTGTCTTGCTACCCTTCTACGTGATGGTCAGCTACTCGTTCAAAGCGCCGCATGAGATCATGCAGAACCTGGGTGGTTTCTTCGGTAGCCAGCAACCTTTCCGGGATGATTTCTGCGTCAAGCTTGGCAATGCTGCGGCGGATTGCATGGTCAATCCAACCGTCTACAACTACACAACCGCTTTCGCCAAAGCGCCCTTGCTGCGCTATCTCGCCAATGGGATCTTCGTGACCCTGTCGATCTTTCTGATCCAGGTTATCGTCGCCCTGCCCTGCGCGTATGCTTTGGCCAAGCTACGGTTCTGGGGGCGCGAGGCGGTGTTTGCGCTGGTGCTGTTCTGCCTTCTGATCCCTGTGCACGCAATCGCCTTGCCGCTGTATATCATGCTGGCCAAGGTGGGTCTGACGAACACCTATGCGGCGCTGATCGTGCCCTGGACCATCTCGGTCTTCGGGATATTCCTGATGCGCCAGTTCTTTATGACCGTACCCGACGATCTGATCGATGCCGCGCGGATGGACGGGATGAGCGAATATTCCATTGTCTGGAACGTCATGCTGCCCACGGCCATCCCGGCCCTGTTGGCCTTTGGCATCTTTTCAGTTGTCGCGCATTGGAATGATTATTTCTGGCCCCGCATCGTGATCACCGGCAATCGCGAGCTGTTCACGCCACCGCTGGGCCTGCGAGAATTCAAGGGGGATGCGGATGGTGACAACTTCGGCCCGATGATGGCCACGGCCTGCATTATCGTAACCCCGCTGATCGTTGTTTTCCTTCTGGCGCAGCGCCGCTTTATCGAAGGGATAACACTATCCGGAATGAAGTAGGGCGGGAAATTCCCGCCCCACCACGACATCCCAAATCGGGATACCAACCAGGGGCTGCCAATCGCCAAACCGTCAGACCCCTCAGTTCAACTGGAGAGAGTAATGAAAACCCTCACAACTGCAATGGCTTTGGTACTTGCTGCAGGGGCAGCCACCGCCGAAGACAAGATCGTCGTCGAGTTCGCCTATCCCTATAGCCACCTCTTTGACGTTACTTATGAAAAAATCTTGCCAAAATTCTATGCTGAGAACCCGAACATCGAAATCAAGATGCGGGCTACCTACGAAAGCTATGAAGACGGCACCAACACGATCCTGCGCGAAGCCGTTGCCGGCACGCTGCCAGACGTGACCATGCAGGGCTTGAACCGTCAGGCGATCCTGGTGGAAAAAGGCATCGCAAAATCGCTGGAGCCTTTCATTGCGCAAGAGGCCGATTTTGCCAAAGACGGCTATCACAAGGCGATGCTCGACCTTGGCACTTTCAACGAAGATGTCTACGGCCTGCCCTTCTCGATCTCGCTGCCGGTTGGCTACTACAATATGGAGACCATGGCCAAGGCTGGCTATGATGAAACCAACCTACCCACAACCTGGGCCGAAGTGATCGAAGCCTGTGGCCGCTTGAAAGAAGCCGGTGTCGAAAACCCCATGTTCTGGGGCTGGAACATCACCGGCAACTGGTTCCTGCAAGCCCTGATGTGGAGCCAGGACAAACCGACCGTCATGGGCACCGACTTCACTCTGGACGAACCCGAAGGCCTGCAAGCATTGAACACGATGAAAGACCTGTTTCAGGGCTGCGAAATGCAGAACCTGGAATGGAAAGGCGCGTTGGCTTCGTTCTCGGCCGGTGAGATTGGCATGATGTACTGGTCCACATCCGCCGTTGGCGCGGTTGAGCGCGCGATGGGTGATTTCACTCTGGTAACGAACGAGTATCCGGGCTTCACAGCAGAGGGGCCAATGGGTTTGCCTGCGGGTGGAAACTCGGCCCTGCTGGTGTCGACATCTGAAGACCCAGCAGAACTAGAAGCCGCCTGGAAATGGCTGAAGTTCATCACGTCGGGTGAAGGCGCTGCCGACGTGGCCCGGACCACGGGCTATATGCCTCCGAACCAGGCCGCCAATGAGATCATTCTGGCCGATTTCTACGCAGAGAACCCGACCAAGGCGACAGCTGTACGTCAGCTGCCCCTGCTGCGTGAATGGCAGGCCTATCCGGGCGACAACGGTCTGGCCGCTACGCAGGTCATCTATGACGGGATCGAAGGCATCGTGACCGGTGAATATGATGACATGGAAGAGTTGCAGCAAGACCTGACCGAAGAAGTGCAGGATCTACTGCCCTCCGGGTCCTAAAACTCAAGGCCCGCGCCATAGGCTGGCGCGGGCCACTTCTTCTTACAATACTACTTTAAAGGCGCCGACTATGAAGCTGCTTCAATTCACCGATATCCATCTGACAACGCCGGGCGATACCATCAGCGGCCGCGATCCATTGGCCAATCTGAACAAAGCGCTGGATCACGCGATGCAAAGCCACAGCGATGCAGAGGCGCTGTTTATCACGGGTGATCTGTCCGATTGGGGCGAAGCCGCTGATTATGCCTTGCTCAAGGAACGGATAGGAAGCATTCCACTTCCGGTCGAGCTATTGATCGGCAACCATGACGACCGTTCGACCTTTCTGCGCTGTTTCCCTGAACTGGAAGGGGAAGGCGGATTTGTGCACCGCACTGTCCCGTTGAGCCTGGGTCATGCGGTGCTTTTGGACACCTGGTGCCCGAACACGCATGCAGGTCATTTCTGCGCCAAACGAGCGGAATGGCTCTCTCGTCAGTTGGCAACCTTGCCAGGTCCGATCTGGATTTTCATGCATCACAACCCGGTTCCAATCGAAGTTGCGCCGATGGATGAGATCATGTTGCTGGATGCAGATTTGTTTGCTGAAACGATCGCGCCGCATACGGCTAAAATCCGGCACATATTCCATGGGCATTGCCATTTGCCGCTGACGGGGTCCCTGCTGGGTGTGCCTTTCTCGGCCCCCCGAGGCACCAATCACGCCGGATGGGCTGATTTCTCGGCGACGCGTTTTCTGTCGTCTTCGGACCTGCCGGAAAGCTACGCGGTGATCTTTGCAACCGAGACCACAACCATGACCCATATGGTTGAGTTCGGATACGCGGGTGAGATCAAGGGCGAAGGCACCCCCGATTATGCTGATTGGAATAAGCTCACGATGGTGCGGTAACAGGCCGATAGTCAGTCGGTGATCGACCCCTGAAAGGGTCGATCAGGCCAGAACTGGCTGGGCCGCCGACAAATCCGGCGCGATCAGGATCATGTGTGATAGGTCCATCGACATCCTGTCGCCTTGCTTCGCAATGAACTGATGCGGCACGCAGGTGGCTGCGGCCAAAGCCTGTGGCAATGGGATATCGACCTGCTCAGTTAGAACCTTCACCGCTTGCGTCAGACACAGGTCGGCCCCGGCCAAAGTTCCATCCTGCAAGGTCAGCCTGCCTTCTCTGCGCTGGATCGGGCGGCCTTCCAATTGGAATTCTGTCAGATCTGTCCCTGCAACAGCCATCGCGTCGCTGACAAGAAAAATATAGCCCGGCCCCTGCTTGGCAGCCCAGGCGGCGCGCATGGTTTCGGGATGAACATGCACGCCATCCGCAATCAGTCCCGCTGACATCGTCCCGCAGGCCAGGGCGGCACCGACCAGGCCCGGCTCTCGGTTGCCAAGTTGGCTCATGGCGTTGAATAGATGCGTGGCACAGCGCGCGCCTGCTTCGGCATAAGCCAAACAGGTGTCAAAGGTTGCATCGCTATGGCCAAGCGAGACAATCACGCCAGCCTGTTTCAGCGCCTTGACCTGTTCGAGCGTTGTCGTTTCGGGGGCCGCTGTAACCATCAAAGCGGGCAGATGCCCTGCCGCGTAAACAATGACCTCAAGATCAGTCTGCTCCATCGGGCGGATCAGGGCTGCGTCATGCGCCCCTTTGCGCCGTTCCGACAGGTGTGGGCCTTCCAAATGCAGGCCAGCAATACCCGGCACACCCGCCTGAACGGCCTTGATCGCCGCATCAATCGCAGCTCGGGTTTTCTGGGGCGTATCCGTGATCAGGGTGGGCAGGATGCGGGTCGTGCCCAATCCACGATGCGCCTTTGCGATCCGGCTGAGTGTGTCAACGGATGGATCGTCGTTGAACATGACACCGTCACCACCATTGACCTGCAGATCCACATAACCGGGGCTAAGAATGCGCCCTGCCAAATCCTCGATTTGGTCTTTGGTGGCGTGCGCCTCGGGGATCAATGCGTCCAACACACCGTTGCGGAACCGCGCAGCGTAACCGACATGCAGGTCGCTTCCGTCGAAGATCGGGCCGCCTGAAAAGGTGATCAAAGCGTCGGTCATACCGTTTCCGTAACTTTCTTCAGGTGGCGTGGCATATCGGGGTCGACCCCACGCCGGGTGGCCACGCTTTCGACCATTCCATAGAAAGACGCGATTGTGGGGATCGGGTCAGTCATCCAATGCGAAGTTCTGACATGCGGAAGCACCGTTGCTTGCTTTACGCGGCTGGTGGTGGCGAAAACTTCCGCCCCTTTAGCGGCAAGCTTATCCGCAACCTCTGCCAGATTGGATTCAGCCGCATCCCCTGAGGACAAGGCCAGCACCGGAAAGCCCTGATCGACAATGGAAACAGGGCCATGCAGTACTTCGGCTGCCGAATAGCTTTCAGCGTGAATCTGGCAGGTCTCTTTGAATTTCAAAGCAGCTTCGTTCGAGATCGCCAGCGACAGGCCGCGCCCCAGCGTAAACAGCGAACGGCCATCCACCGCATCAGCTACCGCGCTCCAATCACATGCAATCGCCGCTGACAGGCTGTCCGGCAGGCCATGAATGGCGCGCAACAATGGCTCGTCGCGTTTCAACTGCGCGATCAGCCACAGGCCTGCGACCAAAGAAGTGACGAATGTCTTGGTTGCAGCCACACTCAGCTCGGGACCCGCATGGATCGGTAGCGTCGCGGTGGAGGCTTCGGCCAGAGCGGAGGCCGTGTTGTTGGTGATCGCAACCGAATAGGCCCCACCGGAGGTCACGGATTGTGTGAGCTGTACAATGTCGGGGCTTTGCCCGGATTGTGAGACCGAAATGCAAACTGAATCCTCGCAACGCATATCGACGCCGTAGATCGATTTGACCGACGGGCCGACCGAGGCCATGGGCAAGCCCAACAGCAGCTCGGATGCGTATTTCAGATAGCTACAAGCGTGATCCGAAGACCCCCGCGCAACCGAGATCAGGAACCGTGGATCGCGCGCCCGGATTTCATCAGCCGTTTGCGCAATCAGGCTTGCGCCTTCGGTCAGCAGGCGATCAACAGCGTTGGGTATCTCGTTGATTTCCCGCCGCATTTGAGTGGTTTTGTCAGACATGGTCCCAGGCTTTCAATTAGACAGGCGCAGTTCGGCCACAAAATCGTAGGCATCGCCGCGATAGATTGAGCGAGTCAATTCAGCGACCCGCCCGCTTTCCAGATAAGAGGTACGTTGAATCCGAAGCCCGGCGGTGCCTTCGGCAACATCCAGCAGCTCGGCCTCAGGCGCTTCGAGGTTGATGGCGGAGATTTTCTGGATCGCGCGCACCGGTCGAAACCCAGTCTGTTCGAGAACTGCATACAGCGACCCAGTCACCTCGGTCGGGTTTGGGAGGATGTCCAAAGGCAGCGCGGCGCGCTCCAGCGCCATTGGCCGCCCACCCGCTGCGCGCAGGCGGTGGATGCGGGCAACCTGTTCGTTGGTTGACAGTCCAAGGGCCATCATCTCTTCGGGCGATGGCAGGAAAATCCCGCGCTCTAGCCAGGTCGAGGTGGTCTTGAGGCCGCGCCTTTCCATGTCTTCGGTGAAAGAAGTCAGATGAGACAGGGACTGCTCGACCCGCGCAACGGGTTCGCGCACGAATGAGCCCGAACCTTGCCGCTGTTCAACCGCACCTTTGCGCACAAGTTCCTGAATGGCCTTGCGCACGGTCACGCGCGACAGGTCGGTCAGTTCAGCAATCTCTCGTTCGGGCGGAAGTGAACTGTTAGGCGCAAGGATACCGTCCTGAATACCTTGTTCCAACCGTTGGCGTAGTTGCACATAGCGCGGACCTGCGTTTTGGCCCAACCATCCTTCGGGTCTCAGGAAATCAGCTACATTCATGTTCGATCTCCTCCTGAAAGGCACGCGCCAAAGCCAATGCACCAGACAATGGATCGCCCAAAGGCTGGGTCAGCGCGGCTTGCATGTCCTGAGGCAGATAGGATGCATAGTGCGGACCGATGCCTCCGGTCAGACAAATCGGCAGACCCGGGCGCCAGCCCATCTTTTTCATCATGCCTGCCAGATAATCGGCGCCGTCCTGTAAAAGCGCGGACGCAAGCGCATCATTGTGGCTGGCCAGTTCCGTCACCTGAGGAGCAATTGCGCCGAATTCGGTTGGCGTCATCTGAGCCGCTGCTTTGACCAACCCGGGTGCGCCCCCGTGGTGAGATAGTAATTCCTGCGCCAATTGCGAAGATGCGACTACCCCATCGACATGATCCAAAGCCTTGGACAGCGCGCGTTTGCCGATCCATTGCGCCGAGGCCTGATCACCCAGCACCGGTCCCCAACCTCCGGCCAACCGGACTGTGCCAGCCTGTTGAGCCGCGATGAACGAGCCCGTTCCGCAATGCGCAACAAACCCGTCTGCCGGACCTAGTGCCCCGCGCAAGGCGGCCCCGCGGTCATCTTCGATACGCACGTGGCGGCAAGGCAAAGCCGACGCCAGTTTTTGCGCGATCGCATCCCCCGTGATCCCGGCCAGGCCCAGATAGGTTGGCGCGTGCATGATGTCATTAACGGAGAGGCCGGACTGAGATACCAGAGCCCCTAGTCCCCGCTGCAATTCACCCAGGGCGGCGTCGAAATCAGTAGACACATTAGCCGCACCAACCTCGACCTTGTGGCGCGTTTTCCCGTCGCAAAGGGCAAGGCGACAGCGTGTTCCACCCCCGTCAGCAGCCAGAATCAGTGATTTTGAAGATCGAGTCATATAAAGACCTATATAATACCTTTTTCCATAAACAAAGTCCCAATTATAACCAAACGCGCAATTAGGGCTGAATAATGCTCGAGAATAAGGTGAAAAAATAAATGGTAGACTAATGGTATTTAAAAGGTATGATCATAGGGACTCTTGGGGGAGAATCACGTGAACACGCCAGTAACAGAACAACTGCATCAGGATGCACACGGGCTGGATGCCCGTCCGCTGATCGAGGTGGCAAACCTGCTGGCAACTTCGCAGGCATCGGCGGCGAAGGCTCCGCTGGAGGCCTTGGCCCCATTATGTGGCGGCGCACAGGCGATGGCTAACTCCATCCGGTCAGGCGGTAAGCTTCGCTATCTGGCAGCGGGGTCTTCCGGCCTGATGGCCGCGTCAGATGCGTTGGAACTGGGGGGCACATTCTCAATCCCAGCATCACAAATCACCATCCATATGGCCGGCGGCCTGCCGACAACGGCTGAAATGCCTGGTGACGTCGAGGACGCGGTCGATGCGCTTGAAGATGAATTGGCTGACCTGCAGGAAAATGACACGCTGATCGCGGTTTCGGCCAGCGGAACGACACCCTATACGATTGCCGCTGCCAACTTGGCGCGCGTCAAAAGTGCGCCCGTCATCGGGATTGCTAACAATGCAGGATCACTATTGCTGCAACTGGCGGATCATGCCGTGCTGCTGTCTACGCCGCCCGAATTGATTTCCGGCTCAACCCGGATGGGTGCGGGAACCGCGCAGAAAATCGCGCTGAACATGTTGTCGACACTGATGGCTGTGGAGCTTGGGCATATTCAGGACGGCATGATGATCAACCTGCGTGCAGACAATAACAAGCTGCGTGCTCGTGCCAATGGGATCGTCTGCCAGTTGACGGGCGTGACATCTGAACGCGCCGGTGCGGCCCTCAGATCCACTGATGGCGCGCTGAAAAGCGCCGCACTTGTTGCTGCCGGAGCCGGATCGCCCGAGGCCGCAGAGGCGTTGTTGGAGGAAACAGGGGGCCATTTGCGCCCTGCCATGAACCGACTGAAGCAAAATGATGAAACTATCAACCTGGGAGAAACCAAATGAAACGTAATGCCCTAAGCCTTGCCCTGATGAGCACCGCGCTCGTCGCAAGTGGCGCTTTCGCGCAGGATGCAACAATCACGATTGAAAGCTGGCGCAACGATGACCTTGCCCTGTGGCAGGAAAAGATCATCCCAGCTTTTGAAGCCGCCAATCCCGGCATCAAAGTCGTGTTTTCCCCGTCGGCCCCCGCGGAATACAACGCTGTTCTGAACTCGAAGCTCGAAGCCGGCTCTGCCGGTGATCTGATCACCTGCCGTCCGTTCGATGCATCGCTGGCGCTTTACGAAGCGGGTCATCTGACTGATCTGTCCGATCTGGACGCGATGAGCAATTTCTCGGACGTGGCAAAATCTGCTTGGCAGACCGATGATGCATCAGCCAGCTTCTGCGTTCCGATGGCGTCGGTGATCCACGGCTTCATCTATAACAAAGATGCGTTCAATGAGCTGGGCATCGAAGTCCCGACCACCGAGGCCGAGTTCTTTGCTGCCCTCGACAAGATCAAGGAAGACGGCACCTACATCCCAATGGCGATGGGCACCAACGACCAGTGGGAAGCCGCCACCATGGGCTATAACAACATCGGCCCGAACTACTGGAAAGGTGAAGAAGGTCGTCTGGCCCTGATCAAAGGTGATCAGAAACTGACCGATACTCAGTGGGTTGCCCCCTATGCGACGCTGGCCAAGTGGGCCGACTATCTGGGAGACGGATACGAAGCACAAACCTATCCCGACAGCCAGAACCTGTTCACGCTGGGCCGCGCTGCGGTCTATCCTGCGGGCAGCTGGGAAATTTCGGGCTTCAACACGCAGGCCGACTTCGAAATGGGTGCATTTAAGCCGCCGGTCCAGAATGCAGGCGACACCTGCTATATTTCGGACCACACCGATATCGGCATCGGTATGAACGCGGCCAGCGAAAACCAGGAAGCTGCACGCACATTCCTGGCCTGGGTCGCAAGCCCTGAGTTTGCCAGCATCTTCGGAAACGCCCTGCCCGGTTTCTTCCCGCTCTCCAGCACTCCGGTTGAGTTGGAAGACCCGCTGGCCAAGGAAATTGTCGGTTGGCGCGAGGAATGTGAAAGCACCATCCGTTCAACTTACCAGATCCTGTCGCGCGGCACGCCGAACCTGGAAAACGAGACCTGGGGTGCATCCGTGGCCGCCATTAAAGGTGCTGAAACACCAGAAGCACTTGGTCAGAAACTGCAGGACGGCTTGGCCAGCTGGTACGCACCACACCAGTAAGCTCTAAGCCACTCACTCAAACCGGACGCGGCCCGCGTCGCGTCCGGACCTTTTCCCCGGAGAGTCTCATGCAAACCCGCCGCATACGCTGGCACATCGCCGTTTTCCTCGCCCCTGCGGTGCTGGTCTACACGGCGGTGATGATCTTCCCCTTGTTCAATACATTGCGCCTTGCACTGTTCACCGAGGTTGATCAGACGCGCGTCTACGTGGGCCTGCAGAATTTCCGCACCTTATTCTTTGACCCGATCTGGTCCGAGCAATTCTGGAATGCGCTGGGCAACAATTTCTGGTTCTTCCTGATCCACATGCTTGTGCAGAATCCCATCGGTATCGCTCTGGCTGCACTACTTTCGCATCCCCGCCTGCGATTTGCGGCGCTCTACCGGTCTGCAATTTTCATCCCAACAATCTTAAGTTTCGTGATCGTGGGATTTGCCTGGAAATTGATCCTATCGCCACTGTGGGGCATCGCACCATCTATGTTGGACGCCATTGGACTGAAATCGCTTTTCGCGCCGTGGCTGGGTAAGGAAGAATACGCCCTGACCACGTTGGCGCTGGTATCGGTCTGGCAATTCGTCGGTATCCCCATGATGCTGATCTATGCCGCCTTGCTGTCGATCCCCGAAGAGATCCTTGAAGCCGGAGAGATCGACGGCATTACCGGAGCCTCAGCCTTCTGGAAGATCAAGCTACCGCTGATCATCCCTTCGATCGGGATCATCTCGATCCTCACTTTCGTGGGCAACTTCAATGCGTTTGACCTGATCTACGTGTCGCAAGGCGCGCTGGCGGGGCCGGATTTCTCAACCGACATCCTTGGTACCTTCATGTACCGCACCTTCTTTGGCTTCCAGCTGCAACTGGGCGACCCGCATATGGGATCGGCCATTGCCGGGGCCATGTTCGCGATCATCCTCGTAGGTGTCTGCATCTATCTCTTCGGCATCCAGACCCGGATGCGCCGGTATCAGCTGTGAGGGCAAACGGATGAACAAAGCACGCCATAACCCGCTGAACACCGCTGCAATGCACGGGGCGCTTATCCTCTACACACTGATCGCCCTGTTCCCGGTCTTTGTGATCATCATCAACAGCTTCAAAACCCGCCGCTCGATCTTTCGCGAGCCTCTCGCCCTGCCCGACGCCGAGAGTTTCTCGCTGATCGGCTATCAGACGGTGATGAAACAGGGGGATTTCTTCCTCTATTTCCAGAACTCGCTGATCGTCACCGTTGTATCGTTGGCCTTTGTCCTGCTGTTCGGCGCCATGGCCGCCTTTGCGCTGAGCGAGTACAAGTTCAAGGGCAACACCCTGATGGGGCTGTATTTGGCGCTTGGGATCATGATCCCGATCCGTATTGGGACGGTCGCTATCCTTGAGATGATGGTGGCCACCGGCCTTGTGAACACGCTTTGGGCGTTGATCCTAGTCTATACTGCACAAGGCCTGCCGCTAGCCGTGTTCATCCTGTCTGAATTCATGCGTCAGGTCTCGGACGATCTGAAGAACGCAGGCCGCGTCGATGGGCTGTCCGAATACACGATCTTTTTCCGCTTGGTCTTGCCACTGGTCCGCCCCGCCATGGCGACGGTGGCCGTGTTCAACATGATCCCGATCTGGAACGACCTGTGGTTCCCGTTGATCCTTGCTCCGGCGGAGGAAACCAAGACTCTGACGCTGGGCAGCCAGGTCTTCATCGGTCAGTTCGTCACCGACTGGAACGCGGTTCTGTCGGCCCTGTCTATGGCGATCCTGCCGGTGCTGGTGCTCTATGTCATCTTCTCGCGCCAGCTGATCCGGGGCATCACGTCCGGAGCTGTCAAATGACGCGGGTTCTGGTCGCCGGTCTCGGCAATATGGGCCTCAGCCATGCGCTGGCCCATCACAATCACCCGGACGCACAGATCGTGGGTCTGGTGAACCGGTCCGGTCGCGTGGATCATCCTGAGCTGTCAGACTACCCAGCTTTTTCGGATTTTCAGGTGGCCCTGGCCGAGACAAACCCCGATCTGGTCGTGGTCGCCACCTACTCAGACAGCCACGCCGATTTCGCCTGTGCCGCGATGGAGGCAGGCGCGCATGTCTTCGTTGAAAAACCACTCGCGACCACCGTGGCTGATGCCAAACGCGTCGTCGTGAAAGCCGTTGAAACCAAATGCAAACTGGTCGTCGGCTACATCCTACGTCACCACCCGTCGTGGATGCGCTTGATCTCCGAGGCGCGCGACCTTGGCGGGCCCTATGTGTTCCGCCTTAACCTGAACCAACAATCGTCAGGCGCTGAGTGGGAGACACACAAGGCGCTCATGCAGACCACCTCACCCATCGTCGATTGCGGTGTGCACTACGTTGACGTGATGTGCCAAATCACCGATTCCGACCCGGTGCGCGTCCATGGCATGGGCCTCCGCCTAAGCGATGAGATCGCCGAGGATATGTATAACTACGGCCAGTTTCAGGTGGTCTTCGAGGACGGCTCAGTCGGCTGGTACGAGGCCGGATGGGGCCCGATGATGTCTGAGACCGCGTTCTTCGTGAAAGACATTGTGTCGCCCAACGGATCGGTCTCGATCACCGATGGCAACAAGGGCGCATCGGCCGACATAGACGGTCACACCAAGGTGGGCGGCCTTCTGGTCCATCACCCCGAGGGCGACCAGACAATCAACATGCCCGATGAGCCCGGCCATCAGGAACTCTGCGATGCGGAACAAGCCTATATGCTGCGCGCCATTGCTGAAGACATCGACCTGACCCGCCACATGAACGACGCCGTGCAATCGCTGGCCATCTGCCTCGCTGCAGATGAAAGCATCCGCACCGGCCAACCCATTTCGCTGAAAGAGGCACCCAAATGACCGCCCTGACGCTTACAAACGTGAACAAGTCCTTCGGCACTGTTGAGGTCTTGAAGGACATCAATATCGAGGTGGAAGACGGCGAATTTGTCGTTTTCGTCGGCCCATCGGGCTGTGGTAAGTCCACCCTACTGCGCGTGATCGCTGGGCTGGAGGATGTAACCTCAGGCGAGGTCCGCATTGGCGGAGAGCTGATGAACCTAACCCCACCTTCAAAACGCGGCATCGCGATGGTGTTCCAAAGCTACGCGCTCTACCCGCACCTGAATGTTCGCAAGAACATGTCTTTGGCTTTGAAACAGGAAGGTCAGAGCAAGCAGGTCATCGAAGAGCGTGTCACCAAAGCCAGCAAGATGCTCAACCTTGAACCCTATATCGACCGCTACCCGTCCGAGCTGTCTGGTGGTCAACGCCAACGGGTGGCCATCGGCCGTGCCATTGTGCGCGAACCCAAGCTGTTCCTGTTCGACGAGCCGCTTTCCAATCTGGACGCCGCCCTGCGCATGAACACGCGGCTGGAAATCGCCAACCTGCACCAACAGCTTGATGCCTCGATGATCTACGTCACCCATGACCAGACCGAGGCGATGACGCTGGCCGACAAAATCGTGGTCCTGCGCGACGGGCGTGTTGAACAGATTGGCAGTCCGATGGAACTGTATAACAATCCGGCGAACCAGTTTGTGGCTGGTTTCCTCGGCGCGCCGTCGATGAACTTCTTCCCAGCCAGTCTGATTGGCGAGGGCGCGGATGTGACAACGGGTATCCGGCCTGAGGATCTTTTCTTGTCAGATGACGGCCCGGTGACCGCAGATGTCACCCATGTCGAGCATTTGGGCGGCGACACCAATGTCATCGCGATGATGCAAGACCACCAGATCACCGCGCGCCTGTTCGGCCAGCATCAGGTCGGCGCGGGCCAGACGATCCGCTTCGGATATGAACCCGGTCGGGTTTATCGCTTTGACGCGGAAGGTGCGCGATTGGGCTAAGAGCAGCCCGGTCCGCTGTTGGCGCTCAGATATCCGCAACGGACTGCGCCCGATAACAGTTTCCGCTAGACTCGTGCTATGAGCAAGCCGCATAGCTACAGTTTCCGTAAAGTGACCATGGATGATCTGCCCCTGCTCAAGCAGTGGCGGTCAAATCCGCACGTTCAGGAATGGTGGGACAGTGATGAGCCCAATAGCGCGACGGAGCTGACCGATGTCAGGGTAGATAAGTGGATCGTATCCATCGATGCAAAGCCTTTTGCTTATATACAAGACTACACGGTGCACGGTTGGCCGGACCATCACTTCATTGATCTTCCCCACGGATCGAGAGGGATTGACCAATTCATCGGCCCATCCGACATGGTGGGACTTGGGCACGGAACGCGGTTCATTGGCGCAAGAATGCAAGCTCTGTTTCAGGCTGGCGCACCTGTGATTGGCACCGATCCGCACCCGGAGAATGTAAGGGCAATCGCTGTCTACAAGAAGCTTGGGTTTAAGGCGCTCGGGCCCGCCCGAGAAACCCGGTGGGGTTTGATCCTGCCTATGGTGGCGGCGCGATAGACGTTTGTTTTAGTTTCGATCAGCGGCGGCGGGTCGCATACGCGAGACGGCTTTGGCAGCCGCCTCACGCAATACGAGTTGCTATCAAACGAACCGATTGACGTAGTTTTCCAGCTTTTCCTGACGACCCGACCTTGGGGCCGGGTTGATGCCATCGGACAGGACACGCGCGGCGATGTCATCCAAATTGCTGGTCAGCATGGTTTGGGCCTCAGGTGTGTTCCAACCCGCATACCTGTCGGACAAGGCGGCCTCTAACCCGCCATCTTCGATCATCGCAGCGGCGGCTTTCAGGCCACGGGCGCAGATGTCCATTCCCCCAATATGTGCAACTATGAGGTCCTCGGCATCGATGGATTGACGACGAATTTTAGCGTCGAAATTCGTGCCGCCTGTAGTGAATCCACCAGATTTCAGAATGTAGTAATAGGCCAGCGCCACCTCGGGTGTGTTGTTGGGGAACTGATCCGTGTCCCAGCCTGACTGATAATCATTCCGGTTCATATCGATGGACCCCAACATCCCTTCTGCCGTCGCAACTGCGATCTCGTGCTCAAAGCTGTGACCGGCCAGAATGGCATGACCCTGTTCAAGGTTAAGCTTCACCTCATCTTCGAGACCATACTTCCTTAGGAACCCGATACAGGTGGCCGCATCATAATCATACTGATGTTTTGAAGGTTCCTGAGGTTTGGGCTCGACAAGGATCGCACCTTTAAACCCGATCTTGTGCTTATACTCGACCACCATGTTCAGGAACCGGCCCATATGGTCTAGCTCGGTGCCCATGTCGGTGTTCAGCAGGGTTTCATACCCTTCGCGTCCCCCCCACAGCACATAGTTTTCTCCGCCCAGTTTGTGGGTTGCATCGATGCAGGATTTCACTGTGGCTGCGGCAAAGGCAAACACCTCAGGATCAGGGTTCGTGCTTGCCCCCGACATCCAGCGCCGGTGACTGAACATATTGGCTGTCCCCCACAGCAGCTTGGTGCCAGACACCTGCATCTTTTCACCGATATAGTCCGTGATCTCTTCAAGCGTTCTCAGATTATCGGCGAAATTCCCCTGCTCGGGCCTGACATCTGCATCGTGCCAGCAGAAATAGGGCTGACCAAGGATATCAAACATCTCAAATGCGATGTCCGCTTTCAGCCGGGCCCGGCCCATATCGTCCTGCGGGTGCCAGGGTCGTGTGAAGGTAGCGCTTCCAAAAGGATCGCCACCTTCCCAAGCAAATGAATGCCACCAGGCAATGGCAAAGCGAAGGTGATCTTCCATTCGTTTGCCCAGGACGATTTCGTCTGGATTGTAGTGACGAAAGGCCAGAGGATTTGCACTGTCTGCGCCTTCAAACTCTACCTGTCCGATCCCCTCGAAGAAACCGCTTGTCATATCCTTCACCTCATTCTGCCTTTTCACCGGGTTTCTTGCCCAGAATGATCATCGACAGCAGATCGTCATCGGTGACATCCGCAATATCCACGGTTCCGACCAGCTTGCCGTTCTTCATAACCGATGCGCGGTCGCACAGGTCCATCACTGCGTGCACATCATGGTCGATCAGGAAAATCCCGATCCCCTGGGCCTTGAGCTGGTGGATCAGATCAGCCACCATCTGAGTCTCATGCGGACCCAGTGCGGCGGTAGGTTCGTCCATAATCAGAATGCGCGCATTGAAGTATACAGCACGCGCAATGGCCACGGATTGACGCTGCCCCCCGGACAGAGCCGAAACCGGATCGTTGAACTTCTGAAAGTTCGGGTTGAGCTGCGCCATGATCTTGCGGCACTCCGCCTCCATCGCTGCGTCATTGACCAGACCAAAAGGCGTTACCATTTCACGCCCAAGGAACAGGTTCGAGGTAGCATCCAGGTTGTCGGCCAAGGCCAGCGTCTGGTAGATCGTCTCGATATTGTTGGCCCGCGCGTCCCTTGGATTGCCGATCTCGACGGGATTGCCGTCAATCAAAATCTCACCGTGGTCCATCTGGTAAGCACCAGACAAAACCTTGATCAGAGTGGATTTTCCAGCCCCGTTGTGACCCAGCAGTCCAACAACTTCTCCGGGATAAAGATCGACAGAGACTTGATCGACAGCCTTGATCCCACCGAACGAGATGGAGATATCCCGCATCTCGACCAGTGGTGCAGCCCCGGATCCACGACCGGTGTTCGGGGTCGTTTTTTGCGTTTCCTGAGCTTGCATCACTTAGCCCCCAATCGCTTGCGATAGACGATGTCGATATAGACGGCCAGCACCAAGACGCTGCCGACAACAATATTCTGGAACGGTGCATCGACGCCCACCATGGCCATGCCAGATTGAAGCGCCTGCATGATCAGGGCTCCAAGAATGGCACCATAGATGGTACCGATCCCGCCAGACAATGCCGTACCTCCGATCACGGCGGCGGCAATGACGCGCAGTTCATCCAACGTGCCGATGTCGTTTGAGTGGTTGGCCAGCCGGGCCGATGCAACAACAGCCGAAACGGCGCACAGAAACCCCATTAAGGCAAAGATTTTAACAGTCAGCAACCGGGTGTTGATGCCTGAAAGCTCTGCCGCGTCCGGGTTGCCTCCGGTGGCAAAGATGTATCGACCGAACCGTGTTTTGCGCGCCACCACGGTTAGGCTGACCGCGACGATAATCAGAATAAGGACCGAGATCGGGATGCCATATCCAACAATCAGCCCCTCTGGCATGATCTCTCCGCGTGCTTCGAACATACGCTCCAGCCTGCGGGTTGGGATGGCATAGCTGTTTACGATGAACACATATCCCAGAATAGCGATGGCAATGATCGCAGCGAGGGTTGATTCCGCCCAGACTGGTTTGACCGGGAACCCATGCGCTGCTTTGGCGCGACGCCCGCTCCACAAGGCCCAGATTGCGATGACAGTTGCAAACAGACCAAACAGCCAGCTGACGGTCGTGCCCAAGGTCCCATTGGTTCCGCCAAACATCAGGAAGGTGCTGTCCAGCGGTCCGATGGTCTGGCCACTGGTCATGTACCAGGCCACGTTTCGCCAAACCAGAAAGCCGCCCAGTGTTACGATAAATGCCGGTATGGTCAGATAGCCAACCATCCATCCGTGAAAAGCACCGATCAGCGTACCGACAAGAAGACCAACAACGATTGTAATCGCCCATGTCAGCGGGTTGTTCAGCCCCAGTCCCAGCATATGCGGCAACAGCTCCGTCTGCGTCATCGCCATTACAGCCGAAGTTGTCGCCAGCAGCGCACCGACAGATAGATCGATATGGCGGGTCACGATGATGAATACCATGCCGCAGGCCATGATGGCGACCGAGACGGTCTGAATCGACAGGTTGAACAGGTTTCGGGGTGTCAGAAATCGCCCATCCGTGACGATGTTGAACCCGATACATAGAATGACAAAGGCGCCGATCATGCCCAAAAGCCGCATATCCAGTTCCAACTGCTGGAACAGGTTGGGCTTGTTTTTTTGGGGTACCGGCTGAGACGAAGTTTCGGTCATTTCCGATCTTTCAATATCAGCAAAGGTCCCTGGCCCAAGCAAAAGGGCCAGGGAATTTAGGTTTAGTTACAAGGTGCAGGTCCGTTCTCGACACCCTGGCACAGGGCGTCCTGCGAGATCCATCCAGCGTCGACAACAACACTCAGGTTGTCTTTGGTGATCGGAACCGGGGCCAAAAAGACAGATGTCATTTCGGTGCCACCGGGCGAGGTCCAGCTAACTGCGCCGTCGACATCCCCAGCGCTGGTTCCGCTGCTGAGCGCAACAGCGATTTCGCCGGCTGCTTTACCCAGCTCACGGGCGTCTTTCCAAACTGATACAGTCTGTGTGCCCAGGGCAACGCGGTTTAGCGCAGCGTGGTCGCCATCTTGACCTGAGACAGGGATACCTTCCATGCCTTGCGCTGTCAGTGCCGCGACAACACCACCAGCGGTACCGTCATTCGAGGCGACGACCGCATCAACGTTGTTCTCGTTGGCAGTCAGGATTTGCTCCATGTTTCGCTGCGCGTTTGCGGGCAGCCAGCCATCGGTATAAGCTTCGCCGACAATCACAATGTCACCGCTGTCGACAGCCGCGCCGATGATTTCTTGCTGACCGCCACGCAGGAAGTCTGCGTTCGGATCGGTCGGCGAGCCTTTGATCATGACATAGTTGCCCTTGGGCATGGCCTCGAAAACCGCGCGTGCCTGCATCCGGCCCACTTCGACATTGTCGAAGGTCAGATAAAAGGCGCGGTCGTCTTCAATCAAGCGGTCATAGGCGATCACCGGAATACCTTCATCAGCAGCGGCTTGAACGGCGGGGCCGATGGCCTGCGCGTCCTGCGCCAGAATGATCAGCGCATCCACGCCCTGTGCAATCAGGCTTTCGATATCCGACAGCTGTTTTGCCGAAGACGATTGTGCATCAGCCGAGATGTATTCGGCACCACCTGCTTCCAGCGCCGATTTGATTGCCGCTTCATCTGTTTTCCAACGTTCTTCCTGAAAGTTGGACCAGCTTACGCCTACAACGGGATCCGCGAAGGCCGCCGACCCCATCAGTGCAACTGCAGCCGAAAGGCTGAGAAGTTTTTTCATGATTTTCCTCCCGTTTTCCAAGCCATCTCGAACTCGATTCGTGGCTTTCGGAGTCGGGAGTAGCATATTTATTTCAGTCAGTAAAATATTTAGTCTGTTCGAAACATGAAAATCCCAATAAATTGGCAGGAAGATCAGATTCGGAAGGGCAAGATGCTGAAAAGCAAAGCTTCTCAAACTTCGATAGAGCAGCGAAATACGACCCGCCTGCGGGTGCTCGACCATATTCGGACCCGGGATTCCGTTTCGCGCATTGATATTGCCAGCGCGTTACAGACCAGCCCGGCCACGGTCACATCGGCGACGGCAGACCTGATTTCGGCTGGGTTGATAAAAGAGGTTGCGGGCGACCCACCGTTAAAGTCCGCAAAACGCGGACGCCCGCGGGTTTTGCTGCAACTGGATGGCGGCTCTTACCTTGTCGCAGGACTCAAGGTTGCGCGCCATGTGATGTCGGTGATCCTGGTTGATTTTCAGGGCACGCCTTTGGCCTCGTACAATCATCCACTGCCCGACGCTCAGATGACGCCCGATGTATTCGTCAATACCATTCGCGCTGCGCTGCAAGACGCCAGCGCGCAGGTCGGCAAAACGCTTGAGGACTTGTCCGGGGTCTCAATTGGCATTGCCGGACTTGTTGATGCGGAAAACAACTTTGTGCATTGGTCATCGTCCCTGACAGAAAGAAATGTCGATTTTGGCCAGCTTCTCCCGAAGGAAATCCCCTGCCCGGCCTTTATCGAAAACGACGCCAACCTCGTTGCCAAGGCCGAGCAGCATTTCGGTTACGGCAAGGGTTTGAAAAACTTCCTTGTCGTGACCATCGAACATGGTGTGGGTCTTGGCATCGTACTGAATGGCAAGCTTTATCGCGGGGAACGGGGCTGCGGGGCGGAGTTTGGGCACGCTAAGGTTCAACTGGACGGTGCACTCTGCCAATGCGGCCAACGCGGGTGCCTTGAGGCCTATGTGGGTGACTATGCTCTGATCCGCGAGATGACGGTTGTGGATCAAAACCAAAGCCCAAAGACTGTTGCTGATATCTACGACAAAGCGCGAGGCGGGGATGTGATGGCCGCTTCGGTTCTGGGTCGCGCAGGTCAAATGTTTGGCCTCGGGATTTCGAATCTGATTAACCTATTTGACCCCGAATGCATCATTCTGTCCGGCGGTCAAAAAGGGCTGGAGCATCTTTACTCGGATGAAGTGATGGCCCGCATCCGCAGCGGGGTTGTGAATGTGGACACCCCCTTGCCTGAAATCAAAGTTCACCATTGGGGCGACCAGATGTGGGCCAAAGGCGCAGCGGCCTATGCGATCGAACAAGTCTCGATCCTCAAGGTAAAGGACATCCCGGCACATGCGTCCTGAGCTGTGTGTCCTTCTGCTGTGGGGCTCAGCGGCAGCGGCGGAGCCGCGTTTCGAACCGGCCGATATTGCAAGTCATATCTACGATGGCGGGTGGGAGCATTTCGTAGGTGGCGGGGTGGCGGTCTTCGACTGCGATGGGGATGACCTGCCTGAGCTGTTCGCAGCTGGGGGCGAGAACCCGTCGCAGCTGTTTCGAAACACTTCATCAGGCAGCATTTCATATGATGCCAATACGCCCGAAGAACTGAAACTAACGGGTGTAACTGGCGCCTATCCGCTGGATATCGACAGCGATGGCATTCTGGACCTCGCCATACTGCGGGTCGGCCCCGATCTGCTGTTGAAGGGCGCGGCGGATTGTCGGTTCAGCCCTTTCACCTTGCTTGGGTTCCAATCAGACGATCATTGGACAACCGGGTTTTCAGCGACTTGGGAGGATGGGCAAAGCCTACCGACCCTTGCCTTTGGCACATATGTCGACCGCAACAATCCAGATGGTCCGTTCGAAGCCTGCAGTCCAACGGTTTTGTACCGACCACAAGGCGACAGCTATCTGCCACCGGCGCATCTGGAGCCGGGCTATTGTTCTCTATCAGTTCTGTTCTCCGACTGGTCTCGGTCCGGACGCGCGGACCTGCGTGTCAGCAATGATCGCCACTACTATGTAAAGGGAGGTCAGGAGCAGCTATGGGCAATGGAACCAGACCCCACACTCTACTCTGCCGAGGATGGGTGGTTGCCCTATTCAATCTGGGGCATGGGCATCGCGTCGCGTGATCTGACCGGAGATGGCTTCCCAGAAGTCTACCTGACTTCGATGGGTGATCAGAAATTGCAGATGTTCAACCCTGAAGCCAAAGGGCCGACCTGGAGCGACGCGACCTATGATCGGGGCACAACGGCCCATCGGCCCCATACCGGTGGGGATGGTCGCCCTTCAACCGGATGGCACGCACAATTCGGGGACGTCAACAACGACGGACGGGATGATATTTTCGTGGCCAAAGGCAATGTGGAACAGATGCCCGATGCGGCCCTGAACGACCCAAACAACCTGCTTCTGCAGGAACCGCAGGGTCAGTTTGCAGAAGCGTCGGTGGCGGCAGGCATCGCCTCGATGGCAAAATCGCGCGGTGCGGCTTTGGCGGATTTCAACGCGGATGGCTGGCTGGATCTGGTGGTTGTCAATCGAGGCTCGGCGCTTGAGCTGTATGAAAGCCAAACCAAGAACGGAAATTGGCTATTGGTCGAGGTTTCTCAGGACCGTTCAAACCGGTTTGCCGTCGGCGGGTTTATTGAGATCAAGACGCCCGCGGGCCTACAGACCCGTGAAATTACCGTCGGCGGTGGGCATGCCAGCGGTATCGCCGGACCGCATCACTTTGGTCTGGGTGCGACCGACACAGCCGAAGTGCGGGTTATCTGGCCAGATGGGCAAATCGGAGACTGGCAAGCGTTTGAAGCCAACCAGAGCATTCGGATCGAACGATGATCAGCGGTCGACTGGCAACCCGCTGGGCACCTGATCCGGGATACCGAGCCGCACGGCAGGGTCCTCAAGACTGGTCAGGAAGGCCAGAATTGCATTGAGCTCCTCATCCGTCAGGCTGACCTCTGCCAACTCATTGGCATTGGCTATCGCGTCTACGTGATCCGCGTCCAACAAAGCCTTTTCATCAGACGCCCCGGGAAGCTCCGGCAGCAAAGCCATATCGGTCGAATACCTGCGCAGGGCGCTTTCCGGATTGAGGTGGTGACGCACCACATCTTCAAGCCGCGCATAGGCGCCGCTATGACCATAAGGTGCCGTCAGTGTCACATTGCGCAGCGACGGCGTGCGAAAGGCGAAGGCATCACTTTCGCCCCCTGTGACACGTAACCGACCGTCATCGCGGACATGGCTTTCAAATCGCGCGCTTTTTCCAGGCCCGATCTGAGGCATGGCTATGGCGTAGAAACTGTGATCGGTTTGAAACCAGCCCGCGTGGCAGGTGCTGCATCCTGCCTGACCGTAGAAAAGATCGGCCCCCAGTTGCGCATCTGTTGTCAGAGGTTCCTCACCACGCATGGCCCGGTCAAAGGGGCTGTTGTCAGCGCGCCATTCGAAGGCGATGAAATCCGCGATCACATTGGCGATGGCGATGAAGGTGATTTCCTCTCCGGGCGACACCCGATCAAACCGTGCCTGATATTCTGGTATCGCCGCAACGCGGGCTGCGATCAGGTCCCACGCCCCGCCTTCCTGAGTTATCAGGCCAAGACGCACAGCCTGACTGACATCATTCTCAGAATAGTGACCTGCCATCTCATCCGGTGACAGCACAGGAAACATCGCCTGCGCAGCCAATGCCGATTGGAACCCGGGTCGCATATTCGTGCCCAGTGGAGTGCGGATGCCATTTGGCTGAGTCGGATCAGCCTCAAGCCGACCATCATGGAAGAACGTCGTGAATTCGGCCGCGCCGAGGTTCCAAAGCGCAGGCGAATTTCGCGGAATGCGTTGTTCGGGTAAGTTGTTCGGATCAAGCGCGCGTTCGGGCCCTAGACCCACACCCCCTTCGCCGATCCCCAGCGACAAACCATCGGATGTTCCGAGGTCAGGATGATGACAGGTCGCACAGCTTATGTTTCTATTGCCCGACAGGATCGGGTCGTAGAACAGTAGTTGGCCCAATTCGACGGCTTCGAGATCGGGTTCAACAAATACTGGGCGCGGACCCAAATCGAGCGATGTTGCGTTTGCGGCTGATGCGAAGACAAAACCCCCGACAGCCAGTGTTGCGATCAATCTCATGCTGCACACTCAGTGATTTCTAAGGTCAGGGTCTGTCGATAGGGGCGTTCTGGAGTACATAGGATTGACGGAAAGGCAGTAACGTTCGGCGCATTGGGGTATCCCGATGGTTCGATACACAGGCCCGCTCTGGGAGCGAAAGGGTCAGACAGACCCCCGCCGGTGTAAATCTGAGCACCGGGCTGATCGGACCAGAGCTTCAGTTTCAAACCATTCGGCGCGGTGACTTCGGCGACAGGTTGTTTGGCGGCCGTTCCGAACACAAAGAAATGATCCAAATCTGCCCCCGCTTCCTTGATAGGTTTGGCAGAGCTGAAATCCATCGCTCCCCCCACGGTCTTAGACACCGGACCAAACGCTATTCCCTGATCGTCGGTGTCCAGATACCGGTCTGAGGCCAATTTTAGAAGGTGATCGGAAACGCCAATTGTGCTCCCCAACGAATAGTAATTGTGCTGCGCGATACTGATCGGTGTTGGACGATCCGTCTGAGCGGTTACCGAATAGGTCAGACGTGGATGTTCGAGTGTGACGCGCAGTTCGAATTGCGCCTGCCCCGGAAAGCCGCAATCTCCATCAGGTGAGTTTAGGCTTAACACTGCCTCGTTCTCGGCAACCTGAATGATGGTCCAATGTTGATTCGAAAGGCCCAAGCGCCCGCCATGCAGAGTAATCCGGCCTTCATTCGTATCCAGCGCGAACAGCGCCTTGTCCAATGCAAATGACGCGCCTGCAATGCGGTTGGCAACGCGACCGACGATGGCGCCCAGATAGTTACGATCCGACAGGTAATCCATCGGATCATCATAGCCCAGGATCATAGGGATGCGCTTGTACCACCAGCCTTGGGTGATCGCCCCATAACTCAGCAGGCATGCGCGCATTTCACTACTTTCGAGAGTGACTTGCTGGATCACTTGTCCGGTCATCTTTGCGCAAGCGGAGCCAGCGCCGCATAATATTGGCGATAGCTTTGGTACGCCTGCTCGTATGCGGCAAATAGATCGGCGCGTGGCTCGATAATGCTACCCACCTCAGGCGGCGACATAACATCGGTGGGTTCAGCACCACTGGCTGCACAAATAGCAAGGCGTGCAGCCCCAGTTGCCGCACCGAATTCGCCCCCACGTGGCAGAGCCAGGGGTATTTGCAAGACGGTCGCCAGTGTTTCCAGCCAATACGGGGATTGCGCCCCGCCCCCAACGGCCATCAAGCTGCTGGGCTCGGTTCCCGTGCTTCTGAGCGCTTCAAGGCAGTCCCGCATGGCAAAACCGACGCCTTCCATAACCGCTTGTGTCAGATCAACGGGGCCCGAGGAGACATCAAGGCCCAGAAAAGCGCCTCGGATGGCGCTATCATTATGGGGTGTTCGTTCTCCGGACAGATAGGGCAAGAAGCGAGTTACGGATGGCCCTTTGGGGGATCTGGGCAACGCGTCGGCCAAGTCACCGACGGATCGCCCAAGATTTCGAGATAACCAGTTCATGCAGTTTGTCGCAGACAGGATGACCCCCATTTGAATCCACCGGCCGGGCACTGCGTGGCAGAAGCAATGGACCGCTGTCTCAGGCTTGGGCACGTATCTGTCGCGGGCCACCAACAAAACGCCCGAAGTGCCAAGCGACAGGAAACCCGCCTCATCTTCAACGCTACCAATCCCGCAGGCCGCGGCAGCATTGTCTCCTGCCCCACCAGCAACAACCACCGGCCCCGAAAGACCCAAGTCTTGCCTCAGCTCTGACCTGAGGTCTCCACCCACTTCGCTGCCTTCAACCAGCCGGGGCATCTGTTCCAGACGCATATGGCTTAGCCGCAGTGCGGTTTCTGACCAGGTGCGGGTGCTGACATCCAGCCATGACGTGCCGGCGCTATCAGACATGTCACTGATGCACTCGCTGGTCAGCCAAAGCCTTAAATAATCTTTGGGCAGGAGCACCTTAGCTACTCTGGCATAGACATCCGGCTCATGCGTACGCACCCATTCCAGCTTGGGCGCTGTAAAGCCTGGAAAGACAATGTTGCCGGATATGGCCCGCATGTCTGTGATCTGGTCCAACTTGGCTGCTTCCTGCGCGGCACGCGTGTCGTTCCACATAATACAGGGGCGCAGCACATTCAGATCGGCATCCAACAAGGTTGCCCCATGCATATGACCGCTTAGGCCAATCCCGCGCAGCTTGGAAAACTCAGTTTCATGCTCTGCCCTGATCTGGGCAATCACCGCTCTGCAGGCATCGATCCAATCCTCAGGTGCCTGCTCGGACCATCCGGATTGCGGATAGGAGGTCGCAATCTCGTGTTCGGCACTGCCGATGACGGTGCCAGCCTCCTCAATAAGAACACCCCTGAGCCCTGAGGTGCCCAAGTCCAGACCGAGATACACGGCGATCTCCCCCTTATTATTTTATTAACTAAAATTATTACCTATGCGCGCGTTGTCAACATCGGTCTCTGACAGATGCTATATCGCATGCCGACTACAACAAGCCTAAGCTTTTGTTGCGTATCAACTAGCATCAACCGGTTTCAGGGCGTTCGGTTCGAACATTCACAAACCGGTTTTTGATCATTTGGCAAACAAAGCTTGATCTCGGTGGGTGTTGTCTCGTTAAATGAGAACGAGTCTCACCATTTGATGGTATCCCGACTATATGCACCTAGAGCGTTTGATCAGCTTGCTAGAAACTATCGCCGTCATCGGTCGGCCTGTTTCGGTTGCTGAGGTGCAGATGGCCAGCGGCCTTCCCAAACCAACATGCTACCGGCAGGTACAATCGCTTTTGGACCAGGGCCTGATTGAGGATCCAATCGGAGATGGGCGCTATGTGATTGGTGATCGCTTGATCCGCATCGCGTTGCTCGGCAAGTCCGATATCGATGTGCGCCGCGTGTCCGCCCCGGCATTGCGCGCCGCGGCAACAACCTTCAACGAAACGGTTTTTTTGGCCCGGTTTCGAGACAGCAAGATCGAAATCATCCATGTCGAAACCCCCGAAGACCCGGCCCGTGCATTTGTGCATCCTGGCCTCGGGGAACGCCCTTTGCATGCGTGTTCCTGCTCGATGGCGATAGCGGCCTTTGCCGAGCCGGGTTTTCAGGACACGATCCTGAACGGCGCGCTCAGGGCCTTTACAGATCACACCAAAACGACGCGCGAAGAGCTTATTGAGGCGTTCAAGGTGATCCAGCAACAGGGTTTTGCCGATTGCGACCAGGAAATTGATATTGGCATCGCCAGCGTCGCGGCCCCGGTGGCCGTTGGCCGGATAGGGGTCACATTCAGCGTAGGCGCCGTTGGCCCGGTACGACGATTTGGAACTGACTACAGACAAGAAATTGGGGAGCAACTCAAAGACCTTGCCACAAAGGTCAGCGGCGCGATCCAACTGTGCAATGTTGGAGGTGTCTAGAGCAGAGATTCATCAATACCTACAGGCGAACCCCAGCGAGGTGGGGTAAACAAAAGGGAGGACTACCATGAACTTACGACCAGATCCGACGTTTCACGCGTCACCCAAACTGGCGATGGAAGCGCCGGTCGAAAATTTTGCCTTTACCATTATGCTGGGCAAAGACGCCAGCCATCACGATGGGCTGGCCGTGATCGACCTTCGAAATGGCTCGGACACTTATGGACAAATTGTGCATACGGTCATGACCCCCAACACCGGAGACGAATTTCATCATTTCGGCTGGAACGCCTGTTCCTCGTCCCTGTCCCCGCTCTCAGGTCATGCCTTTCTGGAACGGCGCTATCTGATCGTTCCGGGCATCAGATCAAGCCGCATCTACATCTTCGACGTCAAAGAGCCGCTGAAGGCCAAAATTCACAAAATCATAGAGCCCGAGGAAGTCTTTGCCAAAACCGGCTACTCGCGGCCCCACACGATCCATTGTGGTCCTGAGGGGATTTATGTCTCAACCTTGGGTGGCGCTGGCCCCGATGGCATAGATGGACCTCCGGGCATTTTCATCATGGACTGCGAAACCTTCGATATCATCGGGCGCTACGAGATGGATCGTGGCAAGCAAGATAAGCACTATGATTTCTGGTGGAACCTGCCGCAAGACTACATGGTCAGTTCAGAATGGGGCTTGCCGCCACAGTTTGAAGGCGGCGTTGTACCCGAGGATTTGCTGAGTAACAAATACGGGCATTCGATCCATTTCTGGGACCTGCGGGCACGCAAGAACATCCAGACCATCGACTTTGGCGAGAACTACCAGATGGCTCTGGAAATCCGCCCGGCCCATGATCCGACAAAATCCTACGGGTTCTGCGGTGTTGTGGTGGATACCACCAATCTGCAAGGGGCGATCTTTACATGGTGGCGCGAAGATGACGGGACCTGGAACTCGAAGAAGGTGATCACCATTGATCCCCGCCCCGAAGACCCGGACAATCTGCCCGAACTACTGAAAGGGTTCAGTGCTGTGCCGCCTCTGGTCACCGATATCGACCTCAGCCTGGATGACAAATACCTCTATGTCGCGTGCTGGGGTCTGGGTGAGATGCACCAATACGATGTCTCTGATCCGTTCAATCCAGTTCTAAACGGCAAGGTCGAACTGGGTGGGATCGCGCGCGAGACCAAGCATCCCAATGGCAAAGACTTTATCTACGGCCCGCAAATGGTTGAGATCAGCCGGGACGGCAAACGTGTGTATTGGACCAACTCGCTCTATTCAACTTGGGATAACCAGTTCTATCCGCATCAGGAAGGCGGCCAGATGGTGATGGCCAACGTGGGAGACGATGGCAGCTTTGCGTTGGATCCAGATTTCTACATCAACTTCCCCGAGAACACGCGCGCGCACCAGATTCGTCTGGAAGGCGGCGACTGCTCGACTGACAGCTTCTGCTATCCTTCCGTGTAAGTTCGGATGGAAGATCTGACTTTGACGGCCCTTTGGTGGGCCGTCATTTTCTCTGGCTTATATCATGGAATAAACCCCGGCATGGGCTGGCCCTTAGCAGTGTCCGCTGCGTTGATGGAGCGCAAGCCCACGGCCATGGCCAAGGCGCTTTTGATGCTAGCGCTGGGGCATTTCCTGGCGATGATCGGTATTCTGCTGCCGTTCTCGCTGATGATCATTCTCGTCGAGCGCGAAACCGAAATCCGCCTGGGTGCCGGCGTGATCGTGATTGCTATGGGTATCTACCTGTTGATCAATCGAAAACACCCCAAGATATTGGCCCGTGTTCATCCGGCGCGTTTGGCGCTTTGGTCATTTCTGGCCGCGATGGCACACGGCGCAGGGCTGATGCTAGTTCCGATATATCTGGGAATTTGTGGCTTGCTTGAGCCGGGCAATGTGGCCACGACGGGCCATGCTGCAGCGCAAACCCTGATGAGCAATGATGTCTTTACGGCCTTCACAGTGGCTGCGGTTCATACCCTTGCCATGACGTCAGCCGGAGCTTTGATTGCTGTGTTCGTCTACCATTGGCTCGGCCTCAAATTCATCTCGAAAAGCTGGTTTAATCTGGATGTTGCCTGGGCGATCAGCCTGGTCATAGTGGGCGCATTCGGCATATGGTCGGCCTATGCAGGACATTGAGATGATATGTATGCACGCCTGTTTAGCCACTCGTTTTCTAGCCTCTTGAGCCTCATGTGACCGGCGCGTTTTATGATCACGCCGCTTGTCGAACGTTATGATATTTCATATCTGTCAATTGCAGAATCTGCATCCGTTGACAATTGGAACATCTCAGATGGCGACCCCTGACAATCGCATACCAGTCACCTTGCTCACCGGCTTTCTGGGCGCGGGCAAAACGACAGTTTTGAACCATCTTATACGCGACCCAGAAGCCGGCCGCATAGCGGTGATCATGAATGAGCTTGGCGATGCAGGACTTGACCATGATCTGATCGAGGAATCGACCGAGGATGTGGTGTTGATGCAATCCGGTTGCCTGTGCTGTTCGATCCGGGGCGATTTGGCGAAAACGTTCGCCCGCCTGTTTGTCCGCCGAGAACGAGGCGAACTTCGCTTTGATCGCGTGGTCATCGAAACCACCGGGATCGCTGATCCGGGTCCAATTTTGCATACAATGGTTATCGACGACCTAATCGCACCAAACTTCCGCTTGGATGGCGTCGTCTCCTTGGCTGATGCGGCAACCGGCCCTCGCACCCTTGATGCGCAGTTTGAAGCGGTCAGCCAGATCGCGATGGCCGATCTGATCGTCCTGACCAAAACCGATCTTGTAACCCCGACCGACCTCAAACGGTTCACAGCTAGGTTGGAAGGGATCAACGGAACCGCCCAACGCATAACCGCCCGGCATGGGCAGGTTCCGATCGGCGCACTGTTCGGCTTGTCTGCGATGCGCGGCAGCGCCACACCGGATGATCTTTCGGATTGGCTTGGGTCAGAAAAACCAAAGCCCGACCCGTTGGCTGGGTTGTCAGGGTTTGCACCAAAGGTGATCACATCTGAGCCCATACCCCTGCCCCCCTCGGGCACTCATTTCCACCATGACAGTCGTATAGGTTCAGCTTCAAGCGAGGTCGCCGATCCTATACCCGCACGTGTTTTTGATCTTTGGCTGGAAACGCTGGTCGAACTCAAAGGCCCAGACATTCTGCGCATGAAAGGCATCATTCATGTTCAAGGCATGGAATGGCCCTTTGTTTTTCATGGGGTGCAGCACATTTTCGACGCTCCGGTGCCGCTAAAATCATGGACCGGAGGCGACACGACAAGCCGCATTGTCGTGATCGCACGTGATATCGAAAAGGGCGATCTAAAAGCCAGCCTGGAAATGCTGCGATTGCATTCTCAGAGCCTTGATACGCGCCTAGACGGCATGATGACCCACGTCACCGAGATGTCGGATTGATTGATTTCAACGTCTCAGATTTTCGACTGGCTATGAGCGACTGACGCCCAGGGCAAATACAGCAAAGGCTGCCCGCAGTTTCAAAATCAGTGTAGGTTAAACTACTCGTCAGCTTTCGGATATATGAATCCGTTCACCGGATATGGTTTGCCGTAGCGACCGGGCTGGCTTTCGACCCGAACCAATGTCCAGTCGTTATTCTTTGACACGTCCCGCACACCCATTTTCAACGACACTTTGTTGCGGTGCCAATTGGCGTGATTTATGACAACTTGCCGATCATCAACGATCTCTGACACAACCGCGACATGGCCCAAAGACATTCCGCGCGTCGCCCGAAATGACATCACCGCGCCCACAGTCGGGTCCGCACCCCGGTCGTAAGTCTTGTGCGCCTTACCCCACCAATCCTTGGCATTGCCGCGAATCTGGATACCGCTCAGGTTTCGTGCATAGGGAACGCACCAAACTCTGTGCCCCAGAGCCTGTTTCCGTTCGACTTCTTGGAGTGCCATGAACTGACGTTCAGGGTTGAGACCGCTATAAGGTGAGTTTTGAGAACAGGCTGAGACCAGGACAACAAGCCCGAGCGCTGCAATTGCCCGAATGAGAACAGAAATATACTGCCAGATCGCATTCATTTTCCGGGCGTTGTCCTGCACGAAACTTCATCACCTGTTTAGAATCTCTTAAGATTTCTGGGCGATCCGACCTGCAAAGAAAAGAGCTCTGCTAACCTTCTGGCGAAAATCTGCCAATGGTTTGCACAAAAGACGCACAGAAAGCCCATTTGATACGCGCGATGAGGCCTGCAAGTGGCCCAACACAATGCTCTGGTGCTTCAAAACTTACGGAAGAACTTTGTTCGGTCGAACATTTCCTCGAGCTCTTCCATACGGGCGCGGGTGGTATCCCAGTTGCGCTCCTGCACTTCGGCGATCACGATCTCGGATAGCAACATGGTTGTCAGGTTGCTATCCCAGGCTGACGGCGCTGCAATCTGATTGCTGAACGCAACATGTGCCAAGTCCGAAATCGGTGACAACCACTGATCCGTGAAAAGGATAATCTGTGCCCCGCGCTCACGGGCCAACTCGGCCAGTTTCAGCGTGCTGTTTTCGTATCGCCGCACATCAAAGATGATGACCACATCATCTTCGTCAAAGTCTAGCGCATAGTGCGGCCAGGCATTTGAGTTTGACGCAATCAGAGTCACATCGGGCCGGATGACCTGAAAATGCAGAAAGAAGTAGTCCGCCAGAGTGCGCGTGATCCGACCGCCGACGATAAAGACCTTGCGTTTCGTATCGCTTAGCATATCGCAGGCGGCGTCAAATGAAGCGGGGTCGATTTTCGCCATGGATTGGCCGATATTGTCGATGATGGCCTTGGTAAATCGGTTCAGCAAATGCGCGTCTGGCGCGTCATCAACCCACTTTTCGCGTTTGGTAAGCGGGCTGGAAATCTTTTCGTTCAGCTCATCCCGAAGCCCGCGTTGAAATTCAGGGAAGCCTGCGAAACCAAGCTTCTGAACCAGGCGCGCCACTGTGGGGGTTGAAACCTTGGCCTCCTCCGCCAGTGAGGTGATGGTCCCAAGCCCAGACGCTGGATAGTTTCTGAGGATGACGTCCCTCAGTTGAAGCTCCGACCGGGTCAAGTCACCGGTTTTGTCCTGCAATCGTTCAGCGATGGTCTGCATGGTCACCCAGACTGTTTCTTGCACTGATGGTATCTTCTGCATCCGGGATAGTCAAAATATTACCATCTTACCTCACCCTGAACGAATATTTACATAAATTTGTTGACAGAGGAAACGCTGTTGAAGAAAACTTTACATAGAACGGGGGATTCTGATTGAAACAGTCCACGACAGATGCAGAGTTTGCGCCGCGGGTTGAAAATCCCGAAGGGTCGTCTTCTGTCCTATTGGTGTGTGAACATGCCAGCGCTCATATGCCATCCGAGTTTAATTCACTCGGGCTGGATGAAGACGCGTTGCAAAGCCATATCGCCTGGGATCCCGGCGCCTTGCGATGTGCACGATCAATGTCACAGCGCCTGGACGCGTCTTTGGTTTACAGCACTGTCTCGCGGCTGATTTACGATTGTAATCGACCACCCGAGGCCGCAAGCGCCATGCCCGAACGCAGCGAAGATACGCAGGTGCCCGGCAACGCAAGGCTAACCCACGCGCAAAGACAGGCGCGTACCGCGCAATTCTACCGCCCGTTTGAGTCTCTGTTGACCAGAACCTTGAATGCCCGTGATCATCGCACAGCGATTGTGACCATCCACAGTTTCACACCCGTCTACAGGGGCCAGAACCGATCGGTTGAAATTGGAATCTTGCACGATGACGACAGCCGATTGGCAGATGCGATGATCGATGTTGCAGCAGGGTACGATGTTCAGCGCAATGCGCCCTACGGACCGGGTGATGGCGTCACACATACGCTGCGGCACCATGCTTTGCCCCGGGGTCTGCTGAACGTCATGATAGAAATCAGAAATGATCTGATTGCAACACCCGAACAATGCGAACAGATGGGTAATGTGTTGGCGGATTGGCTACGCGAAGCGATGAAAATCTGCTCGAAATCCTCAGTCGAGGACGCCATTCGATGAAGCTTCTAAAAACATACATCGCAGTGATCGACCGGCTAAACTACGGTATTGGTCGGGTGATCATGTTTGGCATCTTTGCCATGATGGCCGTCCTGTTATGGTCGACCATCAGCAAGTTTTCTGACCAGCCGTCACTCTGGACACTCGAAGTCGCTCAATTCGCCATGATTGCCTATTTCTTTCTGGGCGGGCCTTACGCCATCCAGATGGGCAGCCACGTGCGGATGGATCTGTTTTACGACAACTGGTCGCTTCGCCGAAAGGCCGCGACAGATGCGATAATGGTACTTTGCCTGATCGCGTATCTGCTGGTTCTACTGTGGGGCGGGATCAGTTCGACGGCGTATTCACTAGGCTATTGGGGCACCGAACCCCTGTCTTTCTTTGCGGGTCTTGTGACCGGATCAGAAGAGCTCGGCACACTTGAACGCAGCCGCACGATCTGGCGCCCGTATCTGTGGCCCATCAAGACTGTGATGTGTGCCGGGATCATTCTGATGCTGCTGCAGGCACTGTCGGAACTGGCCAAGGATATCTTGCGACTTAAGGGCGAAGAAACAGCATGAGTTACGAGTTCATTGCCCTGATGATGTTTGCCTCGATGATGGTGCTGCTGTTCAGCGGTCAGCGTGTCTTTGGGGCAATCGGATTTGTCGCAGTGATTGCCGCGTTGATGTTGTGGGGGGATCGGGGCGGGTTCGATATCGCCTTTTCGCAATCCATCAAGCTGATGCGCTGGTATCCGCTTTTGACCGTGCCGATGTTTGTGTTCATGGGCTATATCCTGTCGGAAAGCCGCATCGCCGACGATCTGTATCGGATGTTCCATGTCTGGATGGGCGGTCTGCGCGGTGGTTTGGCCATCGGAACCATCGGGCTGATGGTTCTGATTTCGGCGATGAACGGGCTATCGGTTGCCGGCATGGCCATCGGAGCCACGATCGCCCTGCCTGAGCTTCTGCGCCGCGGGTATGACAAACGTATGGTCACGGGCGTTGTTCAGGCTGGTTCGAGCCTCGGGATTCTGGTACCGCCTTCGGTCGTTTTGGTCCTTTATGCGATGATCGCACGGCAGCCGGTTGGCCAGCTTTGGCTGGCAGGTGTGATCCCCGGCCTGATGATGGCCGCAATGTTTGTGATCTACATCGCCGTGCGGTGCCGCATGAACCCTGATCTTGGACCGGTCCTATCGGAAGAAGAGCGTGCGATGCCGCGGGCCGAGAAGTATCGCTTGTTGCTATCCGGTCTTCTACCGTTCGGGATTTTCTTCGCCATGATGATCCCCTTTGTGAATGGCTGGACTTCTCTGGTCGAAAGCTCTGCCATTGGGGCAATCACTGCCTTTGTCGCTGCAGTTCTGAAAGGGCGTATGAACTGGACGGTGTTTGAAACCTCGGTGCGTAACACGCTTGGGATCACCTGCATGTTCATGTGGATCATCCTTGCCGCCCTGGCCTTCGGGGCCGTGTTCGACGGGTTGGGCGCAGTCAAGGCCATCGAAAGCCTGTTCACCGAACGTCTGGGCCTGTCCCCGTGGATGATCCTGATCCTGATGCAGCTCAGCTTTATTCTGATGGGCACGTTTCTAGACGACACAGCGATGCTGGTAATTGTCGCTCCGCTTTATATCCCGCTGGTGGGTGCGCTTGGGTTCGATCTGATATGGTACGGCGTGCTGTATACGATCACCACACAGATCGCCTATATGACACCACCCTTTGGCTATAACCTGTTCCTGATGCGGGCAATGTCGCCCCCGGGCATCACGCTGAATGATATCTATCGATCCATCATTCCGTTTGTGGCGGTGATGGTGGGGGCGCTGACGATCATCATGATCTTCCCCCAGATCGCCCTTTGGCTACCACAAACAGTTTACGGAAATTAAGCGCCGACAAGAGCGCACTGCAAGATCGAGTGCAACTGAACAAGGAGGTTCACATGACCACAAGACGCAAGTTTATCAAAGGTGCCGCCGTTGCCGCACCTGCCGCGCTGGCTGCTCCAGCTCTAGCGCAATCGACGATCACATGGCGGATGCAGACCTATGCGGGCGCTGCACTGGCGGCCGAGGTGGTGGTTCCGGCAATCGAGACCTTTAACAAAATTGCAGGCGACCGCATGCAGATCGAGCTGTTCTTTGCAGATCAGCTGGTCCCTACAGGTGAGCTGTTCCAGGCGATGCAGCGCGGTACAATCGATGCTGTGCAGTCCGATGATGACTCGATGGCGTCACCCACCGAAGTGACCGTGTTTGGCGGCTATTTCCCGTTTGGCTCGCGCTATTCACTGGATGTGCCGGTTCTGTTCAACCAATATGGCTTGAAAGAGATCTGGGACGAGGAATATTCCAAAGTCGGCGTCAAACATATCTCGGCTGGGGCTTGGGATCCGTGCCACTTTGCCACAAAAGACCCGATCCGCTCGCTCGAAGATCTCAAGGGCAAGCGGGTCTTTACCTTCCCAACTGCGGGTCGGTTCCTAAGCCAGTTTGGCGTGGTCCCCGTGACGCTGCCTTGGGAAGATATCGAAGTCGCAGTGCAAACCGGTGAGTTGGATGGTATCGCGTGGTCCGGCATCACCGAGGACTACACAGTTGGCTGGGCTGATGTGACCAACTACTTCCTGACCAACAACATCTCGGGCGCGTGGATTGGCCACTTCTTCGCCAATATGGATCGCTGGAACGAGTTGCCCGAAGACCTGCAAGCCCTGCTTGCGGTCTGCATGGAGCAAAGCCATTATTACCGTCAATGGTGGTATTGGGGCGGCGAAGCCAACCTACGGGTCAACGGCACCAAGATGGAGCTGACCTCAATCCCCGATGAGGAATGGGCGCAGGTCGAAAACGCTGCCGTCGAGTTCTGGGATGAGATTGCAGCCGAAAGCCCGACCAAGGCCAAGATCGTTGACATTTTCCGCAAGTATAACGCGGATATGCAAAAAGCCGGACGTCCCTATCGCTACGGCTAAACCAACCGGCGCCCCGACAGGTTCGGGGCGCTGCCTGCCCTATTCAAGGATTGCCAAATGACCTCTCCGCTCACCTTTGATGCACTGAAAGAACAGGCCGCTTCTGGCGCGATTGACACTGTTCTGGTGTGCTTTGTCGACATGCAAGGCCGGCTTATGGGTAAACGGTTCCATGTGTCGAACTTCCTTGAAAGCGGCCATGAGGAAACACATTGCTGCAACTACCTTCTGGCCACTGATCTTGAGATGGCGACACCGGATGGCTACGCCTCGACCAGTTGGAGCCAGGGGTATGGCGATTATGTGATGAAGCCTGACCTGAAGACTCTACGGCCTGTGCCGTGGCTGGAGGGAACGGCAATGGTTCTGTGTGATATTCTGGATCACCACAGCCACGCACCGGTGTCACACGCACCCCGTCAGGTTTTGAAACAGCAGATCGCCCGCGCTGAAAGCATGGGCCTGACCCCCAAAATGGCCACCGAGCTGGAGTTTTTTATCTTCAAAAAACCGCTTGATGAGATGCGTGCCGAAGGCTACCGCGATCTTACCACTCTGGGGCCGTATAACGAGGACTACCACATCCTTCAGACCACCAAGGAAGAACATGTGATGCGCCCCCTTCGCAATCACTTGTATGCCGCCGGAATTCCCATTGAGAATTCCAAAGGTGAGGCCGAAGTTGGTCAGGAAGAGCTGAACATCAAATATGCTGAGGCGCTGCTCTGTGCTGATCACCACACGATTGCGAAACACGCCACGAAAGAGATCGCCTGGCAACAGGGTCATTCTGCCAGTTTCCTGCCCAAATGGCATCAGGATCGTGTCGGCAGTGCCTCGCATGTGCATATGTCGCTTTGGCAAGGCGCGGAGAACGCGTTCCAAGGCGATGGCGCTCATGGGATGTCTAACCTGATGCGGCAGTTCATGGCAGGGCTGATCGCCTATGCGCCAGACTGTACCTACTTCTTCGCGCCTTACATCAATTCATACAAGCGCTTCGCAAAGGGTACCTTTGCACCAACCAAAACTGCGTGGTCCGTGGACAATCGCACTGCCGGTTTCCGGCTCTGTGGGTCAGATACCAAGGCCGTTCGGGTTGAATGTCGCATCCCAGGATCGGACATTAACCCCTATCTGACCCAAGCCGCATTGCTGGCCGCCGGGTTGAAAGGGGTCGAGGACAAGCTGACCCTAGCCAATGCCGCGACAGGTGACATGTACGAGGATGACAGCGTTCCCGAAATCCCACGCACCTTGCGAGCAGCCACCGAAACTCTGCGCAACTCATCCATGCTACGCGCGTCAATGGGGGATGATGTGATCGATCACTATACCCGCGCGGCCGAATGGGAGCAGGAAGAATTTGACCGTATTGTCACCGACTGGGAAATCGCCCGTGGTTTTGAGAAGGCCTGACAGATGAGCAAGATCACTTGTACTTCTCCCATCGACGGCTCGGTCTATGCTGAACGGGAATGCTTATCCGCAGACGCCGCACGGGATGCCATTGCGCGCGCGAAGGCGGCGCAGCGGGATTGGGCCGCGTTGCCTTTGCAGGATCGCATCGCCTTTGTGAACAAAGCCGTTGCTTACATCGGTGAAACCACCGATCGCATGGTGACTGAGCTTGCGCATCAAATGGGCCGCCCGGTACGCTATGGTGGTGAGTTCGGCGGGTTCGAAGAACGCGCCCATTACATGGCGTCGATTGCCACAGATGCGCTGGCCCCAATTGTGATCGAAGACTCGGATGAGTTCCTGCGTAAGATCGAGCGGGAACCACAGGGTGTTGTCTTTGTCGTGGCCCCCTGGAACTATCCCTACATGACCGCGATCAACACGATTGCACCCGCGCTGATTGCTGGCAATGCGGTGGTTCTGAAACACGCATCGCAAACCATCTTGGTGGGGGAGCATCTGGCCGAAGCCTTCACGGCCGCCGGCCTGCCCGAAGGCGTGCTTACGAATGTGGTTTTAGATCATGACAAAACCTCGACCCTGATTGCCGAAGGGCATTTCGGATTGGTCAACTTCACCGGCTCGGTTGGTGGGGGCCGCGCGATGGAACGCGCTGCCGCGGGAACGTTCACGGCAGTTTCAACCGAACTCGGTGGCAAGGACCCCGGATATGTACGCGCCGATGCAGATTTGGATGCAGCGGTTGAGACGCTGATCGATGGGGCCATGTTCAACTCGGGTCAGTGCTGCTGCGGGATTGAACGGATATATGTGCATCACAGCCTGTTTGACGCGTTCGTCGAAATGGCGGTCAGGTTGGTTAAAACCTATATCCTGGGCAATCCGCTCGATCCATCAACTACTCTCGGGCCAATGGCGCATATACGGTTTGCTCAAGAGGCGCGCGCCCAGATTGATGAGGCCGTTGCCGCAGGTGCGACGGCCCATATCCCAACCATGCCCGCCGATGATGGCGGCGCCTATCTGACCCCACAGATCCTCACAAATGTGACCCAAGACATGCGGATCATGCGGGATGAGACCTTTGGACCCGCAGTGGGTATAATGCCCGTGCAAGACGATGCCGAGGCCATTCGCCTGATGAATGACAGCCAGTTTGGCTTGACCTGCTCGCTCTGGACCAGAGATGCCGACGCAGCAGAGGCAATTGGTCGCCAATTGGAAACCGGCACCGTGTTTATGAACCGTTGCGACTATCTGGATCCCGCCCTGTGTTGGACTGGATGCAAAGACACTGGGCGCGGTGCTGGCCTGTCAGCTATCGGCTTTCACGCTGTCACCCGCCCCAAATCATACCATCTGAAGAAGCTGAAATCATGACCCAAACCGCCAATTGGAGCTATCCAAACCCCATCCGCTTTGGTGCTGGCCGCATCGCCGAGATTGGCGAGGCCTGCGCGGCAGCAGGGATCACGAAACCCCTGCTGATCACCGATCGGGGCCTGGCCGAGAATGAGATCACCAAGCGAACCCTGACGCTGATGGAAAGCGCCGGTTTGGGCACTGGGCTTTTCGCCGAAGTTGACGCCAACCCCACGGATCTAAATGCCGAAGCCGGTGTGGCAGCCTATAATGCGGGCGGCTATGACGGGGTGATCGCTTTTGGCGGTGGATCCGGCCTTGATCTGGCCAAAACCGTTGCCTTCATGGCAGGTCAGACACGACCCATCTGGGATTTCGAAGATATCGGCGATTGGTGGACTCGCGCGGATGCAGATGCGATCGCGCCCGTTGTGGCGGTGCCCACCACGGCAGGAACCGGATCAGAGGTTGGGCGCGCCAGCGTGATCACCAATTCAGAAAGCCATGAAAAGAAGATCATCTTCCATCCCAAGATGCTACCTGCTCAGGTCATCATGGACCCGGAACTGACGGTTGGCATGCCCAAATTCATCACCGCAGGGACGGGATTGGATGCGTTCGCCCATTGTGTTGAGGCGTATTCCAGCCCGCACTACCATCCAATGAGTCAAGGCATCGCGCTGGAGGGCATGCGTCTGGTCAAAGAGTATCTGCCCCGTGCCTATGCAGACGGCAGCGATCTGGAGGCACGCGGTCAGATGATGAGCGCGGCGGCCATGGGCGCAACAGCGTTTCAGAAAGGCTTGGGAGCGATCCATGCGCTCAGCCATCCCGTAGGCGCAGTTCATCATACCCACCACGGCACGACCAATGCAGTGTTCATGCCCGCCGTTTTGAAGTTCAACGCCGATGCTATCCACACACGATTTGATCAGGCGGCGGCTTATCTGGGAATTGAGGGCGGCTTTGACGGGTTCTGCGCTTTTGTCGATGGCTTCAATGCGTCATTCAACATTCCGCGCACTCTGACCGAACTGGGCGTAAAAGACCCGGATTTCGATGCGCTGACAGAGGCCGCTTTGCGCGACCCAAGCGTAGGCGGTAATCCCATCCCACTCACTGCACAAGATATCCGAGGCTTATTCGAAGCGACCAGATAAGACGCAGTCTTTAGGTCGGAAGAGCCGACCCTAAGTTTGGGTGGTTGCAACAAGCTCCTTTAGCAACGCGCGCAGAAGCTCTTTGCTATCGGACCCCAAGGTGTCGGCGATTTCCGCCTCAATCTCTCTGATCTGATCTGCGGCGCATTTGCGCCAGCGGTGACCTTTTTCTGTTATTGTCACCACCTTATCGCGCTTACTGTCGGGCCCCGCATCAACCCTAACCATGCCCTGTGCGACCAATCGGTCAACCGCCTGCTGCGCGGCCTGACGGGAAAACCCCATCTCTCGATGAATGACAGAGAGTTTAACCGTGCGCCCGCGCAGCTGGGCAAAGACCTGCATATCTGCGGGCCGTATCGCGGCAAACTCTGTCTGTGCCCGCGCATCATCCATACGCGCGTTCCAATGGGCGATCAAAGTCATCATCATGCCTTTGATATTCTGACCCAGAAAGTCATTGTCGCGTTTATCAATCACGGTTGACAATTTGCCTTCATATCTATTTCATCAACCTTAGTTGATATTTATTGGTGACTTCAATGGATCGCAGAACATTTCTGAAAACGTCTGGGGCAACTGCCTTGGCTGCAGGCGGTGGCATGGCCTGGGCCCAATCTGCCCCGCGCGCCCTGCCGCTAATTCCAATGACGGACCTAACAAACGGGATCGAAGAACGCATTTCGCTGACGCTGAACCCATCGACGCACGACTTTGGAACTGGCGCGCAAAGCGCGACTTTCGGGATAAATAACAGCTACCTCGGTCCGGTTCTTAAGGTTAGACAAGGCCAAACCCTGCCCTTTGACGTAGTTAACAACATAGGTGACACCTCGACCCTTCATTGGCACGGGCTGCACATTCCGGGCGATGTGGATGGCGGGCCGCATCAAGAGATCGCGCATGGCAGCGTCTGGTCGCCGGGTGTGCCGATTGTTCAACACGCTTCGATGAACTGGTTTCACTCGCATATGCATGGCAAAACCGCGCGCCAGACCTATAAAGGGCTTGCTGGTGTCCTGTTGGTCGAAGACGACGGCAGCCTTTCAGCCGATTTACCGCAGACCTATGGCGTGGATGATTTCACGCTTATCCTTCAGGATAAGATGTTCGATGCAAATGGACGCATGAGCTACAATGTGTCTGCGGCCGTTTTTGAGGATGGCTTTGAAGGCGATACCCTTATCGTTAACGGCGCCATCGCACCCGTTGCGCAAGCGGTTCCGACCGGCCTTGTGCGGCTTCGCATTCTGAATGCCTGTAACGCGCGTTTCCTTGGACTGTCGATGGAAACCGGGCCAACCACTGTGATCGCATCGGACGGAGGGTTTCTATCCGCACCGGTGGAGGCAGAGAACATCCTGATGTCGCCTGGTGAAAGGTATGAGGTTCTTGTGGATATGAGCGCGATTGAGGCGAACGCCTTGAATGTCAATCTGAACGGGAACGGTGGTGGTTTCTTTGCCAACCTTTTTGGAGGGAGCCAAACAGTGACTGCTTTGCGGTTGGCGAGAACCGCACAGACCGGTTTCACCGGGTCGATGCCGACCAGACTTGCCAATCTCTCCCCTGCCCAACCCTCTGAGGCGACAGTCACGCGATCCTTTGAGTTGAACATGAATGTCGGGGCCGATCTTGCCGCACTTGCGCTGGCTTGGGACAATTACTGCGGCGATGCCGGCGCGATGGCCATAAACGGGCTACCAATGAAAATGGACCGGATTGATGAGACGGTCAGAAAAGGCGATACCGAAATCTGGCGTATCTCAGTTGATGATCAACTGCACCCCTTTCACATCCATGGTTGTTCCTTCCGCATTCTCGCACAAAACGGAGGCCCCGCCCCCGCCTATGCGCAAGGCTGGAAAGATATGGTCCATGTCGAGGATGGCTGGTCCGAAGTTCTGGTGCGTTTCGACCATGATGCGCCTTCTGACGCGCCCTATATGTATCACTGCCACATCCTGGAACATGAAGATTGCGGCATGATGGGGCAGTTCACTGTGTCATAGTAAGATCAAACAAACCGCCCCGGGGCGCATCCCGGGGCGGTTTTGAGACTAAACCTCCACCTCAACCTTACCGATCGGGTTGGAACAGCAGGCAAGAATGTAACCGGCTTCGATATCGTCTTCGGATATCCCGCCATTGTGAACCATATGCACCTCACCCGCTGTTTTTCTAACCTTGCAGGTCCCGCAAACGCCGAACGTACAGCCCGAGGGGATGTTCAACCCAACCGACCGCGCGGCTGCCAGAACCGTGTCGGTTTCGGCAACTTTGGCAGTCACGCCGGAGCTTGCAAACACAATCTCAGCTTTGCTGTCATCATCGGGGATAACATCGTCCAGCTCTGGCTGACCGGCCTTGGTTTCAACCGGGGCGCCAAAGCTTTCCTGATGATAGTTGTCCATATCATAGCCCAGCCCGACCAGAGCATCGCGTACCGCCTGCATGAAAGGTTCCGGGCCGCAGCAATAGACTTCACGCTCCAGATAGTCAGGCGCCATCAGGCCCAGCATCAACTGGTTGAACTGCCCCTGATACCCCGTCCAGGGGCGATAGCGGTCGGGCTCTTCAACAACGAATTTCAGATCTAGGCCTGGGGTTCGGCTGGTCATGTGTTCCAGCCGCTGGCGAAAGATGATCTCGGACGGTCGCTTGGCGCAGTTGATAAAGACAACATCCAGATCACGCCCCTCGTCCCACATGCAGGTGGTCATCGACATCATCGGCGTGATCCCGGACCCGGCAGAGATGAACAGATATTTGCCAGCCGTGCTTTCAACATTCGAAAACAGCCCGGCTGGTCCGATGGCTTTGATCCGCATGCCGGGCTGTAGATTGTCCAGCATCCAGCGCGTTCCAATACTGTCGGGCTGGGCCTTGGCGGTGATCGTGATCGACCGTGGCCGCGAGGGAGAAGATGAGATCGTGTAAGTGCGATGCACAACCCCACCCGGCTGCCCAGGAGCCGGGATTTCAAGGGTCAGAAACTGCCCTGGATGGTACGCAAACATCGACCCAGACGGAGCGCGAAAGGTGAAACTGGCCGTATTGGCCATCTCGGGCACGACCGAGACGCATTCCAGTGTTTCGCTGTCCTGCCAGACATTCGCAACCGCGTTGAGATCTTTCATCACCTTTACTCCGCCGCGATTGTTTCGGGGGCCAACCGACCGGCCAACGTGTTGCAATACCAATCCACGAATTGCAGCACACCGGATTCCTGCGTCGGCGAATACGGGCCAGGCAGATAGGCCGGGCTGTTGATACCCAGTTGATTATCCTCGACCACCTGACGGTCTTCGTCATTAGTGGCAATCCAGACCTCGGTCAGACGTTTCAGATCGTAATCGACCCCTTCAACGGCATCCTTGTGAACCAGCCACTTGGTTGTGACCTCGGTTTCGGTCGGGCTGATTGGTGTGACGCGGAACACGATAGAATGATCAGCCAGAAAATGGTTCCAGGTGGTTGGATAGTGGAATTTCAATAACGCCCCTGCATCCGCAAAGGGCGACCGGCCAAGCCAGCGCCGCACGGCGGATTTTCCATCCATCGTATAACTTTGCGCCCCTTCTTTCAGAGGCATCCGAGCCATACGGAATTGTCCATCATCATGCAGGTAGAATTGCGAGGGCATCCCGGCGGCATCGCACCTGTCAAAATGGGCTTGCATATGCAGTGGCGTCTCACCCCCTTCGATCCCTGTGACTGCAGGATCATCGGGGAAGGTACGGCATAGCGCGGGATGGTTGCCACCGCAGTGGTAACACTCGCGGTTATTCTCCCAAACCAGCTTCCAGTTGCCTTTCTCAACAATCGAACTTTCAAAAGCCACTTTGGCGTTGCCCAGATCATGCGGCTCCAGATAAGGGCGCGCGGTATTGGCAAACATGTCGAAATCTGGGGCGTTGTCCGCAAGACAGATGTAAACCAACCCGGCAAGCTCACGGCAATGGACGGCCTTCAACCCATGCTGTTTCGGATCGAAATCCGGCCCCATATCGCGCGCCCACAGCAATGAACCATCGAGCTCGTAGGTCCATTGGTGATAGGGGCAAACCAGCTTAGGCGCATTGCCTTTTGCAGCCTTGCAGATGATCGAACCACGGTGGCGGCAGGTGTTGTGAAATGCCCTGATTTGGTTGTCAGCACCACGCACAATGATAATGCGATAGGCACCAACGGTATAGGTTACGTAATCCCCTGCTTTCACCAGTTCACAAGCCGGAATGGCAAACAGCCAGTCGCGGTAGTGGATGGCTTCAAGATCGGCCTGAAAAACCTGAGGGTCTGTATAAAAGGCCTGCTCGAGCGCGTGACCAGGGATGCGACGTGCCAACAGGCTTTGAATGCTGTTCATTTCTGGCTCTCCTGCCGCGCCCCGCGGCATTGCTTGGGCAGATGACAAGGAGGAAACGTCCGGAGGCGCGCGAGGATCACGTCCGAAACATGTGCCCCCACCGCCACCCGCGGTTTGACGTATCTGCAAGGCTGGTTTCCGGACTTGAAAGGGGCTTACGCCCGGTTGCGACACCTTCCCGGGATCCTCGTCCCAGTGGTTGATTGCCGAACCTGACCTTCCTTACCGTTGCGGGGGCAGTGCCGGAATTTCACCGGCTTCCCAATTCTCCGCTGTCTGCGACTCAAACAGCGGCACCTCACATGCACAGGATAGAGTTGCGCTGTTCATATGCTGAGAGACTTGCGACATTTCCAGTTTCAAAACAGACATCTCGATGTTCGGGTCGAACCCGGGTTTGTGAAGTAAAACCCCTGGATACATTTCAGGCACAAACCCGCAATCTTCCGCTTGGTTGGTTTGGCGGTATAAGACATCTTCATGGCCTGTGCCGTCTGTGACGTGCCAAAGCCCCAAATTCTGAAAGTAGGAGAGCCCCAATGGAAATCAGACCCTTTGGAGTTGAGATGTGGATGAATGAGTTCGAGACGACCTGCGAGCTCAATCTAGCTGAGACCTGCGTTCAGTCCATCACGCTGGGCGAACTGTTCGACATGGCGGGCCAGCACAACAGTATTCTGAACGATCTGTCATCCATGAAGATGACCTATGGCGCAATTGAAGGGTCAGAACGCCTGCGCGATGCGATCTGTGGCCTGTATGACAGTCAGGGCCGGGATAACATCCTAACAACGCATGGGACCATCGGCGCGAACTCTCTGGTGCATCAGACGCTGGTATCGCGTGGTGATCACGTGATCTCTGTTATCCCGACCTATCAGCAACACTATTCCATCCCCGAAAGCATCGGTGCCGATATCGAACTGCTGCATCTACGGCCCGAAAACGCCTTTTTGCCCGATCTGGACGAGTTGCGGGCGATGGTGCGCCCCGATACGCGCCTGATTGCGATCAACAATCCCAATAACCCAACCGGCGCGCTAATGGATCGAGCGTTGCTGAGTGAAATCGTCGAAATCGCGCGTGGTGTGGATGCTTGGCTGCTTTGTGACGAGGTCTATCGCGGAACGGATCAGATAGGCGACGGCTTCACCGCCGCAGTCGCGGACCTGTACGAAAAAGGGATCAGCACGGCAGGCATGTCAAAGGCCTATTCGCTGGCCGGGTTGCGGGTTGGCTGGATCGCCGGACCCAAAGAGATGCTGCATGACGTAATGATCCACCGGGACTACAATACCATCTCGGTCGGCAAGATCGACGAAATGCTGGCGGCTATTGCGCTGGAACACCGCGACAAGATACTGGCGCGGGCGCACCGGATCACCCGCGAAAATCTACAGATCGTTCAGGATTGGATCGTAAACGAGCCGCTGCTCAGCTGGGTGCCGCCAAAGTCCGGCACCACGGCCTTGTTGAAATACGAACTACCAATGTCTTCGCGCGATCTATGCGTGACTCTGTTGCAAGAAGAAGGTGTAATGCTGACGCCTGGCAGCGCAATGGACATGGAGGGCTGGCTGCGGCTTGGTTACACCAACCCAACAGAAGATTTGAAAGCCGGGCTGGCCCGGATCTCGGAATTTCTGGCACGCCACGCCAAGTCGTAGCGCGCCGAACGGCCGCGCAATAATGCAGATTAAACCTGTCTAGCGCCGTCTCAAACGTCCTGTCCGATCAAAAGAGACGACAAATCCCATGAAATTGGTAGATGTCAGATCGCATGCTGTAGAGGGCATGAAGAGGCTGCAGCGCAAGACCATCCGTGGTCGATTTTCAGAGAGTAAGTAATATTGGAATCCGCCACCCAATTCGTTGATACCGCCTTTATCGGGCTCTGCCTGTTTTGTGCTAACCTGCTGTTTCTAAGAAAGCGCGACACCGGTGTGTTCATGCCCCTGGCCGCGCTGTTTCTTATACAAGGCCTGTCGTCTCTTGGCGCTTTGATCGCCGACGCGTCAGGAAGTGAAGACGAGTTCAACCTTGTGATGCGCGTCAGTGTGCTTGTCGTTCTGTTCGATTTCGCAAGCCCCTTTTTGTTCTGGCTTTATGTCCGCGCCTTGACCAGCGAAGCGGATGAGGCGCACAAACCAAGGCTGCGTTATCACCTACCCGCGATCATCATATCCGGGTTGCTCATGTCATCGCTGATGTTTCTGCCAACGGATCTGAGCGATGTGGACCTTCCAGAGGACGATCCCCGGTTGTTGCGGTTTGTGTTGATCGCCTTGGCGGTTTTGGTCGCTGACGTATTGTTTCGGATCATAATGGCCGTTTACCTGATCCTGATCATCCGAATGCTGATGACCTACCGCAAACGGCTGCGCGAAGTGTTTGCAAGCACCGAAAACCGAGAGCTGACTTGGGTTTGGGTGATCACTTTGGCAGCTATGTCATTTTGGTTTCTATCGGCGGCTGTCAGCATACTTACAGTGTCCGAGGCCGTCGGGTTCGAGGTGCAAGATGAGTTGCTTGATTTCTTGGAAAGCCTTGCCCTGCTGTTTCTATTCTGGGTCATTGGCATATGGGGCCTACGCCAACGTCCCGGCCTGACCCGAACACCTGTCTCAGACCCGCCGGACCCGGATGAGCCATCCGAGCGCAAGTACAAGAAATCTGCCCTTGACGAAGAACGCGCCGCACGGATTGCGAAGAAAATCGAAACTGCGATGAGCCAGGACCTGCTCTATCGCGAACCGAACCTCAGCTTGTGGGATCTGGCCAAGCATATCGGTGTCACGTCTCACTATGTTTCGCAAACGTTGAATGCCAAACTGAACAGTACGTTCTTTGACTATATCAACCGATGGCGGATCAATGACGCAATCGAGCAATTGACCTCGACCGACGAGACCATTCTGAACATCGCGTATGATGTTGGCTTCAATTCGCGCTCAGCCTTTTACAAGGCTTTTAAGCGCGAGACGGGGAAAACGCCTTCTGACGTACGCAACTAGTCTGGGAAGCAACTGAACCAGCACGATCACCGTGCTGGCTCAGTCGACGAGGTATCGTTTGTCAGGTCTTAGAACTGGTAGGCGACTGACACGACGGCTGCATAGTTTCCTTTGGATTTCACAATGGGGCTGTCCGCCGCGTCGCCCAACAGGCGCGAATAGGCCAACAAGCCGGTGACACCCCAGCTTCTGCCGATCTGTTTGCTGACCCCAAGTTCGACATTCAGCGCATTTACACCGGACTCCGCACGGTATTGGCGCAGACCTGAACGAGCAGATTGCGCTGAGGTCACACCAAAGAAACTCTGGTTGTAGTCCTCATCCGCCCAATCGACAGAGACCCCGCCGATTAGGACAACGCCGCTTTGGCTGGTTTCGTCGCTATAAGGCCGACCTGTGGGGGCCAGCGCACCACGGATCACGCCAAACGGCACCTGCGTCTGCAGACCCAGTGACACAACGGTACCTTCCGAACCGCCCAGAAACTTCCTGACATCCGCCGTCGCGGTCAGGCTTTGACCCAGATCTAACTGAGTACCCAGCGACAGCACAGCGCTATTGTCGATATCGCCCAATCCTTTCAGATCGTCGCTATCGTCTTCGTCCCGTCCGCCGCCATAGCCAACAGCCGCAGACACACGAAACCCACTCTGATCGTACAGAAAAGCTCCCAGCCCCTGATCCGAGATTACAAACCTGTCCCGCCAGACGCCTTCAAAAGTGACCAGCGGTGCCAGTTCATACTCGTCCGATCCTTGATATTCGGGGACCAATCCACCGCCTGCGCCGATGTAAAATGCCCAGTCTTTGTCCGAAGCCGATAGAGTGTTGGCGACTTGGGCGGAAAGTGGCGTGCTGCTCAGCACAACGCCAAATCCAATTGCGGCAAATCTTCCGCAACTACGAGAATTCAATGTCATGAATTTCCTCAATCTTCTTACTGTTTTGATGACGGTCAGGCACCGTCGAGAGTGTGACTGATAAAGCGTTTCGAAATGCACCCCATCGCAGGCGCATCGGCAAAACGCCCTGATCAGACGCAGCACCAAACTATCCTTCATCCGATTAAATTCCGTCCCATCCGGTCGAACGGGACACCTCGAATTGTTCTCGCCGATAGGTCGAGACGCTTAAAATATGTTGTCTGCCTTAGCTTTATCCCACCACCGCGTGATTACGCAGGGGCCATGAAGCAAAGGAGTAGAAACGTGCAACATAAGCACAGAAAACGCATTTTCATTCAAAGACGTTACAAATCCGGCCGTGTTCTGGATACGGACGCCAAAAAAGCCCTGTTGCTGTTGCTTGCAATGCTGCTGGCTTTTGGCATCGCCTCTGCGCAAAAGGCCTTAGCTGCTGATATCCGACCCAAAGATGGTGTCTGGCAAGGCGCAACAACCGTTCGTCAGGTCAACGGCTGCACACCTGAGATTCAGCAAGAGATCAAAAGCGGGCCCCAGACTGAAATCCTGTATCACGACTCGATGACCTTTAAGGCCCCGTTCGATTTCAAACAGTTTAACCGCGTGCTGGATGCAGATGTGCGCTGGACCAAACAAGGCCCAAATCAGTGGCACGGCACAGTGGTCGAAACCGAGCGTACTATGTTCGGTGCAGTAACCAGCACCACTGAACTGAAGACCCTTGTCGCCAGTGACACACGGATCAATCAAACCGCCGTCATGACCGTTTCATTTTCGCGCCGGCTGGCAGAAAAGCTTGGGGTTTCCGCGCCGTGCGTCGTTGATATCGATATCACCCACCGGCATCTGGGCCCATGAAACAGAACGTCCATGAGGCCCTCGGCTGGAAACACCCTTAGCTGGTTTTTGCTGTCGATGCACCCTTTGAGTAGAAACGGTCCAGAAACGGAATGGTGAACATCCCCAGGAAGATCAGGTTGCCGATCAGGTTGAACGGCGCGCCCGCCAGCACAGACCCCAGGCTGTCGACGCAGAACCATGTCCAGATCGATAGAAGGATGACCCGTTTTGAGAATGCAGGCGCAATGCGCATCCCCTCGCCCGCGAGCGCCCAGAGCAGGATACCCCAACCGACCATGATCCCCCCGCCGATCGCGCTGAGCAGTCTTGCCCCCTCGGACGTAAGTCTCTGCGCGCCATCGAGCGGCCAAAAGATCAGATCGCCAAAAAAGGTTGGCACCGCAGCCATGGCGGGATGGGCCCCCATCCAGATGACGCCGCCGAACAATATCACCAACCCGGCCCCGGTCTTCAAAAGCTTCTCTTGCAGGTCCATGGCATGTCCTTTCTTTTTAATCGATGATTGAGATCTAAGTCTGCACAGGTAATGTAAGCAATTACCTGTCAGGTAAGGATTGTGATTTAGGTGGCGCACAGTCGTGAAGGAGGACAGTTTTTGGCACAATTCGGTTCGCTGCTGAAAGGCTGGCGCAGCACCCGTGGGCTAAGCCAGCTGCAACTGGCAGGCCTTGCGGATGTTTCAGCGCGTCATATTTCGTTTCTGGAAACCGGTCGCGCCCGACCCAGCCGCGATATGGTTCTGCACCTGTCCGAGGTTCTGGATGTCCCCAGACCCGAGCGAAATCGTCTGTTGTACGGGGCCGGGTTTGCCGCCCTCTATAGGCAGGAAGCCCCCGACAGTGCCTTGCTAAAACCCATCAATGATGCAATCACACATCTTCTATCCAGACACGATCCTTACCCCGCGATTGTTCTGGATGGGCTTTGGCGATTGCGACATCTCAATACAGCGGCAAGAGCGTTGTTGAAGGTTGCTGGACTGTCCGAGGGCGATAGCTTGCTTAAAGCAATTTGCGACCCGGATTGGGGGCCCAGCATTATCGAAAACTGGGGGGAGGTTGGCCACCATACGATGGTCCGCCTACGTTCCGAGAGTTTACAGGCCGGCGGAGTATCCGAACTGGACGAAGCCGTAGCGCGGTTGGCCGCCGATCCGGCCATTGCAGCTTGGCGGCCTACCGGACCGTTGCCGCCTGTGATCCCCACAATATATCGAGCTGGTGGTTTGCGCCTCGGCCTGTTTTCCACCTTTTCCCAGTTTCGCACCGCAGAAGACATTGTGGTCGCCGATCTGAATATCGAGCTGATGTTTCCCGCAGATGAAGAAACGCGCGGCACCTTGAATGCACTCGCTTCTGTCAGCTGACTGCGGGGTACGATCTACTAGCGGACTAAGCATGCTGCTGAAACACGCCCAGAATCAAACTCATAAGCTCTAGCAAAGCCTGGTCTTTTCCAGGTGTGTTTACTTCAATCGTGGAATGGTCGGTTAGAAAGGATTGCCGGGTCATTTCACCCTCTGACAGCGCCAGCAAAGAGGCATAGCTGGTGCGCAGCACGACATCAGGGTTTGTTGCTTCTGCATAAGATACACTTGCAGATCCGTCTGAGGCCTTCAGTTCAAACGCTTCGCCATCCACAAGAAGGCTTGCCACCACACTCAAATCCCCAGTGTGAACACGTTGTGCGGCAGCGTTGAGCGTTACCGCGACTGTACGCAGGTTTCCGGGTCGGACAATTTCGCCCGTATTGGGAAACAGTGCACCAAACATTGCCAGCTCAAAAATCAGGTTGCCTGTCCGGCGCCCTAAATCTGTCAGTTCATACAGCATCGCACCATGGGGGCCATCGCGTCTGGCAACCAGCCCATCTGCGACCAGCTTGGCAAGCCGATCGGTCAGCAGGTTTGCAGCGATCCCGCTGAGCCCGCTTTGCAGGTCGGTAAATCGCGCTGGTCCGGCATGCAGGTCGCGCAAGATCAACAACGTCCATCTGTCACCTACGCGATCCAATCCACGTGCGATTGGACAGAGCAGTTTATACGAGCGTGGCTTAGCCATTGCATACCTCACGATTTCGTTACTTTATTTTTTAAAGTATCCGCTTTATTCCCTTAACCATCGAATGGAATGGAGTCGATGCAATGTCAACACAGCCCAGGATTTTGGTGACAAGTGCTGCTGGAAAAACCGGCCTGCCCGTAGCCCTTCAGTTGCTTACCAAGGGTGTCCGCGTCCGAGCCTTTGTGCGTTCCAGAGATCATCGCGCAGATCGTCTGAAAGCGGCTGGCGCGGAGGTTTTCGTTGGCAATCAATATGATATGAGCGATTTGCGCAAAGCGATGCAAGGTGTGCAACGCGCCTATCAATGTGCCCCGACCGCTCCTAACGGATTACACTTCAATGCTGCCTTCACTGCTGCGGCCTTTGAAGCCAAGATCGAGCATGTGGTCACACTTGGACAATGGCTTTCAAGCGTTGATCATCCGTCTCTGTTCACGCGCGAGGTGTATATCAGCGACATACTGATTGGCATGCGCCCTGAAATGAGCGTGACCACGATCAATCCGGGATGGTTTGCCGACAACTATCTTATGGGTGTTGGGCTGGCAGCACATCTTGGGATACTGGCGATGCCGTTGGGCGACGGAGAGACCTGCAAAAACGCCCCACCCTCGAACGAGGATATTGCGCGTGTCGCTGTTGCTGCCTTGTTGGATCCAGACACACATAGTGGTCAAACCTATCGGCCCACGGGGCCCGAACTGATCTCTCCAAACCAGATTGCTCATGACATTGGTGAGGCACTTGGGCGTCGCGTGCGGTACATGGATATCTCGGAAAAGATGATGCTGAAGGCGCTCAAGGCGATGCCCCCGTCAAATTACTCCGAAGCCGCGGCCTCGCAGCTCGCGCTTTATTCCGAAGAATACAGGCGAGGGACTTTTGCTGTGAACGCGCCAACAGACGCTGTCGCACGGTTAGGTGGGCAAGAACCTGAGAGTTTTTTGACCATCGCAAAGCGAACAGTCGCTGCACGCCCGGATTTGGTCCGCAGCACATCACGTACAATCGCGGCAATGGGCGGCTTTGTCAGAATGTTGCTCACCCAGCCACCCGATCTGGACCAGGTTGCGAATGACCGTGACTTTGTTCCGATCGCAATCCCTAAATTCAGTCAGGACGACCCCGCCTGGCGCCGCACCCATGCTGTTTCCAATGTTCTTAGCTCCAGAGAGGTCGCCTGACATGACTGCACTAATGATATCGACCATCAAAGTAACCGATCCTGCCAGATTTCAGGACTATATGGCCAAGACTCAAGAGATCGCCCGCCCATACGGCGCCAAAGCCCTGTTCAAAGGGATGCGGAGTGCCACACTCAACGGCACAGATACCGAGGGTGACATGGTCGTTGTTGTTAGCTTCCCTGACATCGAAACCTTGGAGCGGTGGAATACCTCGGACGAGTACAAGAAGATCGTAGCCCTGCGAGATACCAGTTCCAGTCAGGTGATGACGGCCTATAGTGCCTTTGAATGATACACGATCCCACCCTCTACTAGGTGGGATCCAATCCATTTAGATTGATCTATTTGCATAAGGTATTTTTGATGAAACGTGCTTTTACCAACATCCTGACCCATGATGTCGCTGCGACGGCCGCGTTCTACGAAGATCTGTTGGGCCTGACACGCAGCGGTGATTTTGGTTGGTTCATCATTTTGTCCGATGATGGTCTGCCCGGATTCGAGCTGGGCATTCTTGACAAAGATCACGAGTTGGTTCCAGATATTCGGGCGTGGCCCCCCGCTGGTGCCATCCTCACCTTTGTTGTCGAAGACGTCGAGGAGTTGTATCGCAAAGCCATTGCAAACGGGGCGGAGATTGTCCAGCCGCCGACCGATCTGTTCTACGGCCAACGACGCCTGATGTTGCGCGACCCCACCGGAACAGCCGTGGATATCAGTTCTCCCATTCGCTAGCGGGCACCCTCACCCTAGAAAAAGGAACCGTTTGATATGGGCATTCCAAAACCCCCATATACTGGCCAGTGTCTTTGCGGCGCAGTGCGTGTAAACATCACAGCCCCGCCCCTGCTGACAGTGGCTTGCCATTGCGCCGACTGCCAGAAACTCACGGCCAGTGCGTTTTCATTGACCACGATGTTTCCGCGCGACAGCTTTGAATGCACTGGCGCGCTGGTAACAGGCGGGCGACACTCGGCCGAGCGACGGCATTTCTACTGCCGTTCCTGCCTTTGCTTTGTCTATTCCGAGGTCGGCCAAGCAGACCGGATCAACCTGCGCACATCCGTGTTGGACGAGGCCGACAAGTTTGAACCTTTTCTTGAGGTTATGCGCGAAGACAAGTTGGAATGGACCAACACTCCCTCTGTCCATCGCTACGACAGATATCCAACCAGCCCCGAAGAGTTGCAGGCATTGATGTCAGCTTACTCGACCTGGTTCACTACCGGTGGCTAACTGCTTGATCCCAGTGTGTACCGCTTGCGCTCAGCCTCCATCGCTGCGCGCCATTCGGCCCGCAAGAGGTCCATCCGACGTGGGACTTTGTCCGGCAGAATCCCCCCCTGAACGATCAGTTCGGTTCTGAAATATCGAAACCCCTCACGAAGTTCGCACCAGGCCGCAATAATCCGGCCTGCGTCCCGATAGCCCAGAAGGATTGGCCAGATCACCCGATCGGTCAGAGCATTCTTGCTGTCACGATAGGTCAGCGAAATCTTCGCACGCTGCCGGATGGCCTGACGAATGTCAGCCGCTGACAAGACCTCTGACACAGGATCAACGGGCGCGACGCTTAGGATGGGGGCCGCAAACGACGCCTCGAACCGTGCCGGGCTGACCGTTTCGATCTTTGACAACAACTTCTCCGCAGCCAGCGCCAGCTCTGGCTCGCCACGCGTTCGCACCCATTGCGCGCCAAGAATTGCCGCTTCGATCTCGTCCGAAGTCAGCATTAGAGGCGGCATGTGAAAGCCAGCCTCCAGCACATAGCCAACGCCGGCTTCGCCCTGAATTGGTACGCCCTGGGCCATCAGGGCAGCGATGTCGCGATAGATGGTTCTTTTGGTCACTCCAAGCTCAGCACCAATCGCCTGCCCCGAGATCGGAACCTTAGCTCGTCGCAGAATTTCAATGATCTCAAACAGCCTATCACCGCGTCTCATTCCACTCTCCTTGTGGGGTAAGATATCCATGCTGACACTATGGTGACAATATGCTGTCAGCAGAGGGTGTGTAGATATCAGATCAGACCTGAAACAGGAGATAAATGAATGAAGCACATCCTATCTATGACACTTGCAATGCTCTGTGCGGGCAGCGGTGGTTCAGCTGCACAAGACGTGGCGCTCTTGGCCATGGGTGCTTATGTGCACACCGATGACATGCAAAAATCCGAAACGTTCTATCGCACGCTATTCGCGCGGGATCCGATGATCCAACTAGAGGGGTTTGTCGCCTTCGATATATCGGGCGGTTGGTTCGCGATCGTGTCACGCTATAGATACGCGCCTGACGCCCAAGCAGGCACCGGCGCGGTCCCGTATATTCGTTCAGGCAACTTAACCACGCTACGTACCCGCATTCAAAACACAGGCGCTGAGGCGCCCGAGATCATTGAAGAACCTGGCATTCATTTGCTCAAGATCACCGACCCAAACGGCCAACTTGTTGAGTTTTTTCAACTTATCGGCCAATGAAACAGTGCCCCCGAAAAAACGGGGGCACCTTCTTCTGGTTACCGGTTTCCAATCCGGCGCACCGGACCGTCAAACGTGGGAACCGACAGGACAAAGGGATCAGTCGGGTAGCAGATCGCCTGTTCCTCGAGCATCGCAATCGCGATTTCTTCGCCCATGCGCAGGCTGTCATAGTAATCCGAGTAATAGTGCACACCGGCCATATTGCGCCCGATCGAGATATTGGCAGCAAGCTTGTTCAGCTCACCTTCCAGTGTCAGTGGGCACTTGACGACCTTGCGGTCAAGCTTGTCGCAGCCTTTCTTTGGCGCTGTATATTCGCTCGCCTCAGAAATAGAGCGGTAGAACCCGTCCTTGCCACAATTGCAGCTATCGCGATCAGCGTTTTTGCCCAGAACTGCGCCGGTGTCAAAATAGGCTTTCAACACTGTTACACAGGCACCCGCAACGGTCGCATGCCCGGCACCATAAGCGGGATGCATCGGAGAACCTTCACCAAAGGCCATAGGCAGCAAAAAGTTACCTTTGTTGAATTGCTTTGGCTGCCTTGGGTTGCCGTGCGCGATCTTGTCGAGGGTCGATTTACCATCGCGCCCTTTGTTCGACATCAGATCATCACACATCTTGCTGAAAGCCCCGCAAAGACTGGGGTGGTATTGCTCGATCACGTCAGCCTTTGCGAGCCGCGCGGCCAATGCTTCAGGGCGCAAACGCAGATGGTTATTGAACTTTTGGAACCGAACCGCCTTCAGCGCGCGTGTCGCCACCTCGGTCACCAAAGTCAGAATATGCGGACCACCATATAAGGCAAACCCGCCCGCATTCTGTGGCTGTCCCGAACTAGGATCGTAGACATCGCGCATGCCCGAGAGATTTGCAAACCCCGGATCAAACGGCGTGCCCATGCCCAGTAGGATTAGACAAGCATTGAGATAGGCCTGATAGAGCGCGTCGTAGTGCACATACGTAGCCAGATCGCGCGGTGTTTTTATGAAGCAGCGCTTCTTCTCGCTAAAATCCTGACCAGCGCCACACATATTGACGTCATAGCCCTGTTGAACATCAAGCCACTCTTTCCATGTCTTCATGTAGTCATCGCCTTTCGCGGCAACCAAAACACGCTGGTCTACCTGCTGAGCACCAAAACTGATCAACCCGTCCTCTAGATCAACGGATCCAGCCTGATCGCGGGTACCAATCAACATGAGCTGTGACAGGTACGGTCCCTTATCACAGCCCGGGGACGAGCCTCTGAAGGCAGTTTGAGCATCCAGCGTAGTTGTTGTCGCACTCGTGCGACCTCTGCCACCTGGGAAACCGGCTTGGGCAAAATCAAGCGCATTCAGCCGCGCGACTGAGTTGGACAGCTGAGCACCACCAGTTTGAAACTGTGAAAATGACACATCGCGCAAAATGGCCAACTCGTAGACTTCGGCCATTTCAAAGGTCAGCTCGTCGCTACAGAGTTCGGGCGCCGGCGGCATAGTTACGGCCTGCGCATCGGGCCCTTCAAGATCGTAGACCACTCCGGCGGTCGGTGCTTCCCACTTTCTGCGCCCCTTTCCCCTGGGCGGGGTCGGGACAGGAACCCGGGATGTGAACGGCTCGATCCAGCCTTCATCAATGGCCTGACGAAACGCTTCGAAATGCCCTTTGTCATCGACAAGCCCGGTCGCAGAGTTATGATTAAGCCCTTTGGTAAAGCTCATCGGATAATGTGCAGTGGCGTATCTCTGCTCGTCGCCATTGGCGGTATGGTCTGGATGTACCCGGTCACGCGCCATGCGTGCAGCGGAAACCCGGCCTTCAAATGCGGCCTCTCGGCGGTTGACTGCCATGTCTAACACTCCTTTAAAACAAAAATTTTAAATTGAATTGGTCTTAGAACGCTGACGCGAAAATAACGTCAACGCGTGCCGGTCTTTATCACAGAGCGCTTTTGTACGCCGTGAAACAGATCACATTCGCCTATAGATTGGCAGTTCACCTACCGGGAAATAACCGTATCAGGCACAGATGATGTTATGCGGAAGTGGCTGAAAGGCTCTGACGCAGAAAGCCTAAGGCAATATCGGTTGCGTCATCCGGGCTGAGGTTTCCGCCCTTGAACGACAATCGAATGTAGAGCCCATCAATCAACGATGCCAGCGCCACCGCAACCTCTTCAGCCCGCGTGCCGACAAGTGGTTTCAGATTGCTTTTTAGATTGGATTGCAGCCTGTGATAGTAGATATGCAACAGGCGTTCAGTGTCTTTGGAATATTGCGCCTGCACATAGAAGCTCAGCCAGGCATTGGTGATCCCCGGACGGAAGTTCTGGCTGGAAAAACAAGATATAACAATGGCTTCCAGGCGCTGTTCAGGCGACTGTGATCGCGCCAGCCCTTTGCGCACATCGGCCCCAAAGATCGTCAGAATGCGCCGCATGGCCGATATCAGGATCTGTTCCTTGCTGCCAAAATAATGATGCGCCAACCCGCTGGACACCCCGGCAACATCCGCGATCTTTGCAACCGTAATATCGGTTGATCCGGTCCGACCAATCTCGGCAATGGCGGCTTCGATGATCTCGTTTTTGCGTATGTCTTTGATTTTTGTTCTTGGCATATTCAGCGCCTAGTTCATCATAGAAACAGGGTCAAATAAATTGATTGTTGACTAATGAATCAATTTTTTGATTATACGTCAACAAATATACAAGAAACCAACGGGAGAACATGATGTCTTTTAAAGTGACTGCAACGGCGCTGGCGGCGCTTCTGAGCGCAAACGCAGCTTATGCCGCCTGCGACAAGGTTACCTTTTCGGATGTGGGATGGACAGACATCACCGCAACAACAGCAACGACCACAACCATTCTTGAGGCGCTGGGTTATGAGACGGATGTCAAAGTCCTGTCCGTGCCAGTGACTTACAAATCGCTCGAACTGGGGGATGTGGATGTCTTCCTGGGCAACTGGATGCCCACGATGGAGGCCGACATCGCCCCCTACCGCGAAGCTGGCACCGTCGACACCGTGCGGGCCAACCTGAAAGGCACTCAGTACACCCTGGCCACCAATGCGGCGGGTCGTGATCTGGGCATTGCAACCTTCGCCGATATCGCCACCCATGCCGACGCTCTGGATGGGACCATCTACGGGATCGAGCCGGGCAATGACGGTAACCGCATTGTTCTGGACCTGATTGCCGAAGACAAGTTTGGTCTATCCGCGATGAACCTGGTCGAAAGCTCGGAACAGGGCATGCTGGCGCAAGCATCGCGCATCGACGGTCGCGGCAAACCCGTGGTGTTCCTGGGCTGGGCACCGCACCCGATGAACTCGAATATGGAGCTAGCCTACCTGACGGGCGGTGAGGAATGGTTCGGCGCTGAGGGCGACGTCTATACCAACACCCGCAGTGGCTATGTCACCGAATGCCCCAACGTTGGCGCGTTGCTGACCAATCTTGAGTTCACGCTGCCGATGGAAAACGAAATCATGGCGGCCATTCTGGAAGATGGTCAAGATCCGGCAGACGCGGCCAAGGCCTGGCTCGCAGGCAATATGGACACTGTTGAGGTTTGGCTGGACGGGGTCACAACACTGGATGGCGGTGACGCGAATGCCGCGGTCAAAAGTGCTCTGGGTCTCTGATCTCAGCTGAAAACCAACTCTGTCTCCGGCCCTTATTTCTCCGTGGGGGTCGGAGATTTTTTGTGATGCGAAAGGGAAACCATGGATTGGCTAGAGGGTTCGAAAATCCCGGTCGGGAAGTTTCTCGAACAGATTTTTTTGTGGGTGCAAAACAAGGGTGCATTCTTTTTTGATGCCCTGGCAACGGGCCTCGAGGCGCTGATTGACGGTATTTTGTGGGTTCTTCAAACCCCCAATCCGCTGATCACGGTGCTTGCATTTACGGCAATATCCTATCTTTTGCAGCGCAATTGGAAGACCAGTTTGTTGGTGTTTCTGTCCTTCCTGTTTGTGATCAACCAAGGCTATTGGGAAGAAACCACCGAAAGCCTGACGCTGGTTCTGTCAGCCTGTGTCGTCTGCATGTCAATCGGTGTGCCAATTGGCATTGCTGCAGCCCATCGCCCGCGATTTTTCAGCTTTTTGCGACCGGTGCTGGACCTGATGCAGACCTTACCAACCTTTGTCTATCTGATCCCTGCGATCGTCTTCTTTGGCATCGGCATGGTGCCCGGACTGATTGCGACGGTTATCTTCGTTCTGCCCGCCCCGATCCGCCTGACCCATTTGGGCGTGTCTTCGACGCCCGAGTCTTTGCTTGAGGCAGTGGATGCCTTTGGTGCGACCCCGTTTCAGAAACTTGTCAAAGTCGAGATTCCCTGGGCGTTCCCACAGATCATGGCCGGATTGAACCAAACGATCATGCTGTCGCTGTCGATGGTGGTGATCGCGGCTCTGGTCGGGGCCAGCGGTCTGGGGGTTCCGGTTGTGCGTGCCCTGAACCAGGTCAACACCGCGCTTGGGTTCGAAAGCGGATTGGTCATCGTGGTCATCGCCATCGCGCTTGATCGCATGCTGAGAATGGAGCGCTGACCATGACAACCGCAGTCAAATTCGACAATGTCTCGATTGTGTTTGGAGACAATCCTAAACGCGCCTTGCCCGAGATGGATCAGGGCAAAGATCGCGCCGAAATCCGCGATCTGACGGGTCAGGTTCTGGGGGTGCACGATTGCTCGCTGACAGTTGATGAGGGCGAGATTCTGGTCCTGATGGGCCTGTCCGGGTCCGGCAAATCAACTCTGCTGCGCAGTGTGAATGGCCTGAACCCCGTGGTGCGCGGCGATGTGCAATTGCGTCATCAGGGATCACTGGTCAACGTAAACCGCGCAGATGCGTCCACCCTGCGCTCCATCCGTCAAAGCAGCGTCGCGATGGTGTTTCAGCAATTCGGCCTGCTGCCCTGGCGCAGCGTCCGTGAAAATGTCGGCCTTGGGCTGGAACTGAGCGGCGCACCGCAAAAAGAGACCATCGAGCGCGTGAATCGACAATTGGAGCTTGTTGGTCTGTCCGAATGGGCCGATCTAAAGGTTTCAGAACTGTCAGGCGGCATGCAACAACGCGTTGGGCTCGCGCGTGCCTTTGTCACCGAGGCGCCGATCCTTTTGATGGATGAGCCGTTCTCGGCCTTGGACCCGCTGATCCGCAATCATTTGCAAAATGAGTTGCTGGAACTTCAGCGCAAGCTCAAACGGACGATCATCTTTGTCAGCCACGATCTGGATGAAGCGTTCAAGCTGGGCGACAAAATCGCCATCCTCGAAGGGGGGCGCATCGTGCAGAGCGGGACGCCAAAGGAAATCTATACGGACCCCGCGAATGAGTATGTGACGGAATTCGTCAATCACATGAACCCGTTGGGCGTGCTGACTGCCGAGGATGTCATGGGGCCACCCGGTCAGGCTGACGGGCACGAAATCCCGGCGGAGATGGCGGTGAAAGACGTCATGTCAATCCTGCCCGATGACGGGACGCCTTTGATCGTCATGCGCGACGGATCGCGCCTGGGCGAGATTTCGAACACCTCACTGGTCAAAAACCTGTCCGAGCGGTGCTGAGCATTAGCCCAGGTGACATAACGGAATATCAAGATGGACTTTCAACCAAAGGCCAGCCATTTCGTAAATGGCACCTATATCGAGGATGCAAACGGAACTCCGATTTCCTGCGTCTTCCCGGCAAATGGCGAAGAAATTGCCCGCTTGCATTCGGCCACACCCGAGATTGTTGAGCTTGCCGTCAAAACGGCGCGCGCAGCGCAGATTGGGTGGGCCAAACAAACCGGAACCGAGCGGGGCCGGGTTCTGCGACGCGCCGCAGATCTGATCCGCGCGCGCAATCATGATCTGTCCTGGTTGGAGACCCATGACACGGGCAAACCGCTGCAGGAGACGATCTGCGCCGATGCAACCTCAGGCGCGGATGCACTGGAGTATTTCAGCGGGCTTGCCGCTAGCCTGACCGGCGAACATATCCCGCTGGGTGAAGATTGGGCCTATACAAAACGCGTCCCTCTGGGCGTGTGTGCCGGTATCGGGGCGTGGAACTACCCCACTCAGATCGCGTGCTGGAAAGGGGCTCCTGCCCTGGCCTGCGGAAACGCGATGGTCTTCAAGCCGTCCGAATTCACGCCGCTGAGCGCATTGAAAATTGCCGAGATTCTGATTGAGGCAGGTGCGCCTGCTGGTCTGTTCAACGTCATACAAGGCTATGGCGATGTGGGCGCTGCGCTGACCCAGCATCCTGATATTCATAAGGTCTCACTGACGGGGTCGGCTGCGACCGGAGCCAAGGTCTATGCCTCGGCGGCAGCGGGCATGAAACATGTGACGATGGAGCTGGGCGGCAAGTCTCCTTTGATCGTCTTTGACGATGCGTCGCTTGAAGACGCGGTTGGCGGCGCGCTGCTGGGCAACTTCTATTCGACCGGCCAGGTCTGTTCGAATGGAACACGCGTCTTTGTGCAATCCGGGATCAAGGACCGTTTTTTGGAACGCCTGATCGAGCGCACATCTAAGATCATAATCGGCGATCCCAGGGACGAAGAAACCCAGATGGGTCCAATGGTATCGGCCCGCCAGCTTGAGATCGTCGAAGGCTACATCGCCAAAGGCAAAGCAGAAGGCGCAACCCTCGCCTATGGCGGCGCACAGATCGACAGAGATGGGTTCTTTATTGAACCGGTCATCTTCTCGGGTGTGCAAGATGACATGACCATCGCGCGGGAAGAGATTTTCGGCCCGGTCATGTCGATCCTTGAATTCGAAACCGAAGACGAGGTGATCACCCGTGCTAACGACACCGAATTGGGGCTGGCAGCGGGTGTATTCACTTCGGACCTGACGCGCGCCCATCGGGTGATTGACCGCTTGGATGCGGGCACCTGTTTCATCAACTCCTACAACGACGCACCCGTCGAGATACCCTTTGGCGGAATGAAGAAATCGGGCGTTGGGCGCGAGAACTCGAAGGCTGCAATCGAGCATTACAGCCAACTCAAGACGGTTTTCGTGCGCATGACACCGGTTGAGGCTCCGTACTGATCATGACCAAGCTGAATGCAGATTACATCATCGTCGGCGCAGGCTCTGCCGGGTGTGCGATGGCCTATCGGCTGTCAGAAAATGGCAAACATTCGGTTCTGGTGATCGAATTTGGCGGCTCGGATGTGGGGCCGTTTATTCAAATGCCCGCGGCGCTGTCCTACCCGATGAACATGCCCCTATACGATTGGGGGTTCCAAAGCGAACCGGAACCACAGTTGAACAACCGACGTTTGGCGACGCCACGCGGCAAGGTTGTCGGCGGATCATCGTCGATCAACGGGATGGTCTATGTCCGTGGCCATGCGCTGGATTATGACCATTGGCAGGATGCCGGCGCTGATGGCTGGGCCTACAAGAACGTGCTTCCCTATTTCAATCGGATGGAAACCTGGAACAGCGCCGGGCACGGGGGCGACCCGATGTGGCGAGGTACGGACGGGCCGCTTCATGTAACGCGCGGCCCGCGAAAAAACCCGTTGTTTCACGCCTTTGTCGAGGCTGGTCATCAGGCCGGATACGAGTTAACCGAGGACTATAACGGCGAAAAGCAAGAGGGCTTCGGCCCGATGGAGCAGACCGTCTACAAAGGTAGGCGTTGGTCTGCCGCAAATGCCTATCTGAGACCGGCTCTGAAGCGCGAAAACTGCCGCCTTGTCCGCGCCTTTGCCAAACGGATCGTGATCGAAAACGGCCGCGCGACTGGTGTCGAAGTGGTCGACGGATCAAAGACCGAGGTTCTGCATGCAAACCGAGAGGTGATTGTTGCGGCCTCGTCCATCAACTCTCCGAAACTGCTGATGCTGTCCGGCATTGGGCCAGCCGCGCATCTGAAACAGCATGGGATCGATGTCGTCGCCGACCGACCCGGGGTTGGGCAGAACCTGCAGGATCATCTCGAACTCTATATCCAGATGGCCAGCAAGCAGCCGATCACACTGTACAAACACTGGAACCTGTTCTCCAAGGCAGTGATCGGGGCGCAATGGCTGTTTTTCAAAAAGGGTCTTGGGGCGTCGAACCAGTTTGAATCGGCTGCGTTTTTGCGGTCTGACCCGTCAAAAACCTATCCAGATGTGCAATATCACTTCTTGCCCATGGCGGTGCGATATGACGGCAAAGCCGCTGCCGAAGGCCATGGGTTTCAGGCCCATGTCGGTCCCATGCGGTCGCCTTCGCGCGGGTCGATCCAACTACGGTCGGCGGACCCGTTGGCCGCACCGGAAATCCGGTTCAACTACATGAGCACCGAACAGGACTGGATCGATTTCCGCAGATGCATCCGCATGACCCGCGAGATTTTCGCGCAGGACGCGTTCAAACCCTATGTGAAATCTGAAATCCAGCCCGGCGCGGCGCTGCAATCCGATAACGATCTGGACGGTTTCATCCGCGAACATGCCGAAAGCGCTTATCACCCTTGCGGCACCTGCAAGATGGGCCCGGCGGACGACAAAACAGCCGTGGTGGACCCAGAATGCCGCGTCATCGGTGTGGACGGGCTACGCGTTGCCGACAGCTCGATCTTTCCGCGTATTACCAACGGGAACCTGAACGCACCCTCGATCATGGTGGGGGAAAAAGCGTCTGATCACATTCTGGGCCAAACGCCCCTGCCGCCCTCAAATGCTAAGCCATGGTCGCACACGAGTTGAAAGTCAGAATGCGCGCCGGCATCGGTACGCATAGAATTGATTGGTAGAAGCAAGATTACTATTGGGTCAGGATAGACGCGCAAGAAAGGCATCCGCAGTCGCAACGTATCGATCTCTTCTCTCTGGCTTCATTCGGGCCGCAGTTCGGCACATCATGGCCCAGCGTGGATTTCGCCCGAGATTGTCCTGATGCTTGATTATGAACCGCCAATACAGGGCATCCCAGACCTCTGACCAAGGCCCTTTGGCCCAATGGCTCATTTTACGGATGTAGTTTGAGCCACAGAAATAAGGTTTGGTCGTGATAAGCCCGCCATCTGCGTGTTGGCTCATGGCATACGTATTTGGGACCATGACCCAATCGTAGCTGTCCACGAACATCTCCATGAACCAGCGGTACACGTCGTCTGGATCAATTTCACACAGAAACATAAACCCACCCAAAACCATGAGCCGTTCAATGTGATGGCAATATCCGGTCTGAAGAACCCTCGTGATGGTATCGTCGATTGGGCCTATCCCTGTCGTGCCATCATAAAACGCTGTCGGCAACCTTCGGTTGTGTCCCCAATGGTTGGTCGTTCGCATACGGACGCCAAGGTCTTCGTAAGTGGCACGCATAAACTCTCGCCAACCAATGATCTGACGGACAAAACCTTCTATGGAATTGAGCGGAACGTCTCGGGATTGCGCATAATCAACAGTTGCGTCGATTACTTGTTTTGGAGTTAACAACCCGATGTTCAGCGCGGGCGTCAGGACCGCGTGCCAGAGCCAGTTTTCGCCTTCTACAATTGCATCTTCATAATCGCCGAACCGATCAAAACGGCGCTCGAGAAATTGGTTCAACCAAATCTCGGCGGCCTTATGAGATGTCGGGTAATACAGCCTGTCCAGTGAACCATAAGCGTTTGGAAAATCTGCGTTTATACTATCCCTTGCAGCATGATCCAGCGCGCCATGTTCCGGCCAGTCGATCCAAGGCAAACATCCCAGAAGAGCTTTGGGAACTTTTTTGCGGTTGTCGTGGTCAAAGCTCCATTGTCCACCGATTGGTTCATCGCCATCCATCAAAACATCCAGCCGGCGCCGCTGATGCTTATAGAAGTCGGCCATGAACCAGCGTTTGTGACCACTTCGCCAAATTTCATTGTCTGCCTGAGTATTCAGAAAACCGGGAGATGGACGAATTTGAAGAGCGATACCCGCATGAAGCGCGGCCTTTTGCAGGCGCTTCTCTGCGATGAAGTCTACCGGGTCAGCCATCACAACCGAACTGACACCGTCCTGCGACAGCCCGTGGAACAAGAGACCGCACGCATCTGTTCGCATTTCGTAAGAAAAGACTTCAGCATTCAGGCCTTTATCCAGCAGGTTGCGATGATACCGGGACATGCTTGCACGGTGCAACCAAAGCTTTTGCTTGTGCATCTTTGCCGGGTACTGCGCGTCGCCAAAGAACAGAGGATCCTCAAACAAGATCACACGCGTCGAAGCGTCGACTAATCCGGGGTGATCGGCATAAAGCTGATTGGGAAGAATGAGTGTCGCCGCGGTCAATCCATATCTCCAAGCTAGAAAGTCATTAGGCCTAGCTCGCGCACATCTGCACAGGCGCAGAAAGGTGTGTCAGTTCGCCAATGCCGTCGATAGGGCAAGAACCGAGTCTTCGTAGCTGTTCACGAAATCTGCACCCTCCGGCCTATGGACAAGAGGTGGGAAGACCACATTCTGCATCCCCAGCTCTTCCACAGCCCGCAACGCTGCCATTGGTGGATCTGCTTCCCAGATCAATACCTGTGCACTTGTCTGTTGTTTGAGATCAAGCAATTCGCCCAATTGCTCCGAATTTGGAGCGGCCCCAGCCTCCCACTCAAGCGATGCGATTTCCAGACCGTAGCGGCGACCGAAATACTGATATCTTGGATGCGTCGCGATAAGAGTGACATCTGTGCCGCCCGCAAGCAGCGATTGGGCCCTCTGATCCAATGCCAGAAACTCAGCACGGAGCGTATCGAGCTTAGCTGCAATTTCATCGGGCGGGGCCAGCGCACGCTGAGTTGCGGCCTTCGCAATTGCCTCCGCCTGCGTAATCGCCAAAGTTGGGTCAAGCCAGATGTAGGATGCTAATCCCTCATGCGAGTGTTCTCCACCCTCACCATGGCTGTGGGTGATACTTTCAATAGCGATGAAGCGGTCCTCAAGCGCGGCAGAGGTGTTGACCAACCGGGATCGCGACAGAGACACGCGATCAATCCAAGTGGCAAAGGCGGCACCGTTCAGCAGGATCAGGTCTGCCGATTGGATCATGCTGATATCGGCGATAGAGGGCCGCCAAAACGAAGGATCGACATCCGCAGGTACAGCAAACACCACATCTGCGGCATCCCCTAAAAGGCGCTCGGCGAAATACTGCAACGGGTAGTTAACTGCTACAATTTTTGACCGTTCTTGTGCAGTCGCAAACGTGGCCATCAGAAGGCCCAGAACCATCAGCGCACCACACGTGAGCATCCTTTTCATGATCAACTCCCGCATTTCCGCGCGATATCTTCGGGCGTGACAATCCAGTAGTTATCGTGGCCTCCGGTATCAACCTCGATCACCAGACCGGTTGAATGATCAACACTGCTGAGGGGGATATGCGCCATGCCATCACTGTCAACCGAGAGGGTTTGCAGCAAAGCATTCTGCCCATCCAGTACTCGCACCTCACCATTTTGGGCGGGTTTGCCGTTCGAAAACTTCGCTTCAACCGTCACCATTTTGCAATCGACCGAGGCGAAAACGACAAGTTTGTGTGCAGCCGCAGCGAAGGGGGCAGCGGCGCATAGGGCGGCTAAACCAAGTGTTCGGATCACTGACCTGTCCATTCCTCGAAATGCACCCAAAGAACTGCGCCCAGTTCGACAGCCTTGTCTTCACCATCCTGAGGCAAGGTATAGTCCGCCGTATTGAGCGCAGCAAAACCCCACCAACCGTCGGATGGCGCCGCATAGGTAAAGACACCATCTGCGTCTGCCTTAACTGTCTGCGTGATCATCAACTCATCCGGCGCGGTTGCACCGGCGCCATTGTTGAAGAACTCTACCTCAACTTCGGCATAAGGTACGGGCGTGCCATCCATCTTGACGATACCCTGAAAGACATTGTGCTCCCACAGACCAAACGGTTTAGACAGGGGCACAATCTCGGTCTTGAGACCAAGCTCGGCATCCCAACCCTCATCATCTCCGTAAGCCGTTACATAGGTTTTGGTGTAGTGAATAATGAAAGCATCTTCAGCGGGTTCCCAGTAAGGTTTGGGCTCCATCGCAAAGATGTAAGTGCCCGGGCGTTCAAGCGGAAAATCGAGCGTATATCCCTGTTCATCCATAACAGTGGCACCCTCAAGGCTGCTCAGGATGTCTGTTGTTTGCCCTTCATGTGTGACGGTAAAGGCTGCAGGTTTTTCCAGTGTCATCCCGTCCAGTTCAAACGGATGTGAGAAGGACATGGTCAAAGATAAGCTGCGGCCATCTTCCTGACTGATCATCGGATCATTCGGGATGATCATTCCGTAGTGGGCAAGCGCAGGTGTGACAGAAACGCTGCCTGCCAATGCCGCCAGAAGAATATGCTTTTTCATAGTCATTCCTTTCTGATCATGTACCGAGCGAGAGCAGCCAGCCCACCCAAGTCTCAGCATGTCGTGACACCAACGCAGCACCAAAGGCTGCGATACACCCTGAAATGAACAGCAGAGTGACTGTTTCGGCTGCCAGCAGACGGAAAACCATGCCCTGCCTGGCCCCCAACTTGACGGCTGTCGCAATCTCTTTTGCGCGCAGCCGATAGCTAAGGAAAACGGCCAGCCCTACGGCGGCAACCGCCGCTACCGCGATGATCGCCGTCACCACGTCCAATAGTGATTTGATCCGAAATATCCGATCGACCAGCCCTTGTATGACCTGCGCCGGTTCAAACAATTGGCTAGGATTTTCGCTGTCCAGATACCGCCCTTTCAGGATCGTGGCCGACCGCCGGTCATTCGGGACTAAGATCACAGCAGTGGCGGGAAACTCAGCCTGTGCCCCATGAAAATGAAAGCTATCGATATTGTCCGGCGTTATACGCTGATATTGGACCACAGCTGCATTCGCCAGCGCATCGGTCCCTGCTGCAACATCTGCGGCGGTCACCACATCCTCGTGGCCATGTCCAATCCCCTGGATCACCCAAGCCGTTTTGATATCAACAAAAATCGCTTGATCATCTGGCGTGTTGGTCGGAGCCAACACCCCGACAATTGACATCTCTAGAGGGTAAACGCCATCAAGGTCGAACAGATTCTCGGGTGCGGAGACCAAAGTATCCCCTACGTCCTTGCTCAACTCCTGGGCAACTTTGGCCCCAATCACTGCTTCGCCCAGAAAGGACAGGCCCCGCCCGTTTGCAAGCGCCAGATCCCTAAACTCAAAATAGTCGAGCGTCGTGCCGATTATCCGGAAACCGCCAGACGAAAACGCAGTATGGACCGGGATGGGAAGAGCCAAATTGCTGTCCCAGATCACATCCACCTCTCGCATTGCGATGGGGTCAGGGCGTTCATCCGAGAAATACAGGGCAGCCATTGTCAGATCCAACCGCGATCCACGACTTCCCAACAGCAGTGGCGTCGCCTCACCCCGCGCGACCAAGGATGTCTGACTTGTGGAAAGCAAGATCTGTGTGGCAACCGGCACAAACAGGATCAGCGCTGTCGCAATCACTAGCACAAGACTGCGCGCCCAATGATAACGCAGGTAGGAAAAGGCGAGGTAGAGCGCATTCATACCTCGGCCGCCTCGCGATATTGCGCAAAGTCGATAACTCGCTCAAAACGCGGCAAAAGTTCGTGATCATGGGTCACGGCCAGAACCGTCGCCCCCGCGCTTGTGGCTTGCTCGAACAGCAAATCCAGGATGCGTCCTTTGCTTTCAGGATCCAGATTGCCGGTCGCCTCGTCAGACAGAATAAGCTTGGGTTGGGTCACCAAAGCACGGCAAATGGCGACGCGTTGCTGTTCCCCTTGGCTAAGGGCCTCGGGATGCCTGTCCAGCTTATCACCAATACCACAGGCCTCCGCCAAAGCCTCTGCCCGGCTCCGCGCCGCGAAATCGAGTTTGAGCGCGGGTGTAATGCGATAGGGATACAGGATGTTTTGCCGTGCGCTCAGGTAATCCAGCAGTGCAAAATCCTGAAAAACGAAACCGATATGACTGGCGCGAAACCGACGACGCGCCGCATTTGGCAATCCCGAGACATTTGTTCCGGCCACCTCGATACACCCTGTTTCAGGTGTCAGAACACCCGCGATCAGGTTCAGCAGGGTTGTCTTTCCACTTCCGCTTGGCCCAACGATGGCCAGACGTTCGCCCTCCCTCAGGGATAGCTGCGGCACCCGCAAGCGAAACGCGCCGGAACTGTAACTAAAACTAAGGTCTTCGACGCGGATCATTGATTTTCTTCCGAAACCTGAAAAACCTCACCTGCACTGTCGCGGCTGACCTCAAGCAAGTCGAAATCTGTAATCCGCCATGCACCCTCAATCGGAGAGATCGACAAGGCGGCATAATAGGTATTACCTCGTACATGAAGGTGTTCAGCGTGACCGACCGTCCCAATAACCTGCCATGTTGCATCGACCTCAAGCGTCTCATCGCTTTGCGTCACGAGGCTGTCCAATAGGCTGATTTCGTGGATGGTCTGATCCGCTTGATCCAGCCCATTCCCTTCCATCGCACCAACCCGTTCGAGGTAAAGATACTCCAGCGCGTCGCCATGCGTGACCTTTGCCAACTGGTCATAAATGGTATCTTCTTGGGTCTGCGCGAAGGCCTCGTAGATCACGATCAATAACGCCGGAATCAACTCATCTGATAGCTCATAGGCGACCGGAACCGTCATTCCGGGCATGTTTGGTACCGAATAAGCCCCGGGTGGCAATGCATCTGCCGATCTTTCGGACGATAGAAAAACAAAGCCAGCAATTCCGCCAACGCCCAATGCAAAAACTATGGCTAACAGAACGTTCTGACCCATGTATCCAAATCCCAGCTTAATCCAATTACGTTCCAGAACATCGATTGGATCGATAATAAAAGTCCTGACCCGTATCGGGTATTGCACTGCTTGGCTTTCTTATCGACCGCCCTGCCCAGCGACCATCGAAGCGGCGCGCATCTAAGGCTGAGACCAGTCATTGGCAAAGCTAGGGCTAGGGTCAAGCGGTTCTGATCAGCGACCTTCTGCGCTGATCGACAATTCCATGACTCGTTAGACCGCGATCATTAGCTGCTGCACGTAACCGGCCTCAAAGACCGAGTGTCTTGACGCGGTCGCGCAGTTGGAATTTCTGGATTTTGCCGGTTGAGGTCTTGGGAAGCGTCTCGAAAACAATCGCTTTTGGGGCTTTGAACCCGGCCAGGTGATGGCGACAAAAAGCGATGATGTCCTCGGCGTTTGCTTCGGTCCCGTCGCGTAATTCGATAAAGGCGCAGGGGACTTCGCCCCATTTGTCATGCGGCATTGCGACTACGGCGGCGGCCTGAACCGCGTCATGGCGATACAGCACCGCTTCGACCTCGACGGATGAGATGTTTTCACCGCCCGAGATGATCACGTCCTTCAGCCGGTCGCGGATCTGGATGTAGCCGTTTTCATGCATGACTGCACCGTCACCGGACCAGAACCAGCCATCTTCGAACGCTTTTGAACTGGCCTCTGCGTCTTTGTAGTAGCCAGACATGACGGTATTGCCGCGAATGGCGATCTCGCCCTGCGTGGCGCCGTCGCGTGGCACCGATGCGCCACTGCTGCGATCGATCACAGTAACTTCTTCAACCATCGGAAAGGCGATACCCTGCTGTGCCTGCAGTTCAGCCTGTTCTGCGGGGTTGAGATCGTCCCACTCCTCCTGCCAAAGGCATTGAGAGATATGTCCATAGGTTTCCGTCAGGCCATAGACCTGCATGACGTCAAACCCCATCGCTCGGGTCTTTTCCAACACCGAAGGGGGCGGAGGTGCGCCGGCGGTCAGCACCCGGATCGTAGGATCAAAGGAGGCAGCGTCGCTTTCGGCTTCGGCAAGCATCTGCAATACGATAGGGGCGGCACCGAAATGGGTCACACTATGGGTGCGGATCGCGTCAAGAATTCGGTCTGCGGCCGGGATGCGAGTGAAAACAACCGTTGCCCCAAGCATGGCCATCAACCAGGGATGCCCCCAGCCATTACAGTGAAACATCGGCACAACTGACAGGTAAACCGGATAGGGCGGCGTCTGCCAGGCCGTCCCAGTGCCGAGCGCCATCAGGTAGGCCCCGCGATGGTGATAGACCACGCCCTTGGGCCGACCGGATGTGCCGGACGTGTAGTTCAGCGCAATTGCATCCCACTCATCTTCGGGCAACTCGATGGGCAAAGGGGTGGCTGTGGTCAGCGCCTCGTAGGTCTGGCCACCCAGGCTTTCACCGGTGGCAGCGGGATCGGCGATCTCGACTACCGGTATCGTCCGGCCCAGCAGATCAAAGGCTTTCGACAGAAGCGGCACCAGTTCCCGGTCCACGATCACCAGCTTGGTATCCGCATGTTCCAGAATATAGGCGATGGTTTCCGGCTCGAGCCGGGTGTTGAGCGTATTCAGCACCCCTCCGGACAGGGGAAGGGCAAAATGCAGCTCAAACAGTTCCGGGATGTTTGGACTGAGAACCGAGACCGCGTCACCCTTCTGCACGCCAAGTGCGACCAACCCACTGGCCACCGCGCGAATGCGGGCGGCGGTTTCCGCCCAGCTTCGTCGGATATCACCATAGATAACAGCGGTGCGTGCGCCGTGCAGGGATTCGGCGCGGCGCAGGAAGGACAAAGGGGACAAAGGCACATGGTTGGCCCGTGTCTTCTGAAGAGCTTCGAAATGGTGACGCATCCGGGTCCCGCCTGTCTTAGCTGTTGGGCCGCACGCGGGCGGCGGTCTTGTTGGCAAAGGCTTCCAACCGTTCGCGCGCGGCGGGCTGGGTGTTGACCACACCGCCGACCACGGCTTCGGCATAAGCAGCATCCATGCCGGACATGTTGTTCAAATGGCTGATCGCCGAACAGATCGCAAAATTGGTCAAAGGCAGGTTCTGCGCGATCTGTTCTGCCAGTTCCATTGCCTTGGCCATGCTACCGCCATCTTCGGTGATGTACTGTGCCAGCCCCAGATCGACGGCGTTCTGCCCCTGATAGACGCGGCCAGTCAGGATCATGTCGATCATGCGGTATTTGCCGATCATGTCCGATACGCGGATGGTTGCGCCTCCGCCCGTGAAAATCCCGCGCTGACCCTCGGGCAAGGCGAAATAGGTGCCGGGGTCGATGACGCGGATATGGGCGGCGCTGGCAAGCTCCAGCCCTCCGCCAACCACCGCGCCTTTCAGGGCGGCGATGATTGGCACACCACCATATTCCATCTTGTTGAACGCCTCATGCCAGCGCAGGCAGACATGCATGAAGTCATCGGGGCTGCGGTCGGCTTTCCAGTGTTCCACCAGATCCAGACCTGCGCAAAAGTGATCGCCCTCGCCGGTCAGCACAACAGCCCGAACGCCGGCCATTCGCGCGCCGCTGAAAAAGCGGATCAGTTCTTCGATCGTGGCCACATCCAACGCATTGCGCTTGGTCGGGCGGTTCAGGGTCACGACATAGAGGCCATTGTCACGCTCGGAAATCGCGAGGTTCTCATAAGTGGCGGGGTTCACGACATCATTCATGTTGCGGATCCTTTTAAAGGCGTTATTCAGTGAAGGCTGCGTCAAGCAAGCTACGCGCGCCGTACAAGATGCGGGTGTGTTCGGCACTACATTCCGGCAGGATGTGCTGGGCAAAGAACAGCGCGGTGGCGATCTTCTGAGTCATGAACTGCGTGTGCTGCCCATCGTTCAACGCCCCTTCCGCTGGGGTGACACCTTTTGCCAGTTTCCAACCCGCCGCAAGCGTACCTGCCAGCATCAGGAACGGGACCGAGCCCGCAAAAGCGGCGTCGATATCTTTGCGGCTGTTTTCCAATAGCCATTCCAACGCGGCCTCAAACGCGCTGCGTGCCTGTGCAAGGCTTGCACCGATGGCTTGCGCGGTGGCATCGCCTTCTGCAAGCTCGGCTTCGGTTGCCGCGATACGGGCGGCGAACCGGCGGGCGGTCTCGCCCCCGTCACGCATGACTTTACGGCTCAGAAGGTCGTTGGCCTGAATGGCGGTGGTGCCCTCGTAAATCGGCAGAATGCGAGCGTCGCGGTAGTGCTGTGCGGCTCCGGTTTCTTCGATGAAGCCCATGCCACCGTGGATTTGAACCCCCAGAGAGGCGACCTCGACCGCGCGTTCCGAGCAGAAGCCCTTGACCAGCGGAACCATGAACTCAGCCAGAGCGGCCATATCCGGATCATCCTGATGATGCGCGATGTCCAGCAGGCCCGCTGTGGCCGCCGCCATAGCGCGCCCGCCTTCGGTGAGGCTGCGCATCCGCATTAACATGCGGCGCACGTCGGGGTGTTCGATGATCGCCACGGCGTCCTTGGCCTGACCATTCACGGGGCGGCTTTGGACCCGGTCCCGCGCATAAGCCAAGGCGCGCTGATAGGCGCGTTCTGATGTCGCGATGCCCTGAACACCAACCGAAAAGCGTGCGGCGTTCATCATGATGAACATGTATTCCAAACCGCGATTTTCCTCACCGATCAAGAAGCCCATGGCGTCTTTGTATTGCAGCACGGCCGTTGGGCTGGCGCGTACGCCCAGCTTGTGTTCGATGCTGACACAGTTCACCGAATTCTCAGCCCCGACCGAGCCATCCTCTGCCACCATCTTCTGCGGGACGATGAACAAGCTCAGACCCTTCGGTCCTGCGGGCGCGTCAGGGGTGCGGGCCAGAACCAGATGGATGATGTTCTCGGTCAGGTCATGCGCGCCATATGTGATGAAGATCTTGGTGCCGGACACGCCATAGCTGTCATCCTCGCGCCGCACCGCCTTGGTCGAGACACGACCCAGATCGCTGCCCGCTTGGGGTTCGGTCAGGTTCATCGTGCCCGACCAGCGTCCGGCAATCAACGGCTCTAAGTAAGTGGCTTTCTGCTCGTCCGAACCTGTCAGCAGCAACGCCTCAATCGCACCGTCGGTCAGCAAGGGGCAAAGGCCAAAGCTCATGTCGGCGGCATTCAGCATCTCGACCGCCGCTGCGCCAACTGTTTTCGGAAGCCCCATGCCGCCGTATTCCACAGGATGGGTCAGGGCCTGCCAACCCATTTCGACGAATTGTGCATAAGCTTGCGCATCCCCTTCAGGCATCGTTACCCGCCCGTTGTCGAACCGGGCACCCAATGTATCTCCGATATGAGATAACGGCGCGATTTGTTCACTGCAGAACCGGGCGTAAACATCCAAAGCAGCCGCGATGTCCTCCAGATCATAGTCCGAATACACCGCCAAAGAGGACACCTGATCCCAATGCGAGAGGTGTTCAATACAAAACATCAAATCCTTCACGGGCGGTTGATAGGACATGACTGCCTCCTCCTCTCGGCAACTATGGTTTCGCGTCATATATCTGTGCCAAGACTTGCAGATAAGCTCATATCTTGACAAGCTTGTATCCGATTGCGCCAAACTATAGTTGCTATGACTCGTCCCGACCCAATCTCTCTGACCACCGTATCGGCGGGTTTTATCCAAGATTGGCTGGACGCTCTGACATCGTGTTGCACCCCGCCGGAGATGTCCTCTCTGCTACGGCGCTCGGGCCTGCAACCCGGCCCAATGGCATCGACCCAGCGCGTTACGCTCGACGAGATCGCACAGCTCTATCAGTTAGCCGCGCCCGAGACCGGCGACGAGATGATGGGATTGTGGAGCCGCCCAATCCGCCCCCGCGCGCTGCAACATCTGGTGACCGTGCAGCGTGAGGCGGGCAGTCTGACTTCGGCCCTGTATCGGTTTACGACATTCTGGAACCTGTTGCTTGATGATTTCCGGCTGGTCCTGGATACCGCATCCGATCAGGTGGAGTTGAAGCTGATCCCCTATCTGGATCATACCCGACCGCAACGCTTTGGTCATATGCTATTGCTGAAACTGGCGCATGGACTTTTATCTTGGCTCAGCGGGGTGGAGACACCGGTCAAAGCTGTGAACTTTGCCTTTCCCCGTCCCGATTTTGCAGCCGACTATGCCGTGGTCTTCCCCTGCCCCGTCGAATTTGACGCACCGTATACAAGCATTTTATTTGATCCCAGCAAATTCAGCCGTCCGATTGCACGCAGTTCTACCGAAGCTTCGGTTTTTCTTCTGCGCGCGCCGCTTGATTGGATTTTCACCGGTTCACGCGCGCATACCTGCAGCCTGCGGGTCCGCGCCTTTCTATACAGCGCGTCCTGGCAAACCTGTCAGCTGCCGGATGCTGCCCTTGCCCTTCAGATGACACCCCGCACACTGAACCGGCGATTGAACGAGGAAGGCACATCCTTTCAGGATATCAAAGACGCTTTGCGCCGCGACATCGCCATACGTGCCTTGCTACAGGGACAAGATAGCATCGAGCAGATCGCCTATGAGACCGGCTTTTCCGCCCCAGCGAATTTTTACCGGGCTTTTCGGAAATGGACAAACCGGACCCCTGGGTCCTACAAGAAGCACACTCCATAAATGCGCTAACTTTCTTTACCCATCTGGCCCAGAACCAAAGGCTTTGCAACACACGTCCTGATCGGAACCACACGGTCGCGACGCTAAGTGCGCGACGCCTCGAACGCAGCCCAGGCTGTTTCAAAGGCTTCAAAATCAAATCCTGCTGCGCGTGCAGGGGCAAGGATCAGTTTTTCGGTTTCAAGCAATTTGAGGATTGCCTGTTCGAGCCGGTCCACAACCTCGGGCGGGATCACCAGAGCGCCGTGGCGGTCGGCGTGGACAAGATCGCCGTTCTGAATCTCAAGGCCGAATATCGACACCGGAGTACCGATTTCACGCACATGCACGAACCCATGGCTGGGTCCGATTGACCCAGCAACAACCGGGAAATCATCGGGCAGATCGCCAAGATCACGCATCACGCCATTGGTCAGCGCGCCGCTGATGCCGAACCCCTTATGGACGGTGGTGTTGATCTCGCCCCAATAGGCGCCAATGCAATCGGGATAGTCCAGATCCTCCACCACAGTAACAGCCGGGCCGTTCCCGGTTGCCATATGCCGATAATACTCCATCCGGCGTTTTCGGATCACCTCGGGCGATTCCGTAGGTGGGTTCACGGCGGCAATCTTTGCGGTGCGGGTATATCCGACCATGGGTTTCGCTTCAGGGTCAGAACACTGCATGGTCCCGCGGGTAAATGCGTTGAAGCCACGCTTGCCTTGCGCCACTTCGATTGCGTTGCAGACTGTCGGGGTATCGACCGATCTGAGTAGGTCCAAAAGGGTTTGTTTCATATCGCCTCCAACCAGCGGGTCAACGCCGCTGTGGTTCTCTCGGGTTGTTCCAGTGTGGGCAGGTGGCCCGCATCTTCGATGATCTCAAACCGGCTTTGGGGCATCAGACTATGCATCAGCTCGTGGTGTGATACTGGGCACAGAGTGTCCTCTCGCCCGCATAGCACCAGCGCCGCGCCGTCATAGGCCCGCAAGGTCGCGCTTTGATCCGGACGATCTCGGAGTGCCTTGGACTGATTGACAAAAACCTCAGGCCCGAGGTCGGTTGCCATCTCCATACACAGGTCCAGAATAGCGCCGCGATTTGGGCCATCCGTCAGATAGTTGGGCTTCATCTCCTCGGCCATTACCGCGCGCAACTGGCCACCCAAGACGACGTCGATCTGAGGTTGGCGTCTGGCTTTGACCTCGTTTTTTTCTGCCAAAGGGTTGGTGTCCAGTAGCGCCAGCCCACAAATGCGGTCGGAAGCCTGACGCAGAACCTCCATCGCAACGATCCCGCCCATGGATAGTCCCGCTATGGCAAAGCGCGGGGGGGCGTAGGACAGTACTTCGGCAGCCAGCGCCTCCACCGTGTCGCATGCGCCAATCGGGGCAGATAAGATAGGCCTCTGCCCTGACAGCACCGCGATCTGTGGCGCAAACAGGCGTGCATCGCACATCATGCCCGGCAATAGAACAAGCGGGATCATTTGAGCAGGGAAACCCCTTCGGATAGCGCCGCAAGCTTGGCGTAGGCAATGTCAGGATCGACGGCACCGAACCCGGCGAATGTCCCAAATCCGCAATCCGAGCCGGCCACCACACGATTAGCGCCAACGATATCAACAAAGCGTTGGGTACGTTGGGCGACCACTTCGGGGTGTTCGACGAAATTGGTCGTGGTGTCGACCACGCCGGGCACCAGCACCTTGTCGTCCGGTATCTCATCCTTGCGGTCGCGGAACACGGTCCATTCATGCGCGTGGCGCGGGTTTGAGGTTTCAAACAACACATAGCGCGATTTGGTGTTCATCAGCGTTGCGAAAACCTTGTCCATGCCGATATCGCAGCAATGCGGCCCTTCGTAGTTTCCCCAGCAAATATGCACACGCACCTTGTCGGCGGGCACGTTTTGCAGCGCATGATTCAGGGCTTCGACATGCATATCGGCAATCTTGACGAACTCTTCATCAGAAAGCTCGGTGAACAGCATATGGCGAGACAAGGCCAAATCTGGGCAGTCCAGCTGTAGGTCCAAGCCGGCGGTGACGATGGTCTCGTACTCATCCTTCATCGCATCGGCGAGCGCGGACAGATAGGCCTCACGCGTGGGGTAGAAATCATTTTGCAGGAATAGCGAGATCACGCCGGGGCTTGCCGCATTCATGAACCCACGATCAACCCCATGCTGTGCCATTGCCGCCTTAAGGTTCGCTATATCTTTCTGCAACTCTCCCTGCCCTTTCGAGCGTACCTCGCCCACGCACATCGGGCGCGCATATTGCGGGGTGCCGCCATCATCGGCCAGGCGTTTCAGAAAACCCGGAAACATCTTCAAATCCGCAGGCGCATTGCGCGGGCTGTCGCCGGCAAAGCCGGTGTAGCGGTCCTTGACATAGGTCGCATATGAGATCTTTGAGGTCTCGCCATCCGATACGATATCAACCCCGGCTTGGGCCTGTTTGCGAACGGTTTCGGCCACAGCTGATGTCATGCACGCATCAAATGCGGCTTGGTCAAACTCTTTTTCATTCTCTCGGGCGAAAATGAAATCCACAACCTCTTGAGATCGTGGCAGCGACCCGACATGTGTTGTTTTGACGGTCATGGGACCTCCTTACATCTTGCGTGCCATCAGCACGGTATGGCTTTGGGTTTCCGGGTCTTTGGCCAGAAACCCGCTTAAGATCATCCCGTTATCTTCCAGACAGGCGGCATAGCCAGCCGGAGAAAGCGAGGCGTGGTAAACCAGTTCACCACCAACGGTCCCTTGCACTTCACCTGCGCTGGGACCAACGGTCAGCATCAGCATACCGCCGCTGCGCAGATGTCGCGCCATTCGTGCAATGCAGACTTTTTGTTCGTCCGCGGTTAGGTGAAAAAAGCTGTTCCAGGCGATAATCCCGTCGAACCTTTGGCTCAGCTCAAAATCCCGCATATCGGCCTGTAGCCAATCCCCTTTGGGCCAACGGCTGCGGGCGATTTCAAGCATAGCCTCAGAAAAATCAACACCCGTGACGTTAAACCCCTCGGCCATGAACCAACGCGCAATTGGCTCGCCCGTACCACACCCCAGGTCCAGCACATGACCACCGGGTTTCAAGTTGGCGGTGAAGCGCGCCAGCCAGCGCGCTTCGAACAGGGCCCGCGAGCGTTGCTCGTCATAGGCCCTGGCCTGCCGTTCATAGACGGCATGGGTATCGTCGGGGTTTACCGTCATCCGACCCAGGTGGCACCGGCCGGATCGTCGGTGGCTGTGATCCGGTACAGGCCCGCCTGCCCGGTCATGGACGGTGCGACGCTATAGGTTTCGCCGGGTAAGACCAGCGCGGTATCACCGTTGGACAATGTGGTCTCAACATCGTTGATCGCTATCCGCCAATGACCGCTTGCGGGCATCAGAACCACAGGTTTTTCAGCTTTCAACGGGCCGTTCACTGCCGATCCACGGGTCAGGAAATCGACCTCAAAACCCGGCTTATCTTTGATCAGGCCGTTTTCGCCAATCACCACCGCAGGCTCATTGGCCGCCAAAGCCATCAGGTCCCAATACCGGGCGACATATTTGCCGATCACTTCCCCAACCAGAACCTCCGGGTAAGCCTTCAATTCCTCTTCGGTCAGCAACGGCATAGGCTGCACGTTATGAGGAAGTTCCTCGCCTTTCTTGCTGTCGTACAGAACCCCGTTGTTGCCCAGCATCAAACCATGGGCTTGCGCATCCTCGATAACCTGAGGGGCCCATGTTACGCCTCCGCCCGCATCGTCGCCGCCAAGGATCGACATGATCATTCCATAATCCTGACCCACATTTTCAAACCCACGGAAGATGCCCGTTGGGATGTTGAAGATGTCGCCTTCCTCTGCGATGAACTCACCCGCCGTGCCATAGCGGCCCCAGAAGAACCGCCAACGGCCTTTGGCGACAAAGAACACCTCGGCCGTCGTGTGGCTGTGCAGCGAGTTGCGGCATTTCGGCGGTTGCCCCGCCGCGCCGATATTGAACCCGATCTTGTCGGTGATGTGGACATGCTGGTCCGGGCTTTCTGAAACACCACCGCCCACAATGGTAAAGTTCTCTTTCTGGTCCGAGCCCGGCGTATGTGCGTCAATGAACGCGGTTTTGCAGGGTTGCAACTCGCCAAAGCGAACAATGCGGCTTTGAATTGTACTCATCTCTGTCTTCCTTTTGTTTGGGGTTTCTGGTTCAAAACCCCAAATCCGGGCGGGCGGTTATTTAACCGCCGCGCGCGCAGACTGGCCCGATGGGCGTGGTAGCGCCGCATCGACTGTCGTGCGTCCAGATTTGACATCAGATGTCGCATGCTACAGATCGCCGGTTTTCAACAGAATTTGCTTCCAGACAGATGTTTCGTCGAACAGAGTGTATTCGCGGCGCAGGCCCCAGGGGCCGAACTCTGCATGGCTGATGCCAAGGATAAAGACCTCGGCACCGGTTGGTTTGCCAAACACGCCCCAGCCGTCATGCGTGCCGTGCAAGGTCCAGCGGATCGCCGCACGCGGAGGCATCATCGGGTCCTCTCGACCGATCTGATGCTGAATGGCGAATTCGGCATTTGGGAATGAGGCGCGCAGTCCCATCCAGAACCGATCTACCGGGCCCCAGCTATGTCCAGTTACACCACCGGGATATTCCGACTGAACGGCCCGGTCGTATTCGGCCTCAACTGCGGCCATATCTGCGTTCATGATCCGGTTCAGGATATCGGCGTATTTCTCACCCCATTCGTTGTCATTGCCGCTGCCTTTGTACGGTCCCGGCTGCTCATTTAAAGGGGTATAGGGCTGCACACAGGCCTCGGGGCCACCCTCACGCATGATCAAGTCGCGGGCATAGTCCTTGGGGTCCCAACCCATTTGCTGCACGATGGCGCTCTGATCCCGGATCAGCCATTCATCGTCGATCTTATTGTTGATCGCGTGACAATCGGCCAGGATACGATAGACCAGTTTCTTGCCTGTTGCATTGCCATAGACACCATTGCCCAAATGGGTCGCCGTCGAAATGATGCGATGCGACGACAACATCCCCTGTTCCGGCGTACCCGACCAGATGACATCTTCGCCCAGCAGCGTGCGGTCGGGAAATTCGGCCAGCGTTGCCATCGTGGCCGCAATCACGCCCTGATTGCCGACGACCACAGAACCGGGGGTGCGCACAACGATATCCGCACCGTAGTAGTCATGCAGCGTGGCAATGCCGCGATCTTCCCAGATCTCTTTGGTGATCCCGATAATATAGTCGGGAAAGTCTTTGAATTTGGGATCAAATCCCTTCATGTCTTCCATCCTTCAGGTATGCGGGCAGACCCGCGAATGATCAGCGGTCCGTCAATCTCAAGCTGCCTGGGTTCCATCTCCGGGTCGTCGATTTTGCTGAGCAATATGTCGACGGTTTCAGCCACCATGCGGTTGGCGGGCTGCCGGACCGTTGTCAGGTCATAGCTGGGCCAGGCCGCGACGGCGACATCGTCATACCCCACTACGGAAACGTCTTCAGGGATCTTAAAACCCAACTCGAACCTCAGCGTGTCCATCACGGCAATCGCCATATGGTCATTGGCCACAAAGACAGCATCGGGTGGGTCTGAGGCGAACATTCGGCGGGCGGCTTCTTTGGACTCTTCTGTACCAAAGTTGCCGATCTCGCGGCTGTGTAGTGTCACGCGTGCCTCGTTCAGAGCCGCGACAAACCCTGTCTCACGATCTCGCTGGGTCGAAGCGCCTTCCCACCCGGCGATGTAGCTGATTTTCTTGTGTCCGGCAGCCAGCAGAAACTCGGCCACCTTCCTGCCTCCGGCCAGATTGTCCGATGTCACTGACGACATGGACGGATCGTCCTGCCCCCGGTTGAACAGAACCATGGGCACCCCGGCTGACTGGCAGCGCGCGGACAGATCGGATGAAAGCGCAACCGAGGCGGCGATGATCCCATCGACCTGAAAATCCAGAATTTCTCCGACAACCTTGTCTATGTTCTGAGCCGAGTTCGAGGCCATGAACACCAACGCATGATAGCCGCGCTCCTGCAACGTGTTGGTTAGCTTCTCAAGCGCTTCAGGATAGAACTGATTGTTCAGATACGCGACAACAAGCCCGATGATGCGGCTTTTGCCCGAGACCACCGCGCGGGCTAAAACATTGGGTCGATACCCCAATTGGTCCGCAGCTTTGCGGACTTTCGCAATGGTTTTTGCGGATGCGGACGCACCTGGTGTGAACACACGACTGACGGCGGACTGGCTTACACCGGCCAGTCGCGCGACATCCATCGAAGTGACTTTTTGCACTGCCATCAATCCGCTGTCCAACCTCCATCCACCATCAGTGACGTTCCGGTCACCAGCCCCGATGCATCCGAGGCCAGATAGACAACCGCGCCCATGATATCTTCGATTTCGCCCGGACGGCCCAGTTTGATCTTGTCGAGAATCCAGGCGCGCTTGTCCGGGTCATCGAAAGTCGGGCGCGTCAGATCGGTCAGAATGAAGGTCGGGCAGATTGTGTTGACGCGTATCTTTGCGGGTGCGAATTCCAAAGCCATCGCCTTGCTGAACCCCTCAACCGCGAATTTCGATGCGCAATAGACCGCCCGCTCGCGCCCGCCGACATGGCCCATCTGGCTGGATATGTTGATCAGGGAACCGGGACGCCCTGCGGCCAACAGCCCTTTGGCCACAGCTTGCGTCAGAAAATAAGCGCCTTTGACGTTGATGTTCATCACCGCGTCGAAGTCTTCGGCATGTGTGTCGACCGCCTTGCTGTGGCGCGCCGAACCGGCAGAGTTCAGAAGGATGTCAAAGGGGCCATGTTCGGCCACGGCCGCATTTGTCGCCTCGATATCGCTTACATCCAGTTCGAGCACATTGGCGGACCACCCGCGCGCGGTCATATCTGCGGAGATCTCTTTCAGGGCATCTGTGCGGCGCGCAGCAAGGGTCACCTCGGCCCCGTGTTCGGCCAGTGCCACGGCGCAGGCTAGGCCTATGCCGGATGAGGCCCCGGCGACCAGTGCGTGTTTGCCGGTCAACTTGAAACTGGGTGTCGTGGGGAATTGAGCCATTTTAAACCTCGCCAACCGGGAATGGAATTTCACCCGGAACGCGGGCCTTGTTGAATTCGCGCAGACGCGCAAAGACGTCAACACCCAGCTGCCGATAGGCATCCAATAGGTCGACCAATACCCAATTTTCGCGGATCAAGCCATTCTCAAGCCGCCAGAAATCAAGCGACCGCAGACTGATCCGCTTATCCGACGGGGCGATACCCATCCACCCGTCATGGGTGACGGTCTGGATCATGTTTGGCCAACCTGTCACGGCGGCGTAATCCGCATCCCCGAAGAAATGATACGTGATGTAATCGACATATTTTCCGCGATCCGGCATGCCGTTGAGAAACGGTATCTGATGCCAGTTTCGAAATCCGGCGATCCCGCGCCCTGTGCCAATTCCGGCGGGGCCGTACCAGTTCATGCGTGGATGCCAGAACCGCTGCATCTCCATCACTTCCGGCCCGCCCTGGCTTGGATGTTTCTTGAGATGGTCCAGCATGTCGATAATATGATCACAGGAGGACTTCGCCTGCGCCTCATCCCACGGGCCCGGTACGATACCATCCTGAGTTGCCGGGCCCGGCACGCAGAATTCCAGCCCCAAAGAGGGAGCCATCGGCCAGGCCCTGGCCTGCATCATGACCTCGGGAATGTCCCAGAGCGCCTGAAGCTCGACCACCTGACCATCGACGACCCGGTAGAATTCGTGGAACCGCATATGGGTCAAGTGACCTGTTGGCGGAATGTCCAGCCAAGGGGCGACAAAAGTGCCATAGTAGTGACCCCCGCACCCGATCCAGTCATCGCCATGTTCGGTTTGGCCACCAATAACGATCCAATCGCGCCGTTCCAGATCAGGCATCGCCTTCAGCAGTGGCACATAGCAGATCTGATACAGCGCCTGCGGCCCCGTAAGATCCCCGAAAGGATGCGGCATGTGAACCATGGCGTCCGGGGCAAACGCGCCGTTTAGCGTTGCCTGCACCCGAACATCATCAAAATCGTGCATCGCCGCACGAAGCGGCGCAATCAGCGCTTTGTTCGCTGAATGCACATCACTCATTCTGCAGCCTCTCGATAGGGTGCGCCTTCGCCATAGGGCACATTGATCCCGCCATAGCGGCGTACCCGGATGTTGCATTGCTCGGCGTGGCCAACAAAGCCTTCGAGCATACACAGCCGCGAGCCGAATTCGCCGATCATGGTCGCGGCCTCATCGGTTGTGACCTTCTGATAGCTGTGAGTTTTCATGAACTTACCGACCCAGAGACCACCGGTATAGCGCCCGGCTTTCTTGGTAGGCAGGGTATGGTTGGTGCCGATTACCTTATCGCCATTTGCCACATTGGTGCGCGGCCCGAGGAACAGCGCGCCATAGCAGGTCATGTTCTCTAAGAACCAGTCATCGCGGTCTGTCATCACCTGCACGTGCTCCGACGCGATGTCATCTGCCACTTGCAGCATCTCGTCATACGTGTCGCAGACGATCACCTCGCCATACTCATCCCAGCTGACCTGCGCAGTGCCCGAGGTTGGCAGGATACCCAAAATACGCTCAACCTCGGCCAGCGTATCTTCGGCCAGTTTGCGCGAATTGGTGAGCAGCACACAGGGGCTGTTATACCCGTGTTCGGCCTGCCCCAATAGGTCGGTCGCGCACAGCTCGGCATCGGCCGCGGTTTCATCGGCCATGACCATGGTCTCGGTTGGACCTGCGAACAAGTCGATACCCACACGGCCAAACAACTGGCGTTTGGCCTCGGCGACAAAGGCGTTGCCGGGACCCACCAGCATATGCACAGGCTCGATCGTCTCAGTCCCAATTGCCATTGCGCCGACGGCCTGAATGCCGCCCATGACATAAATCTCATGCGCGCCACCCAGATGCATCGCCGCGATCACGGCTGCATTTGGCTTGCCATTGAACGGCGGGGTGCAGGCGATAATCCGTGGCACACCTGCCACCTTGGCTGTGGCCACCGACATATGCGCCGAGGCCACCATCGGGAACTTGCCGCCAGGCACATAGCAACCCACGGATTGAACCGGGATGTTCTTATGGCCAAGGATCACGCCCGGTAGCGTCTCAACCTCGATATCCAGCATCGAATCCCGCTGCGCTTGCGCAAAGTTCATCACTTGCTCTTGCGCAAACCTGATATCCGCCAGCTCGCGATCAGACAGCGAGGCGATCAGGTCATCGATCTGCTGCTGGCTCAGGCGATAGCTTTCCGGCGAGTAATTGTCGAACTTCTCGGACAATTCGCGCACAGCCGCATCGCCGCGCGTTTCGATATCCTTCAACGTTGCCTCTACGACTGCGCGTGTTTTTGCGTCATCCTCTGCTCTGTCAGCCTCGGGTTTGCCGCGTTTGAGATATTCGATAGCCATTGTCCTGATCCTCAGTTGTCGGGCCGGGGCGGAGTTCTCTCTCCCCGGTCGAATGTTTCCCAGCCCTGCCCGTCGAACAGATCAACGCCAAGCTGAGCAGCAACATGGGCGAAATCGACATTCACCCAGTTGTCGACGATCTTGCCGTCGACGACTTTCCAGAAATCCATGTACCGGATTTCAACTCTTTTCCCGGTGGGGGCGATTCCCAGAAACTCACCGGAATGGGTGGCTTCCTGGCGGCCAAAGGCGGCGGCCCATTCCCCCATGTAAAGACGCGCCTCATCAATGCAGGTCTTGTCCGAGAACGCGGCCTGAAACGGGCGTTGCCAGTTTTCCTGAAACTCCTGCAGGCCGGTTTTGGTGCCGCAGCCCTGATTGCCCATCCAACGAAAGCCTTGCGTGAAGAATTCGCCAATATCGTCGATGCGGTGATCGTTCAGCCCGTCAACCATGCCTTCGATGACAGCGCGGGTTTCTTCGGTTTTGCTCATATCCGTGTTTTTGGTCAGCACGGCTTGTTCGGGGCGCGAACCCTTCATGTTTCTATTCCTTATTTGGTTGCCAAGAGGTTTTCTGCGTCGCCTGGGAGGGTCAATCGGCTATCAGAAAATCCCTTGGCATCCGGTTGAGTGCCGGGTGGCGCGCAACGGCGTTATGTCTCGCACTCGCGCTCATCAGCCCTTGACCGCCCCGGCGGTCAGGCCGCCGACAATCTGGCGCTGGAAGAACATGACCAGGATGAACAGAGGCACGGTGGCCGAGACCACGGCAGCAACTGCAAACATCACATTGCCTTCTGTTTGGGTGGTCCCGAGGAAGGCCGCGATTGCAGGCACCATGGTACGATTGCTTTCAGACAGCAGCATCGCACCCACGGCAAAGTCGTTATAGGCCAGCAGGAAGGAAAACAGCCCGGTGGTAATCACGCCCGGCCACATCACCGGAATGATCACGCGGCGGAAGGCCTGGAACTGGTTGCAGCCATCAACCTTGGCACTTTCGTCCAGCTCGCTCGGGATGTTCTTGAAGAAGGAATGCAACATCCACAGCGTGAACGGCTGGTTGATCGCCACCAGTACGATGATCGTCGTCGGCAGGATGCCCCAGATGTTCCATTCAAAAAACGGCAGCAGATACCCCGAGACCAAGGTGATCGGCGGCATCGCACGGAAGATCAGCGCGGTGATCAGCAGCCAGAAGGTATAATTGTAGGTCGACCGCGACAGGGCATAACCTCCCAGCGTGCCAATCGTCAGCGAGATAGTGACCACAAAGAAACAGACGATCCCTGTGTTCAGAACATTGCGCCAGAACTCCTCTTGGATCCACGCGCCCTCGTAACCGGTGGTGGTAAAGGGCGATCCATAGACAGCCTCGGTCCGGGCACCGGTTAGGGCATTGGTCCAATCTGCGATTGAGAAGAAATCAAGCTCAACCTTAAACGACCCCCATACCGTCCATAGGAACGGAAAGGCTGCAAGAACAAACCAAAGAAGCACAAACAGGGACGAGGCGACCCGAAGGCTCGTTGGCATTCTTTGTGCGCGGCTGGCCATGTTAGCGTGCTCCTTTAAAGTCGCGCCAGGTGCGGACAAGCACGGGCGACAGAAGAATGGCGACTCCGATGATCGTCATCACAGAGGTTGCGGCGGCAGATGATAGCTGGCGGGTTTCACCGCCAAGGTCATCAAATATGAAGGTACTGAGAGATTGCGCGTGTGCCTGAGCGCTGAAGCCGATGATTGGTTCAAACACCTTGAAATTATCCATCAGCTGGATCAGAGCCACAAACGTGACCAGTGGCATCAGGTGCGGGACGACCACGAACTTGACCTGTTGCCAGCGGGTTGCGCCATCAATCTGCGCAGCTTCGATCTGATCCTGTGGCAGCGTTTGCAGCCCGGCATAGAACACGACGAAGGCAAATGGGGCCGAGCTCCAGACGCCATAAACCATCAAGGCCACCCACATCAGCCCGGTCGAGGCCTTAAGGCTGAAATTCGGATCTCCGGCCATGTACACAAGGGCGTTTCCGATGACACCGCGACTGTCGATCATCCAGAACAGGATCAGCGAACCGATCAACGGCGTGACGATCATCGGCAAAAGCGAGAAGAAGATCATCAGCCCTTTGAGGTGCCGATGCAGCGAATTCACAGCCAGTGCAATGACCAGACCCAGCAGGATCGTCAGCGGCGTTACAATGAAGGTAAACGTCAGCGTAAACGCCATTGCACGATAGAATGGCAGGTTACCTAGGTCCGAGAAAAAGCCGCCCAAAGTCTCATTGGCCGCCCACATCTGGCTAATTTCCTGGATCGCCAGGTGACCGCGGTCAAAATAGATGCCCAGCCCAACAAACCGACCCAAAGGTTGAGCCTCCCGCAGGGCGGCAGTGGCCTCTTGGTCGATGGTCGTTTCTGTTGTGCAGCCGATCAGCGGTGTACAGTTTTCCACTTCCAACAGAACGGCGGGATGTGGTGCAAAGATCGATTGGATCACGACCGAGACGATGGGCATCGCGATGAACAGCAACATCGCAAGTCCTGTGGGCAGGAAGAACCAAAGGAATGTCTTATGGCGCATGTCACAATCCTCGCGTCGATTGGTTTGTGCGGGCAGCTAACAGAGGCGCCCGCACAAGGGGCGTCTTACTGCAGGTAGCCTTGTTCGATCGCGGCTGCGCGATAGGCGGCCTCGACATCGGCAAGTGCCTGTTCAGCGCTTTCTTTGCCCTGCATGAAATCGGCCAGTTCGTTGCCAAGCGCGCTGTGCATCAGGCCCATGTACGGCAGCATCGGATAAGCAGGTGTGCCCATTTTGGCCGCTGCAAACACGCCTTCTGCATCAGCAGCGGGCTCGTAGCCTTCGATCAGCCAAACCGCCAGTGGTGTGGTCTCATCGTTCAGCATGTCCGGACGGATACCGTGTTTCATGGCGATGAAGGTGGCTTCGGCCTCTTCATCCGAGATGTTTTTGCCGACGGTCCAGCCGTCCCACCACAGGGTCGATGCAGGAATTTCGCCGCCGCCAACGGTCAGCGGCGCGCCAATTGCGTGGCCATCGATCACCTCTTGCAGCACTCCTTCGGTGGTCGTCTGCTGAGATGCGCGAGACCCCCACATGTTCATGATCGCAACGTTGCCCGCACGGTATTCGGCGTTGGTGGCGTTCGAGTCATGGGTCAGGAAATCGGGGTTCATGTATTCCGACAGAGCCTTCATCATGTTCAAAGCGTTGACACCAGCCTCGGAATTCACACTGGGCTCAGCAGTGCCGGGTTTGAAGTGCTGACCGCCATAACCCAGGAACATATTGTTGAATTCCTGCGCCAGGTTCCAACCCGATGCATAGGCGCCGCCAACGGGGTTTTGCATGATGCCTTGCTCACGAATGGCCTCGGCCACTTCAAGGAGTTCTTCATAGGTCGTCGGAACTTCAACACCGGCCTGCTCGAGCACGTCCTTGCGGTACATCAGATGTTGAGCGTTCGCCATGAAGGCGACGGCCATGATGTCATCACCGATCTTGATCAGCTGCCCGGGCTGCAGGTCCTGGCCATGCTGTTCCACCAGTTCATTCAAGGGGCGAATGACGTCTTCATTCATCAATGCGACAATCGAGCTGTTGGCAATGATGGCGCTTGTGTATTCCGAAGGGTTGCCAGACAAACCGGCCACGTTGATCGTCTGATGCTCGGATGTCAGGTTCGACTCAACCGACGCCCCGGTGCATTCCTTTGCACCGGCCGCAACCGCCTGAATGGCCGCGAATTCGTTGCCAACAATATTGACCCGCCCGCCGATTTCGCAGGCATATCCTGCGCTTGCAGCAAAGGCGGCGACTGAGCCAGCCAACGCAATTCTCTTTAGAAACATAGTACTTCTCCCTAGATGGAATGGGTGCATCTTCGAAGTCTGCACCCAGGTTTGACCCGTCGTTGCAGGCTTGATTTCACTGTTTAACCGGTCAGGCGCGCACCTGTTTGCGCATCGAACAGGTGGCAATGATCCGTGTGGATATGGATGGAAACCTGATCGTCGATTTCAGCCCGATAGGTTTTGTCCGCCTTGACCGAGACCAGCGCACCACCGATCCGAACCGAGACCATGGTGCTGTCGCCCAAAAGCTCTTGAGTGTAGATTGGCGCGTTGATCTCACCGCCGCTTTCCACAACATTTGCGTCTTCGGCGCGAAAACCCAGTGTGATGGGGCCATCAGGCGCGTTCAGCCCGTGCACCTCGGTGCTTTGGGCGCGGAACACGCCGCCCTGAACCTCACCATCGACAAGGTTCATCGCCGGGTTCCCAATAAAGCTGGCCACAAATGTGTTGGCGGGTTCATCGTAGATATCGGTGGGTGAGCCAACCTGCTGAACCACACCCTGCTTCATGATCACCACGCGATCCGCCAGCGTCATCGCCTCAATCTGGTCATGGGTCACGTAGATGGTGGTGACTGCAAGCTCATGGCTCAGGTTTTTGATCTGCGCGCGTGTCGAAACGCGCAGCTTGGCGTCAAGGTTCGACAGCGGCTCATCCATCAGGAACACGTTCGGTTCGCGCACAATTGCACGCGCCAAGGCAACCCTTTGACGCTGACCACCGGACAGTTCTGCCGGTTTGCGGTGCAGGAAATCGTCCAGCTCAACCATCGCCGAAGCGCGACGCACCTTTTCGTCATGGGTGGCGGGGTCAATGCCGCGAACTTTCAGCGGAAAGCGAATGTTTTCATAGACATTCATGTTCGGATAGAGCGCATAGGATTGGAACACCATGGCGACATCACGATCTTTGGGCTCCATGTCATTGACGCGTGCACCGTCAATCAGGATGTCACCTTCGCTGGCATCTTCCAGCCCTGCAATCATGCGCATGGTCGTGGTTTTGCCACATCCCGAAGGACCAAGAAGAACCAGAAACTCCTTGTCGGCAATTGTCAGATCAAAATTGTCCACACCGACAAATGATCCCCAACGTTTACCGACATTGCGAAGTTGAATTTCGGCCATTCTGTCCTCCCTTGCGCATTCGTTATGCATAGGCTTGCAGGAGCATAGACATTTAGAAAAGCCTATGGCAAGCTTTTTTTGCATGCGAATGCAAAACCCATGGACGACACCATCGAAACCTCGTTAACACATTGAAAGATAATAAAATGCCATATGAATCCGAGAAAACGCTTGTCCTCGGTTTTTACGAAGCGCTGAGTCGATGCGAGGACGCAACCGTCGTGGAAACACTCCCAAAATACTGCGCTGATGAGCTTGTTTGGCGGGGATTCCACCCCTTCAACGAACTACAGGGAATCGACGAAGTCGCCCGCACATTCTGGCAACCACTGAGGGCCAGCCTGACCGGTCTGCAGCGCCGGATGGATGTGTTCATGGCAGGTGCAAACGAGATCGACGGGTTCAACTCGGTTTGGGTGGTGTCGATGGGTCATCTGATGGGCTTGTTCGACACAAGCTGGCTGGGCATCCCGCCCACCGGCAAGATGGCCTTTCTGCGCTATTGCGAGTTCAACAGGGTTGAGAACGGCAAAATCACCGAAACCGCGATGTATTTCGACATCCCACATCTGATGATGCAGGCCGGTCTGCACCCCTTCCCGCCGCAAACCGCAGCCCAATTGGTTCAGCCGGGACCGATGACACATGATGGCCTGATGTTCAGGCCGCAGCCCCCTGAGGAAGGCGACCGGACCCTGGCCACAATCAACGCAATGATCTCCGATCTTGGCCGTTGGGACAGCGGCCTGAGGCTTGAGGATGAGCTGCGCCGCACATGGTGTGAGGATATGATCTGGTGGGGCCCCTCGGGCATCGGCGCGACCTACACGATCGAACGCTATGCAAAACAGCATGCAGGACCGTTCCGGGCCTCGTTTGCGGACCGCTCTAAGACCAATCACATCTGCCGTATGGCCGAAGGACATTATGGCGGCTTCTTTGGCTGGCCGAACTTCACGGCTCGCCCCACTGGTGGGTTCATGGGCCTGCCTGCGACCGATAAGGCGGGTGAGTTCCGGGTGATCGATATATATCGGCGCTCCGGGGATAAACTGGCCGAAAACTGGATATTCATCGACCTTCTTCACTTCTGGAAGCAACAAGGGGTCGATATTCTGGCCCGAATGGCCGAGGTGCCGAGAACATGACCGATTGGATCGACGCCCATCACCATCTTTGGGACCTGAGCGCTGTCCACTATCCCTGGCTTATGGCGCGCGGGGTGAAACGGTTCTTTGGCGACCCGACACCTATTCAGCGCGACTATCTGTTATCCGAATTCCGGTCGGAGGCCGCAGATTGCGGTATTCGCGCCTCGGTTCATATTCAGGTGGGCGCTGAAAGCGGGTTGCAGGAAGCCCGGTGGGTGCAATCCGTCGCTGATGCCAATCCCGACTGGCCCATGGCGCAGGTGGTGTTTTGTGATCTCATCTCAGCGGATTTGTCCACGAAGCTCGATACGTTTCAGACCTTGCCGACGGTCCGGGGTGTGCGCCAGATCGTTGGCCGCGCTCCATGGGAGGATGCGCAGACCGGCACCAATACTCTGCTGGATCACCCTAGCTTTTTGAGTGGCCTGAAAGAAGCCGGTCAGCGTGGCCTCAGCTTTGACCTACAGCTTATTCCTGAGCTGATGGACAAGACCGCCCGCGTGTTGGAACAAGCGCCTGACACACCTGTCGCCCTTTGCCACGCAGGATCACCCCATGACCGAAGCACGGCCGGTCTGAAGGACTGGGCCCAGAGACTGCGCAGCCTGTCTGACCTGCCCCATGTCACCTGCAAACTATCTGGATTGGGAATGTTCGATCATAGCTGGACCGTTGATAGCATTCGTCCGATTGTTGAAGAATGTCTGGATCAATTCGGACCCAAGCGGGTCATGTTCGGGTCGAACTTCCCCGTCGATAAGCTTTACGGCGACTACGCCACGTTGATGCGGGCATATCAGAAGCTGATCCCAGTCGACGCGCATGCGCCCGTGTTTCGGGACACAGCCGCGCACTTCTACAGTCTAGACACGTCGGCCAAATGACATTCCTGTATGAAACAACAGGGTCAGATTCGGCCGACTGCAAGGGACATACGCACCGTGCCCAGCACGATCCAAGCTGAAGGTTCACAGTGGATGTGATGTAGAAATCAGTCGGGTCTGATCTGCCTTCTGCACCTAGCAATTTGGTGATTCTCCGCTTCTGCGACGCCACCAGCCGTCACACCCCATTCAACCAGTGCAACTATAGTCGTTCTATGCCACAAAACGGCCAACGCCTCGAACACAAGGAATTCTAATGAACACCTTCAAAGCTGTTGTTTTTGATTGGGCAGGAACCATGGTCGATTTTGGCTCCTTCGCGCCCATGGGTGTCTTTGTCAAAGCATTCGCTCAATTCGGTATCGAGGCAACAATTGAACAGGCCCGCGCACCGATGGGTGCACCGAAATGGGATCACATTCGTCAGATGATGGACATGCCCGACATCGCTGCTCAGTGGGAAAGTCAATATGGTGCTGCGCCCTCTGATATAGATGTCGACAAAGTTTATGAGGTTTTTGTGCCCATGAATGAAAAGGTCGCTGCCGATTACGCTGATCTTGTACCGGGTGGCAAAACTGCGATTGATGAGCTTCGTGCCATGGGCCTCAAGATCGGCTCGACCACAGGCTACACCCGCTCCATCATGGAGCACGTGCTCCCTGTTGCGGCACGTCAGGGGTACTCACCCGACAATCTGGTGTGTTCAGACGACTTACCCGAAGGTCGCCCTGGCCCTCTGGGCATGTACAAATGCATGGTTGATCTGGTGGCCTACCCGCCTTCGGCGATCATTAAAGTTGACGATACCGAACCGGGCATCAAGGAAGGCGTTGCAGCCGGTTGTGTCACTGTCGGAGTGTCCCTTTCGGGCAATGCTGTCGGTAAAACGCCGGAAGAGTTGAATGCACTATCCGATGCAGAAGTCGATCACCTTCGCGTGCAGGCTACCAAGATCCTCACGGACGCCGGGGCCAACTATGTCATCGACACAGTTGCTGATTTGCCAGCATTGGTCAGGCAGCTAAGCAGCTCCGCTTAGCATCAAGTCAATCGGTGCGGCCCCACTGTCATGCGTTCACTACTGTTTTACGCAGCATCAGTGAGGCCATCTGATCCAGATCATTGTCGTTGACCGCGCAGGCCGCGTTTTGGGCCATACCAATATTGGCAGGGTTCCGCATTTCGGTCGCCAAGGCCTCCACTGTCACGCTGGCGCATTCTGCTGGCAGATCTGGCGATATCTGGCACCTGCGCATCAGGTTCGATAAAGCCTCTGGCAAAGCCTCGGCGCTTTCTGCTGCTCCCATCGCCTTCGCTGTGCGCGCATAGTTTTCAGCACCTTCAGGATGTGCAACCAGCCACGGCAGGCTGGCCTCTAACGCCAGACCCGTCGCCAGCCCATGATGGATACGCACTAAAGACCCCAGAGCGTGGCTGATATTGTGGCCCATATGCGTGTTACAGTTATGCAGTGCAAGACCCGCAACCATACTGGCCCAAAGAACACGTCCGCGCGCTTCAAGGTCGGTGCCGTCTGCCACGGCCCGCGGCAAGGCATCGGTTAGAATACGAAGCGCTTCCAAACCGTAAAGCTGACCTGCCGGGCTGGTGTTGCGCGCTGTTGTACCCTCAAGCGCATGCGCAACAGCATCTATGCCAGTCCAAGCTGTGAGGGTCGATGGCAAGCTCAGCGTCAGTTCAGGATCCAGCACGGCCTGCGCGAACATAAGTTCTTCGCCCCAGAACCAAGTCTTGCTGCCATCTGCCTGCGAGATTACGGACGTTCTGGTCACCTCTGAACCGGTACCGGCAGTGGTCGGGATCGCTATTGCCGGGATGCCACCTGCGGGCAACGGCTGAGCCGCCAGCGCAAATTCGGCAGCGGCTCGACCGGACCGGGCGATCGCAGCCACCAGCTTGGCCGCATCCATCGCCGCACCGCCGCCGAGACCAACAACCACACCGGCCTCAATCTCGCGAGCACGCGCACTCAGACTATCCACCAACGCTTCTTTTGGCTCACCGGACACATCGGCTGCCAACTCAAAGGCAATGCCTTCGGCAGACAACCCTTTGGTCAGCTTTTCCGTAGCCGCGATTTCAGCAAGAAAGGCATCACTTACAATCAGCACCGGACCACCACCCAACTCGCGGACGATTTTGGGTACTTTCGCAATCCTGCCCGCACCGAAAGTTGCCGGAGGCACTCGGCCTACGTTGAATGGTGGCATATGCATCTCCTGCCGTCTGAGTTTCTAACAGAGTGTAACGATGCACCTTCATCTGGGTAGAAAGAAACGACACAGATGTCCCTGAACCGACATATTTTTTGTTCAAGAAGTGTAAATGCGCATCGGAGCCTAAATGTCCGAGCCTGGCCACTGCAAAACCACGGCGGTATCTCGCTGTTTTGAAGCCATCGATTCATTTTTTTAGTCCGGGTTGAGCAACAAACTCTAGCCCTTAAACACCTTACCATCCTCCAACCGAGAACACGCAACCTGCCTGCCGATATCAGTGGCTTCATCGTAGACAAGCGCAGGAAGCAACCCAACGAGTCTGCACTTTTGGAAACGGCCCAATATCAGCAACCCGATTCGCCACCCCACCGCTGGCACAACTTGCGTTACTCTCGGGAAAACCTCATGATTTGCGAAGTTTGTGACAAATTTAATCACGCATTGTCGAATGATCGACGCCAAGAAATCATCACCCAAGCTATTGTCTCAGTTGCGGTTTACAGGAGTCATTTTGAACGTGCATCTACAGAATCTCATCAAACTCAGACAAGCATTCCATCGGGACCCAGAGCTAGGTTTTGATGAACACCGCACTAAGGCGGTCGTTGCTGCACGTTTGCGCGAGTTGGGGCTCGAAGTACACGAAGGTGTCGGGGTCGTCGGAATTCTAAAGGCCGGAACCGGAAACCGCGCCATCGGGTTACGGGCCGATATGGATGCCCTCCCAATCGCGGAACAAAGCACTCATGACTATGTATCCGCCAATCTCGGCGTCATGCATGCCTGTGGCCACGATGGCCATATGACGATGCTGTTGGGGGCCGCCGAAACGCTGGTCAGTAACACAGATTTCGACGGCACGGTCGTGTTCATCTTCCAACCAAACGAAGAACACGGGCTGGGGGCGCAAGCGATGATTGAGGAAGGGCTGCTGGAGCGGTTCCCCATTCAAGAGGTCTACGCCATCCACAATCTGCCCGGTGCCCCTTTGGGGCAGGTTTCGACCCGTCCGGGTCAAATTTGCGCCTCAGAAAGCCTGTTCGAAATTCAGATCACTGGCAGGGGCGGTCATGCATCCATGCCGCAGGTGGGGGTGGATGCGATCACGGTGGGTGCTGAAATGGTGCTGGCCCTTCAGACGATCGTGTCACGCAAACTGGCCCCCAGTGCGGGCGCCGTGGTATCGGTGACCGAGTTCTTAACCGACGGGCAAAGAAATGTGCTGCCGGGGAATGCCGTTCTGAATGGCGATGTTCGGGCACGTCTGCCCGAGGATCGTCAGGCCGTCGAACGTTTCATGCACCAGATCGTCGATGGTGTGGCTGCCACCCATGGCGTGAAGGCGACGATGCAATTCAACACGGAATTCATCGAAACGATAAACGCGCCCGAACCCGTCAATGCAGTTCTGCGCGCCGCGCAGGCTGCCGGGCTCGAAGCTGATGGTGAGTGCCCGCCAATGAGCTTTTCAGAAGATTTCGCCCATTTCTCTGCCGCTGTGCCGGGCTGCTTTCTGTTGCTTGGCAATGGCATCGAGGGTGCGCATGGCCAACCGCTGCATGCGGCGGATTATGACTTTAACGACGCGCTTCTGCCAATCGGCGCTGCCTTTTGGGCCGCGCTGGTGCGGGATCGCCTACCTGCCAAAGAGGACAAACCGTGACCCACCTTCTTCCAAAAGCCCATCTGGGCCATGTCGCTGTGACCCGCAAAACCGGTGATGCATCAGACAGAGTCCTGACCGCAGCAGATTTCGCCACAGCCCAATCCGAGATCATGGCCTGGGACAGCTATGCGCCGACACCCCTTGTGTCCCTGAAAACCCTGGCCAAGCAGATCGCTGTTGGCGAGGTTTTGTACAAGCATGAGGGCCCGCGCTTTGGCCTTGGCAGCTTCAAGGCCCTTGGCGGGGCCTATGCGGCTCTGCGTGTGCTGCAGCGCGAGATTTCAAAGCGCCTTGGCACCGAGGTTAGCCTATCGGATATCCGTCTGGGCAAGTACAGCGCTGAGGTGGCCAAAATCACGCTGGTTTCGGCCACCGATGGCAATCACGGACGCTCGCTTGCCTGGGGGTGTCAGCGCTTTGGTGCACCCTGCCGCATCTATATTCACGCGGAGGTCAGCGAAGGCCGTGCCGAAGCCATGCGCGATTTGGGGGCGGACGTGATCCGGATCGCGGGCGATTATGATGAATCGGTCGTTCTGGCGAAATCCGAGGCCCACGAGAATGGGTGGTTTGTGGTCTCCGACACCTCGTGGCCCGGCTATTCCCTACCGCCACGCGATGTCATGGCGGGCTACGGGGTAATGACTCGCGAAATCTGTGAGGCATTGGATCAGGCACCGACCCATGTTTTCTTGCAGGGTGGTGTTGGCGGGCTTGCAGCAGGTGTTGCTGCCGCGTTGCGCCAATATTGGGGCGAGAGCTCTCCGCACGTGATCATCGTTGAACCAGAACTGGCGGCCTGCCTGTTCGAAAGCGCAAAGGCGGGTGCCGCCACCTCTGTCGCGATCGCTGAAGAGACGATCATGGCGGGTCTGTCCTGCGGCGAACCTTCGCCTCTGGCGTGGGAGATCCTCGCCGAGGAAGCCACCGATTTCCTGACGATCCCGGAAAGCGTCGTGGCACCGGCTGTACGGCTGTTGGCGCGGCCGTTGACCGGAGACACAGCGCTTGAAGCAGGCGAGAGCGCGGTTGCCGGTCTGGCGGCTTTGATCATGGCGCGCACGGATGACGATATATCGGCGCAGTTGGGTCTGGACGGCGAGTCTCGCGTGTTGCTGATCGGGTCCGAAGGTGTGACAGATCCGGCCATTTTCCAGATGATCATGGAGGGCCGCGATGCAGCCTAGCGCCCCCGAACGCGGCTTCCCCGAAGCAGAATTCGCGGCGCGCACCGCAAAAGCCCAGGACCGACTAATTCAAGACGGCCTTGCTGGTCTTCTTTTGATGACGGAACCCGAGGTCGCCTATTTCACCGGCTTCCAGACATTGTTCTGGCAAAGCCCAACGCGCCCCTGGTTTCTATTCGTCCCCACCGTGGGCAAACCAATCGCGATCATCCCCGAGATTGGGGCAGAGCTGATGCGTCAAACCTGTCTGGATGATATCCGCACATGGAGCGCACCCTGCCCCGAAGATGATGGCATCAGCCTGCTAACCGATCTTCTTGCGCCTCTGGCAAAAGCTGGTGGCAGGATCGGTGTCATGAAAGGGCATGAGACGCAGCTGCGCATGCCTCTTGGGGATTGGGAACGGCTGGTCGCTGACCTGCCCGGCTTGCACATCGCCGACGCAACCAGCCTGGTGCAACATCTGCGCATGGTGAAATCCGAGGCCGAGATCGAAAAACTCGCCCATATCTGCGCCATCGGTTCAGCCACTTTCGCACGAGTGCCCGAACTCGTGTCAGAGGGTATGCCATTGGAAGATGTTTTCCGCGCCTTTCGTCGCGAAGCGCTGGCACAAGGGGCAGATAATGCGCCTTATCTCGTGGGGGCAGCCGCACCTGGCGGATATGCAGATGTCATCTCGCCCCCGTCGCGCCGCCCGCTTCAGGCAGGTGATGTGATGATGCTGGATACCGGCTGTGTCTGGGATGGGTATTTCTGCGATTTTGACCGCAACTGGGCCATCGATCACGCCGATGATGCGACCCGCAGAGCCTATGATACGCTCTGGCGCGCGACCGAAGCCGGGTTGGAGGCCGCAATACCCGGAAACACCTGCAAAGATCTGTTCAGGGCCATGTCAGAGGTGATTGCTGAAATCGACCCCTCGGGCGGCGATGTTGGTCGCCTAGGACATGGGTTGGGACTGCAACTGACTGAACAACCCTCGCACGCGGCCTTCGATGAAACAGTTCTTGAAGAGGGCATGGTGCTGACGCTTGAGCCGTCGCTGTCTTACGGGTCCGGGTTGATGATGGTGCACGAGGAAAACATCGTTGTCCGCAAACACGGCGCAGAGCTTTTGACCACCCGCGCACCCCAGAGCCTAATCGTGATCTAAAGATTTGCTATCTACGCGCTTCCCAACTTCAACGTCTGGGCGGCGCAATCGCGCCGTCACAGGATATCAAGCGATACTTTTACACGGTCCATAACAATGGAAGAGGTGAACCCGTTCACATTGGAATCGTCAAAGAAATATTCCTGTGTAAACGCCTCATATTCCTTAATGTCCGCTACGACGACGATCACAACAAAATCTGCCTCACCTGTCGTATAGTAACACTGCTGGACCGCCGGGCTGTTCCGCATCAACCGCTTGAAATTGTCCAGATGCAAACGGCTTTCCCGAACCAATTTAACTTCGACGATAACTGTCAGTTCCCGCCCAAGCTTGGGCGGCGAGAGAACCGCAATCTCTTTCTCGATCACGCCCGTTTCGCGTAGCTTTTTCAAACGTTTCTGAACCGCTGGGGTCGACAAACCGATTTCCGAACCCAGGGATTCGGCGGTTTGACGTGCGTTTTTCTGCACCAGCGCGAGCAGCTCTAAATCTTTGTCATCCATACGATCACAATGCTCTTACTTGGCGCCACTAGCAACGCGAAACCTCACCTAACGAATAGTGTTCGACGTCAAACCTCGCCATCATTGTCTAAGATGACGACAGAATGTTTCTTGAATAAATGCTCAATCCAGCGCTCCACGGAAGCCATGTTGGCAGAAACAAACCCAAAAAATGCAGTTACGTCTTTGCATCTGAGGGACGGTATTGTCCTGAACGGCAAGCGTATTTCCATCTCCCCCAACCATGATGAATTCATATCAAAGGTTGCTTTGCGAATTGTATGCTGGCTCATGAGACATGCACGTCGCCGAACCATCTGTGGAACGATGCCAAAAAACCAAACACGCAAGGAAGCCATATATGTTTGACGAAAGGCTGTCCCGGTTTCAAACCAAACTGGCCAAGGCGGGAATCGACATCGCATTGATCACCGATGACGACAATGTCTACTACCTGACTGGATACTATGACTATCTGCATATGGAGTTTGGCCGTCCAACCATATTGGCAGTTCCAAAAGATGGTCCTTCGCTTCTGATCACACCGACGATTGATCTGAATGCAGCCAAGTATTCTGCGCGTGTGGACCGGATCGCAGCCTGGAATGATGGGATGGGCGAAGAATGGCGCGCGGAACTACCCAACGCGGTCAAAAGCGCCACCAAGATTGGAATTGAACCGGACCATATGCCGCCCATTGTACGCGCATACGTGGATGAGCTTGTCGGAACCGACCGATTGGCCAGCGCGACCCCGATCCTGACCGATATGCGAATGATCAAATCACCTTACGAACTGCAATTGGCCCGCCACGCGGGTGAGGTCGCTTCGACCATGGTGGCGGCGGGTCGTGCAGCCATCGGGGATGGGGTGCCCGAGTATGAGGTCGCGATTGCCACCTCGCAAGCAGGAACCCGCAAAGCGGCAGAACTTTTGGCGGCGCATTATGAAGACAGCGACATGTCGCCCAACATGCATTTCCTGCAGATTTTGGCCTCGGGCGATCAACTGACCAAGACACATCATCGCGCCACAAACCGTATTATGCGCCATGGTGAGCCGGTGTTTATGTGTTTCTGCGGGTTAACCAATTTCCACCGGTTCAAGGTTGGCTTTGACCGCATGTTCTGGATTGGTGAGCCGGATCCAAAACAGGTCGCAATCTATGAGGTCGCCGTCGCCAGCCAACAAGCTGCGCTGGATGCGCTCAAACCCGGTGTGACCGCAGAAACTGTGCATGCCACCTATGCCGAAGTCATTCAGGACGCCGGGTTTGAATATCCGTTCCGTTGCGGTCGGGCTACAGGTTTCAGCTTTCTTGAGGCACCGCAGCTGGTAACCGGGGACGAGACCGTCATTCAGCCTGGTATGGTCTTTGCCGTCGATGGCGCGGTTGCGACCGATGACTTTCGCGCACAGGTTGGCGATACATTCATCGTTACCGAAACCGGCTGGGAACAGGTTACACATCACCCCAAGGCAATTGAGGAGGTCATCGTCTGATGTTTAAGACCGGAGATACTTTACACTCGATACCTCGCACGCCGCTTATGGGAGGCGGTATCGCTCATCGTGGCAGCTTGGGTTTCATTTTGATGTCGACCGATCTTGCCAGCGAGGCGGATTTGAATGCGATGGCCCCCGAAGGCGTCGGCATTCATATCACCCGCCTGAAGACTGATGACTATACAACAAATGAAACTCTGGCCCGCCACATCGATCACATGGCCGACGCCGCTTCGCGCCTACAGCCCGATGTGAAACCATCCGTTATCAGCTACAGCTGCACGTCGGGGTCGATTGTTTGCCGCGAAGAGAACGTCTTTCGAGAAATCCGCAAAGGCGCGCCATATGCGCAACCGATGTGCATTGTCACTGGCGTCATGGACGCCCTGCGTGAGGTTGGTGCCAAACAGATCGTCGTTGGCACACCTTATCTGGATGACGTCAACACCGCCGAGGCCGAATATCTATTGGCCGCAGGGTTCGATGTTCTGGACATTCAAGGCCTGTGTCTTGCAACCGGTATTGAGTTCGGCAAGGTCGAGCCATCTTATTGGAAAGAATTCGCCCTAGAGATCGACCAGCCCGAAGCCGATGCAATCTTCTTGTCCTGTGGGGGTATCAGATCATTGGAAGTGGTGGATGAGATTGAACAGGCAGCAGGCAAACCGGTCATCACATCGAACCAGGCGCAATTCTGGTCCTGTCTACGCCGCGCCGGGATTATGGATAAGCTTGAGGGATTCGGACAAATCTTCGAACACCCTGGTAGGCATCTAAGCAAAACTGGCTAAGTTCTTCAAATTCCAAACACTACTCGATCTCAGATACATCGAGATTCAGCTCTTTGAAGCCGCTTCCTTCTTCAATACGAACTTGAACGCGATCCCCAACTGAAAGCTTCAGATCATCGGTATCCGGAGGCAGGCGAAACAACAGCATTGCGCGTTCCTGCGCCGTCGATCCGACCCCTCTGCCATACAAAGTTGCGCTGCCGATCTGCCGCTCATTCTCGTTTGCATCAATATGCCAGGCCTGAAGAAAACCACCCGCTTCTGGGACACGGCGCAGCCAGATCCTTAGAACCCTGTCTTTGACAGCTTTATCCGTAAGTCTAACGTCCAAGGATCCAGCCCCACCCGTTTAGTTTTTGGCATAGGTACGCAAGGAACACTGATCATAAACCAGCGCCTCGGGCGCGACGACCTCACCTTTGTCATCCAGCGTAACAAGGTAAATCTTCAGGTCTTTTACAGTCTTTTTTCGGCCAATGAAGCGCCGCAAGCCGCGCGTGATGTCAAGCCGATACCGCGTATGTTCATATCTGAGCGGATGCTTGTATCTTTGGTCATAATCGTCGCGGACGGCCAACGCCGGGTTACAATGACCCGGCGCACCCGGGCAGGTGCCGTGACCAAAAAAGACAAGGCGCCCTGCATAGCTTTTGTCTTTGTACCCAGTCGAAGCATCGCAACTGGCGTTGTCGACATAGGCGCGCAGCTCAAAGCTTTCGGTCGGCGGGCGCATGCGATGGAATTCAAGTTCCGCCCTGACAAACCCGGCTTTCACCGTGCCCAGCCGTACCTCAGTCACATTGCTGGCCGCCGCTGACAATGTGGCCACGGGCGCGCTGTCTGCGGTGCCCAAAGCGCCAATCGCGGCTTCAACGGAATCCTCGGAATAGATGTATCGAAGTGAGGTTTCCGCATCGATCAGATCGCGGCCCACCCGACCATCATATACAACTGTGTCCAGAACATGCTGTGGAACATTGGCGGCGGGCCACAGCGCCTGCCAATCCGCCCAAACCTTGTCGCACATCGCATGGTGCAGCCAGAAAACGGGATCGTAAGACGCGGACACTGTGCTGCCCATATCTCCAATCGAGCGGGGCAATGGCGACGATGCATCCGTGCCACCCGTTAGAACGTGGATACCGCCATGAGCCGCAAAGTTGAAGTCGGCCTGGAAGGCTTCAAAGTTTGGATTGGTCAGGTAACGCTCAACCTCATCCTCCAGCAACGGGATATTGCTGCGCAGGCGCGTCGTGTATCTGCGTGTAAAGACCTCGTCGCCGGTCAAACCCAGCGCAATGCTACGATAGAGGCTGTGCGCACGGGCAAGCGGGTTGGGAACATCATCCCCAGCACTGTTTGTGTAGGTCGCATCATCCACCATTTTGGGCAGCCCGTTCGAGGCATGCGTCGCCGTGGCAAACTGCGTCCAATCCCAATAGGGAAGCGTAAGTTCGAGTTCGTCGTCCCCGCGCTTCCACTGCAGCGCGCTGTTGAGCGCTTTTTCGAAGGAATAAACATAGGACCGGTGCCAGGTCAGAAACGTGCGGTCATCGTCATGGCAAAGGTCTTGATCATAACCATGCCCGCGCGCCAGGGCGAAATATCCGCGCCGATCACCCATCGCGATGTCCGAGATTTCGTACATCGCAGCATAGGCGTCGCGCAGGTCCTGAATATCCTCCTCGCGCAATCTGATCAGGTCGAAACGGATCAGCGGCAACCCGGCTTGTTTTCTTAGAAAGTTCAGTTTGGCAATCGTTGTCATCTAAAAATCCCCCTTAAGGAGTGCTTCAATGCGCCCAGTATAGCATAAAACCACCGCCGATGGCGGTGGCACGCTCAAACGCTCGGCACAACTAGATGACGATTGGCAGATCTAACGCTGCTCTTTCTCATGCAGCACGCGCCCAATGATGTTCATTAGCAACTGGGCCGCAAGGATTTGGGTGGAGCTGGTGGCGTCATAATCCGGTGCGACTTCAACAAGATCGAGTCCGACAATGTCGCCCCGCTTGGCCAGACCTGCCATGAGCTCTAGCACTTCGTAGTAAATGAATCCGCCATGGCTTGGTGTACCTGTACCTGGGGCGATGGATGGGTCGAAGGCATCAATGTCTATAGTCACATAATACCGCGCGCCTTCTGGAATGCGGGCCAGCATCCCATCGACCCCCATTTTGCGGAATTGCCGGACAGATTGGATGTCTGATCCCATGGCGCGGGCATCCGCATAGCCATCCTTAGCGGTGGACGACACATTGCGAATGCCGATCTGACTGAGGCCGGTGACATAGGGTTTTTCGGCGGCACGGCGCATTGGGTTTCCGTGGCCATAGCGCACCCCATGCCGTTCATCGACAAAATCCAGGTGCGCGTCGATTTGCACCACATGAATTGGTTCTTGATCATCAAAGGCATTGATGCAGGGGATATTGATCGAATGATCGCCGCCCAAGACGACCGGTAGCGCCCCCGCCTCCAGTATTTTGCGCACCCCAAACTCGATATTTGCATGGCTTTTCATTGTGTCGGTATGCACGATGTCTGCATCGCCGATATCAACAATGGTTACTTTGGCCGGATCCAGATAGGTGATATCATCTTCGTGATCATAGGCTCCTGCATGGCCGAATGAGAACAGCGTCGACGCCTCACGGATCGCGCGTGGCCCCATCCGCGCCCCCGACCGCCATTGACAGCCAAAATCAAACGGGGCGCCAAGAACCGCAACGTCGGCGTCAATCGCGTCCCAATCCTCGACATAGGGATACTTGCCAAAGGTACAGATACCAACGAAAGGCAGGTTCAATCGGCCGGAGTCGTAGCCATGGTTCGACATATACGCGCTCTTTCTGTTCAGATCGTCAAATTCTGTGAACATTAAGGCACCCGAATGCCACGCCCTGTAAAGCCTTTTGCATGGATTGAACTCACTGCCATTTCAGCTTTGGCGGACATTTTCGGCGTTGTCAGATTGCGCCAAACCCAGTGGACATAGTGAATCGCGTATGAGACAGTGAAAGCGATGGTGTCCGGCTCGGTTCGAGTCGGCTGAAAAGGGAACACGGTGCGGGTTCATACCCAATTCCGTGACTGCCCCCGCAACTGTAAGCGGCGAGCGACCCCGTTGGAAACCACTGAGCCCTAGGGTTCGGGAAGGAACGGGAAAGCGTTGACCCGCAAGTCAGGAGACCTGCCATCTACGGTGTGTGATGCCATGCGCCGCAGTCAACTTGAACCCGGGCGGGGTGCCTTGGGAACGGCAGAGACGACCGAAGGACCAAGCGTCCCCGGCACATCACCGTGACCAGCCACACTCCTCCCCTTGCGCGGAGGGCGCGATGTTATTGGAACGGACGATTATTCAACTCGATACAGGCCCCATGCCTGCGGATGAAGCACGTCAGATGGGACAGCTTGGCTATATGCAATGGATCGCGGGTGTTCCTGGCAATGCCTGCTATGAAGTAGCTGCGAGGCATGCTTACGAAACAGCTGCACCATTTAAAGATCACTCACCTGCCGTTGCAGCGTTCTGCGACTTGCTTTTGACTTCACTGGAGCAACCGTTCAGACCTTTGCCGCTTGCCATGCCAAAACGTGAAAGGCGCGGCGGCGCACAGGCCCGCCGATCCTTTCGCATGCCGTTGTGACATAGAACGGGTTGCGGGATCATCGCACAGCTTTGTGCTCGAACACGAAATCGAATACCCACCTCCGGCGACTACAAATTTCACCGGCACAACAGGTTTTATTTGCCGAGTCCGGTGTTTGCGTGGATAGTCCGGAATTACACGCTTGCTTGCGCCCGCTGACCCACACGTAAACGCCAAAGGACATGCTATGGATCAGGTGAAATTCACGCAGATGAAGGACGGGGACAAAGAGGACTACACCTTCCTCGATACTCTGGAGCGTGAGTACTGCAAAGGAACGGCAGATCGTTTGCTGGAGGCTATGGAGAGGCTCGACAAAAGCCTGTCCGGCTATCAAGTCACACGTCTTGGCCATTCGGTGCAGTCAGCAACCCGCGCCTGGTTTGACGGGGCAGACATAGATTGGATCGTTGGCGCCTTGCTGCATGATATCGGTGACATCTATGCGCCGCATAATCACGATGAATATGCGGCCTCAATCCTCAAACCCTTCCTGCGCGAACAGGTCACGTGGTGCGTGCACACCCATGGGGATTTTCAGCTTGTTTACTTCGGAGAGCACGTAGGCGCGAACCCCGAAAAACGCCAAGCTCATCGTGACAGCATTTATTTCGATGACTGTGCTGAGTTCTGCGAACGCTGGGATCAATCGAGCTTTGACCCGGCTTATCCCAGCAAACCACTGTCTTTCTTTGCAAATATGGTGCGTGAGGTGTTTGATCGCACACCCTATGAACCGGCTGTAGTTCAACCTGGCGTCCGGGTTCCGCTCACCGATGACGCCGTTGCTGAAACGAGGCGGGCGTAGGATGTATTGATATAGCTAGATCACGGTCTGCTTTGTTCAAACATGCGGAGTTGGCAGAGGTGATTTGGTCCTCGTTCGGCACAAAAACGGGCCAATCGCCACTACAAGAAACGCAGAAATTAGTTGTGACAGGCAGGTTACAATAAGTGCAGATGCACTACGACATCAGTTCGACGCCAGCTATCAACGCCTAAGAACAAACCTTTGCAACAGAGAAAGCTATGTTGTCCTGATCTGGATCATCAAGGCTGATCAAGGCTCTGATCAGCGCGTCCGCAATAGCGTCGCAACTCACTTCATGATTGCGCGTGACAACCTCTTGAATGTCCTTGTCTTCTAGAAACTGAAGCCCATCCGAAGCTGCAATGAGAATATCATCTGGCAGAAGCTTAAACGGGTCTGAAGGGCAATCGATCTTCGCGATGTCGCCACCATGTATGACAGACGTAAGCATGTTTCTATCGGGGTGATTTCGGGCCAAATCGGGATCCAACATGCCAAGTTTCGCCATCATATCGATTTGAGGCGCCATTGAATGATCCTCGTTCAGCTGTATTAGCTCGCCAGACCGCCAGAGATAGAGCGGCGAGTCCCCGACGGAAAACCAAAACGCGCGATCTTCGATGCAGATCAGTATGAGAAGAGTCGCTCCCATTCCCTTTACATTCAGATCGTTGCGGCTGGCTTCGAAAATCTGCTTATTCGCCCGTTCGGCGCTGTCATGTAAGAATGCGACGACTTCCGAATTTGACGAGTCTTTGTTCAGCCCGGCGGCCAACCAACCTTTCGTCACCTCACAAACGATCAGGTTAGAGGCAACATCCCCTGCCGCGTGGCCACCCATACCATCTGCCAGAACCACGAAACCTAAGTCCGATCCGATCGGCTTTTCAGAAAGAATGGCATCTTCCTGATACTCACGGGCACCCTGGTTAAGCACGGTTGAAATATCGAAGACATCACGCAGGCGTTCCTCCGCCTGTTGAAATCTGGGCTCGTGAACTTGCATCAGATATCTTTCAGAATGAGACACTTGAATTTCCTTCAAGGCAATGTAGGCGGCTCTTAACTATAAAAGCCGCCAAAGCATTAATGCGTAAGTGGCAGATCCACCGATTGCAGTTCGCCATTCCGCGCGATGGTCAACAACGCAAGCTCTGCACCTGTATTGCTAAGCTCTTCGAACAACTGGGTAATACCGTTCTCACCCTCGATGGAAATCTGCGAAGCGGTTTCTGATACGACAATATCGCCCACGCGAACTGATTTGGCCGACGCCGGAGCACGCAATACCTTACTGATCCATTTCCCATTGCCGTTGGTGACCGTAATGAACTGAACTCCATTTGTGAGCTCAACCACCTTACCCGTTTGAAGGGTCAGGTTCTTTTCAGAAACCGGGCTATCTTCTTCGGTTCTGACCCGCATATCCACCAGAATTTCACCACTTTCGGGATTGGCCTCACGCGATTGGATTGCGCGAATGATCGAGTTGTCATCCACCACCAAATGACCATTTACGGAATAGATGATCGTGCCGGATTTCAACCAATCCGTTGTCGCGGGATCAAGGTCAGATCGCACCAGCGATACCATCGAGAACCTGCCCTGCGGCTGCGATGTTGTAACGGTCGCAAACGGCAGATCCACAGCGGGACCAGTCCACGCTATCCAGTTTGAATCTGTCGTCGCTGGTTCCGAAGCAACACTCTCCACTTCTGGCTCTGCGGCTGCAGGCCGGGGTTCCGGTTCCGATTCCTGTGCCGTCGCGCCGCTGCTTTCAGGCTCTTCATCGGTGGCTGGTTGCGGAGCTGCCTGCTGGGTAGCAGCAATCGCGACCACATCCTGATCCGCTTCACCACCCTGGCTGAAATAGTACCCTGCTCCACCGATTACTCCGGCGACGATCAGCGCGATCATCAGCATTGAGTTTGAACGTTTGCGCGGCGCTTTGCTGTTGACCGCGACCTTATCGTTGAAGTCGACCGCAGCGACCGGTTCGGGCTTCGCTTCGATCGGCATCCTTTCTTCAATCGCATCCTGCCATTCCTGAACAGATTGGAACCTGTCTTCGGGCGGAACACTCAGGGCACGATCAATCGCTCGCAAGAAACTGACAGGATAACCCTCGACCGCACCCTCAAGTGGTTCGTAGCAATCTTTGCCATTCTGAGCCAAAGCCGCCAGCCGGGTCTGGCTGTCCTGCGGGGCAGCCCCTTTGATCACATGATAAAACGTAGCCGCCAGCGCATAAAGATCGCTCGACTGATCCTGTTCCGCGCCTTGCAGATAAAACTCTTGCGGCGAATACCCTTCCTTCACGACCCTCAGCATCGACATTGCGCGGTCAGATTTGGCGGCGCTCTCACGGGCGGCGCCGAAATCAATAATCATCGGTTCGCCGTCTTGGTTAATCAGGATGTTATCTGGCGAGATGTCCCGATGCAGCATGCCTTCGCTATGAATGAAACCGACGGCTTCCAGCGTGCTACGCAACAGCTGTTCTACCTCTTCGGGCGGTATCGTCTTACGTTCTTCGATCGTGTCCAGAAGATCTTTGCCCTCGATGAAGTCGATCGCCATATAGGCGGTCTCATTGTCTCTGAACACCTGGTGGACACCGGCAATGTTCGGATGCACAAGTTTTGACTGATTGCGCGCTTCTTTTTCAAAGGATTTCACCAGCGCTTCGTACGAGGATGTATGCGACTGGGATCGCGGGCGTACAGCAGTCTGGCTGCGACGGCAGATCGCCTCGGGGAAGCATTCCTTGATCACGATCGTGCGCTCAAGGCTGTCCTTGGCAAGGTAGGTGATGCCAAAGCCTCCGCTGTTGAGAAACCGCATGATCGTGTATTGACCGGACAGCAATTTGGTCCCCGGGGCAAGCTCGTCCGGGAACTGATCGTTTGTGTGGGCTGATTGTACCATAAGAAACATTTACCTTGATGTAGCCGGACGCAGGCTTGCCCGAACTATTTTCGCTATCTGCGCTTGAGGAAAATCGCCCTCAGAAACTACGCACTCGATCATTATCCACCCCATGCGCGTAACTCCGCATCAGGGCTGCTCACTTCACTCCAGACTTCGACACGGCGGTTCTTTGCACGACCCACGGGGTTGGTGTTGCATGCAACAGGGGCCATTTCCCCATAACCGCGCACTTCGATCACTGTATTAACGGGACCGCTGGCTTCCATGCTTGATGAAAGCTCCCTCAAAACCTGCTTGGCGCGGGCGAGCGAGAGCTGACGGTTCTTTCCGTAGCTGCCGCCAGCATCCGCAAATCCCGCCAAAACAATTTTGTGGGGTTCGACATCGCGGATGTATTCGGCAATCCGTTCGATATCCCGTTTTGCCTTGTTGTCCAGAAACGAAGACCCGGGCGAGAAGCGAAATGTTGTCGACAGACGCGTGGTTGTCAGCTTGTCACTCACATACGAGCGGAGTTCGGACGCATTGGCCGAGACTGTCATCTCGGCAACGTCTGATTTTAGTCTGGCAAACTTCTCATGTTCACTCTGAGCGATGACCGAAAGGCTGGTGATACCGGATTTGGACACGAACCCATCTATTCTAGGGCTGTCCAGAAATTCGACCAATGCCGCGCCTACACCCGAAAGATCGCTGCCGTTGTACACGGTCACCCGATTCTGCAGCCCATATTCTTCGGTCTTCATTGAAAATTGGTTGGGCTGATGAATGATTCCGCATTCACTGCGCAACGGCACCGGGCGCGAATCGCGAATATTCGAGAACCGCATGACGGCGAAGCCATATGGGTCAGTTTCAATCGCTCGGGAAAGCTCTCGGTTCGAGTTTACGATGTTGCCATCGGCCAGAATATCGCGTTCGAAGGGGGAAAGGATAAGCCCATCGACCCTGTGAAACGCTTCCGAGTTTTGCGGTAACGTGTAGACGTTGATCTTGTGATCTGGTCCACCAAACTGAGTCCAATTTACAATCTCACCCGACAGAATTTGCGATATCTGCTCTATTGTCAGAGACAACAAATCATTCTCAGGATTGACAGTAGCCGTATAGCCATCCACCGCCAGAACATGTTCCTGCTGAAATGAGGTCAGTTCGCCCAGACCACTTTTTCTGGCCTGAGTATAGTTCTGAGGCGAGACCGGTTCTTCGCTGACGATCAGATCGCTTTCGCGCGTTATCAGGGATTCAAAGAGGTTCTGACCCGAAGCCTCTTTCACAAGAATGCTATGAACTGGGCTGGCCTCTTCATCCATGATCAGAATGTCGAAAGCCTCAGATCCGATCGCGCCGGAGACTGTATCGTCTTGCCCAAACGCATGTTGTTCGCCCAGAGGAACACCTTGCAGATCAAAAACATCCGAGAAGAGTTCCTGTTCAGCGGCAAACCCTTCGGTAAGCAACGGAAGAAGGATGTCTGCCAAACCGGCGCCACCAGCCACAACGAGGTCGGTATCTGTTGGCAGGCTTGCTGGGCAAGCCGCGCCACTGCAGTGAAACTCTGCTGTATTGAGGGATAGAACCCCGACATTCGATCGTACGATGAACTTGCCGGGTTGGATCGTAACCAGCTCGCCAGTCACTGACCTAGAGCCGTCTTTCGCGGTCAACGTTACTTCCTGCGCAAGCCCCGAAGACGCGATGCAACCAAAGGCTATTGCTGCAGCATATTTTGACCAACTTTTCATACTCGCCTCGAACCCTGAAGAAACTACACCTGTGATGCGCAAGCCGCGACGTGATCGCCGCGGCTTGCCTGTTCTTACCTTAACCAGCGATCCATACTTCGACGCGACGGTTGATCGCGCGGCCACGTGGGCTGTCATTGCAGGCGACAGGCTCAAGTTCGCCATAACCAGCTGCCTTCAGGGTGATCCCTTCCAGTTCGCCACCAGTGGCAACCTCGACCAGGTGGTCCAACGCAGCCTGAGCACGTTCCTGTGAAATCAGCAGGTTCGAGTCGAAGGGGCCCTTGTTGTCAGTAAACCCAACAATCACAACTTCGCTCGGCTTGGTTTCGGCCAGATAGTTCACCATACGCATCAGGTCGCGCTCGGCTTTGTTATCGAAACGCTTCGAGCCAGGCGCGAAACGGAACGTTGTCGACAGGCGCGCGTGGGTGTTCATGTTTTTCAGCAGGTCTTCGACAAGCTCTGCCTCATACTCATTCTCACCCTCTTCCAGCTCGGCGACCAGACGTTCTGCGGCGCGCTCCTGGCTGTCCGAAGTGATCGACAGGTCGATATAGCCCGCTTTAGCGACAAGGCCGTCCAGGCTGCCATCATCCAGGAAATCAACCAGTTCACGGGCATAGCCGTCGATATCCGAGCGGTTATAGGCCACAACACGTTCCTGCAGATAGTACTCCTCGGTCTTCAGATTGAAGAGGCTGGGGTCCTGAACAATCCCGCAGGTTGTGCGCAGCGGAACGGCACGTGCGTCGCGCTTGGCGGCATAGTTGACGATACCGAAGCCGGCCACATCTTCCATAATCGCGGTCGTCAACTCCGTACGGTCGTGCACAATGCTCGACTCGTTCGTCAGCGTCTTGTCGGACTTCTTGAACAGAAGCTTTTCGATGTGATGATACGCTTCGGTATCAGGGTCGAACGAGTAGACATGGATGGGTGCATCCGAACCGCCAACTTCAGACCAGTTCACGATATCACCGGACATGATGTCACGAGCCTGCTTGACGCTCAGATCGGGGATCTGGTTCAGCGGGTTCACGATCATTGCAAAACCGTCCACCGCGATAACACGCTCCTGATCAAAATCGCGCAAATTGCCGCCGCTGCTTTCCGACACGATCGAACGGTCAGCTTTGCGCGCGGCTGTTTCGGTGAAAATGATCGAGGCATCTTTCTTGGCAAGACGCTCGAACAGGCGTGCACCATTGGCTGTATGGATGCCGAATGTTGCGACATCATCGCCTTCCAGATCGGTCAACTGCAATGCAAAGTCGTGCTCCTCTCCGTATTTGTGGTCGCCCACATCAACGGTCTCGGTATCGACCGGCTCTCCGTTTTCGTCATAAAGCTGCGCCTCTGCTTCCAAAGCGGCGGCGGCATATCCTTCTGCGATGATCGGAACCAAAACTTCTGCGATCTCATCGGGGGCGGAGATTTCAAGGTCGTAGACATAGGTCTGCTCGGTCGGACAAGCCTCACCTTCGCAGGTCACCAGATCCTGATTGATCACAAACTCGCCGATATCCGTTTCGACCAGATACTTACCGTCTTTTGACGACAGAAGATTGCCGATCACGTCGATATTGCTGTCCTTCCCAATCAGGCGAACCTCTTGTGCAAATGACGCGGTGGTGACAGCGCCTGAGATGATCGATGCGGCAACACAAAGCCGCGTGAATGGTGAATTTAACATTTTAACTCCTCGAGTTAGCACTCATTTGGTATTTTTCTGATGCATGTTTTTAGGCATCAAAGTAGTCGCAATTTGGATTTGCTACGGGTTCCGTTCAGGTGCTGTAGTTTGGGGCCAAATCACGCGAAACATGGGTTAGCGTTCAGGAATCCAGCTTGATGGCCTCTTCATAGAGAAGCGCGGCCTTTTCGGACTCAATCTCAAGCACATCCATCTCGGCACAGAAGTGAGTCACGTCATCGACGTTTGGCACATCTACGCTATCAAGCTGTTCGACAACCGGCTGCAGTTTTGCCCAATGGGTCTGAACTTCGGTCAATGCCTCAAGCGCCGCGTTGCTTGGCGGTTTGGCCATCGTGATTGAACTGCTTCCACCTTCAATCAGAACGTCGACAATCTTGCCGAACTTTTTGGCGTTCTTCTTGAATTTCTTGTGGTGCTCTTCGGTGTCCTGACCTGTTGCCGCCAGTGCGATTTCCTTGCAGATCTTCTGTGTCAGCATTCTCTGACGTCCTGCAAAGTCCAGTGCCAATGCCAGCGCCAGATCGATATCCACGTCGCCATAGGCCTCTTCCAGCTTACGAACGACTTCGTGGCAGGTTTTCTCAAGAACCTCATCATTGTCGATAATCAGGTGCAGATGCTCATCATCCACCTTTCCCGCCTCGATGATCTCTTCGATCGCCTTGCGGTAAGGCATCCATAGCTTTTCGACCTCTTTCAGCGCGTTGTTCACGGAAACAAACCGCTCACGGTCAACGCCCGAAGATCCCTTGCCCTCGCGAAAGCCCAACAGAATGTCGTCAAACTCATCATGGGCCTCTTGCAGTTCAGCCAGATCCTTTTCGACTTCGGCACCCAGGCTAAGCAGCACAACTGCCTTCGCAACCTTCTCGGTCAAGAAACTCAGCTTGTCTGCGGCCAGTATGCGATGCGCAACCTGCCCGGCCGCCATTGCCAGCGCACTTCCCCCCACGGGTACTATCGCGACACATGCGGCCAACGATGCGCTGTTAAGAAATACTCGTCGGTTCATTTTCATAGTGGCTAACCTTACCTTCTCTCACTTTTTACCCACCGATTGTGTTAACAATGGCGAGAAATTGAGCTGTATTGTGGTTGGCCCAAGAAAAGTTTGTGTTGATTTCTTGACTTACCTTAAGATCGAACTAAGCGTTGAAATTAAACAATTTTTCTTGCTATCGCTATCAATTTGATACGCAAAAAGAAGAAGAGCACTCCACATTTATGCGAAGCGCTCTGCTTTAAGGAGAGTTTACTTTAGATCAACTCAATCTTCTTGCCAGTCGAACTCATCATCGCAAAATGCGGTAAAGCGCATTGTGGTGTCACTGATGCGAATATCGTCACCACTCGACAATGGAACCGTGCTAAGCACAGGCCCCGAATTTAGGCGAACTAAATTCGCTTTACCCCCATGACCCAAATAGCATTTTCGGGCTTCCGGGTCGTAAGCGATCACTGCATGACTACTGCGAGAGATACCGTTGTCGCCAAAATCGAGTTGGATGGCTTGATCGTCATTCCGACCGATCTGCATCAATCCACCTGTGAGCATCACACTTGTTCCACGACCGGGGCCTTTGGTCACAACCAACCAACCGACCGGATAAGCTTCGTGTTGTTGGGTAGCGTTCTTTACAGGTTCCGCGGATTTTAGAATGTCCTCGATCGGATCCGCTTGGTTGCCAAAACCCAGGAAAGTCGTTTTGACCCGCCGGCCGCGTTTAGCATTCGAAGCATCAGCTTCAGGGGCTTCGACACTTTCGCCGGGTCCCGGATGAGGATCGGGCATCGGAGCCGGTTCAACTAGCTGAGGTGCTGGGGCATCGAGAGCATTTTCCACATTGGGCGTATTCAGCGCCTCCAGTCTTTCCGCAAACGCCAGAGATGCAATCGCATCCGATCCGGCCAACTGAATTTCGGATTGAAGGGCCGCTTCCGCCTCGGGCGTTTCAGGTTCTGTAGGTTCAGTCGTCAATTCTGAATCTTCGGCAACGATGACACCACTATCGACCGTTTCGTCTTCAGCGACGCTGGGCATATTGGTTCCATCAAGAATACGGCTGAGCGGGCTTTTGTATTTGAACATCTGTTTCACCATCTAACTTTTCACAACTTTTGAGCCAATCCTATGATGGCCAAACGCGCATGGACGTAGGAACAAGACTCGCATCAGGTCCAAGTTCAGACGAGTTAGCGAGTACAACAATCACCCCAGAATCCGGCGCCAACCCAAAGAATCCTTTCAATGTGCCCAAAGTTTGTTTTCTTCCTGCCTTCATTGCGGAATTGATTAAGATAGAAAAAGCGACCCGAAATCACCATTTTCGCCCATGGAGCGGGTGAGCAGACTGAATGGGAACGGCCTGCATTTTCACTTTTTTGATTTCAGCATGACAGACGACTCGCCCTCTAATGTTTCGGCCCCGGCAGTGCTTTACGCGCTACTGCAGCATTGCGGGTTTGGGGTGTTTCAAATGCGGGATCGTCGTCCGCAATCCTTGAAAAAACTTTACTATTGGCGAAACAGTTTTGACCAAATGCGTGGTGTCACATTCGAATCTCAGTTGCGGGTTCTCTAAACACGATACGGATCGGATCACAGCAACCATAGATAAACTGGCCGAACAATCGCCTTCATCAGTGTTTCGAATTTGTCGACAGTCTATCAAATTTAAAGCATTATATCTTAATACGCTGTGCTTTGGCCTCGATGATTGAGCCGTGCATATTTGGAAGATCGCACAAATGGGGGAACGTGCAATCAGATATCTCATTCCCGGATTCTGGCCCCGAATTGGGATTTAGATACCTAAATGTCTTGGTTTTGATGCTATTCAGAACGACGCCGCTGTAACCAATACTTGTTTCCCTGTGTGCAGAGTCAAAAAGACCCTGAGGAAGCTGGCCAGATGAGTGAAGTCGTATGTAAGCGGTGCGGAGTTCCTTCCCAGGTTGGTGGGAATTTCTGTTCAAGCTGCGGTGCCCGTATCGGAGAAACCAGCGAAGCAAGATCACAATACATGACCGTTCTCTTCGTTGATCTCGTTGGTTCTACGGATGCAACACAGCATTTTGGTAATGAAGCTATGTTCGAGGTCATCCAGAGCTTCCAAAGCCAGTGCCAGCAGGAAATCCAGAATGCGGGTGGCTTTGTTGCGAAATATTTGGGCGACGGCGCCATGGCCTATTTTGGGTATCCAAGGTCGATCAAAAACAGCGCCGCCACTGCAGTCGCGTGCGCAATTAAGATCATCGAAATCGCCTCTGCCCTGAAGATAAAAGCAAAGCTCTTGCAAGCCTGCTGTGGCATCGCAACCGGATGGAGCGTTGTAAAAATAGTGCGCGCTGGCGAGGCGGCCCAGGAAGCATTGGCTATCGGCAACGCGGTGAACCGCGCTGCGCGACTGCAATCGCTGGCGAGCCCAAGCAGCATCTTCTTTTCATCCGAGGTCAGGCGGTCCATTGATCAGGCGGCGCTTAAGCTTAGAGAGGTTGGCGAGACAGCGCTCAAAGGCTTTCGCAATCCCATTGATATTTGGGCGATTGACGTTCCGCACCTAACAGGTGATCAGGCCACGCTGGCGACAGGCGATATACTGCATGACCAACAAGGTTTTCAGGATCAACCTGCGCTTTGGGACGGGCAAGTAGAATTGAACCCGATCGGACAGCCGATGCTGGGCCGCTCTGACCTGATGAGCCAGATCAGCACTTGTTACGCCGACGCTGTATCGGGCCGCTTTATATTTGCAGATGTTATGGCCCCCGGAGGCTATGGTAAGACAATGCTGGCCGAGCAATTCCTAGCATCAGTTCCGGATGCAAACGTCATACGCGTCGCGGGATCCCTTCACCGCAGTGAACAGAGTTTTGCATGTTTCAACGCCGCGATGCGTACGTTGATCGCTCAAGAACAGAACGGGACGGACCCGGCCGCATCCCTCGAGGAATGGGCCCCGGAAGGTATGCTAGACGGTCTTCAGCGCCTCTTGAATATGTCGCAAATACCTGTCGCCCCAGTCGTCCGCCAAGGCCGGATCACAGAAGCATTGCAAGCAATTCTCGAACGCGAGCTTGCCCAGGGGCCACTCATACTGTTCATCGACGATGCCCAATGGCTTGATGAGGATTCTGTTGCATTCCTTACCCTGCTTTCGCAGGTTTTTCGCAACCAACCGCTGTTTTTGTTGGCGACACACAGGCTGGAAGGGCGAAATCTGCAGGTGGAAGCAGACTTGCGTATCGATCTGACCCCACTTGCAGATCACGATGCGGGCAGACTGATAGGTTTTCTCGATCCAGATACCCGGCTCAACCAATCAACGCGCGAAAAAATAATCGAACGCGCGAATGGCATACCGCTTTATGTGTACCACTACACGATGACCCTGCTGGAGCAGCCGCAAGCCAGTATCGAGGCAGCCATACCGCAAACCCTGATCGGAGCGCTACAGCAACGGCTAGATGTCGATGAGGATGAAAGGCAGTTGGTCGAGGTCGTCGCCGTCCTGCAGGACTATGCAACAACGGAAGTGGCTGCTGCCATGATGAACAAACCAGTGCACGAGGTCCAAAAGACCACGGACACGCTTGTATATCGTAGTTTGCTTCAGCAAAGGGGTGCCAACGAGCTTGCGTTCGATCATGCGCTGCTGCGCGATGCGGTGGTCACATCCATGTTGAGCACACGGGCCCGCAAGCTGCACGGGGACGCGCTGCAGGCCTATCGGGCGGTTTCACCCGAATCTCTAGTGGCCAATCCGATCATCGAAGCAAAGCACTTAATGGGGTGCGAAGACTATGCGCAAGCCATCCCGAAACTAGCCGAGGCCGCTCAGGTCGCAACCATACGCGGTGAGATCGCCGAAAGCGTGCGTATTGCTAAAATTGCAAAGGGGCTACTACAGAAAATCGAAGACCAGGATTTGCGCAATCGCCTGGAAATGTCGACCGAATTTGTACTTGGCAACGCGCTGGTCCAGCAAGAGGGGTTTGGCTCCCCTCGTACGGCGGCAGCCTATGGGAATGCACTGGCACTATGCGAAACTATCGCCGGGGGTGGAGAGCTTGAATTCCAGATCGCGTGGGGCGTATGGACTCACGCTTACACCTTGTCAGATGTATCGGGCACCGTGCGGATGGTTGAGCGCATGGAAAACATCGCCAAAGTCGAGCCCAAGCTGGGCGTTGTTTCAAACTGCGCACGATCGGTTACGAGCTTCAGCCTTGGTGAATTCGCAGAGCAAGAAGCATCCTATCAGCGCACCGCCGAACTGTATGACTTTGACCAACATAAGCTGCATGTAATGACCTATTCGATGGATTGTCTGGAACTGGTCCATCTATTCCGGGCGCACGGGCGCTTTATCGCGGGTGATGCTGATGGCTGGGAGCAAGCGTTAGCCTCGGCCCACGCGCATGGGGAACGGTTGGATGTTGCGCCACTTGTCCCATATATTCGCGTTTTCCGCACAGCAGCGCGCTGTTACGCGCCAAGCGGCCTACCGATCCGCGAAGAACTGGAACAGGCCAAGGCACTGGCTGAAACATTTGGGCAGCCCTTTTGGATTGTCGGCGCAAATCTTTGGATGGCTGCCGCATGCTATCACAACGAAAGCCCCACCGCGGCGCTGGCTGACTTGGAAGCCGCCATCGCGGGGGCTGAGGCTCTGGGCATTCGATTTTTGACCAGATACCACGAAGCATTGCTCGCGCATGCCTATGCGTGCGTGGGGCGACATGAAGACGCCGAAAGATTGTGGGCGACGATTGACACGCCCGAAAACGCCCAAGGCAACACAATGATTTGGCCCGAAATCCTACGGCTGCGCGCGGAATCTCGCTATCTGGCAAAAGCGCCTGCAGATGTACTGGTGAGAGATTTGGACCACGCAGAACAAATGGCCCGAGATATCAGGGCACTTGCCTGGCTGGCCCATATTCTAGACAGCCGCAGACGCCTGCAACTGTCTTCATCCGAAGAAGTTCTATCAGCGATCCATGAGATTATGCCAAGTGGCGCGGAACGCCATCCTTCATTCAAGCTATTTCTGGAGTAGTTTTGAACTGCCCGCCTGTTGGGGCACACTCCAACTCCGGTCAGCCCGTATATCAGGCATCAGCCATTACCAGATCGCTTGCTTTTTCACCGATCATAATCGCCGGTGCGTTGGTGTTGCCACTGACGATTTCCGGCATGATCGAACAATCCGCGACGCGCAGATTCGATATTCCATGGACCTTCAGTTTTGCATCGACAACTGATGTCTCGGCCTGTCCCATCGCGCAGGTACCTGTCGGGTGATAGATCGAAGCGGTGTTCGATCTGGCCCAATCCAATGTACCTTCATAATCGTCAGGGCTCAGCTCTGCCGATGGTCGAAACTCCTCAGAAATCTTCGAGGCAAGTGGATTCTGTTTGGCGATCCGCCGGGCGATGTTCACCGCATCTACCATGGTACGGCAATCGGTTTCTGTTGATAGGTAATTCGGTATGATTTTTACGTGCGTGGATGGATCAGGGCCGTTTAACTTAAGCTCCCCGCGGCTTTCCGGGCGCAACTGGCAAACAGACATTGTGAAGGCTGAAAACGGGTGCACGCCTTCCCCCGGGCTATCGGCGGACCAGGGTTGGACATGGAATTGAATATCCGGCGTTTCGAAATCTGGGCGGGTCTTTATGAAGCCTGTGGCCAGGCTGGCCGCCATGGTCATCGGGCCCGCGCGGAAGAGGGCGTATTTCAAGGCGATACGCGCTTGATTGAATAGACTGCGCACCTCATCATTCAGTGTAGGTTCATTGCATTTGAAGACCAGCCGAGCCTGAAGATGATCCTGAAGACCTTTGCCAACACCCGGCAGCGCGTGCAGCGGTTCAACGCCGTTTTCCTTGAGGTGATCCGGGTCTCCGATCCCTGACAACATCAAAATCTGGGGCGAGTTGATCGCACCACCCGACAGGACAATCTCGCGTCGCACTTTCAGAGTGTGCTCCACCCCAGATCTATCACGGTACACTAACCCGACGGCCTTCTTACCGTCCAGGATCACACGCGATACCAAAGCTTTGGTGATGATGTTCAGGTTTTGGCGATCGCGAATGGGCTTCAGATAGGCGACAGCAGCACTACAACGGCGACCATTGCGCGTGGTCAGCTGAAAATACCCAACGCCCTCTTGTTCGGCGCCGTTATAGTCGGGATTAAAGGGGTAGCCTTCGGCCTGCGCGGCGGCGACCCATGCGTCACAGATTGGGCGCTGAATGCGCATGTTCGACACAGACAATGGCCCGCCAACACCGTGGAATTCATCCACGCCCCGTTCCTGATCTTCGCTGCGTTTGAACAAGGGCAGCACATCGTCCCAGCCCCAGCCTTCATTGCCCATCTGGCGCCAACGGTCATAGTCTTCTTTTTGTCCGCGGACATATAGCAGCCCGTTCAGCGAAGATGAGCCGCCTAAGACTTTGCCGCGCGGCCAGTCGATGGATCGACCATTCAGGCCGGGGTCGGGCTCGGTGCGATAACACCAGTCGACCGACGGATTGTGCATCGTTTTGAAGTACCCGACGGGAATGTGAATCCACGGGTTTGTATCGCGCCCGCCGGCCTCTAGCAGAGCCACTGTGCTCTTGGGATCAGCGCTGAGCCGATTGGCAATTACGCAGCCCGCAGACCCCGCGCCAACAACCGCATAATCCACTTCCATGACTGCCTCCTCCCAAAGTCGCTAAAAAAACTCTATGCAAGATGCCAGAATTATACTAGCATTTTTTGATACAAATAGTCTCATTATTTGCGATCAGGGAGGTAAGCAATGGAGATTGGTCGGAAACTAAGTGGTATTTCGCGGCGGGATTTCTTCCGTGTGGCCGGACGCTATGGCATGAGCTCGACGCTGCTAGCAGCAGGCGGGTTCGGCGGCGCGATGAGCCTGGCGAATTTGGCGCAAGCCGCTGAGTCAACCTATGAAAAGCGCTTTTCAAAAAAGCCGAAGCACACGCTGAAATTCGGCGCTTCTGGCTTCAACACCCGCAACCTTCTGATCGAACGCGCCGGAGCCATCGAGTTTGCGCGTGATCTGGAAGAGCGTACGGACGGTGAGATTCGCATTGAGTTCATCGGCGATAACCAAATCTGCGGTCAGCTGAGCTGTGTCGAGAAAACGCAGCAGGGTATCGTCGACATCTATGCAGCCTCAACTCAGAACTCTGCAGGTGGCGCACCCTATTTGAACGTGTTGGACTATGCCTATATGTTCCCAAGCCGCGCAGCGCAGTATCACTTCTTCTACAGCCCCGCGAGCCAGCGCATCCTGCGCGATCCGCTTGAGAAACGGCATGGGCTGAAGTTCCTGTTCACCCATTGCGAGTTGCGTGGTCTGCAAATGGGTTCGAACTTTGCCGACAAGCCAACCGTGACCAAGCTGGAAGAACTGTTTGGCACCAAAAACCGTGTAACCGGTACACAGCTGGGCCGGATCGCAATGCAATTGCTGAATCTGAACCCTGTGCCTGTCGCCTGGGAAGAAACCCTGGACGCGCTTAAAACGGGTCTGATCGATGGGGCCGAAACTTGGGCCTCGGCCGTGGCCTATGCCAACATGGCGCCGGTGGTTTCGCAGTCAGTGAACCTGAAGTTCTTCTGCGGTACCGAGCATACCTCGATGTCCGCCAAGGTGTTCGACAGCCTGGGTGGTGATTTGCAGGACGCAGTCATGGAGTCCTCGTATTTTACGCAGGCTCTGATCCAGGGTGCAAACGAAGCTGCATTGTTGAACACGGTTGGCTTCTCAGAGCCGCAATTGCCGGACACGATCTTTGCCGAGAACGGCGTCCGCCCGGCCTTCCTACCAGACGATCAGATCAAACTGGCCGAAGAGATGTGTGCGCCTAACTACAACCCCGAACCTTGGGCACAGTGGCGCGAACGGATCAACAAATGGGCCGGTGGCATCGATACGTATCAGGAGATCTACGACATCGCGCGCGAGATCCCCGCTGATACCATCGCAGAAAACGTTGAGCCGCGTCGCTGGTGGAGAGGCGAAGCCTAATCCAAGCTCATCAAGAACCGGCCCGTTTGGGCCGGTTCCACAAAACACCGACTGGGAGGACGGGGCTCATGTCATTTTGGGCAGACATAGGCGCTATCTTTAGCGCGCTTCTCACCTTTGATTCATTCGAGATACAATCTGCACTGGAATCCGACGCGACATGGGTTTTGGGTGCAATCGTCGCGGCCTTGGGTGGGCTTCTCATCATGTGGGTTTACCGGAAAGTGCCCTTTGTAGAACGCCATTTTGAACGGTCCGTAATGGTCTATTCCTACCTGGCGATTGCCTTCATCATCTTCTGGGGCGTGATTGATCGATTTGTGTTCAACGATCAAGAACCCTGGTCAACGACCATTCCACCCCTGCTGTTCATGGTGATGGCATGGTTCGGTGCCTCCTACAATGTTCGCCTGCGTACACATCTGAGCTTTAGTGAATTCCGCACCTCCATGCCCCGCGCCGGTCAACTAGCCTGTTTGATCCTAGACGCGGTCCTTTGGTTCATCTTCGCAGTGATCGTCATCGTGACCACCACGCGGTTGGTGGCGCTGTCGGCTTCGAACTTCCAGATTGTCCTGGGGACTGACAACATTATGCAGTGGTGGTTCCTTCTGGCCGCACCGCTTTCGTTCTTTCTGATGGTTGGACGGGTGTTTCAAAACCTCGCCGACGATCTGCACAATTGGAAAACAGGCGAGCCGCTGATCAAGCAAGCCGTGATCGGAGCAGACTGATGACAGATGGAACCATGGTTACACTGATCTCGCTGGGGGTCACCTTCCTTTTCATGCTGGGCGTGCCCGTTCTGCTGGTCATCGGCTACTGGGTCATCGGCTGTTCCTTTGTCCTTGGCCTGACGCTGGACAACATGGGTGCAGAGCTTCTGAATGTTTTCAATAAAGGCTTTGCCCTTCTGGCGATGCCCCTATTCATTTTGACAGGTGACCTGATCAACAAGTCTGGTATCGCCCGAAGGCTTAGCGACTTCGCCTATGCCTGTCTCGGATGGATACGCGGCGGGCTTGCGATGGCGTCATTGGGCGCTTGCGGATTGTTCGCTGCAATCTCAGGATCAAATTCTGCAACCACCGCTACTATTGGTTCCATGTTGCATCCGGAGATGGTGAAGGGTGGTTATGACGAACGGTTCAGCGCGGCAACCGCTGCGGCGGGCGGCACGGTGGGGATTATCATTCCTCCCTCGATTATCTTCATCGTCTACGGATTCCTGATGAACTTGCCGATTTCTGAGCTGTTCGTCGCAGGTATCCTGCCCGGCGCGCTGATGGTCTTTGGCATGCAGTTTGCCTGCTGGATCATCTGCCGCATGAATGGCTGGGGCCACTTGATTCCGCTGCAACTGAACCGGGTGCTAAAAACCGCGTTCGGAGCTTGGCTTGGCTTCTTCGCCATCGGCCTGGTGCTGTGGGGCATCTACACTGGCAAATTTTCCCCTACTGAGGCGGCGGGCGTGACCGTGGGTTTCTGCGTCATTGCGGGCCTCGTCAGCTATCCGATCAACCGCATCATGGGTGCACGGAACGACATTTCACCAACCGAGAAAACCTTTGCCGAGATGTTCGTGGTCGAAGGGTTCACGATTCCGGAAATCCCTTCGATCGTGATCCGATCGGCGCAGATCACAGGCATCCTCGCACCACTTATCGCAATTTCAGTCGTGATGCAGCAAATCCTGTCTTTGCTTGGCGCACAGGAAACCATCGGCAATTTCGTAACCTCAATGGGTGGCTATTACGCAGTTCTGTTCACCTCGATGGTAATCGTCTTCTTCTCCGGCATGGTGCTGGAAAGCCTGCCGGTCACGATTATTTTGGCCCCAATCTTGGCTCCCATCGCGGCCTCGGTTGGCATTGATCCGATCCACTTCTCGGTGATCTTCCTGGTCGGCGCGTCCATCGGCTTCATCACACCGCCCTACGGGTTGAACCTGTATGTCGCTTCAGGTGTGACCGGAGTGCCCTATTTCCGGCTGCTCAGATACACCGTGCCTTATCTGGTGTCTTTGCTGTCGGTATGGATTTTGGTTTCGCTAGTGCCCGATCTGGCCTTGATCCTGCTGCCAAATAACTAGACTGTTGCGGGATGGCCCTGACGGAAACACAAGAAAAAGAAACTCAGATCCCGACGAACTTGCGCCTTCTCCTCATACTAGAGGAGGTGGCGCGGCGCGGGGTTGCCGTAAAACCATCTGATCTTATCGACGCATTGGGATTGGCAAAACCAACAGTCCACCGCCTGCTTCAAACCGCCGAGGCCGAAGGGTTCCTACAGCGCGATCTGGATGGCCGCTCATACGGCCCCGGCCACCGGCTAAGGTTGCTTTCAGTCAATACGATGTCTTCCGAGCACCTGCGTACGGCGCGTCTGGCGATCTTGCGCAGCGTGGCCGAACAAGTGGGTGAAACCTGCAATCTCGCCACCCCGGACCGCGAAGGCATGATCTATCTCGACCGGGTCGAAACCAAATGGCCTTTGCGCATTCAATTGCCCGTCGGTACGCAGGTGCCCTTTCATTGCACCGCCAGTGGCAAAATGTACCTTTCCACATTGCGGCAAAAAACACTCGATGGTTTTCTTTCCGCCGGCAATCTGCAACCCCAGACCGAACGGTCTTTGACCGATCCCGACGCTTTACGCACAGAAATCCAACGTATCGCCGACAACAGGTATTCCACCGATGATGAAGAGTTCATGACCGGGATGACTGCTCTTGCGGTGCCTGTTCAGGATGGGCAGGACAGGTTGGTTGCAACACTTTCCGTTCATGCGCCAACTCAGCGTCATGACGTAGAAAGCCTGATGTCTTTCTTGCAGACTTTGCAGAAAGGCGCGGCTGATCTTTCGGCGCTTCTGGCAGAATGATCCATTTCATAAACACCCATCACGACGCCAGTTGATCTACTGATTTGTCAACGTGAACCGCTGATGGGCCTGATCCACCGATCTGATACGGTGCAGATCAATCGCCGCAATCGATGAGCGAAAGGCCATCAGTTTTGGTTTCATCATCTTTTGACAAACCGACTCAAACGCCAGCAACTCGGAAAATTTCAAAGCCACATATCACGTATACCAGTGTCGCGTTTACAGCTGTGCCTAAAATGTTTCGCTGTCTTTGACAGACTGCATTGAGACATGGGTCGACGTACTGGCGACGTTAGGCAGGGACGAGATGGTTTTTCCCAGGACTTCGCGAAATGTCCGCATGTTCGATGTACGGATCTTGATCAAGTAATCGAATGCCCCAGCAATCATGTGGCACTGTTCAACCTCTGGCACCTTGCGCACCGCAGCATTGAACGCGGTCAAAGCGGGCTCGGTCGTGTCGGACAGCTTGACCTCGACAAAGGCCACTTGCTCCAGGTCCATCTTGGCCGGATTGATGACGGCCTGAAAACCAAGGATGATGTCATCCTCCTGCAAGCGTTTCAGCCTGATCTGGCATGGGGTTTTTGATAGACCAACCCGCACAGACAACTCTGTAACAGGTATCCTGCCTTCCCGCGCAAGAATCGCAACGATTGCGCGATCATAGCGATCTAATTGCCTATTCTTATCCGATATTTCCACCATTATGCCTGCATATTTCAGTAATTTCAGTACATATTTCTACCACCATGCCCTTCTTTAGGCAACACGAATTCCGGAACCCTGATATCCTACGCGGCAAGCGTCAAAGCGCAAAGAACTCAGGAGAGCTGCAATGTCAGAGTTGGCTACAATCAGGAACCGAATTCGCCAGAACCATTTGCGTGACGAATCCGAGATTCTGAGAGAACTCACCCAAGCGGCTGAACTGACAGCATCTGATCGTGCAGCAGCGCGCAACCGTGCAATTGCTCTGGTGAAATCGATCCGGGCCGACGACAAACCCGGCTTGATGGAGGTCTTTCTGGCCGAATACGGCCTGTCCACCAGCGAAGGCGTTGCCCTGATGTGTCTGGCCGAGGCGCTGTTACGCGTGCCGGATGCAGATACGATCGACGCCCTGATCGAAGACAAAATTGCACCTTCGGCCTGGGGCCAGCACCTTGGCAACTCCTCTTCCTCACTGGTCAACGCGTCGACATGGGCGCTGATGCTGACCGGCAAGGTTCTTCAGGAAGGCAGCGGCCTTGTTGCGACCCTGAAAGGCGCCGTAAAACGCTTGGGTGAGCCGGTGATCCGCGCGGCTGTCGGACGTGCGATGAAAGAAATGGGGGCTCAATTCGTTCTGGGTCAAACCATCGAAGAGGCGGTTAAGCGCGGCGAGAAGAAAGAAGCGCAGGGTTACACCTATTCTTACGACATGCTGGGTGAGGCTGCACTGACGGCAGCAGATGCAAAGGGGTTCTTTATCGCCTATCAGGACGCCATTGCCGCTCTGGCACGGGAATGCCGTTCCAAGGATATTCGCGAAAACCCGGGCATCTCGATCAAGCTGTCAGCGCTGCATCCCCGCTATGAAGTTGGTCAGAAAGACCGGGTCATGGCCGAGCTGGTGCCGCTGACACTGAAACTTGCACAGCAAGCGAAAGACGCAGGCATGGGCCTGAATATCGACGCGGAAGAGGCTGACAGGCTCGACCTGTCGCTTGACGTGATCGAAGCCGTTCTGCGTGATCCATCGCTGGCAGGCTGGAATGGCTTTGGGGTTGTGGTTCAGGCCTACGGAAAACGTGCGTCTCATGTGCTGGACTGGCTGAACGCGCTGGCCACCGAACTTGATCGCAAGATCATGGTGCGTCTGGTCAAAGGCGCCTATTGGGACACCGAAATCAAACGGGCACAGGTCGAAGGGCTTGGCGGGTTCCCCCTGTTCACCCGAAAAGCAGCAACCGATGTCTCCTATATCTGTTGCGCCAAGAAACTGCTGGAGATGACAGATCGCATCTATCCGCAATTTGCCACGCACAATGCGCATTCGGTCGCGGCCATTCTGGAAATGGCTGATGACAAGCGCGCGTTTGAATTCCAGCGCCTGCATGGCATGGGGGATTCTCTGCATGATCTGGTGCTGGAAGGCGAAGGCACCCGCTGCCGGATTTATGCTCCGGTTGGCGCGCATCGCGATCTTCTGGCCTATCTGGTCCGCAGGTTGCTGGAAAACGGCGCGAACTCTTCCTTCGTAAACCAGATCGTAGATGAGGCTGTTCAGGCTGAAGCCATCGCCACCGATCCGTTCGAAACAATTGCCACCCCCGACCGCAACTCATCTGTGCTGATGCCGAATGCTCTATACGGGACCGAACGCCCGAACTCGCGCGGTTGGGATTTGCATGACACAACCGATCTGGCAGATATTGAACAGGCCCGCACCCCCTTCCAAAACACCGTTTGGAATGTCGGCCCAATCATCGAAGGTGAGGTCATCGGTGACCGCGTTCTTGACGTAATCAACCCGGCTGATCACGCGGACAAGCTGGGAACTGCAAAGCAGGCTGCCGCAGAAGACATGGAAACCGCGCTGAGCGCGGCAAAAGCTTGGAGCGCAGATGCCCAAACGCGGGCGGATGTTCTGAACAAGACTGCGGATCTTTATGAGGAGAACTTCGGCGAAATCTTCGCAGCCCTGACCCGAGAAGCTGGCAAAACCCCGATGGATGCCATTGCCGAGCTGCGCGAAGCCGTCGATTTCCTACGCTACTACGCAGCGCGCGCATTGGAGCTGAACCGCCCCGCGCGCGGGGTGATCGCGTGTATTTCGCCCTGGAATTTCCCTTTGGCGATTTTCTCGGGTCAGATTGCGGCGGCGCTTGCAGCAGGTAACGGCGTGATTGCAAAACCTGCCGAACCGACGGCCATCATCGCCTCAATCGGAGTTCGTTTGATGCATCAGGCGGGTGTGCCTATCAGCAGTCTGCAACTGATCCCCGGCCGTGGTTCCGTTGTCGGCGCCAAAATGACGTCTGACCCCCGCGTCAACGGCGTGTGCTTTACAGGCTCGACCCTCACCGCCCAAACCATCAACCGCGCAATGAGCCAAGAGATCGAACCCGGTGCCCCGCTGATCGCGGAAACTGGCGGGTTGAATGCGATGATCGTCGACTCCACGGCGCTTCCTGAACAGGCCATCAAGGACATCGTCGCATCGGCATTCCAATCCGCTGGTCAGCGCTGTTCGGCCCTGCGTATCCTCTATGTTCAGGAAGATGTCGCAGATACGGTTCTGGAAATGCTTTATGGCGCGATGGACGAATTGGTCATCGGCAACCCATGGGATCTACGCACAGATGTCGGCCCGGTCATCGAAAGTGGTGCTCAGAAAGAAATCCTGGACTATATCGAGGTTGCACGCGTTCAGGGCCGTGTCCTCAAACAGCTTGCTGTTCCCAACACAGGCACATTTGTGCCGCCCACCGTTCTGCGCGTTTCGGGTATCGGCGACATGGAAAAAGAGGTCTTTGGCCCGGTCATGCATGTCGCGACCTTCAAAGCATCCGAGCTGGATCAGGTTGTCGATGCGATCAACCGAACCGGGTTCGGTCTGACCTTTGGCATGCATTCGCGGATTGATGATCGGATCGAGCAGGTCACATCGCGTGTGAACGCAGGCAACATGTATATCAACCGTAATCAGATTGGCGCGATCGTTGGATCGCAGCCGTTCGGGGGCGAGGGTCTTTCGGGAACCGGGCCAAAAGCAGGCGGCCCCTCTTATGTCAAACGCTTTACCCAAGGCACCTCCAGCCAGCTTCCAGCCGAAACCGGAACCATGGCGACGCTAGCCGATGTTCAGAAGGTGATTGACGCAACAGCGGCCCCTGAACGACTGGCGCTCAGTACTTCTGAGTTGCCAGGACCAACCGGAGAATCCAACGTTCTATCGACCTATGGCCGTGGTAAGGTTTTGTGCTTGGGGCCAAATCTTGTTGCAGCGCAGCAGCAGGCGTCGATTGTCCGCGCACATGGCTGCGCTCCAATCACGGTCGCACCCGGGGCACAAGGCATCGGCGCAATAGACGGTGTACTCGACCCGGCTTCTCTTACCGCGCTCCGTGGCTTTGACCTCGTCGTTTACTGGGGATCAGAGGCTGAACAGCGTGCCATAAGAAAAGCGCTGGCAGATCGCGACGGCGCCCTTATCCCGTTGGCTACTGAGAGCGATTTCGGCGAACGCTGCGTAATGGAGCGCCACGTCTGTGTCGACACCACGGCCGCAGGCGGTAATGCAAGCCTACTTTCAGAGGCTAGTTGATGTTGGTGTTCTCAGGCGGCTAAAGCTGCGGCAATGCTTAACAAAAGCGATAGATTGTCACGCGCCAGACCTAACTCTGTCTGGCGTATGATCCGCGATATTCACAACGCCAAGGTTGAACATTAGTCGCCGTCAGCAACCCCTTTGGCGCGCGCGACGGCCCGACGCTGACGGTAGCTTGGAAGCAAAACCAGTATGACGGCGATCGCCAGAAGCCCTAAAGTCATCGGCCGCTCCCAGATAAAGCCCATGCCATCATAAAGCTGCATTGCACGCGAAAAGTTGTTTTCCAGCAGCGGTCCAAGGATGAACCCGATCAGCAGCGGCGCCAGCGGATAGTCTGCAAAGCGCAAGATCGTCGCGCAGACACCGAAGCCGACCAGTATCAGCAGCTCTGTCGCGTTGTTCTGCCCGATATACGCCCCCATGAGCGTAAAGAACAAAATGAAGGGGATCAGGAAATTGCGCGGCACCGCCAAAACCTTGGCGATGTAAGGGATCAGCGGCAGGTTCAGGATCAGCAGAACCAGATTGCCCAGATACATCGAAATGATCACGGCCCAGAAAATCTGCGGCTCATCGATCATCAGCCGTGGGCCCGGGCTGACATTCAGGGCGATCAAAGCCCCAAGCAGAATCGCGGTTGTGCCCGACCCGGGAATACCCAGCGTCAACAAAGGCACAAAGGATCCGGTACAGGCGGCATTGTTGGCACTTTCCGGTGCGGCAATGCCTTTGATCTCACCCTTGCCAAATCGTTCTTGTTCTTCCTTCGGTGCGATATTCCGTTCGACTGCATACCCAAGAAAGGATGCAATGGTCGCGCCTGCCCCTGGCAAGACGCCAATAAAGAAGCCTTGAATTGATTGGCGTCCAATAACCGGTGCAATCTTCTTGGCCTCTTCCCGGTCGATGCGCAGATTGCTGATCTTGCCGCTGTCACTATCGCCGGTTTTGGAACGATCGGGATCAAGCACCAGGTAGATCGCCTCGGGCAAGGCAAACATGGCCATCGCAAGCGTAATGAAGCCAAAGCCTGATTGCAGGTCCATGATACCCATGGTGAAGCGCGGCGCGTTGAACAGAACGCCTTCGCCCACCGTGGCCATGATCAGACCCAAAAACGTCATCAACAGCGCTTTGCCAACCTGTCCTGTACCTGCAAATGCTGCAATGGCGGACAAGCCGACGACCATTAGCGCAAAATACTCTGAGGAATGGAACAGCAACGCCACCGAGGCCAAAGCTGGGGCAAAGACCATCAACAACACCGCCCCAATCGTACCACCCGCAAAGGATGAGATCGCCGCAACGGTCAGCGCCTTACCTGCTTGGCCCGAGCGGGCCAGCGGATAGCCATCGAAACTGGTGGCCACTGTCGATGCCACCCCCGGCGCGTTTATTAGGATTGATGAAGTCGAGCCACCAAAGACAGCTCCGTAATAGACCCCTGCCAAAAGGATCAGTGCCGCCGACGGGTCACCGATCGTGATCGCGACCGGGATCATGATCGCAATGATCGACATCGGCCCCAAACCCGGCAACATGCCAATGAAGGTTCCGATCAAACAACCGCCGATCACCATCAGGATGTTTGTGAGTGTAAAGGCCGTTGCGAGGCCTGTCATAAGTCCCTCAAGCATATCAGCCTCCGTTTGCCATAGCGGTCAGAAATCCGGGGAACGGGCTTAGGAAAATCCCAAGCACCACATCAACAAGATACCAGACAACACCAGCAGCGACGCCGCCGACAACAGCCATCAGAACGTATCGTCGCTCCCCAAGTATGAAACTGCCAATGCTTAGAAACAGGAAGGTCGACGCCAGAAACCCTAAGGGACGCAACAGCAGCGCATAGGCTACCATCAGCGCCAGTAACATCACAGCCTGGCCGACCTTGTATTCATGCAGTTTCGCAAGATTGATATCTGCCGGTTTTTCTTTCTCGGGCGTCTTTTCCAAACCCAGAATGATCGAAAGGGCCATCAGAATGGCGCCAATAACCAGCACTTTGGGAAAGCTCGAAGGCCATATCGGGCTGCGCCGCATGATTGGCGGCAGCAAATCATCCATCGTAAAAAAAGCCGCGTAGCCATAGGCCAAACAGATCAAAAGAATGACAAGCGCAATCCAGCGATCCAGTGCCATTTCATCCCCTCCCCAAATTGCTTGAGGCGCCCGGCTTAGGGCCGGGCGCCTGTCTTAGCTCCTGAACAGTCGACTTAGAGGAAGCCAAGCTTTCTCATCAGATCGCCGATTTCCTGTTCCTGCTGTTCCAGGAAGGTACGGAAGTCATCACCGTTGTTGTGGATGTCGACCCAGCCGTTGCGATCACGAACTTCCACCCACTCGGGCGTACCGTACATCTGGGTCAAAGCGTCCTGATAAGCCGCCAGCTTGTCGTCAGGCAGACCAGGGGCCGCGAAGAAACCACGCCAGTTGACGAACGCGGTGTCATTGCCCTGCTCTTTCATGGTCGGAGCATCTGGATAAGCGTCCACTCGATCATCCGAGGTCACGCCAATGATGCGCACCTCACCGGCCTTGGCCAGTTCGACCGCTTCGGAGAAGCCTGTTGAGACTGCCTGAACTTCGCCCGACAGCAGGCCCGCCATAGTGGCACCACCGCCATCATAAGGGACGTATTTCATGGCCACTGGATCAGCGCCCGCCGCCTGGAAGACCATGGCTGCAACCAGATGGTCCATCCCGCCGGGAACTGATCCGCCACCAACCGCTGTCGAATTTGGATCAGCATTGAACGCTTCGATCAACCCGTTCAGGTCCTGAATAGGCCCTTCCGCCGCAACCACCAGCGCCGCATAGTCACCGATCGTTCCGGCCACAAGCGTCAGATCGCGGAAGTTCTGAGGGAACACGCCTGTCAGCGACCGGATTACGATGGGCGTTGAGTTGACCATCAAGGTACCGTGATTGCTTTCTGCGTTCTCAATCAGATAGCCGATGGCCTTACCACCACCACCGCCCGACATGTTCTCGTAGCTCGCAGTTCCGACCAACCCCGACTTTGTCAGTGCCTCGCCAGTACCGCGGGCTGTGCCGTCCCAGCCGCCGCCAGCGCCGCCAGGAATGAGAAAGTGAATGCTATCCACGACTTCCTGCGCTTGAGCAAGCGTCGGCGACCCCAGCGACATCGCTGCCACCGCAGCAGCCGCAAAGGTCCGGCGTGTAAGTTGAAATTTTGCCATTGTTTCCTCCCATTGGTTGGCATTTCGTTATTTTTGTTAGATCGGATTCTGTGCCACCAGAATTCCGTCTTGATCACAGTAGATGTATTGCCCCGGCTCAAACAGCGTTCCTCCGAAGGCGACAGGAACATTAATTGCCCCAATGCCGCTTTTGCCTGATCGAACCGGCGTCGTCCCAAGCGCTTTGATCCCAAGGTCAAGACGCGCAAGACATTCACTATCACGAACCGCCCCGTTTATGACGATCCCAGACCAGCCGTTGGCAATCAGCCGTTCTGCCATCATATCTCCCAGCAATGCCGTGCGCAGTGATCCGCCGCCATCCAGAACAATGACACCGCCATTTCCTTGCAAAGTAAAGAGTTTCTCTTGAACCAGCTTGGAATCTTCAGCCGTGACTGCGGTGTGGATACGCCCCGCAAAGCTTCGTTTTGCTCCATAATCCGTGAACTGTTGCCGCACCGGCCAGAGCTTGTTGGGATGCGCATCGCTCAGGTCTGCTGTGGGTTTATCGTTCGCATTGATCAAAGCGCACCCTCCGCCAATTCGGCCGGATACAGCACCGCACCTTCCATGAGGCGCCTTTGGGTTCGAAACGTTCCGGCAGATATCGCCTCAGATCCAGATGGACGAGTCTGGACATTCGCAGTGGTCGGCAAATTACCCGACGGGTTGCCGATGCGCAGGTCCTGAGTTGTGGGTTGCGCGATCTTTTGCACCAGCGTGCCCGGTATCTGGGCAGCGACTGCAGCGCACATCGCTCCGGTCAATGTAATGGCACGATGAAAATTCCCCATCGAGACAAGCCGTACATTCACATCATGGCTGCCCGGTCCATGCGCACGTCCATCAAGGGCCGTGAATGCTTTCGGGGCACCAAGCATGGCGACCTTCGGGCTTGAGCGTCTCACGTCGCCAATGGATGAAGCCATCCCCATCGCCACAGCCCCCGCTGCACGAATTTGTTCTATCAGCGCCATGAATTCAGGATCACCATCCAAATCCTGCGGAGGTTCAGTGGCCGTTTTGTTCAGATCCGCAGCACGGAAAAACACCACCGGATTAGCGGCATCGATCAAAGAGACCTCAAGCGCCCCGAACCCATCAATCTGAAGAACATCAACACCATTGCCAGTTGGCAGCAGCGTCCCGGTACCCGCGCCACCGGGGGCTAGAAAGTCTATTGTTACCTTTGCCCCAGCCCCGGACACACCGGGAATCTCAAACGAGCCTTTTTCCACAGGGTGACCATCGCACACGGGAAAACGCGCGTGATAAATACTGTCGGTATTGGTGCTGTAGATGCGAACAAGTGCTTCATTTTGATCCGCTGCAACCGGAATTATCCCTTCCTCGACAGCGAAGGGCCCGACACAGGATGACATGTTTCCGCAGGCCGAGCCGTAATCGGCAACCGGCTCATCCACCGCAATTTGTACGAAGGTGTACTCCACATCCGCATCGTCCCGGCTCGACGGTTCAACAATCACCACTTTGGACAGCGATGACAGCCCCCCGCCCATTCCGTTCAACTGCCGGCCATAGGGGTCCGGGCTACCCAGGACGTGCAGGAATATGCGATCACGCACCGACTGATCCTTGGGCAAATCTGCACCGTTGAACACAACCGCCTTCGAGGTCCCGCCCCGATAGAATGCCGCCCGCAACCGCTCCGCCATCAGGAAGCCCCCGCCAGAAAACCGCGAAACGCGCGCGGCAACAACCCGCCCTCGGCAAAGGTCGCGCGCTCACCGTCATTATATAGCCGAAGGTCTAGCGGCGTGGTTTGGGTACGACCATCCTTTCGATGGATGGTCAGAGAGGCTGTGTTCAGGTCCTCACTGAAATCGATATCAAAGGTCTCGGACCCGTCCAGTTGCAGGCTTTTGCGGTCTACACCTTCCGGGAAACACAGCGGCGCGATCCCCATATTCACAAGATTCGAGCGGTGAATACGTTCGAAACTTTCTGCGATGACGGCACGAATGCCAGCCAACCAAGGGGCTTTGGCCGCTGTGTCCCGGGAGGAGCCGCAGCCATATTCCTTGCCCCCGATAACGACGAGTTTCTGATCCCGGTCCAGATAGGTTTCGATCGCCTTGAAAATCGATGTTACCTGCCCCCCGGGCTCCACCCTGGTCCAGGACCCTTCTTTGTCGGGGGTCATTTCATTGCGCAGGCGATAGTTCGCGAATGTCGAGCGAATAACAACGTCAGAACAACCGCGTCGGGTTCCGAAAGAATTAAAGTCGCGTTGCGCGACGCCTTGTGCCTCCAAAAACTGGCCCGCTTCTGACTCGGGTGTGATGATACCCGAAGGCGAAATATGGTCGGTTGTCACGCTATCGCCTAGAATGGCCAACGGGCGCAGATCCCGCAGGGGTTCAAGCCCAATCTTCTTGGGGCTGATGTCTTTTACGAAAGGCGGGAAAGAGACATAGGTCGAAGGCTCCCATGCATAGGACCCTGTCCCAACATCCATGGCATTCCACTGATCGTTGACATCTCCGATGGCCGCGTAATTGTCGCGGAATTCTTCAGGCGTCACGTAGGTCTCAACAATCCGCGTTACCTCATCCGCCGCGGGCCACAAATCATCCAGCATCACGGGGTTGCCATCTTGATCGGTTCCCAACGGTTCGGTTGTGATGTCTTTCAGGATCGTTCCCATCAAGGCATACGCCACGACCAGATGCGGCGAGGCGATCATGTTTCGCGATGCAAGCGGATGAATCCGCCCGGCAAAATTCCGGTTTCCAGACAAGACCGCAATACCTTTGACATCATGCCTCTTGATCGCCTCTTCATGCGCGGGCTCAAGGGGCCCGGACATCCCATTGCAGGTCGAGCAGGAAAACGCGGCAACCTCAAAGCCAAGCGCATCCAACGGATCTTGCAGACCGCTTTCAGACAGGTATTTGGCCACTACGCGCGAGCCTGGCGCCAGGGAGGTTTTGACATGCGGTTTGACAGTCATCCCGCGCGCTACTGCGTTGCGGGCGACAAGGCCAGCCAAAACCATGTTTCGGGGGTTCGCTGTGTTGGTGCAGCTGGTAATAGCCGCAATGATCACATCACCATCGCCAATGTCATGTGCCGCATTGGGTACGGGCACTCTGCGCTCAACCTCACCATCGAAACTCAGGCGATCCGTTGCAGCCGCAAGATCGATCCGCTGTTCCGGGCGCGACGGGCCAGAAACCGAGCGGCCAATCTGATCGAGATTGAGTTCGACAACCTGTTCATAGTCAACCGAAGCATCCATACCCTCGACCCACAGGTTCTGCTCTTGGCAATACAGCTCGGCCAGTTTGGCACTGTCGTTGCGGCCAGTCTGACGCAGATATCCGATTGTACGCTCATCCACCGGGCAGAATACCATGGTCGAGCCATATTCCGGGGCCATATTGGCAATGGTGGCACGGTCGGCCACACTCAGTTCAGCATATCCGCTGCCAAACAGCTCAACGAAGGTGTCGACAACCCCAATCGCGCGCAGCTTCTCGGCGATGACCAGCGCAATATCCGTGGCGGTCACATGGTCTGACGGCTTACCCGTGACCTCAAGCCCGATCACGCGCGGCACGTTGACCGGCGTGGTTTCACCGAACAGCAACGCCTCGGCCTCGAGCCCGCCAATACCCCAACCCATGATCCCAAGCGCATTGATCATCGGAGTATGGCTGTCAGTGCCTAGGCTAGAATCCGGGATCAGTATATCTGGGCTCTCATTGGACGGCAGAACCGTTTGCCCAAGATATTCAAGGTTGACCTGGTGGCAAATGCCCCCTCCGGGTGGGACAACCCGCAGCTTTGGGAACCTCGCCTCACAGGCTTTCAGAAACGCAAAGCGTTCGCGGTTCACCTCAAACTCGCGATCCATGTTCTTGGTCAGCGCAAACTTTTCAGCCCAATGATTGATGGACATGGAATGATCGATCACCAGATCGACCGGCAAACTCATATCAACCACGCTCGGGTCGCCACCCACCTCTTCCAAACGGTTGCGCATGGCCATGATATCGATCAGCGCGGGAATACCCAGCATGTCATGCAGCAACATGCGTGCAGGGCGAAACGGAACCGCATCCCCGGCCCGCGCGAGTACGTCCAGCGCCGCTGAACCACCCTCGGAATGACGCGCTGCATTCTCCGCCAAAACCCGCAACGAATAGGGAAGCGTCCGGTAGTCGCGCCCCAGCAAGGCACAATAATCCACGGCCCGGAACGACGTATTGGCGATTGGTTTGTGTATAGCGTCTGTCACGGCGGCCTCCAGAATTGCCACCAAGCTAGACAATAGCAAAGAGATACAGCAAGGTTGATCCAGTATTGTTTCATCTGACAGAACACCATGCCATCGAACAGAACGGAATCCGTCGAGCGTGCCATGTCAATCCTAAGCGCATTTTCGACTCAGAACCCCATCATGTCTCTGGCCGAGTTGGCCGAGGAAACCGGGCTGCACAAAAGCACCATCCTGCGCCTGACGAATTCCATGAGCATCTATGGTTTCATCCAGCGTGACGAGGACGGCCGGTTCAGCGTGGGGCCCAGTGTCTGGCGGCTTGGGTTGATTTTCCGGCGTGATTTCACCAAACGCGAACATGTCGCCCCGTCGCTGAAAATCCTTGCTGAAGCGACGGGGGAAACGGCCTCTTTCTATGTGCGCTCTGGCAATGAACGCATTTGTTTATACAGAGAAAACTCACCAAACTTGCTGCGCTTTCACGTCGAAGAAGGCATGCGCCTACAATTGTCGACCGGGGCCTCAGGGCTGGTGTTGCGGCACTTCTCGGGCGAGGATGTTGGTGACTTGGCGAAGTTCAACAAAAACGGCACAGCCAGTTCCGAGGGCCAAACCAACCCAAACATCTCATCGGTGGCCACTCCGGTCTTCGATGCCGAGGGGCATCTAATCGGCGCGCTGACGGTTTCGGGTCTGGCCAATAGGTTCGACGCCGAAACAAGGGCAAACACGATCCCTTTGCTTGAAAGTCTGGCGCGTAGTCTGACCACAAGTTGACGGGTGCATTTCACCAGACAGAACGCAAGGTCGCTCAACTTGCCACACTAACCGGGCTTCGATAGGCATTTGGGTAACGCCACAAGCCGGAGGGCGCGCCGATGATGAACCATGAGATCAACAAAGCATTCCGCGAACGCTTGAACACAGGCAAAGCGGTTCTGATGCCCGGTGCAGCCAACGCCCTGGCCGCGCGCGTCATTGATCAGTTGGGATTTGAGGCGGTCTATATCTCAGGTGCGGGATTGACCAACACCAACCTAGGCATGCCTGATCTGGGCTTTATCTCACTCCCCGAAATTGCGCAGCATACATCGGCCATTCGCAACATCACGGAACTGCCTATCGTGGTCGATGCAGATACTGGGTTCGGCAATGCCCTGAACGTGCAGCACACCGTGCGCACATTGGAGCGCGTTGGTGCCAGCGCGATTCAGCTGGAGGATCAGATCAATCCAAAACGGTGCGGCCATTTCGCGGGCAAGGATGTTGTCGATCTGGTCGAAGCGCGCAACCGGATCAAGGCCGCCGTGGACGCGCGTCAGGATCCTAATTTCCTAGTGGTTGCCCGCACGGATGCCTGCACCACGCAAGGGTTCGATGCGGCGATCGAACGCGCTGAGGCGTTCATCGAAGATGGCGCCGACATCACATTTGTCGAAGCGCCCCAAAGCATGGAAGATATTCGCAACATCCCCAGGCGCTTGAATGGCACACCGCAGTTGATCAATCTGGTTGTTGGCGGCAAAACCCCCATCGTCGATTTTTCTACGCTGGACGAGATGGGTTTTGGTCTGGTGCTTTATGCCAATGTCGCGTTGCAGGGTGCATTGAAAGGCATGCATGATGCGCTGTCTCTGCTGAAATCAGATGGTCGGATGGACGAAAACGGACCGGTCGCCAGCTTTGAGGTGCGGCAGGGCGCAGTTCAGAAGGCCTATTTTGACGAAATGGAAAGGCGATACACGGAATGACATTTCGCACTCCGGTTGCTGACCACGTATTTAACTGCACCGAGCTGCAAGTGTGGTCCTGAATCACCAGTTGCTGCACGCCAAATTACAGACCTACAAGCATAACGGGCAACCAGGTTGCGACTTCGGGGATCAGAATGATCACCACCAGCACCAACATCTGCGTCCCGACAGCCGGCAAAACGCCGCGATACATCTGGCCATAGGTCATGTCACGCGGCGCGATTGAGCGTAGATAGAATATCAAAAGGGCCACGGGCGGTGTCAGATAAGAGCTCTGGATAACGACCGTTTCTGAAGGTAAATGCCCTTACTGGCGTCGAAGTGCCGCTATGAATTTGCAAACAACACAGTTTGAAGGCGTTTCTGCAACAGACTAGTAGGATTGGCTTGGGCCAGGCACACGCCGGCATTTTGAACCGGCTGCGTTCAGAATTGTCACCTGAGGATTTGGACTGGGCCGAAACGGCTTGTACTGCCATCTGGAAATAGCGGGGTGTGTACCCTTTCAGTTTATCTTTGGGCTTCATCGGCACGCTTCGAGGCGATCATCTCAAGCAACTGTTCCTTGGTCCGCCGGATATGCGAGGTTAAGAGCTCGCAGGCGTCTTCCACCTTGCCGTCCCGGGCCAATTGCAGAAGGTCGCGGTGTTCCATCTTTGCCGGTTCACGCTGTTTCATGACACTCAGATGCATCCTAACATAGCGGTCTGATTGCATATTTATGCGGTCCAGCAGCTCTTGGGTGAGCTTGCGATCCGAGGCTGTATAAAGCGCCGAGTGATATTCGTGGTTTAAAATTCCCCATTTACTGACGTCGTTGTCGTCGTAAGATGTTTCCATCTGCTTAAGAATTTCTTCACAGCGGGCGAAGTCGCCGGCATCCATTTTGGGGATGGATCGGCGAAAAAGGTCGACCTCAATCAGGCTGCGCAGATCGAATATTTCTCCTATTTCACTGAGGGAATGTTTTGTGACCGACCCGCCACGATTGTTGGTCCACTGAACAAGACCTTCAGCATTCAGGCGTTTCAACGCCTCTCGGATCGGCATCCGGGACACGTCATATTCTTCGGCCAGCGCCTCTTGTCGAATTGTTTCGCCTTCTGCCAGCTCGCCGCTGAGGATACGTTCACGCAGGTCATTTGCGATGACGTCTGGAAGGCTTTGCCTTGTGATCGCGCGTTTTCCCGCCATTTCCGCCCTTGCCCAGTTACGCTCTGAAGATACGCGTAGCGACTAGTGGTGGTTTTTCCAAGCAAAGCCGCATATCCGGTATCCTCGCATAGCTTTGAATATTCTAGCTTTTATTTTGTATCCAACATCTTAGCAGATCAAGTGATCAATGCACCGGCGCAATCGGACCGGCGTTCCTCAGACGCCCCAGGTGTCGGACAGACGGTAGCCCCCGGGCCATGGGTCATCGGGGTCTAACATATGTTGGTGGATACCTGTGATCCAACCTCGGCCACCGATTTCAGGGATGATCGCGTCACGACCACCGACCGTAGCCTTGCCCAGAATGCGACCGGTAAAGCTGGAACCGATGATCGAAGTTGCCTCGAAGGTTTGACCGGGTGCCATTATCCCTTTGGCCGCCATCAACGCCATGCGTGCGGAAACTGCCGTACCTGTCGGCGAGCGATCCAACTTGCCCGGCTGGATTACCACAGCAGATTTGCTGGTCAGCCCAGTCTCTGTAGACGACAGAGGGCCACAAAATGCGCAGAACGAGATATTATTCCAATCCGGGTTTTCGGGATGCGAGAACCCAAGTTGTTCGTTGGCCGCATTGGTTATGCGCACGCCCGTCCGGGCAATGTCGCGCGCTTCGTGTGCGGCGATCTCAAACCCCAGCGCCTGCGCAGCGACCACGACGAAACTGTCGCCCCCATATGCCGTGTCGACTGTGAGTGTGCCCAGGCCCGGAACCTCCAACGGGACCGAGAGTTTATCCGCAAAGCTAGGCAAGTTCTGCACAAAGATACGTTGTGCCTTGCCTTCACGACATTCTGCCCGCACTCGCACCAACCCTCCAGGCGCTTCAAGCACCATTCGGGTTTCGGGTTCGCGCATGGGAATGATCCCCCCATCCAACAACACCGTTGCAACACAGATCGAGTTTGATCCAGACATCGGTGGCGTGTCTTCCGGCTCCATTATAATCCAGGCGGCATCAGCCTCGGGATGCTTGGGCGGCACCAGTAAATTGACGTGCCGGAACACAACGCCACGGGGCTCGTTCAGCACGAAATTGCGCAGGGTTTGGTCCAGAGAAATAAAACTGCGCTGATCCCAGAGTGTCTCGCCCGGCGGCGGGGCCACGCCGCCTACGATGACATCCCCCACCTCTCCTTCTGCATGGGCAGAAATAACGTGAATCGTTTTGCTGCTGCGCATCTGTCCCCCAATCCTACCAAGCGGCGGTTTGACCCAAAGTGTCGCGAATCGGGGCGTCCTTCGGATCAGAAACGCGTCGACGCGTAAGGCCGCATATCAATCATCGGTTCACTGCCCATCGCCAGATCGGCGACCAGCTCCGCTGTGCCTGCCGATTGGGTTAGCCCCAGATGACCATGGCCAAAAGCGTAAAGAACCTGCGGAACATGGGCCGAACGATCAATGACCGGAAGGCTGTCAGGCAGCGACGGGCGAAAACCCATCCATTGCGTGCCACCGTCTGTGTTCAAGCCAGGTATGAAGCGTTTTGCCTTGTTCAGCAACGTATCTGCCCGCTTGAAGTTGGGCGCCAGTTGCAGCCCCCCCAGCTCAACCGCGCCACCAACACGCACACCGCTATTGATGCGAGAGACAACAAAGCCATGCCCGCCAAAGGTCAGATGCGTCCGCAGATCAAAGGCCCCTTCGGGTAGGGTCGTATTGTATCCGCGCTCGGTCTCCAACGGGATGCGGTCCCCCAGGGTTGCGGCCAACCGGTGCGACCATGCGCCCGCACAGACAACGACTTGCCCCGAAGTCAGCTCACCCGTGCTGGCTTTCACCCTTACACCGGATTCAATGGGTGTCAGCGCAGAAACACCCGCAGTCTTGATCTGCCCTCCGCGCGATGTGAACTGCTTGGCCAAATGGCTGGTCCATCGGGCCGGGTCTATGGTGTTCAACCAGGTTGGCGTGAACCCTGCATGGGTGAATCTGCGATCCAGGCCCGGCTGAATCTCGGCGATCGCCTCCGGGTTCTCAAGCAGGTCAAAAGGAATACCGTGTTCTTTGCGCAGCTCCCAAGTGGTTAAGCTGGCCCGAAACTCGGCCTCGCTTTCGAACAGCTGCAATTGGCCGTCGCGCTGGATGAATGCCTCTCCGCCGACATCTGCAACCTGACGCTCCAAAGCGGCACGACAGTGGTTCATCAACTCTGCCTGCGCATTTAGCGACGCGATGTAACGATCCCGCCAGCTGGCTCGCCAAAACCGCAGCATCCAAGGGGCTATATTCAGCGCGTAGGAAGCCGGGATCGACAACGGCCCAAGCGGGTCAATCAGCCACTTCGGCGCCTTGCGCATAATCCCTGGCGTGGCCAGCGGTTCGATTTCAGTAAAGGCAAACGCCCCGGCATTGCCTTTCGAGGCCCCCGCCCCAACCCCTTCCCGATCCAGCACCAACACCTGTTTGCCGCGTTTTTGCAATACCAGTGCCGTGCTGATCCCGATCAGGCCTGCTCCGATCACAATAGTATCCGGTTGAATGCTAGACTGCATGGTTGAGTGCTTTCACATTGCGTTTCCCATAAGGTCAGATCGCTCTGCCCCGAAAGAGCCTTTCAAAAGGATATACCTGCCCGAAACGGGTCATCTTGCGCGAAAATCAACTTACCTTCCCCCATGACATGGGCCTGCCCGGTCAGGCTTGGAATGACGCCGCCATTTGCGCCCGGTTGATAGCTCAGCCGATAAGGGCTGCCGATAACGCTTTCCTGCACGATCTCTTCACCCGGCGCCAATACCCCATCGGCCGCAAGGCAAGCCAGGCGGGCGGAACTGCCAGTTCCACAGGGCGAACGGTCATATTCATCATCGGGACACAATACAAAGTTGCGGCTGTGGATACCTGCGACATCAGATTTTCCCTGCAACACCACATGGTCCACAAGCTCACCTTTTTCGCCCGTCACACTTTGCGCGATGCACGCTTTGCGAATGGCGATCGCCAGATCGCTCAGGTCACGGATGTTGCGCGGCTCCACAGCGATTGGACATGGATCAACGATAAAGAACCAGTTCCCGCCATAGGCCAGGTCTCCGATCACCTGCCCATGGCTCGCAACTTCAACCGCAACAGAGGCGCGGACCTGGCGACTTTCAACATTGGTGACACGCACGGTATTTGCATCTAACAGGTCAACCGAAATCAGACCGGCCGGGGTTTCAAAAATGTGCCTGCCGGGGGCGATCCGGCCCTGATAGGCCAGCGTGACAGCCAGCCCAATGGTGCCATGGCCGCACATGCCCAGAACCGCATCAGCGTCGAAATAGATCACGCCTGTTTCACTACCCGGTTCCTGCGGATCAACCAGCAGCGCCCCAACCATCCCTGGCTGACCGCGCGGCTCCAGCAGGACGGATTTGTAAAACCCCTCATGCTCGGTCGCCAGACGGTGGGCCCGCGCAGCCAGAGACCCTGAACCCAGATCAGGGCCGCCATCCAGGATCACACGTGTGGGCATCCCGCCTGTGTGGCTGTCGATCACATGCATTCAGCGATGATCCCGCCCTGTTTGGACCAATCTTTGAACCAAGCACGGAACAGGGCATATTGCTTTTCGCAATAGTTGCGTTGCGCATCCGTCAGCTCATCTGTTTCATTGAAATGCAAGCGGTATTCCTCTTCACCGTTCAGCACCAGAAGGTATTTGTAATAGAGCACCAGATCCGTACCCTCGTCAAAGCTGGCCAGCACGCCAAAAGCCTCTTCCAGTTCCAGCGCACGCTGACGCGCCTCGGCATGACCTGCGGCTGCCTTTTGGCATAGCGCCGCCAGCAACAGCGCCTCGCGTGGCAAGGCTGTGCCAATGCCTGTAATCGAACCGGTGGCGCCACAATTGACGAAACCATGATAGACCTCGGTATCCACACCCACCATCAGGGTAACCTGATCATCTTTGGACGTGATATGCTCTGCTGCGTAGCGCAGATCGCTCTTGCCGCCGAATTCCTTAAACCCGACAAGGTTCGGGTGTTCGGACCGCAACTCCAGAAACAGATCAGCGCGCGTGGCGAACCCATAGACCGGGCTGTTGTAGATAATTGCCGGAATGTCCCGCGCCGCTGACAGGATCGCCTTAAAATGGTTCCGCTGCGCCGCAATGGAGGACCCGCGCGACAGCACGCGCGGGATCACCATAAGCCCGGCCGCCCCAACCTTTTGCGCATGTGCCGCCAGAGCAACCGCAGATTTGGAATTGATCGCACCAGTTCCGACGACAACGGGCAGCCCGGCGTCGATCAAACGCTCAACCCCTTCCATGCGCTCGGCATCAGACAGCAACGGCCAATCGCCCATCGAACCGCAATACACAACAGCCGACATTCCAGCCGCGATCATTTCCTTGCCCTTTTTCACCAGCGCATCAAAATCCGGTGTCCGATCCGGTTCGCACGGGGTCATCAGGGCCGGCATCGTGCCGGTAAAAATGTTCTGGGACATGAACGTAACCTTCCTTAACGTGTCGTTTGGCCAACTGTTTAGCTTACATTGGCCAGTAATTTGCGTGTATTCTCGGACTGTGCATTAGCAAAGATCTGACCGGGTGGGCCAATCTCTTCCATTACGCCCTGATGAAAAAAGCAACCTTGCCCGACACATCCCGTGCGAAACCCATCTCATGTGTTACACAGATCATCGTCATACCTTCTTCGGCCAAAAGACGTATGGTATCGAGAACCTAACCCACCAATTCAGGATCAAGGGCCGAGGTCGCCTCGTCAAACAGCATGTATTCCGGCTCCATCGCTAAGGCCCGCGCGATGGCCAGGCGCCGCTGCTGACCGCTTGATAGGGCCGACGGGTAAACGTTAAGCTTTTCGCCTGCCTTATTATGCCAGCGCGGCAGTTTTATCTTGAATAATGTATCCATCATACATTTCTAACTGTCAACAGGGAATGGCATTATCGGATTTTGGCGCATCAGACAGGCAAATACCTTTGTGCGGGCGCTAAACTTGGGAAAGCAAAGAAGCGGAAAAGAATGGCTCAGATACACCAATACTGCTCAAGAGCAGGAACCGAACTCAGAGCCGCACCGATGATCGCTCAGATCAACTTGACCTGAGATAGTGTCATCAACGATGCGCACTGTTCAGCTTAGGACCAGTTGTGGATTGACTTCACCCAATCTGAAAACGCGCGCACCTCGTCACGTCTTTCCGCCCCCTCACGTTCGACAATGAAATGAGCCGGTCGGATCGCAAGCTTTTCTGGAATCGGCCTTACGACGGCGCCGCGATCAAGAAACGCGCTGGCGAAGCTCTCGACAACAATGGCCGTTCCGTACCCGGCACTTACAAATTGCAACGCCATCAACGACGAATCAAAGCGCGTCACCTTTTGCGGAACCGGCGAGGTTAAGCCCAACTGTTCCATCAGCTGCGGCCAATCTGTTTCGGAGCCATGGATGGTTGTGATGTGATCGGCTGCAAGCTGATCAAAGGTGGGCGCGTTTCCAAACCGCGCAAGATGGTCCCTGTGGCAGACGGGTATGGCATATTCATGGCCTAGATGCGTAACGTGACCGTCTGCCCAATCGCCATGACCGAACCGGATGTCGACATCCCCTAAACCCTGCTGAAAACGGCCTGCCCAGACAAAGGTTGAAAGCTCAACATCAATGTCTGGATGTTCGGCTAGAAATTCGTTCAGGCGAGGCGCAATGACGAGGGTGGCATATGAGATCGAAGCCCTGACCTTGATCTGTCGCTTTCTGACAGCACCAAACAACCCGGCTGTAGCGGTGCGCATATCAGCAAGGCTTTGACGCACCGGTTGCGCATAGGCTTCGCCCATATCGGTGAGCGCAACACCACGCGGCAAGCGTTCGAACAGAGTGGTCTTCAGGTGATCTTCCAACAGACGCATCTGCTGGCTGACAGCGGCAGGGGTCAAGCCCAGCTCATCTGCAGCAGCCGAAAAGCTGGCAAGCCGAGCGGCAGCCTCGAAGGTTCGCAGCCAAGTTGGATGAGGCAGGTCCATGTCACACAACCGTTAAGTAAACTTAGGCCTATATCCTAAAATCCATTGTTTGATTTAACAATACTTCTATCAGAAAGATGCCCCCAAGGATCGTGGATGCCGGATGCGCGCCACGAAAGGGAGGCAGGTTGTCGCGATGGGCAGCTACGATTTCATCATTGTCGGCGCCGGGTCTGCGGGCTGCGTTTTGGCTGATAAACTAACAGCTTGCGGAGGTCACAGGGTCTTGCTGATCGAAGCGGGCGGATCGGATCGTCGTTTCTGGATCAAAATGCCTTTGGGCTATGGAAAAACCTATGACGACCCAAAGGTCAACTGGTGCTACACAGCCGCATCTGATCCGGGCTTGAACCAGCGACAGGCCTTTTGGCCGCGCGGGCGCGTGATCGGCGGGTCAAGCTCGATCAATGCAATGGCCTATGTTCAGGGCCTGCCGCATGACTACGACGATTGGGAACATGCAGGTGCCAAGGGGTGGAACTGGGCCGCTGTTTCAGAAACCTTTGCCACGCTTGAAACGCAGCACACCGAAACAGGTGATACAGGAAACGGCCCAATTCACATCTCTGATCTGAGCCAGAAGATGCATCCGTTTTCGAACCACTTTCTGGCCGCGTCGCGACAGGCAGGCTGGCCCATTCTGGATCATCTGAACGGGTCCGCGCGCGAGGGTATGGCGCGCTTACGCAGCACCGTCAGAAACGGCAGGCGCTGGTCAGCAGCAGATGCGTTTTTGCAAAAGGCCCGAGGCCGAACCAATCTGCACATTGTCACTGACGCTCAGGTCGAACGGATAGCCGTCGAAAACGGTACCGCAACAGGGGTCACGTATCGGCAGGGCGACCGCAGCATCGTGGCGCACGCCGTGCGTGAAGTTATCGTCAGCGCCGGGGCCGTGAACTCGCCGCAGATCCTGCAGCGGTCGGGCATCGGCCCTTTAGCATTGCTGAAAAAGCACGGGATTGATGTGCAGCATCAGCTTGAGCAGGTGGGTCAGGGTTTGCAGGATCATCTGGCAGTCTCTTATCAGTTTCAGGCCACTGAACCGACACTGAACAATCGCTTGGGCAACTGGCCAGGCAAGATCATTGCCGGAGCGCAATATGCTTTGATGCGGCAAGGCCCCCTGGCCGTACCCATCAATCAGGTCAGCGGCTTTGTCCGATCCGGGCGCAACAGGCATGCCGATTTGCAGATGTATTGCAATCCGATGTCCTATCGCGTGAATGCCGCCGGAAAGCCCGATGTGGACAAGAAGGCCGGCTTTTTGATCTGCGCGCAGCCCTGCCGACCCAGGAGCCGTGGCGAGGTTCTGATCACGTCAGCGGACCCGCGTAAAGCGCCCGAAATCCGACCAAACTCGCTGTCGACGAATGAAGATTGCGCCATGGCAATCGCCGCAGGGCGCAATATCCAGAAACTGGCGAACACGCCTGCGATCCGTGCCGTGGTCCGCAAAGGGCCCGATATCGCCGCACACTCAGACGATGCGCTGCTGGAGGATTTCCGTGAGCGGGCCAATTCGGTATATCACGCCAGTTGCACCTGCCGGATGGGGAAATCGGCCGCAGATTCAGTTCTCGACTCGCGCCTGCGGGTCCATGGCATGAGGGGGCTGCGTGTGATCGATGCGTCTTCGTTTCCAAACATCACCTCTGGCAACACAAACGCGCCAGTCATGATGCTGGCCGCGCGCGGGGCCGAGATGATTCTGGCAGATGCAAAAACCTCGGGCTTGCAGAGGTGCCCGGCATGAAACTAGACCGACTGACAGCCGCACCAGTGCTGGACCGAGGTCTTTCAAAAGGCAAGATCAACATGAAAAACCTGAACACCCACTATGTCGACGGTGCCTGGGTCGCACCCTTGTCGAGCACAAGCTTCCCGATCAGGAACCCGGCAAATGACTCAGTGATCGGCACGGTTGCATTGGGATCGGCTGCGGATGTTGACCGCGCTGTGGCCGCCGCGTCGCGCGCTTTTGCAACCTTCACGAGAACCTCCAAGGCCGAAAGGCTTGGCTTGCTGGAGCGTTTGCTGGAGGTCTACACCGCACGTCTTGAGGACATGTCTTGGGCCATCACAAGCGAGATGGGTGCACCTATCGATATGTCGCGCCAAGAGCAGGCAGGCTGCGGGATCGAGCACATCAAGGATTTCATCCGCGTGCTCAAAGACCACGACGCGCGCGAAACCCTGCCCAGTGGCGATGTACTGTATCGTGAGCCCATTGGCGTTTGTGGTCTGATCACGCCCTGGAACTGGCCGATCAGCCAGATCGCCCTTAAGGTCCTGCCTGCGCTTGCCGTCGGGGCCACCTGCGTGTTGAAACCTTCGGAACACACGCCCCAGTCCGCCGCGATCTTTGCCGAGATCGTTCATGAGGCCGGCTACCCTGCGGGCGTTTTCAACCTTGTGTTTGGCGACGGGGCTCAGGTCGGTTCGGCCATGTCGCAGCATCCGGACATCGCGATGATGTCCTTCACCGGTTCGACCCGCGCAGGTATCCTTGTGTCAAAAGACGCCGCAGATACGGTCAAACGCGTGGCGCTGGAACTGGGAGGCAAATCCCCCAATCTGGTCTTTGCTGACAATAGCGCCGATCTGAAAGCGCGCGTCGAAGCGTCTGTTATCAGCTGCTTCCATAACACTGGTCAATCCTGCAACGCCCCAACACGGATGCTAGTCGAACGCAGCTGCTATGATGAGGTCGTCGACATCGCCGCTGCGGCGGCACAGGCGCAGACGGTGGGGGATCCCGCCCAGCCCGGGAATCATATCGGGCCGCTTTTCGATCAGATCCAATATGACCGCGTGCAGCGGATGATCCAAACCGGCATTGATGAAGGCGCGCGCCTGATTTCCGGTGGCCTCGGCAAACCGGATGGATTTGAAAGCGGTTGGTATACGCAACCCACGATTTTCGCAGATGTGACAAACCAGATGGCCATCGCGCGGGAAGAGATTTTTGGCCCGGTTCTCGCCCTGATCCCGTTCGAGACCGAGGACGAGGCCATTCAGATCGCCAATGACTCTGTCTATGGCCTGGCGGCTTACGTTCAGACGGGCGACGCTGAACGTGCCGAACGTATCTGTGCCGCATTGCAGGCAGGTACTGTCACCATAAACGGGCAAAGCACAAACTATGGCTCGCCATTCGGTGGGTACAAACAATCCGGCAACGGACGTGAAGGCGGGACCTTCGGGCTAGAGGATTACCTGGAACTGAAGGTCCGGGGCGGGCTTGGCCTACCTGTCTAACCCATACGCAACAGGCCAGCCCCCGGCACTTTCCGCTTAGGGGGCTGGATTAAATCGCCGAACACAGCTTGCGGGCAACTTCGGTCAAAGAAACTTTTTTGCTTGGGAGGAAGCAATATGTCCGACATGGACCTCAACCTGGCTCTAGAGCCCAGCCCCGCAAGTGATGCGCCGCTAAACCCCTGGTTTGCGTTTCGTGATGATGCCCCAATTGAGGGTGGTTTCGACCCCAAATTCGGAGATGTCACCTGGAGAACACTGATCTGCAAAGATCGAATGAACTCCAACGATATCGTGTTGGGCACAGCCCATCTTCCGGCATTCGGTCGCTTGCCGCTTCATCGTCACGACCCTGCCGAGTTCTACTATTTCATTTCGGGCCACGGCGAAGTTACCATCGAAGGCAAAGCAACCGTTGTATACCCAGGCATGGCGGTATTCGTTCCCGGTGGGGCCGAACATAGTGTGACCGCCAGCGATGAGAGCCTTGAGTTTGTCTATGGCTTCGCCCAGCATCGTTTTGGCGATGTGGTCTACAACTTTTCAGAACAACGGGACGCAGAACAATGAAAATCGGATTTATCGGCCTTGGCAATGTCGGTGGCAAGCTGAGCGGCAGCTTGATCCGCAATGGACACGATGTGATGATCCACGACCTGAACGCAGAATTCGTAGCTGAAAAAGTTGCGCAGGGCGCGACAGCCGGGGACAACCCGGCTCAGATGATGCGGGAGTGTGACGTGGTCATCACCTGCCTGCCATCGCCTGCGGCCTGCGACGCCGTACTGCAACAAATGATGCCCGAGGTGCGCGAAGGTAAGATCTGGATGGAGATGTCCACAACCGACCAAGCCGAGGCGGTCCGTCTGGGCAATCTTGTCATTGCAGCCGGGGGCGCTGCAGTGGATTGCCCTGTTTCGGGCGGCTGCCATCGCGCAGATACAGGCAATATCTCGATCTTTGCGGGCTGTGATCGCGCCACGTTCGAAAGGGTTCTGCCCTTGCTGACAACCCTTGGTCGCCGCGTGCTGCACACGGGAGAGTTGGGTTCGGCCTCGATGCTGAAGGTGCTGACCAACTATCTGGCCACCGTTCATCTGGTGGCCAATGCCGAGGCGCTGGTCGTGGCCAAAGCCGCCGGGATGAACCTCAACACCGCCTATGAGGCCATCGCGATATCGTCTGGCAACTCCTTTAGTCACGTTACCGAGAGCCAGGTCATCCTGAACGGGTCGCGCGATATCTCATTCACTATGGACCTTGTGAAAAAGGATATCGGGCTGTTTCAGGAGATTGCCGAGCGCAACAATGTGCCGCTGGAAATCTCGCCGCTGATCTGCAAAATCTTCGACGATGGCATCGCCCGCTACGGCGACCGAGAGCTTTCGCCAAACATCATCCGCCGTTTGGAAGACGCAACTAGCCTGGACATCCGCGCACCTGGGTTTCCAGCCGAGATGACAGATGATGAGCCTGAGGAACCCGGCTACGAGGTCACGCCAACCGGACTGGGACGTTAAAACCGAGCAAGAGCTTGTGATCGAACATCTTGGTTCAATCAACCGATGGATTGGTCCATGTCGATGGCCGAAACGGTCGCTCAAGAGCGCGTTCCACAAGGCTCAGGTGGTCTTGTCCATAAAACGGGTCGCCATCCACGATATAGGTTGGTGACCCGAAGATGTTGCAAGTTCGGGCCCAGGCCGAGTTGTCGCGCAGTTCTTGTTGGATCTGCTCCGATCCAGCCTGATCCAACAGCGTGGTTGGATTGTGACCCAACTCTGCCGCCACGGCCGCAAGCGTTTCGGTATCGGAAAGGTCTGCGTCGTCGCGCCAATGGGCCTCAAGCAGTCTATGAGCCATGGCGTCAGGCCCCTGCCCCGTCTCACCCAGCGCGATGATCATACCAGATGCCAAGCTGTAGTCCGCATCGTGATATGTCGGCCTGAACCGGATGACCGGGACATCGCGATACTCGGCCCAGCGTTCGATTTCACGCCCGAAAAAGTAATCCACATGAGCTTGCGCACGCGCATGGAAAGGCCGACTTCCCTGCGCTTCAACAACTGGCGACAACAGGACCGGCTTGTGGATTAGAGTGACATCGTGCTTGGCGCATATTCGGGCAAGTTCGGCAGAGCCCAGATAAGCAAAGGCGGAGTGTGCGGAATAGACATATTCGACTACTGACATATTGCTTTTATGTGGAAAGCCCACGGGAATGTATAGTACGATTGCGCGTGGCGTTTCTACGCGGACGCGAAGATATAAAGATGAGGCTGCAATAGTTAGACGAAACCCGAATATTGGCCCCCATTAGACTTGCGCCTAAAGCTTTCGAATACCGTGGACTGTCAGCGTGCAGACGAGGTCGGCATATTCTGTGCGCGCCTTGGTTCCGGCCCCGGTGTTCCACATGTAGTACCAGTTGAGCATCCCGAAGACCGACATGGTGGCGCCGCGCAGCTTGTCTTTGTCATCACGCAAGGTCTCTGGGGAAAGCTCCTTGAGGAGCTCGCGGATAAAGCTCACCATGTCCAGCTGGTAGGCACGCAGTGTTTTCTGCTGGTCTTGGGTCAAGGACCCCATGCCGCTGATCTGCACGCGATGTTCGTCATCGGCCCCTTGATAGGCATACAGGATTTCGCGCACAGCTTTGCGAAGTTTTTCTTCTGGGGTGAGCCCGCCCAGATCGACATTGCAAATGCGATTACGCAACTCACGAAGATAGGTCTCAAGGATGTCATAGAGAATGGCATCCTTGCTATCGTAGTAGTGGTATATGTTCGCCTTTGATATCCCACATTCTTTTGCCAACAAAGTCATGGAGGCGCGGTCAAATCCCTGATCCGCAAAGATCTTTGCAGCGCGTTTCAGGATCTGTTCCCGCTTCTGGTCATGGTCTTTGGCGATTGTTCGGGCCATGGCCTATTCCTTGTCGCGGTTGTCGATGATGCGCTTTGCCTTGCCCTGAGAGCGTTCGACCTCGCCCGGATCACCTACAACAATTTCCGTTGAGACACCAACAATGTCCTTGATGCGCTTTGTCAGCATACGGGCCGCTGCCGTTTTGGACATTTCATCCGTCGACCCATCAGTTGCCTCGACAAACACCCGCATCGCATCCATGCGACCGGATTTGTACAGCTCGATCTGATAGTGAGGGGCCAGACCGCCCGTCGCCATGACTTGCTCTTCGATCTGGCTGGGGAATACGTTGACACCCCGCAGGATCATCATGTCGTCACTGCGCCCGGTGATCTTGGCCATCCGCCGCATTGAACGAGCTGTTCCGGGCAAAAGGCAGGTCAGATCGCGCGTGCGATAGCGGATCATCGGCAACCCTTCTTTGGTCAATGTGGTAAAGACCAGTTCGCCCGTTTCGCCGTCGGGAAGAACTTCGCCAGTCACCGGGTCGATAATCTCAGGCAAGAAGTGATCTTCCCAGATCACCGGGCCGTCCTTTGTTTCAACGCATTCGCTGGCGACGCCCGGTCCCATGATCTCGGACAGGCCGTAGATGTCGACCGCATGCATATCGAACGCGGCTTCGACCTCAGCGCGCATGGCATCGGTCCAGGGTTCCGCGCCGAAGATACCAACCTTGAGAGAGCTTTGCCGGGGGTCGAGTCCCGCCTTGTGAAACTGTTCGAGGATATTGAGCATATATGACGGCGTCACCATGATTGCGTCGGGTTGGAAATCGGTGATCAAGCCAACCTGCTTTTCGGTTTGCCCACCACTCATCGGGACAACGGTCGCGCCCAGTCGTTCAATCCCGTAATGGGCACCAAGACCACCGGTAAACAGGCCATAGCCATAGGCGTTATGGATCATATCTCCTTTTCGCAAACCCGCTGCTCGCAGAGACCGCGCAACCAGATCCGCCCAATTGTCGATATCGCCTTTGGTATATCCCACAACTGTTGGTTTGCCGGTCGTGCCGGATGACGCATGCAGCCGGATCACGTCTGAACGTGGCACCGCAAAAAGGCCAAACGGGTAGTTGTCGCGCAGATCGTTCTTATAGGTGAACGGGAATTTCGACAGGTCCGAGAGTTGCTGCAGATCATCGGGATGCACGCCCGCCTCGTCAAAGCGCTGCTTGTACTTCGCGACGTTGTCATAGGCATGTCGAACCGACCATTTCAGACGCTCAAGCTGCGTCGCGCGGATTTCATCAACTGAGGCAATTTCAATCGGATCCAAATCCGTTTTGTTCGGTGAGAGGTCATCCATATTATTGCTCCTCCGACGTCGTTCTATTCTTCAAAATTCTGTCCGCCAATTGCACGGGACATACCCCGGAACTCGGCGATTATGGTGTCATCCTGGTTGGTGACGCGCACGTCATACACACCGCTACGGCCCGCAACCGTGGTTTCAGTGGCCGTTGCGGTCAACCGATCACCCAATTGCCCGGGCGCCAGATAGCTCATCATGGTGTGCTGCCCGACCGTCGCCACATTGCGGCTGTTACACGCAAAGGCAAACGCGCTGTCTGCCAGAGCGTGGGTCACGCCACCATGACAAATCCCATGACCGTTGCAGTGATGGGGCGCGACGGTCAACGCCAAAACGGCGCGGCCTTCGGCAACTTCGACAAGCTCCATGCCAAACCATTTGCTGGCCGCATCATGGGCCCACATGGCGGCAGCGGATTTGGCTGCGCGTTCTTGAGGGGTCATTGTCATCTGCCCAAAAACCGCGGAGCACGCTTTTCGAGGAAGCTGGACACGCCTTCGGCATAATCCGCGCTTTCCCCACAGGTTTTCATGGCATCTGCTTCGATTTCAAGATGATCCGAAAGCGTGGTTGTCGCAGCAGCCTGAATGCACTGTTTGGTTTTGCCCAGCCCGACAGTTGGGCCATTGGCCAATTGGCTGGTCAAGGATCGCGCTTCGCTCAGCAATTCCTCATCACGAAGTGCCTTCCAGATCAGACCCCATTCCTCTGCTTGGCGCGCGGATAAGGGTTGAGCGGTTAGCGCCAGGCCTTTGGCTCTGGCCTCTCCGATCAGATGCGGCAGGTGCCAACTGCCACCCGTGTCAGGGATCAGGCCGACCTTGGCAAAGCTCTGAATGAACTTGGCGCTTTCACCGGCCAGGACCATATCGCACGCCAATGCCAGATTGGCCCCGGCCCCGGCCGCGACCCCGTTTACGGCGCAAACAACAGGAAAGTTCAATGACCGGATCAAACGCACCAAAGGGGCATAATAGGTCCGAACGGTTACACTCAGATCAGGCGGGCCATCCATTTTCGACGGATCGCGGTCGCCAAGGTCCTGCCCAGCACAAAACCCACGCCCTGCGCCTGTCAGCAGGATCGCACGTGCGCCACTGTCTCGGGCTGACTTCAAGGCATCTTGTAGCGCATTGTGCATCTCATCGTTGAACGCGTTCAACTTGTCGGGACGGTTCAGGGTGATTTCCACCCAGGGTCCGTGATCTTCCACAAGAATCGTATTGCTCATGACCGTTCCGCTTGATGCCGCTTTAACTAAAGCATTGCATTAACCGAACGGTTGGTCAATATATAAACCAGTTTCGATTCTGAACCGGATAGAGGGCGCAGCCATGTCGCACAGGTCACTTGTGACTGTTGAATTCAAGGGCGATGTCGCGTGGGTCACCATTGACAATCCGCCTGTGAACGCGACCTCGGTCGGCGTTCGTCAGGGGCTGGTCGATGCCGTTGCCGCAGTCAAAGGCGCGCGGGTTGCAGTGCTGCGATGCGCTGGCAGAACCTTTGTCGCAGGTGGCGACATGTCCGAGTTCGACAGACCGCCGGTCGAACCACATCTGCCCGATGTCATTCAGATGATTGAAGACAGCGAGGTTCCGTTCGTCGCCTGTATGCATGGCAATGTTCTGGGCGGTGGGTTTGAGATTGCGATGGCCTGCGCATGGCGCATTGCGGCACCCGGCACAAGCTTCGGACTGCCCGAGGTCAATGTCGGGCTGATCCCCGGCGCGGGCGGCACACAGCGTCTGCCGCGCCTTGTAGGGATGGACCTGGCGATTGACCTGGCTTGTTCGGGCAAAATCCTGAAGGCCGAGGTTATGCAACAGCACGGTGCCGTCGATCTGGTGGCAGATTCTTTGGAAGATGCGGTTGATCGCTTTGTCTCTGATTTACCAGAACGCCCCGAACCCGTCAGCCAGCGCCCTGTTGCTGATTTTGCGCCTGACCTAATCGAGGCCTTGCGCAGTAAATTGGAGAAGCGCGCCAAGGGGCAGCAATCACCAATGGAAAACCTGACCGCACTAGGCTGGGCGACAGAACCGTTTTCAGTGGGGCAACCGAAAGAACGCGCGCTTCATATGGCGCTGCGACAAAGCGCGGAAAGCCGTGCCTTACGCCACGCATTCTTTGCCGAACGCGCCGTCTCAAAACCCGCCATGATCAAGGGTGTTGAGGCGCGCGAAATTCATCGCATTGCGATTGTCGGCGGCGGTTTGATGGGGGCTGGGATCGCAACTGCCGCGCTGAGCAGTGGATTATCCGTTACGTTGATTGAGCGGGATACCGAGGCCGCTAAAGCCGCTCATGACCGGGTTAACGGTCTGTTGAACGGTGCTGTCAAACGCGGAAAGATGACCAAGGCTCAATTCCAGAACGCCCTGTCCCGGTTTCGCGCCGTTGACAGCTATGCTGAGGCGGCCGACGCGCAACTGGCAATTGAGGCTGTGTTCGAGGATATCTCTGTCAAACAACAGGTCTTTGCCGAATTGGTGCAGCACATGAGCGCCGAAGCCATTCTGGCCACCAACACCTCATATCTCAACCCCGTCGAAATTTTCGCGGGTATCGAAAACCCGGCGCGTTGCATTGGCTTGCATTTCTTCAGCCCGGCTCATGTGATGAAACTGCTCGAAATTGTGCATGCGCCCCAGACCGCTCCCGAGGTAGTAGCCACAGGCTTTGCGCTGGGTAAGAAACTCCGCAAGACTTCCGTCCTGTCAGGCATTTGCGACGGGTTCATCGGCAACCGTATGCTGGCAGCCTATCGCCGGGCAGCCGACTATCTGCTAGCGGATGGCGCCCTGCCCTATCAGGTGGACCAGGCGATGCGCGATTTTGGGATGCCCATGGGCCCTTACGAGCTGCAAGATCTGACCGGGCTACAGATCGCGTGGGCCAACCGAAAACGCAATGCGGCAACGCGCGATCCGAATGAACGCTATGTTACCATCGCCGATCAACTCTGCCAGATGGAGCGGCTTGGCCAGCGCTCGGGAAAAGGTTGGTATCGATACGATGCCGGGGATCGCAAACCGATCCGCGACCCCGACGTCGAGACACTGATCGAAACATATTCAGCCGCCGAAGGCATAACTCGGCGTAGCTTTAGCGCTCAGGATATTTCTTCGCGTCTTCTGGCCGTATTGGCGAATGAGGGCGAGCGGATCATTGAAGAAGGGATCGCCGAAAACGCCGAGGCCGTCGATATGGTTCAAATCCACGGCTATGGCTTCCCGCGCTGGCGCGGCGGGCCCATGAACCATCGCAAAGAAATCGGAAGCCGCACGTCAGCGGCGACCATGCGGGTTGTGGCGCAAGAAAGCCCCGCGTCTTGGGTCTTAGCAACCGAAGCAAAACGCCAATGACATGTTGATAGTTACAAAAGTAACCATTAGCGCATTCTGAATGCATGTTTCAAAGGGAGGCACTGAACATGAAACTCACCAAGTTAAGCACCTTGCTGGCGTCGGCCGCTTTGGCCGTTTCAGGCACCGTGGCACTGGCCGCAGATTATACGCTGACGATTTCCAGCTGGGCGCCGCCGACCCACGGCATCAACGCCAAGATGTGGCCAAAATTCGTTGAGATGGTTGAAGAAGCGACAGACGGCCAGGTCACAGCGGAACTGAAGCTGGGCATTGCGCCCCCACCCGCCCAGATGGACCTGATCATGGACGGGGCGGCGGATGCGTCGATCATCTTCCACGGCTATCAGCCCGGTCGCTTTGTAACCACCAAAATGATCGAACTGCCCGGCTATGAGGGCTCGGCTGAGGCCGCATCGGTCGCCTATTGGCGCGCCTATGACAAGCATCTGAAAGCCGCAGACGAACATCGCGGCGTGAAAGTGATTGCCCTGCACACCCACGGTCCGGCGCAGCTGCATTCCAGCAACCCGGTTACCTCGCTGGACGAGGTTTCGGGCCTTAAGGTTCGTATCCCTGGCGGTGTTGGCGGCGATGTCGGTGCAGCACTTGGCGCAACCGGCATCCAGGTGCCAGCCCCGAAAGTGTACGAGACACTGGCGTCAAAAGCGGCCGATGGCGTTGTGATGCCGTTTGAATCTCGCAAAGGCTTTAAGCTGACCGAAGTCGCGCAGAACGTCTATGAAGTTCCTGGCGGTCTGTACCGTGGATCCTTCGCGTTCATCATGAATGAAGACACGTTTTCTGATCTGCCTGCTGAGCTGCAGCAAGCGCTGGAAGAGCAGGTCTTTGGCGAACCGCTGAGCCGCGAAATCGGTAAAATCTGGGATGAGATCGACGCAATCGGTCGCGAAGCAACCGAAGGCACCGACGGCAATGCGATCAACACCGCGTCTGCCGAAGACCTGGAAAAGTTCAACGCGATTGCTGTGGATGTTCGTGCCAAGGTCATTGATGAGGTCAATGGCGCCGGTATCGATGCACAGGCCGCTTATGACCTGATCGTCAACGAAATGGCGTCGCAATAGCAAAGCCCGGCTGGCGGGGTTGAACCGCCAGCCACCCTCACCCTGCGGGAACTGTACATGCAATCCTTTGTGACCCTTGCGCGTCGCGTCAGCGTCGTTCCAACAATACTTGCCTGTCTGGCGCTGTTTGTTCTGATGGTCATGACCTTCTTCGACGTGGTGTTGCGGTCGGTCTTCAATGCCCCGATTGAGGCGGCGACCGAACTGACACGTATTCTGATGGCCATCCTTGTTTTCTCGGTCCTGCCGATGGTTTCTGCGGGAAAGGGCCAGATCGCAGTTGATTTGACCGACGGGCTGTTTTCGCGATTCCGCCTAAGCCGTGCGCGGGATGCGATTGTCTATCTGGTCTCGGGCATCATTTTGATCTGGCCAATCCAACGGGTTTGGATTCTGGCTGAACGGGCGCGAGACTATGGGGATGTGACCGAGTATCTGTCGATCCCGGTTTTCTACATCGGTTGGTTCATCGCCGCATCCACCGCGGTCACGGCCGTTGCGATGATCACAACCGGGTTTCTGCACATCTTCGCCCCCCACGTTTTGTCGGAGAACCAGCAATGACTGCTGCGCTGATCGGTTTTGCCCTTGTTCTTGTTCTCGTGCTTTTACGACTGCCGATTGTGTTTGCCATGGGTTTGGTCGGAACATTGGGCTTTGCGTATGAGCGTGGTGGCAGCATCCTGTCCGAACGCGGTTTGAAAGCGGCTATGTCGATGGTCGGTCGCCAGATCACCGACACAGCACAGGATTACGGCCTGTCGGTTATTCCACTGTTTATCCTGATGGGGTTATTCGTGAACAAAGGCGGGCTGGCACGCGAACTCTACGCCGTATCAAATGCGTTTCTGGGCCACTTCAAAGGCGGCATCGCGATGGCCACGGTCGCGGCCTGTGGTGGGTTTTCCGCGATCTGCGGGTCGTCTTTGGCAACGGCCGCGACGATGTCCAAGGTCGCCATGCCGGAAATGCGCCGCTATCGCTATTCAGATGAGCTGTCGACTGCCTCAATCGCGGCAGGCGGCACGCTGGGTATCCTGATCCCACCCTCTGTGATCCTAGTGATCTACGGTTTGTTGACCGAAACATCTATCGGCAAACTGTTCGTCGCCGGGATCATCCCCGGTGTATTGGGCATCCTTTTATACCTGTTTGCAGTCCGCTGGACCGTCTGGCGCAAGCCAGAGTCGGGACCGGCCGGTAAGAAGCATGGTTGGGGTGAGAGATTGAACGCCCTGCGCTCGGTCTGGGCCGTGTTACTGCTGTTTTTTCTGGTCATTGGCGGCCTCTATGGTGCCTTTGATTTTCACCCACTAAACCTGACATTCAGCCCGACCGAGGCCGCAGGTATGGGGGCCATGGGTGCCTTTCTGATCGCCCTGTCGCGTGGCGGGCTGAGCCTGAGTTCCACCTTCGAGGTTCTGAAAGAAACCACGTTTACCGCTGCAGCACTGTTCTCGGTCCTGATCGGGGCGCAGATATTTTCGAACTTCATCAACCTCGCCGGTTTGCCCGAGGCGTTGATCGCGTTGGTCACAGCCTATGATGTGGAACCCTTTGTCGTGATCCTGATGATCCTGGGCATCTACATCATCCTGGGCTGCGTGTTTGAATCCCTGTCGATGCTCTTACTCACCGTGCCAATCTTTTTCCCACTGGTGACATCGCTGGGCTACGATCCGATCTGGTTTGGCATCGTGGTTGTTGTCGTGACTGAGATCAGCCTGATTACACCGCCAGTTGGCCTGAACGTGTTTATCCTGAAAGGCGTGGTCGGAGATGTCTCGACCGGTACGATCTTCAAGGGTGTAACGCCATTCTGGATCGCAGATATCTTCCGTCTGGCCCTGATCGTTCTGGTGCCGTGGCTTGTACTGGTTCTGCCCGAGCATATGGGGGCGATGGGTCACTGATGTTTTCGCTAACCGAGCTTCCCGACGGGTATCACGAGAACCCCTATCCAGTCTATGCCGCATTACGCGAGGACATGCCGGCTTGCCCTCAACCCGACGGCTCAGTGATCCTGTCGCGGTACGAGGATCTGGATCTGGTCTATCGAGATACAAAGCGGTTCATCTCGAACAAGAAGGCAGTGTTTGGCCCGAAATTTGGGGTCGACAGCCCCCTATATGAACACCACACCACCAGCCTGGTGTTCAATGACCCGCCCTTGCATACCCGTGTCCGTAGGGTAATGGTCGGGGCGATGAACCCGCGTGCTTTGGCGCAGATGGAGCCAGGATTGATCGAACTGGTCGATGCTCTGCTGGATCAGATGCAGGCCAAAGGCAGCGTCGAGTTAATCCAGGATTTCGCCGGAGCAATCCCGATTGAGATTATTGGCAACCTGCTGGGCATTCCCCGATCCGAACGCGGACCCTTGCGCGATTGGTCTCTGGCCATCCTTGGTGCGCTCGAGCCCCAATTGACTCCCGAACAGGAAGAGCGGGGCAATCGTGCGGTCACCGAGTTTAAAGAGTTCCTGCACCATATCGTTGACGACCGAAGGCGCAATCCGGGCAACCCGGACACGGATGTTCTGACCCGGTTGATACAGGACGATGCGGATGGCGGTCTGACCGCGGTTGAGTTGTATCAGAACTGTATTTTCATCCTGAACGCTGGGCACGAAACCACTACAAACCTGATCGGCAACGCGCTGGAGCTGCTGCACCGACACCCGGATAAACGGTCCGAGTTGCTGACCTCTCCTGACCTCATCACCCCAGCCGTGGACGAGTTCCTGCGATTGGAAAGCCCAAACCAGTTTGGCAACCGCCTGACGACTGAAGAGGTCACGTTTCATGGTCATACCATCCCGGCGGGTACCGATATTCATCTATGCATCGGGGCCGCCAACCGGGACCCAAGGCAGTTTGACCGGCCTGATAACCTTCGGCTGGACCGCAGGCCCAATAAACATCATGCGTTTGCCGGTGGTCCACATACTTGCGTCGGCCTGACCCTTGCCCGGATGGAAGGCAAGATCGCGGTCAGCCGGTTTTTGAACCGTTTTCCAAACTATCAGATCACAGACGGCGCAATACGCGGCGGGCGCATCCGTTTTCGCGGCTTCGCCCTGTTGCCGGCAGAGGTTTGAATTGACCAGAACGACAAACAGGCAATCGTTAAATATTGACCGACCATACGGTTAATAATATGCTCATCTTTATCGCGCGCAAGCCTGCGCAGATCATCTCAGGACTGAGGAGTGGCTCATGACAATCCAACAGATTTCAAGTTTCGCGGCGGGCGAATGGATTGCGCCGGGCGACGGGGCCCGCACCATTGCCAGCGCCATAACGGGCCAGGTGATCGCGACCGCAGGCAACAACAGCTTGGATGTGCAGGGCATGCTGGACTATGCCCGCAACACTGGCGGGCCTGCGCTGCGCAAGCTGACCTTTCACGAACGCGCCAAGATGCTCAAAGCACTGTCTCTGCATCTGGGGCAGCATAAGCAGGCCATGTATGACCTGTCGTTTAATACAGGGGCGACGCAATCAGATCACCTGATCGATATCGATGGCGGGATCGGCACCATGTTCGTTTTCGCATCAAAAGGCCGCCGCGAGATGCCGGACGGACACGTGTATCTGGACGGTGACGTCGAGCAGCTGTCGCGCAACGGCACGTTTCTGGGCCAGCACATCTGCACCCCAATGCAAGGCGTGGCGGTCCATATCAATGCATTCAACTTTCCGGTTTGGGGCATGCTAGAAAAGCTCGCCCCGACTCTGCTGGCCGGCGTTCCGGCGATCGTCAAACCGGCAACAAATTCCTGCTATGTCACCGAACTGTGCGTGCGGCTGATGCTGGACTCGGGCATTCTGCCAGCCGGGGCGCTGCAGCTTGTTTCAGGCGCTCTGGGGGATATGCTGGATCGTCTGACCTTGCAGGATGTGGTCAGTTTTACTGGTTCGGCAGACACGGCATTAAAACTGCGCTCCAACCCTGTCATTCTTGAGAATTCGGTACGGTTTGTTGCCGAACAAGACAGCCTGAATTGTTCGGTTCTGGGCCCCGATGCAGAACCGGGAACGCTGGAATTTGATCTGTTCATCAAAGAAGTTCAGCGGGAGATGACAACAAAGGCGGGTCAGAAATGTACCGCAATCCGACGGATCATCGCGCCTGAACAACAGCTACAGGCGGTGATCGAAGCCCTTTCCGCGCGCCTGTCCAAAACGGTCATCGGCGACCCGAGACTTGAAACCACGCGCATGGGAGCCCTGGTTTCGAATGGTCAAAAACAGGATGTGCTGGAAAAAGCCGCGGTCATTGGGCAAGAGGCCGAGCGTGTGTTTGGCGATCCGGATGACTTTGCAGTTGACGGCGCAGATGTCGAAAAAGGGGCATTCCTGCCGCCGATGTTGTTCCATTGCGCCAATCCGGATGCGGCAACGCGCGTCCATGACACCGAGGCCTTCGGCCCGGTCAGCACGATAATGGGATACCGCGACACCGATCATGCGATTGAGCTGGCGAATAAGGGACAGGGCTCTTTGGTTGCGTCGGTCATTACGCATGACACGGATGTCGCTTGCAAATTCGCCATAGGCGCCGGGGCCTATCACGGGCGGCTTTACTTCAACAACCGCGACTCGATGAAAGAATCCACCGGCCATGGTTCCCCTCTGCCCCATATGGTGCATGGCGGTCCCGGCCGAGCAGGTGGCGGCGAGGAAATGGGCGGCGTGCGGGGTGTGAAACACTATATGCAGCGCACGGCCATTCAAGGGTCTCCGGACATCCTGGCAGCGATTAGGTCCAAATGGGTTCCGGGCGCAACCGAAATCAAAGGGCCCGCCCACCCCTTTACCCGACGCTATAACGATCTTGAAATCGGCGAGACACTCGTCACGGCGCCGCGTGTAGTAACGATGGATGATATCGAACATTTCGCCGAATTCACGGGCGATACGTTCTATGCCCACATGGATCAGGCCGCGGCGGAAAGGAACCCGTTCTTCCCCGGTCGTGTCGCGCACGGATACCTGCTGTTGTCCTTTGCCGCCGGATTGTTTGTCGAACCGAACGAGGGCCCTGTCCTGGCCAATACCGGCCTTGACGGGTTGCGCTTTATGAAACCTGTTGTGCCGGGGGACACCATCAAGGTGCGCTTGACCGTCAAGTCAAAGACGAAACGCAATGATCAGTATGGCGAGGTTCGCTGGCACGTCACGCTGACTCAGCAGGATGATGAACTTGTCGCTGAATACGAGCTGCTGACCATGGTGGCCTACTAAAGGCTTCGGGCCGGATGGCAATTCAGCCCGGCCCGCCTATACTGCGGTCATGAAAGACGCGCCCAACGACTGGTTTGACTCCTGTATCGGTCGACTGACATCCACCGACTCCCTGCGGGTGTGGTCGGTTTTGGTGACAATTTTTGGCGATCTTGCGCAAAACAGATCGGACCAGATCAGCGGCTCACTTATTACGGCGTTGACGGGTCGCGTTGGCATCAAGGCTGAGGCAACAAGGGTTGCCTTGCATCGGTTGCGCAAAGACGGGTGGATCGAAAGCACCCGCATCGGGCGCGCAAGCACCCATCACCTCACGGACTATGGGCGCAATCAAAGCGCTGCAGCCGCACCGCGCATTTATGGGCGTGAAGTCAGTATGCCGGATATCTGGCACGTGCTGATTGCAAACAACTCCGACACATCCCGAAAAGAACTGGCTGACCTATTGCTGACCGGCGACTACGTGTCACTCAATCCGGCAACAGCTATGGCTTCGGGACCTATGCCGGATGGTCTGGAGGAATTGCTGGGCTATGAGACCAGCGCCATTTCTGTTCCTGACTGGTTGCAAGACCTGTTCGGGCCGCAGCCGTTGAAAACAGCATATGCTGATTTCTTAGAATCTGTTCATATCGTCGATGGCCTTCTACCTAGAACCGGTGTGGACGATCCGATGGAAACCGCGATGTTACGCGTCCTCGTCGTACACAATTGGCGCCGCATCGTACTGCGCCACCCGGTGTTGCCATCAGATTTCCTTCCCTCCGATTGGAAAGGGTCAGAATGCCGAGCAGCCGTTTCTGACCTTCTGGACCGGTTGCCCCGGCCAAAGCTCTCTGCGTTGGAAGGTGAATTGAACAACTAAGCTTGATCACGGCCAACTCGTGCCAAGCATCGGTGGTGGCGCTTCGATATGTTACCGATATTTCAACAACCACTATTTTTTGGTAACATGATGCTTGCCTCGAATCGGCAGAAACCCTATAAACCGACCATACGGTCTATGAATAACGTGAACACCTAGGAGACCTCACGGATGGATGCATTCATTTGCGATGCGACGCGCACTCCGATCGGACGGTATGGAGGTGCGTTGTCCTCGATCCGCACGGATGATCTGGCGGCCATTCCGCTGGCCGCTTTGAAAGAGCGGAACTCGCAAGTGGACTGGTCCAGCGTGGATGACGTCATCTATGGGGATGCCAATCAGGCTGGTGAAAGCAACCGGAACGTAGCGCGGATGGCTGCCTTGTTGGCCGGATTGCCGGTCGAAGTGCCAGGAACCACATTGAACCGTCTGTGCGCCAGCGGCATGGATGCGGTTGGGATGGTGGCTCGCGGGATCAAGGCAGGAGACTATGACCTGGCAATCGCGGGTGGGGTCGAAAGCATGTCCCGCGCACCTTTTGTGATGCCCAAAGCGACATCCGCGTTCACGCGCAGCAATGCGGTTTATGACACAACGATTGGCTGGCGCTTTGTAAATCCAAAGATGAAGCAAGCCTATGGCATTGATTCAATGCCACAAACCGCTGACAACGTGGCTGAAGACTACGGTATCAGCCGCGCAGATCAGGACAGTTTCGCCGTGCGCAGTCAAGCCCGTTGGGCCGCCGCGCACAAGGCAGGTCTGTTTGCGGATGAGATCACCCCGGTCTCGGTTCCACAGCGCAAAGGCGATCCGGTTGTGATCGATACCGATGAGCACCCACGCCCGGGCACAACGGCAGATAAATTATCTGGCCTCAAAGGGGTGAACGCACCAGACAATACAGTAACGGCGGGCAATGCATCGGGCGTCAACGACGGTGCGGCAGCCATATTGATGGCGAATGAGGGGGCGGCCGCAAAGAATGGCCTCACTCCGATCGCGCGGGTTGTGGGCATGTCCGTTGCCGGGGTTGAACCGCGCATCATGGGGATTGGCCCGGTACCGGCCAGTCGCAAGGTGCTGGCCCGGGTCGGGCTAACCATCGAACAGATGGATGTGATAGAGTTGAACGAGGCCTTTGCCTCCCAGGGATTGGCGTCGCTCAGAGAGTTGGGCCTGCCCGACGACGCAGCGCATGTGAACCCAAATGGAGGCGCAATTGCCTTGGGTCACCCGCTTGGCATGTCTGGCGCGCGATTGGTGCTAACGGCTGCGTATCAACTGCGCCGGACAGGCGGTCGTTACGCGCTATGCACTATGTGCGTGGGCGTCGGACAGGGTGCCGCTTTGATTTTGGAACGGGTTTGACGGGCAGATCACTGAACGCACCGTGCTGAGCGGTTCAAGTCTGGGTCAACCTGAACGGAGGACACAAGATGTACGCACAAATGGTCAAATCCGAGGCCACAAATGATGACCCCGAAAAGCTTGCCGAATTTCAGGCAAAAATCGACGCGGACATCAAGATCGAGCCGAAGGACTGGATGCCGCAAGGCTACCGCAAAACTCTGATCCGCCAGATTGGTCAGCACGCGCATTCCGAGATTGTTGGACAACTGCCCGAAGGCAACTGGATCACGCGCGCGCCCACATTGGAGCGCAAGGCAATCCTGCTGGCAAAGGTTCAGGACGAGGCCGGGCACGGGCTGTACCTCTACTGCGCGGCGGAAACACTGGGCGTCAGCCGGGACGAGTTGACCGAAATGCTGCTGGACGGCCGCATGAAATACTCATCGATCTTCAACTATCCCACGCTGAACTGGGCCGATATCGGCGCGGTCGGCTGGCTGGTCGATGGGGCCGCGATCATGAACCAGGTGCCGTTGCAGCGCACGTCTTACGGCCCCTACTCGCGCGCCATGATCCGCATCTGCAAGGAAGAAAGCTTCCACCAGCGTCAGGGATACGACGCAATTCGCAAGATGGCTGAAGGCACGCCCGAGCAGAAGAAGATGGCACAGGATGCCCTGAACCGGTTCTGGTACCCATCGCTGATGATGTTCGGGCCATCGGATAAGGACTCGGTTCATTCGACCCAATCGATGGCATGGAAGATCAAGATGAACACCAATGACGAGCTGCGTCAGAAATTCGTCGATCAAACCGTGCCGCAGGCCGAATTCCTCGGACTGACCGTCCCCGACCCGGACCTGAATTGGAACGAAGAACGCGGCCACTATGATTTCTCGGAATCCGACTGGTCCGAGTTCTTTGACGTCATCAAGGGCAACGGCCCTTGCAACACCGACCGCCTGGCCGCCCGCAATAAGGCCTGGGACGACGGGCAATGGGTGCGGGACGGCCTGCTGGCGCACGCAAAGAAGAAACGCGCCGGTCAAGTGGCCGCTGAATAAGCCTGACCTGAGGAGGAAACCCGATGAAAAACGAATGGCCCCTTTGGGAAGTCTTTATCCGCGGTCAACACGGGATGAGCCATCGCCATGTCGGCTCGCTGCACGCGGCTGACGCGGAAATGGCAATCAAGAACGCACGCGATGTCTATACGCGCCGCAACGAGGGCGTGTCGATCTGGGTGGTCGAGGCGAACAACATTGCGGCCTCATCCCCCAGTGACAAAGGCCCGCTATATGAGCCCAGCGAAAGCAAGGTTTACCGTCACCCGACATTCTTTGACATTCCCGATGAAGTGGGGGCGATGTAATGAGTCGCGACGAAGCGTTCCTGCAGTTTCTGCTGAGAATGGGTGACAATACACTCATCCTGGGTCATCGCGTCAGCGAATGGTGCGGTCATGCACCCGTGCTGGAAGAAGATATCGCGCTGGCCAATACCGCGTTGGACCTGATCGGCCAAACCCAGATGTGGCTGGGCCTTGCGGGCGATATGGATGGCGGCAAAAGCGCGGATGATCTGGCGTTCCTACGCGACGTCTGGGATTTTCGCAACGTTCTGCTGGTCGAGGTTCCAAACGAAGATTTCGGCCGAACCTTGATGCGCCAGTTCCTGTTTGATGCGTGGCATTCGATCATGCTGGGGCGTCTGATCAAATCGTCAGATGAACGCGTCGCGGGCATTGCTGCGAAGGCCAGCAAAGAGGTTGCCTATCACCTGGAACGCTCAAGCGACACGGTTGTTGGATTGGGCGACGGCACAACCGAAAGTCATGACCGGATGCAGGCGGCGCTGGACTATCTGTGGCCCTATGTGGGTGAGATGTTCGCCAGCGACGATGTGGATGCAGAGATGGCAGCCGCTGGCATCGCCCCCAATCCCAATGATCTGCGCGACGAGTATGACGCTTTGGTTCAGCGGGTCTTGGCGGATGCAACGCTGACCATCCCCGACAGCGCATTTGCGTACAAGGGCGGGCGCACCGGGCAGATGCATACCGAACATTTGGGGCACCTGTTGACTCAGATGCAATGGCTGCAACGCGCCTATCCTGGCGCCAGCTGGTAAACCGTTATGAACAGGGTGCCAACAGACCAGATTTGGGAATGGCTGGATGCCGTGCCTGACCCGGAAATTCCAGTCATTTCCGTGGTTGATCTGGGGATCGTACGCGATGTGCGTTGGGATGCCGAAATCTTGAAGGTGACGGTGACACCGACCTATTCCGGCTGTCCAGCAACGTCGGTCATCAACATGGATATCGAAACGGCGCTGCGGGATCACGGGATCAAGGATCTGAAGATCGAAACCACCATCGCACCCGCCTGGACCACAGATTGGTTGAGTGACAAAGGCCGCGCCCAGCTGGAAGAATACGGGATCGCCCCCCCGCAACCAGCAGGCGGCCCTGAGCGCTGCCCGCATTGCGGCAGCAAGGCAGTTGAAAAAGTCAGCCAGTTTGGCTCGACCCCGTGCAAGGCGCATTGGCGTTGTACCGACTGTCTGGAACCCTTCGATTATTTCAAGTGCATCTGAGGAGAAGCACCGGATGGCACGTTTCCACGATCTGAAAGTTACCGATATCCACAAAACGATCCGCGATGCGGTGGTTGTGACGCTCGAACCTGTGAATGGTGCAGCGGAAGAATTCGACTTTACCGCCGGTCAGTACCTGACATTCCGGCGCGACTTTGAAGGCGAAGAACTGCGCCGGTCTTATTCGATCTGCGCAGGCAAAGACGATGGCGTTCTGCAGGTTGGCATCAAACGTGTTGATGGCGGCGCGTTCTCAGGCTGGGCCAACGCCGAGCTGAGTGTCGGAGACATTGTGCAGGCCATGCCGCCCATGGGCAGCTTCCACGCTCCGATCAATGAAAATGCTGAAATGCAATATCTAGGCTTTGCGGGTGGGTCCGGCGTGACACCGGTTTTGTCGATCCTCAAAACCACCCTCGCCCGCGAACCTCAATCGCGGTTTACATTGATCTATGCGAACAAAGGCATCAACACGATCATGTTTCGCGAGGAGTTAGAAGACCTCAAGAACCTCTATATGGGCCGTTTGAATGTGATCCATATTCTGGAAACGGATTCTCAGGAAATCGACCTGTTCACTGGGTTGGTCACACAGGAAAAATGCGCGCAACTGTTCAAGCACTGGGTTGACATCGAAAACGTCGATACGGCGTTCATCTGCGGGCCGGAACCGATGATGCTGGGCATTGCCGCCGCCCTGCGCGATCACGGGTTGGATGACAGCCAGATCAAGTTCGAGTTGTTCGCCAGCGCGCAGCCCGGGCGCGCCAAGCGCAAAGCAAGCGCGGCGGATGCCAACCGGACGGACAATCAGACCAGTGCGTCCATTACATTAGACGGCTCGACCCAGACTCTGACCATTCCCAAGGACATGTCCGTGCTTGATGCCGCCCTGGAAAACGCGATGGACGCCCCTTACGCCTGCAAGGCCGGCGTGTGTTCGACCTGTCGCTGCAAGGTGCTGGAAGGCGAGGTTGAGATGCTCGCCAACCATGCGCTTGAGGATTACGAGGTTGCGAAGGGCTACGTGCTTAGCTGTCAGGCCTATCCGCTGACAGACCGTGTGGTCGTGGATTACGATCAGTAGCGAGGAGCCCGATATGAACGACGCCATGACCCTCGACACCTATCTTGCCTCGGGCGGTGTGCTAACCAACCCGTCAAGTGTTCCGCCACGCTATCGCGCGGAGCTGTTGAAACTGATGGCAACATTTGTCGACAGCGAGCTGGCAGGCGCAACAGGCTTTGCAGATGTGATCAACCTTGGACCGGGCATCAAGGAACGCATCGCCGCCTCAAGGATCGTGCTTGAAAAAACGGATCATGCAGACCGCGTTTTGAACATCATGGGCGAGTTCGGCGTCGATACGGACCGGTATGCCAATCATCACCCCTGGACGGCGCGGCTGAACCGGGATGCGGATATCGGGGCCACCCGGTCCGAACATGACATGCGTCTAGCCGTGTTCAACTATCCGTTTTCGGGCTGGTCGGACGCGGTGATCATGAACCTGCTCATGAGCGGTGCTGTGGCCGAACAACTGGCCGAATACTCAACAATTTCATATCAGCCGTTGGCCGAAGCTTTCCGCGCGATTGCTCCGGTCGAAGCGCACCATGGTGAACTGGCGAAAGAAGGGGCAATCAAACTTATCAATCAGGGCGAAGCTGAGCGTATGCAGGCCTCGATCGCTTATTGGTGGCCCCGTGTTGCTGGATCATTCGGCGGTGACGATGATAAGCGGTTCGAACTTTTGAAATCACTTGGGCTGCGGCGGAACACAAACGCTTCGTTGCGCGACCGTTGGCACAAGACGATGGCTGAGACCCTGAAAACGCTGGGATTGTCGGCACCTTCCTAAAACAAGGGGATGGCTTCAGGTCTCAACACCGTCCAGATCCATGGCCGAGCGCGGCTTGGCCTGCGGGTCCTTGTCCAGCACATGATGCATGCGCTCCATGACTGTGTAGAATGTTGCCAATTCGTCGGGGCTGGCGACCGCCAGCAAACGGTCTTCGATCTCTCTGGCGGCGGGCAATATGCCATCCAACGCTTGGTGGCCAGCATCGGTCAGCGAAATCGAAACAAGCCGCGCATCCGATTCACCCGGCACCTTCGTGACCAGCCCATCAGCCTCGAGTTTGGAAACCGCGCGACTGACCCGTGGCTTTTCAAGGTTCACATAGGTTCTGATATCGCGAACCGATGCAGTTCCACAGCGCTGCAAATGCACCAGCACCCGCCATTCTGCAGCAGCCAGCCCATGTGTCCGGTCATATTCGACCGACAAGCGGCGGCTGACCCGTTCGGACAATATCGCAAGCCGGTATGGTAAGAAGGAAGACAGATTAAATTCATCTGGCATTTCGGCAAAATCCATGATCGTTGCATTTAGAACGATATTGACTTTTGCCTCATTTGCAAAGACAAACAACTCGTTGCAGATGAAATAAACGTCGCTTCGCATGCAAACGGGCGGCCGCATCAGGGAGAAGCCGATCATGGCCAAAGCATTCGCAAGCCAAGGGGATGTGTCTGAAAAGAATATCTCATTCACCGAGATCGGCGACGGACTTTATGCTTTCACTGCTGAGGGCGATCCGAACTCGGGTGTGATCATCGGTGAGGACAGTGTCATGATCATTGAGGCTCAGGCCACCCCGCGCCTTGCACAAAAGGTGATCGACTGCGTGCGCAGCGTGACCGAAAAGCCAATCTCTCATGTGGTTCTGACCCATTATCATGCTGTGCGTGTGTTGGGCGCCTCGGCCTTTGGCGCAGATCAGATCATCATGTCCGATGCGGCGCGCGCCATGGTTGTGGAGCGAGGACAGGAAGACTGGGACAGTGAGTTTCAGCGCTTCCCGCGCCTGTTCGAAGGGCATGAAAGCATCCCCGGTCTGACCTGGCCGACAACAACCTTCAACGATCAGATGACGGTCTATCTGGGCAACCGCAAGGTTGTGATCAAGCAGATCGGGCGTGCGCATACGGCGGGTGATAGCATCATCTGGGTGCCCGATAGCCAGACAATGTTCACCGGTGATATCGTCGAATACCACTCGGCCTGCTACTGCGGTGACGGCCATTTCGAAGATTGGGGCGCAACACTGGATGCGGTCAAATCCTACGATCCGCAAAGCATCGCGCCCGGACGTGGCGACGCGCTTGTTGGGCGTCAGATGGTCGACGCAGCCTTGGCCAATACGCGTGATTTTGTCGATAGCACCTATAACGCGGTAAAACCTGTTGCCGCCAAAGGCGGCTCGCTCAAAGACGCCTGGGACGCGGTCCGCGCCGAATGCGATCCCAAGTTCAAAGACTACGCCATCTATGAACACTGCCTGCCCTTCAACGTCGCGCGCGCCTATGACGAGGCCCGCGGCATCGACACACCCCGGATCTGGACCGCCCAGCGCGATCTGGACATGTGGGAGGCCCTGCAGGGGTAAACCGCCATGGTTGCAGCGCGATATCAAACGGCCTTTCAGCTTTATCCCTACAAAAGGGTCCCCGATCAGGATGCAACCAGACCCAGCCGCTATCCGGTTGTGATCGTGGGTGGTGGTCTCGTTGGCATGGGGCTTGCACTGGATCTTGGTAAGAAAGGTGTTAACTGCCTTGTCCTAGATGACCATGACGGCGTGGGCATGGGCAGCCGCGCGATTTGCTTTTCCAAACGAACACTGGAAATTTGCGACCGTCTAGGCTGCGGGGAACCCATGGTCGAGAAAGGCGTGGTCTGGAATCAGGGCCGGGTCTACCGCGACACGGAAGAGATATACTCGTTCAACCTGTTGCCAGAAGAAGGCCACAAACGCCCGGCCTTCATCAACCTGCAACAACCCTATTTCGAGCAATTCATCGTCGAGGAAATTCGCCGCCAGCAAGCTTTGGGCGCGCCGATTGAGATTCGCGGACAGAACCAACTTACAGCGCTGACACAAAACCAAGATCACGTCCTTTTGGACGTCGATACGCCGGACGGACCCTATCAAGTCGAAGCCGACAACCTGGTGGCCTGTGACGGCGCGAGCTCGCCCACACGCGAGATGCTGGGGCTTGGTTTCGAAGGCCGCGTTTTCGAAGACAACTTCCTGATCGCAGATATCAAGATGAAGGCGGATTTCCCGGTCGAGCGTCGGTTCTGGTTCGATCCGCCGTTCAATCGTGGTGAAACTGCCCTGATGCACAAGCAGCCTGATAATGTCTGGAGACTTGATTTCCAGCTTGGATGGGACATTGATCGCAAGGCCGAACTGGACCCTGAGAAGGTGGCCTCCCGCGTATCAGCGATGATCGGAGAAGACGTAGAGTTCGAGCCGGTCTGGTCATCAATCTACACGTTCCGCTGCTGCACGATGAAAGAGTATCGCCATGGTCGGATATTCTTTGCAGGCGACAGCGCGCATCAGGTCAGCCCCTTTGGCGCCCGAGGTTGCAATGGCGGCATTCAGGATATCGACAATCTAGGCTGGAAACTGGCCGCAGTGATCCAAGGCGATGCGCCAGATACGCTGCTCGACAGTTACCACACTGAACGCAAGCATGGCGCGTTGGAGAACATCAAAAATTCCAGCCGCAGCGCTGATTTTCTGACGCCTCGGAACCCTGCACATGCGCTGTTCCGCGATGCGGTGCTTGATCTGGTCACCAATTTTGATTTCGCGCGCCCTTTGGTGAATTCAGGTCGCCTGTCTGTACCCTGCACCTATGATATTTCGCCGCTGAATAGTGACGACGCGATGCCCGATGGGCCGGCCTGCACACGACCCGGCAGCCCGCTACCTGATGCGCCTTTGGAAGGCGGGTTTCTACTGGATCGCCTTAACACTGGTGCATTCTCGATCCTCGCACTGAACTGCGATCTGCCTAAGCAGCTAGAAGTGGCTAAGCAATCGCTGGATTGTCTTACCCTGCAGAACGTCACAGGCCATTTGGCTGAACGCTATTTGGGTAAGGCGCGCTCAGCCGTTTTGTTGATCCGCCCCGATCAGCATGTCGCCGGTCGTTGGCCACGGTTTGATCCAATTGCCCTTGACGCAGCAATGCACAAAGCCTTGGGGAGGGGCTAAGCCATGTCACACCTGATCTTGACCCCGAACTTCGACAATGGCGACGATTTCTATGAGGCGCTGCTGAATGCCCATGACGGGCTAAACGAGGCTGACGTCCACGCACTGAACGCTCGATTGATCCTGATCCTGGCCAATCACATTGGCGATCAGTCGACACTGGAGGCTGCATTGCTTGCGGCCCAAAAGCTACCAGTAGATAGGTACTTAGACGCAAACTGCCCCATGTCCGGACGCGCAGAAAGGCACTTTGCTTGAAAGATCATCCTGCACTGGGAAGCAAACCACCCATTGGATGGTTTGCTTGATACGTTTCAATAGATTCACGGCTATTGCATTGCGCACAGCCTGTCGACTTTCCGAGCCAAATCAGTCGTAACCGCCGACCAGGCCCCACGCGTCAAGGTCTCGATGCAGCGTGTTCGACGCCAGCGTCAACGCTTCGCCGTGACGTTCGATCAATTCTGCCCGGCGGGCAGGGTCGCGGGTTGTTTCAATGGCGCCCCAGATCGCAGCCAGTGTTTCAGCCGCGTCGCGCAGACGGACCAACGTATCGGCATCTGCTGCTGCCGATGCAATCGCTGAGGCGGATACTTTGCCGACTCCGGCGACAGTATGCGCGCCGCCACTGGTATAGCCTTCGGGGATATCACCTTTGCAGTTGATCACTTTGCGATAGCGAATAGCCGACAGGATCTGATCGACCGCTTGCTTGGCCCCTTCAACGCGTGAGGTATGCTCGGTATCCGCTGCCGCATGGGGGAGCAGCTCCAATCGCCCCGGATAGGCGTTGATCAGTGGACGGTAAGGCACCATCGGGCCAAACAGGCTGCCATCCTCTGCAATGAACAGATCGGCATCGATCGCGGCATAGGACACTTTGCCCGATGCCATCGCATCGTTCAGCGCGTCTGCATCGACAACCTCGCCACGATCATAGTTGACCAGAACCGCGCCGTCATTCAGGGCATTCAGAACCGACGCGCCAACAAGCCCCGCATTGGCAAAGACACCATCCGCACCCCTGGCACCAAGGCCGGCATGAGGCGACAACACATCAGCGCCTGCGGCGGCCTCTTCCGGAGTTGCAGCGTAGATGAAACCTTCGCTTTCAATCCACTGACGGTGCCGCGCGCGCGCATGTATGGCGACGGTCATTCCAAAGGCTTTGCCCAGCTTCGCTACTTCGCGGCCGATATTGCCGTAGCCAATCACGCCCAGTCTTTTGCCTTCTAGCTTTTCGGTCGGGTAATCGCGCAGGTGCTTGCCGGTGTCAAAGTCGCCGTCAACAACACGTTTGTGCATCTCATCGACCTTCAAATCAGGCAAAACACGCAACAAAGCCTTCATCGCGGTCTGTGCCGTCGCGCGGCTGTTGAAGCTGGGGGTGTTCATCAGCGGGGCAGAACCGCCCGCGCCGTCACCACCACCCCAGCAGGCACAGGCCATATTGCCGGTTCCGGCACCAATACGTACGCCGCCTTCGGGGAACGTTGCATTCTCGGGGAAGAAGGTCGCCGCCGCGATGACCGCATCATATTGGTTGCCGCAGCACGCTGCCGTCAGTTCTTCGTGCGTGGATAGGTCTGGCAGATAGAAGAAATGCTGACCAGCAGGCAGATCGGACCCATCCCAGCCACCATAAGTGAAGGTTGCGCCCTGTTCCTCGACATAGGCCTTAACCGCCGAAGCATCCGGCTGCCCGTCCGCGCCAAACTTCAGGCCGACCAGATCCGCGACCAGAATGCGATAGGCGCGGTTCGGGTCATCTTTACGCCGGTCCGCGCCGCCTGTTGCTGAGGCTTCAAAAGTGGTGCCTTGCGCGGCCAGTTCCTCTTCCAGCACCACAACCTTGGCACGGTGATAGGCGTAAGAGATGTTGTCCAGCAGACGCACGATATCCTCGGGCTCGCGAATGCCGCCGATCCAGGCGCGATAGTCACCGGGGGTGCCGGGGAAGGCATTTACGTAGCGGGCCGCATCCAGGCCAGGTTCATAGTCGCCATTTGGATGAGTCAGCCCTTCGTAACCCAGCAGCTGCTTCGACCGGGCGATGATGCGCGCGTGAATGGCAGGATCGGTGATGCCGGGATCGTTGACCGCCAGCAGGGTCACCGCCGCGCCCCGTTTCTGAGCATCGCTAACACCGGCAACCAGCAGGTCCTGGCCGGCCAGCCACGTATCGATCTGCGCGCGGTTGGCGGCCGAGCGATGGTTCATCACCGCAACCGAGCCAAACATCTTTTCGACACGCAACAGGCCATAGGTCGTTTCAGCGAAAGCCAGCGACGAGAATGTGTTGATCACTCCACCCGTCATCCTGTCCGCCGCGGCGTCATAGAACGGGCCAAGACCCACTGTCTTTTCACCGGTCAGCGGCTTTTTGGCATCGGTCGGAACAACCAGCTTCAACTGGCGCGCAATCGCCCAGGCCGGGTTCTTCTGGTTGTCTTCAATCAGTTGCATCGCTGCTGGGGTGAACGACGCCAGGAAGTAACCCGAGATCCCACCGATGGCTTTCTGAAACGGGGTGAAGATGTTGCATTTCGCCATGAAGGACTCGACCACGTCTCGCGGCCAGGGCATCCCGCCCAGCATCGACGTTGCATCAATCATCGCGTGGCGGTTTGCCGGGTCGCGGTCCAACCAGTCCAGAAGCGAGGTGACTTCTTCGGTGGTATAAGTGGTCGCCCCGGTGGTTTCGTGCCCAACACCGACAAACAGGGTGATACCCATAGCCTCTAGCTCGTCCGCTGACGGGATTGTGCCTTCGGCGTCCGCGAACACAACCTTATCTTCGTGCCCATTGGCGGCAAACTGCTGTAATTCCAGGATCTGTGTTCCCCAGCTTTGACGGAAGAACCCGCCCTTGGTGGCCTCGTCCGATTCCGGGCGCGGGGTGTCTACAAACAGTTTCTGACCATCCAGATTCGGGTTCATCAAATGCATGATGGCGACGGTAAAACCACTATGGCCGCCGCCAAGACCCACAGCCATCGGATTTGATTTGGGGAAGCCAAAATACCGATGGATATGGAACATCATGTCCCGCAGGATTGCATCCGCAGGATAGCCACGGTGCATCGAACGGCCTATTTCTGCGGTGGTGAACGGCCCCAGATCGTTACCGTTGTCGTCAAGCTTGCGATAGGTGGCTTCCAACCAACGGTCAAAGTCGAAACGGTTTTTGCGCCCTTCAGCCTCATCTTGAATCACGTCGGTGATGGGCCCGACGCCGAAGAACGGGTTGATCGTCCGAGGCGGAGGTCCGCTCTGTGTCGCTTCGATGGAGATTTTGCGCTGCGCTTCAAGTTCGCTCATGGTCTATCTGTCTCATTTCAACTTCATCCGATTTGCGCACATCGTACGCCCTTGTTCACTATGGGAAACATCAAATTGCGAAGTTTTAGCGCTGCCAAACGTCAAGTTCGCGCCAAGCATGAATTTTTCGTATTTGTTGAGGAATGAGGCGGAGCTTATGCATCTATAAAGCATAACATCTGCGGGCTCGAAGCCTATTTTGCGAGGCGGGTTTAAGTTCTGCGGATCATTTCACGATAAGGACAGACATCATCCTCAAACGGAACATGGCGCCGGCGGAATTGAGTATCAGGAACGACCGTAGGATCAGCAATCCGGTCCATTCTGAAGTGACGAAAGTCTTTGCGCGACGGGTCCCAGCCCACCAGATACCACAATGGCGGTAGTATGAGCATGGCTTGAGGTTCGACTTCGCGCTGCGTTTTCTGACCTTTGGCGTCATAGTAAACAAATCGGACGAACTGTCGCTGAAGAAACGCGGCTTCGAATGCAGGAAGAAGCTCAGGCTCGGTTTTTCTTACATCTGACAAGTCCTGTAACGGTGAAAGCTGGCCAATATGGAGACAATCCAAAAACCTGCGCAGGTCTTTCACTTTTTCTGCCGGTAGCGCCTTTTCGATTTTCGCAAGGCCCGCATCGGCAAGAGCTGAAAAGGGTATGTTTCCGGCGGCACGTGTTGTTGCGACGCTAATTAACAACGCAAAAACCTCGGACACCGATAGCTTTGCTGTTGTCTGTATAGAGCGTGGATCAAGCTGCAGCCCCCCACCCCGCCCTACATCAGAGTAGATTACATAGCCTTCATCCCGCAGTGCTGAGATATCGCGCAATATTGTTCGGCGCGAGGCTCCGACCTGTTTGGCAAGCGCGTCGACGGTAGATGTACCATTCCGACGAAGGTTTCGCACGATGGCGTCATGTCTGCTTCGAATGTTCATAGGAGTATTCTAACATCAATAGTGACAAATTTTGTCACCGTTTCATCCTACCAAGGTTTTGGAAACAAAACTAAGGAGATAGCGATATGAAACGGACTGCAGTGAACCCTTGGGATTGGTCGATCAAGCTTGGCTACAACCAGGCTGAGATCATTGACGGGGTGTCACGTCAGGTAATATGTGCGGGACAAACGGCGGTGGACGGGGATGGTAATCCCCAGCACCCGGGCGATATGCGCGCACAGATAAATCTTGCACTCGATAATATGGAAGCCGTTCTCAGCGCGGCAGACATGAACCTGAGCAATGTCATCAAGCTTGGGATCTATGCGACCGACGTTGACGAGGCGCTCGAAAATTTTGACTTGCTGGGAATGCGGTTCGGTCCGCATCAAGTGACTCCGCCAATGTCACTCTTGGGTGTAACGCGTCTCGCTATCCCCGGATTGTTGTTCGAGATCGAAGCAACAGCGGCAGCGTGAATTCTGAAACGGCCATGGTGCTACCCCCTGTGGTCGTTTCATTTACGAATCCCACAAATATTCTCAGCTTTTGTTTTTTAACCACCAGACAAATCATCCCCAACGGATCACAGATAGGCCGGTCGTTGTTTGCTTACAGGTGGCAGAGTGATCGCCCCGACACTATCCAATTAGACACTGGTCGTTGTCTGGGCCCTGACAGCACCTCCGCACCACCAAAGTCCAAGTGACACGAGCTAGTGTCGCGTGGTAGCCATCGGGTCGCAGGATAGCTTCGTGAGACACTTTACGTATCCAATCCTAATCCTTGCCCTTTCGTTCGGTGCGCATGCAGAAGAACCGCCTGTGTTCAAAGAAGATGAACTTGGTGTTCTAAACCCACAAGACACAGGCCGTGAGATGCTGACCCGCAAAATCGAAATGGGTGTCATCAACTCGGTAACCTGCTCTTTGGGCATCAATGTTACAAAAAGCGACAACCATGAGCTTGCAAGAAAGCTAACCCGCGAATGCGCGGAGGCTGATCAGATCAAGCATATTCAGTTCGATACAGTACGAAAAAAACCTTAGAGACATCTGGTACCAAAGCGAGTCTTTGAACACATTCCAAAGAATCGACTGGCTACCGGAGCACTGTCAGAGTTGCGAACGCAAAGAGCTGGATTCTGGTGATGCCGCCGCGACTGATCCAGTTTGCCAGAAGTCACCTATGCACGCACAGGCTGCATCGGTTCTGGATCAACTCCCAACCTCGTCGGACAACTGTTTAGTCTACCAAAAAATCTAAGCTTAAGCCTCATTCCGTCGCTTAAGATGTCATGCATCGCGACTGCAAAAGACGGTCGATGGTGACACGGCGTGCACTTTCTCGCACCTTTGAATTCATATGCCAATGCCCTTCATCGCTTACTGATCTTGATATCAAATCGGCCTCTGGTATCTGGTCGACAGGGCCGCGTGCGCCGTGAACTCTGGCCAGACGAACACCCAGGAGCTTCCGCGAAACTCTTAGATCCAAGTCGTTTGCAAACGCGATGGCTGACACATGTGACGTTCAACAATTCGACGCTCGTCCACGACACAAGCTGACAGAAAAACGGAGCCAACAGGATCGCGGCAAGAGTTGATAACTAACGGTCCGCCATCCTCCGCTAGGTCAAAATCAAGACGTACTTCGCTTTCCGGTTCCCAGAACTCGGACCTCCAACCAGTGGAACGCCAATGCAATCATACCCGCGACCAGAATATAGAATACAGCCAATAGAAGGAGCGGCTCATAGATAATGAAAGTATCAGAGCGCACACGTGAAGAGACGGCATATATATCGACCACGGTTATAGTGGCGACCAAGGGGGTTGCTTTCAACTGAAGGATGGTTTCGCCACCCAACGTCGGAAGAACATTGCGGATCGCCTGTGGCAACCAGATGCGGCGGAACATTGTAAGCCGCGGCATGCCAAAAGATTTGGCGGCCTCAAGCTGCCCCTTGGCAACGCCCTTGAACGCACCCCGCATGACTTCACCTTCATACCCGGCATAAGACAACGTCAACGCCAACACTGCATAAGGCCATGCCTGCCGCAGATAGGGCCATAGCTCTGAAGACCGGATCCACGGAAACTGGGGGAAGAGCGAGCCTAACCCATAGTACAACAACCAAAGTTGCAACAGCAGCGGCGTGCCGCGGATGATGGTACAAAATGCCTTGGCAGGGGCGGCAAGATACCAGGGCCCAACCGCCTGCGCCAACCCAAGCGGAACCGCAAGCAGGAAACCAAGAACAACGGTGACGACCAACAGCCAGATTGTCGTCCAAATGCCCTGAAGGGCCAGTGGGGCGTATTTCGGGATCCAGTCCCACTGCAGCGATACTGCGCACCATATGACAAGCCCGACGAAGATCAGCATCATCACGATGCGGTGTGGTTGCATCAGCGATCTGAAATCGATCATCTGCTCCCTCCCGTTAGAGAGGGTTGGCCACGACGGGCCCATTTCTCAATCCGTGCGAAGATACCGCCGGAGAACAGGGTAACCATGAGATAAAGAAAGCCCGCCGCCAGAAAGAAAGTGAAATAAGCGCGCGTGCTGCTGGCAGCTTGTCGGGTCTCCAGCGTCAACTCGTTGAAACCCACGACAGCAAGCAGTGCCGTGTCTTTGGTCGCGATCAGCCACAGATTGGCCAAACCGGGCACGGCAAAGCTCATCATTGCAGGTATTGTCACACGCCGCATGGACATGAAGGCAGGCATCCCGTAGGATTTAGCAGCTTCGATCTGACCGGGTGGAACTGCCTGAATGGCACCGCGCAGAATTTCGGTTGCGTATGCGCCCTGAACAACGCCCAGTACCCATATGCCTGCGCCAACGCCGCTAACCTCGACCCGACCACCACCCATGGCGGCAGAGATTTTGTTGATGATGTCCGATCCCACGTAATACAGGATCAGGATCAGAACCAGTTCCGGTACGGCCCGGATGACCGTCGTGTAAATGGCGAGAAGATCGCGCGTGACCTTCCCACCAAAAAGTTTGCCATAGGCTCCGAACAATCCGATCACCAGGCCCAGCGCATATGCACCAAGAGCGATCTGCAATGAGTGGGACAATCCGCGCAGCAGATTGGCCCCCCACCCCGGTGGCGACAGCGACAGAAGCTCTGCGCTCTGCGCCAATCCAAGTGTGTCCAACAGTTCGGTCACAGCGGCAGCTTAGTAGATGCTGGCCGAGAAATAGTTCGACGTGATTTCCTCGTGTGTGCCATCGGCCAGAATTGCCGCGATGCCCTTATTCAGCGCCGCAAGCAGGTCGTCCTGACCCTTGCGGACGCCAGCACCCACACCGCGGCCCAGAATGGCCGGATCGTCTGCAACGGCACCTTTGATCTCACAGCAGGCGCCGGCATCCGAGTTCACAAAGTCAGCCATCGCGATGCTGTCGGCCTGTGTCGCATCAATGCGGCCCGCGAACAGGTCCTGATTGGCCTCATCCTGGGTTTGGTAGACACGCAGTTCGGAATCCTTGAAATATTCCTGCGCATAGGCCTGGTGGATGGTCGAAGCCTGAATGCCAACAATTTTTCCCGCCAGCGACTCGGGGGTTGCTTCGATATCCATCGATTTATCCGCTACGATGACGGCGGGCGTGTTGTAATAAGGATCGCTGAAATCAATGGTCTTCAAGCGTTCCTCGGTGATCGACATCGAGGCCATGATCGCATCGATTTGCTGACCGGTCAGCGATGGGATGATGCCATCCCAAGCGACGGGTGTGATCACACAGTCAAGTTCGGCTGCAGCACAGACAGCGTCGATAACGTCAATCTCCCAGCCAACCCAGTTACCTGAGCTGTCCAGCGACGCGAATGGCGGGTAGGGTTCGGCGGCGATGCCGATTTTGACCTCTTCAGCGCTGGTGATACCCGTAGAAAGGACAACAGCGGCAAGGCTGGATGCGAGCAGTTTTTTGATATTCATTTGGTAACTCCCGGTTAGTTTTGTTAATTCAAGCCACCGAACTGAGGAATTGCTTCAGCCATTCGGATTTTGGATTTCCAAAGACCTTGGCAGGTGGTCCCTGCTCTTCAATGCGGCCTTCGTAGAGATAAACGACGTGGCTGGCGACTTCGCGGGCGAACTTCATTTCATGGGTCACCAGCAACATGGTACGCCCTTCGGCGGCCAGATCACGGATCACGGTCAAAACCTCGCCGACCAGTTCGGGATCAAGCGCCGAGGTGGGCTCGTCAAACAGCATGACAGACGGATCGACCGCAAGCGCGCGTGCAATGGCAGCGCGCTGTTGCTGACCACCAGACAGATAGGCTGGATAAGTATCGGCCTTGTCGCCGAGCCCTACCCTTTCCAGCAGTTCATGCGCCCGTGCAATGGCTTCTGCCTTTGGCAGCTTCAGCACATGCACAGGCACTTCGATCACGTTTTCCAAAAGCGTGCGATGTGTCCACAGATTGAACTGTTGAAACACCATGGCCAACCGCGTTCGGATACGTTCGATCTGGCGGCGGTTGGACGGGCTGCCATCGGTATGCATCTCAACCAGTTCGCCACCTATGGTGATCTTTCCCGAACTCGGCGTTTCTAAGAAATTGATGCAGCGCAGCATGGTGGATTTACCAGAGCCCGATCCCCCGATGATGGCAACAACATCCCCCTTGTTGGCTGTTAGCGACACACCTTTCAAAACCTCCAGCGTACCGAAAGATTTGTGGAGGTCTTCAACCTTTATTGCCTCGTTCGACGCGGTTGCTTCGAGTGTGGATGATGTTGCTTTGGCTGTGTCCATATCCAAGAATCTTCTGATTTCGACTTGCAGTAAGCCCCGAATCTCGCAATTATGCAAGTGTATAATAGCTCCATGCCATGGATGACCCGGACGTGCAGGACGACAGCCGAAAATTTACACGTGAGTCTGCTGAGGTTCGGCGTGAGGCGCTGATCCTGGCGACATTGGACCTGATCGCCGAGATGGGTGTTCGGGGTGCAACGGTGCGTGAGATTGCAGCCCGCGCGAACGTGACCCAAGGTTTAATCCGTCACTATTTTTCGTCGAAGGAAGAGCTGGTTCAGGCTGCATATGAGCACCATATGAACACGCTGACCGATCAGACGGCTGCTTCGTCGGGTCAGGGCAGCGCAGTCTCTCGACTAACCAACTTCGTTGACGCATCGTTGCGACCACCAATCGTTAACACAAGCGCTGTGGCCTTATGGGCCGGCTTCCTGAACAAGGTGCAGCATGATCCGAAAATGCAGCGCATCCACCAGCAAACCTATAACTATTTCCGGGATCACCTCGAGAAGTTGATCGTCGCCGCATTGCAAGAAACCGGGCGCACAGTCGCAGCATCAGAAGCAACGCAACTGGCCATTGCCTGTAACGCGGTGATCGACGGCCTCTGGTTGGAAGGAGGAGCGCTTCCGGATGCATTTTTTGAAGGCCAGTTGGCGCAGATCGGGCTGGATTCTGTCAGCGCCATCGTCGGTATTCCTTTGACCAAAGAGGTAAAACAGCCATGAAGACCACGTCAGTGACCGAACGATTGGCGGGTTTGGGGGGTGCCAAATGGGGCGTCCATCTAAAAGCGCGCGAACTTATCAAAGCCGGAGCGGACATCGTTGAGATGACGATTGGCGAACCGGATGTGCCGGTGCCCGAAGCGTTGGTCGAAGCCACAGTGACCTCGCTACGTGCGCAGCGGACAGGATATTCCAACGGACGCGGTGAAGCTGGACTGCTTGACGCGCTTGCCACGCGTTATTCAGCCTCTCGCGGGCGGGTTTTCGGGCCCGAGAACTTTCTGTGCTTTCCCGGGACACAAACCGCTCTGTTCACAGCGATGGCTGGGGTTGCAGAGGCAGGTGATGAAGTTCTGGTTGGTGACCCGATGTATGCGACCTACGAAGGGGTCATACGCGCCTCGGGAGCGGAAATGGTGCCCGTTCCGCTGCGTCCTGAGCACGGGTTTCGCATGCAGGCCAAAGATATCGCAGCGCGGATTACTCCGCGCAGCCGTGCCATTCTTCTAACCACGCCGCACAACCCGACGGGCGCAATCCTGACCGCGACGGAAATTGCCGAGATCGGGACACTCGCAATTGCCCATGATTTATGGATCATCTCGGACGAGGTTTATGAAGAACTAGTCTTTGATGGTGCCCGGTTTGTTTCACCATTAGCGAATCCGGAACTGGCGGATCGGGTCATAGGCGTGTCCTCCATCTCGAAATCACATGCCGCACCGGGGTTCCGCAGTGGTTGGTGTGTTGGACCCGCAGCATTTTGCGAAGCGCTGCTGCCGTATTCCGAGACCATGCTCTTTGGCAATCAGCCTTTCATCGCGGATATGACCGAAAAGGCAATCCGCAATGGGTCTGATGTTGCCCACGGAATGACCACCCGATTCTTCAAGCGCGCAACCCTTTTGGCCGATCGCCTTGAAGCCGAAACAGATCTGACTGTTCACCGCCCCGAGGCAGGAATGTTTGCGCTCATCAACGTGTCTGTCACTGGGCTGGATGGCGACGCCTATGCATGGGACTTGTTGCAAGCCGGGGTAGCTGTCATGCCGGGTTCCGCCTTTGGGTGCAGCCTGAAAGACTGGGTCCGCGTCGCGCTGACGATCAGTGACGAAGACTTCGCCACTGCAGTCTCTCGCATCATCGATCATGCCAACAGAAAATCGCGCGAGGTAGCATGAGCGGAATGACAATCGGCGAAGCTTTGGTTTCCAAGCTCCGTCAACGGGATGTGACCTGCGTCTTTGGAATTCCAGGCGTACATACGGTTGAGTTGTATCGCGGGCTTGCGGCCTCGGGCATTCGTCATGTTACGCCCCGGCACGAACAGGGTGCGGGTTTTATGGCTGATGGCTATGCCCGTGTGTCGGGCAATCCGGGTGTGGCTTTCGTGATTACCGGCCCCGGATTAACAAATACGCTGACGCCGATGGCACAGGCACGCGCCGATTCAGCACCAATGCTGGTGGTGTCTGGCGTCAACAAAACCGCATCACTCGGCAAGGGCTTGGGGCACCTGCATGAATTGCCCGATCAACTGGAGCTATCCAAAACAGTTGCACTAATGTCGGAGCAAGTCTCCGAAACCAAGGCTCTGGACCCGACCTTGAGCCGCGTCTTTCACAACCTTGCAAGCGGTCGCCCCGGACCGGTGCATATTGAGGTTCCGTTGGACATCGCCGCGGCTGAATATCAGGAAATGCCTCTCGAGACGCTCGATCCAGAGCAGCCGGTTAACCCGGCTTTGATCACACAAGCCGTAAAGCAACTGGCCGAAGCGAAGCAAACTGTCATTTTGGCAGGTGGCGGCGCGAAACGTGTTGGGGCCGGACTGCAGTCTTTGGCCGAAGCGCTGGATGCCCCCGTAGTGCAAACTGTCAACGCGCGCGGCCTGATGCATGGGCATCCTCTGACCGTTCCAGCAAGCCCAAGCCTGAACGCGGTACGCGCACTGATAGAAAGCGCCGATTGCGTGCTTGCTTTGGGAACTGAGCTGGGGCCAACGGACTACGATATGTACGACACGGGTGAGTTTGCGAAACTGCCAAACCTAATCCGGGTTGATCGGTGTAGCGATCAACTGGCCAGACATGCGGCAGTGCTTACCATTCAAGGTGACGTTGACGTGGTTATTCCGCAGCTGCTTGAGGCTCTGCCTCTGGACGCAAAGCAATGCGATGGTGCAGAACGTGCCAGCAACGCACGCGACGCCGCCTGGAAAGAAATTGGCCCCGATTATCGCCATAAGGTAGAAGTCCTGAATGCGATGCGCGCGGCTGTCCCGAACGCGTTGATAGTTGGGGACTCTACCCAACCGATTTATGCCGGTAATCTCTTCTACGATCACGACCGGGCTGGTGGCTGGTTTAATGCAGCGACGGGGTATGGTGCGCTCGGCTACGGGATACCTGCTGCGATCGGTGCATCAATCGCCGATCCCACAGCCCGAGTAATCTGCATTGCCGGCGATGGCGGCGCGCAGTTTTCATTGCCCGAAGTTATGGCAGCAGTCGATGAAAATCTGCCCATCACATTCGTGATCTGGAACAACCACGGATATCGGGAAATCGCCACATCAATGCAGGATGTGGGCGTAACCGTCACCGGGTGCGACCCATCGCCCCCAGATTTCGCCGCCACCGCCAAGTCATTTGGCATTCCATTCACTTCGATTCCCGCTGAACCCAGCGCTGTCGGGCAGGCCTTGCGCGACACAGTCGCCACGGATGGGCCGGTCATGATCGAAGTCATCGCCCTGAAATTCGAACCTCAGAAAGACTGAAACATGTCAGACCCTACCTTTGAGTTTTCCCGTGCCATTACCCGTCGCCCGGCTTCGACCATAGCTGGAGGGCTACGTGCAGAAGATATCGGAAACCCGGATTTTGACGGGATGATAGCGGCGCATAAGGCTTACGTTGCAGCACTAAAAAGTACCGGAGCGGAGGTGATCGAGCTTGGTTCCATCGACGCATTCCCTGACGCGCAATTTGTCGAGGATACGGCCCTGTGCCTCCCGCAAGGAGCCATACTGATGCGACCAGGTGCACCGTCGCGGATGGGCGAAGTGGACCAAATGGCTCCGACACTTCGAAATTGCTACGAAACAGTTCTTGAGATCAAAGGCCCCGGTCATGTCGAGGGGGGAGATATCCTTGTCACCGGTCGCGAAATACTGGTGGGCCGGTCCGAGCGAACGGATGCTGAAGGTGTCGCCGAGCTCGCAAAAGTTACATCTAACTGGGGTTACAAACTGCGCGAAGTATTTACGCCCGAAGGCGTTCTGCACTTCAAGACAGATTGTTCATTAATGGATGCCGAAACAATCCTGTCGACCCGTCGATTGGATGCATCGGGTTGCTTTGAAGGCTACCGTGTATTGCATGTCGCTGACGGCGAAGAAGCCGCTGCCAACGCTATCCGCTTTAACAATCTGGTCCTGATGGCCGCAGGCTTCCCACGCACTGCAGAGATGCTGGATCGCGAAGGCTACCAGGTCGTTGAGATCGACAACACCGACTGCGCAAAGCTGGATGGGGGGATGTCCTGTCTTTCGTTGAGATTCTGAAGGTTTTATTTCGGTCGCTTTCAATCATCGGTGCTGATTTGGCTGGCATCAGCGCCAATTGAATCACGTCTGATGAGACGGGTTATCGTTCAAGGCGAGGTCATAGGATGAAGCTGACACCTGCATAAATTTAGCCTGGCCAAAAGGCAGTACGCGGCTCTCAAAGCGATTGAATTGATCCGGGTCGATGACGTTATGCAGGCCCATGGATTTGCACGGCCGCATATCAAAAAGATCGTGCATGAACTGGGCTTCGTGGGGTATGTGGTCACCCGACGAAGGCAAAATGGTGGTGTTCAATTGGGCAAACCTTTTGTCCTCTCGCATTGCTACTATTGAAAAGGGTATCGTAGCACCGATGCACAAAGCACGATGATCGCTGATTGGACAGAGCGCTTTCAGGGGACTGCGGCCTTGCCGCGCTCGGTGCGCGACCGCCTGCTTAAGGAAGCGCGGATCGTCGAAATGCCTAAAGGCGCGCAGGTATTTGGACCTGCGAATGTGCCAGATAGCCTCTTCTTTCTTTATGATGGACGCATCCGTGTCTCGCAAAGCTCGGACACCGGTCGCGATATCGTCCTCTATCGCGTAGATGCCGGGGAAAGCTGCGTTCTGACAACGGCCTGTATGCTGGCGGAGGAGGCTTACAACGCCGAAGGTATGGCAGAGACTGACATAACCGCCATCGTTCTTCCAAAGCTTGCCTTTGACAGGTTGGTCGCCGAAGAAGAAGAGTTTCGAAAATTCGTCTTCGCGGCCTATTCAAGGCGGCTGATCGACCTCCTGCGTGTCGTGGATGACGTCGCCTTTGGGCATATGGATGTGCGTTTGGCTGAGCGCCTTTTGACATTGGCAGGCGAGTATAAGGAGATCTCGACCACCCACCAACAATTGGCGAGTGAACTGGGCACAGCGCGAGAAGTCGTCAGCCGAATTCTTCAGGATTTTCAGAAGCGTGAGATGATTGCTCAATCACGCGGCCACATTTTATTGCTGGACAAACAAGCGCTACGAGAACGCGCTGCATCCAACTAATTCAAATTTTTGCATGTTAAGTGACAATGTCACTGAACCCCTAAAGTCAAAACTATATCCGTTCTCCAAGTTATGATGATGGAGAACACCATGAACACAAACGTTGGAACCATTGACCGCGTCCTTCGCGCTGCGCTTGGCCTTGGATTGCTTTATCTTGCCCTTTTCAGCGGCTTGCCCTTGTTTGACGGGAACGTTCTGAAATTAGGCGCGGCAGCCGTCGGTATGGTTATGCTGATTGTCTCGGCAACACGTGTTTGTCCGATCTACTATATCTTCGGTCTTAAGACCTGCAGGTCCTGAAGCAATGGAAACTTCGTTTACTCCTTTCACCTCTTTTGGTGGTGGCTTGCTGATCGGCCTTAGCGCGGTGCTGCTAATGCTTGGCCTGGGGCGGGTACTTGGTGCGACCGGGGTTCTGTCTGGCATAGTCTTCGTCCAAAACCGGGAAGAACTGATGTGGCGGCTCGCTTTGATCGCAGGAATGATACTTGCTCCGGGGTTCATCTATGTCGTGACGGGCTCCATGCCCGTGCTCACCGTCCCTGTCAGCCCGGCGATGATTGTCATTGGCGGTGTGATTGTCGGGCTCGGCGTAAGCCTGGGGTCTGGTTGCACATCTGGTCACGGAATATGTGGCTTGTCGCGCTTATCAATCCGTTCGTTCGTAGCGGTGCCGGTTTTCATGGCGACAGCGGCACTAACCGTATTCCTAATCCGCCATGTCGCAGGAGGCTGAAATGAAACATCTTTTTGCCCTAGTGACCGGACTTGTCTTTGGAGCAGGAATCGCGATCTCTGGGATGATGGACCCGGCAAAGGTTCTGAACTTCTTTGACGTTGCTGGAACATGGGATCCAAGTTTGATTTTCGTCATGGGCGGTGCTTTGGTCGTGACGTTTATTGGGTATCGGCTTGTTTGGCATCGCCCTGCCCCGCTGTTTGAACACCGTTTCCAGCTGCCTGTTTCCACGCAGATCGATAACAAACTCATCGGGGGCGCCGCCCTATTTGGCATTGGCTGGGGAATTGCCGGCTTCTGTCCGGGCGCTGCCATCCCTGCATTGGGAACAGGCCGCTGGGAGGTCGTGCTGTTTCTCGCGTCGGTCATTGGCGGATTCTATTTGCGCCGCCTGATCAGCCCTATGCCGGCCAAATCGACCACCTGACAATCCCTTCGGAGGACACGATATGACTTACCCCGTCTGCATGGGCATCAAACCGGATGTTCAAGCGTTTTTTGACGAAGCCACCAACACAATCAGCTACATCGTAAAGGACCCGACATCGAATGCCTGCGCGATTGTCGATAGCGTCATGGATATCGACTATGCCGCCGGACGTATCACCTATGAACACGCAGACCAACTGATCCACCGAATTGAAGAACAAGCACTAAAACTTGAGTGGATCATCGAGACACATGTTCATGCCGATCACCTCAGCGCGGCCCCCTACATTCAGTCGAAGCTGGGCGGCAAGATCGGTATCGGATCGAAAATCATGGTGGTGCAGGACACGTTCGGAAAGGTCTTCAACGAAGGCACCGAATTCCAGCGCGACGGATCTCAGTTCGATGCGCTGTTCGAGGATGGCGACACCTACATGATCGGCAATATGCAAGCCTTTGCCATGTATACGCCGGGTCATACACCTGCCTGTATGGTGCATGTAATGGGGAATGCCGCGTTTGTAGGCGACACCCTGTTCATGCCCGACGGAGGTTCGGCCCGAGCCGACTTTCCAGGCGGCGATTCCGGCGTTCTTTACGACAGCATTCAGAAAGTGCTGTCACTGCCAAACGAGATGAGGCTTTTCATGTGTCACGACTACGGTCCAAACGGCCGTGAAATACAGTGGGAAACCACAGTTGGTGACGAAAAAGCTCACAATATTCACGTTGGCGGGGGCAAAACGAAGGAAGAGTTCGTCAAGTTCCGAACCGAACGCGATGCACAGCTTGCCATGCCAAAACTCATCATTCCTTCACTGCAAGTGAACATGCGCGCCGGAGAAGTGCCAAAAGACTTTGACGGCAATCCGATGCTCAAAGTGCCCGTGAATGCACTCTGAGGAGGTCGAAATGGATATCAGGAAAATCACTGACAAAACCTCGGTAAGCTCGCAAATCACGGTCGACAATATAACCGCAATCAAGGATGCCGGCTTCCGAGCGATAGTTTGTAACCGTCCCGACGGTGAAGGAGCAGACCAGCCCAGCTTCGATGAAATCGAGGCTGCAGCAGAACTGGCTGGGCTTGACGCCGTCTACGTTCCCGTTCGATCCGGGATCGTAAACGATGCAGATGTCGAGGCATTTGGTGACGCCTTAGCCCAACTGCCACGCCCTGTCCTTGCCTATTGCCGAACCGGAACGCGGTCAGCCACCCTTTGGTCGTTCCACGAAAGCAAGAAACGTCCAATCCCCGAAATTCTCGCAGCGACGAAAGCCGCGGGATACGATATGAACGGTGTCGCCAGACGTATAGCAAACGGGGGTAAGACCCCAACGGATACGGGCGATGCAAATTTTGATGTTGTGATTGTCGGTGCGGGTGCCGGAGGTGTTTCTGTCGCTGCAAGCCTGCAATCCCGCCAATCGAACCTTTCGATAGCGATCATCGATCCGGCGGATATTCACTACTACCAGCCAGGATGGACCATGGTCGGCGGTGGTATCTTCGAGGCCAGCGAAACCGCAAAAACTATGGGCTCGCTCATCCCGAATGGAGTCAAATGGATCAAGGCAGCGGTTGCCGCGTTTGAACCCGAAAACAATGCGGTGATCCTGGATGGGTGTCGTGTTGTGAAATACGAGCGATTGGTTGTTTGCCCCGGCCTGAAGCTGGATTGGGAAGCAGTTGAGGGGCTCGAAGACACGCTCGGCCGCAATGGCGTAACCTCGAACTACCGCTATGACTTGGCGCCCTACACCTGGCAGTTGGTCCAAGACCTCAAAGAGGGGCGCGCCCTCTTTACGCAGCCACCGATGCCCATCAAATGTGCAGGTGCGCCTCAAAAGGCAATGTATCTGTCAGGCGATGCCTGGTTCCGAAACGGTCGCCTGAAAGACATCGACATTCAGTTCATGAACGCGGGTGGGGTCCTGTTCGGGGTGAAAGACTATGTACCTGCTTTGGAACACTATGTGGCTAAGTACGGTGCGACGCTGAACTACTTCCACAATCTGGTGTCTGTCGATGGCCCGGCAAAGACGGCAGCATTCAAGGTCGCCAAACCCGAAACTGAGCCGGAAACAGTCACAGTAGACTTTGACATGATTCATGTCTGCCCCCCTCAGGTGGCCCCTGACTTTGTCCGAGTATCTCCCTTAGCCGATGCGGCGGGTTGGGTTGACGTCGATCAGAGTACCCTCCGCCACAAGAGCTACGAAAACATCTGGAGCCTTGGCGATGTCATGAACGCCCCCAATGCGAAAACCGCAGCGGCAGCGCGCAAGCAGGCTCCAACAGTGGCCGAAAACATCGTGGCCGATATCGCGGGTCGCTCACCGACTGCAGCTTACGATGGCTATGGGTCATGCCCTTTGACAGTTGAACGCGGAAAAATCGTTCTGGCCGAGTTCGGTTATGGTGGCGTGCTAAAGCCCAGCTTCCCACCTGCACTGCTGGACGGCACCAAGCCCACACGCTTGGCATGGTTTCTCAAGGAAAAGATGCTGCCGCCGATCTATTGGAAAGCCATGCTGAAGGGCAAGGAATGGATGGCCAAACCCGAAAAACTCAAGGTAGCTGCCGAGTAAGCGGCTGATAACCAGCGCGGCGGAACCATTTCCTAGATGCGCATCGTAAAAAGGTTGGCTCATGCGTGAACCGCTGAGCCCATTTTCTTTCTTCTGGACGGGGCCATGACCCAACTTCTACGCCGCTACCTGCCAGTACTGGACTGGGGACGCAGCTACGATCGCAGCGCTCTTTCGAACGATATGATCGCGGCGCTGATCGTCACGATTATGTTGATCCCACAAAGCCTTGCCTACGCGCTGCTGGCGGGCCTCCCGCCGGAGGCGGGTATTTATGCGTCGATCGTGCCAATCTTGCTTTATGCTTTGTTCGGGACAAGCCGTGCTCTGGCCGTAGGGCCAGTTGCGGTGGTCTCACTCCTGACAGCCTCGGCAATTGGACAGGTCGCAGAACAGGGTACAGCAGGCTATGCGGTCGCGGCACTAACGCTCGCCTTCTTGTCAGGTGGATTCTTGTTTCTTTTGGGAGTGTTCCGGCTGGGATTTCTGGCCAATTTCCTCAGCCACCCGGTGATCGCCGGGTTCATCACTGCGTCAGGCATTCTGATTGCGACCAGCCAGATCAAACACATTCTTGGCGTTCCCGCCCAAGGACATACTCTGCCCGAGATGCTTGTGGCGACAGTATCTCATCTGAATGAATTGAATTGGATCACGCTTGTCATCGGAACAACTGCAACGGCGTTCCTGTTTTGGGTACGCAAAGGCTTGAAGCTAATGTTGAACCGTCTTGGGGCCTCGGCGTTTGTTGCAGAGCTTGCCACCAAGGCCGGCCCCGTTGTCGCCGTCGTAGGCACCACTGTTGCGGTTTGGGCGCTCAATCTTACAGACGAAGGTGTAGAGGTCGTGGGGGCTGTCCCGCAAAACCTTCCACCGCTGACCATGCCCAGTTTTTCGCCGGACCTCATCCAAGCCCTTCTTGTGCCAGCGATTTTGATTTCGATCATCGGATTTGTTGAATCCGTCTCCGTGGCTCAAACTCTTGCGGCCAAGAAACGGCAGCGGATTGACCCGGACCAGGAATTGATCGGGCTGGGCGCGGCCAACCTTGGTGCTGCATTTACCGGCGGCTATCCCGTTACAGGTGGCTTCTCGCGCTCCGTTGTAAACTTCGATGCTGGCGCGGAAACTCCTGCTGCGGGTGCGTTCACCGCCATTGGCCTCGCCATCGCCGCCACTGCGCTGACGCCGCTGGTCTATTACCTACCGAAGGCAACGCTTGCAGCGACAATCATTGTTGCGGTGCTGTCTTTGGTCGATCTGTCGATACTAAAAAAACCTGGGGCTACAGCCGCGCCGATTTCGTCGCTGTTACAGCGACGATTGTTTTGACCTTGTCGCTGGGGGTCGAGGTCGGGGTTGCTTCGGGTGTGATCATCTCGGTGCTGCTGCACCTCTACAAGACCTCAATGCCGCATGTGGCCGAGGTGGGCCGCGTTTCCGGCAGCGAACACTTTCGCAACATCCTGCGCCACAAAGTCGAAACCGACCCGCGCGTGTTGAGCCTGCGCATCGATGAGAGCCTCTACTTCGTCAACGCTCGCTTTTTAGAGGACTTGATACAGTCTCGCGTTACTGAAGGCTGCAACATTGCCCATGTTATCCTGATGTTTTCTGCGGTCAACGAAGTGGATTACTCCGCGCTCGAAAGCCTTGAAGCGGTGAACGCACGTCTAAAAGACATGGGTGTTGGGCTGAATTTCTCTGAAGTCAAAGGGCCTGTAATGGATCGGTTAAGTCGCTCGCACCTGATTGAGGACTTAAACGGGCAAGTCTTTCTGTCACAAAACGAGGCTTGGATAACCCTGACGGAACGCCCGCGCGCCGCTGCAGAATAGCAATAGGGCTAACATCAGTTTTTCGGAGCGGGCTCGGGTTAAGAATTAACCGTAGCGACAAAATCCAGCCCGATGTCCAGACAAGGCGCACTGTGGGTGATCCAGCCCATAGAAATCAGATCGACGCCGGTTTCCGCAACGTCTCGCACACGAGTCGGGGTGATCCCGCCCGAGGCTTCGGCGATCGCGTGACCATCAATCATTGCAACCGCTTTGCGAAGGGTCTGTGGATCCATATTGTCAAGCAGCATGGCATCGACGCCGATGTCTAGGACTTGCGCCAGTTGTTCGAGGGTGTCGACCTCAATCTCAATTTTGACCATATGGCCGACACTCTGTTTCGCTTTGGTCAGAGCCTTGCCAATACCGCCTGCTATTGCAATGTGGTTATCCTTGATCAGCACAGCATCACTCAAGGAATAGCGATGGTTCATGCCACCACCTGCACGCACTGCATATTTTTCGAGCGCACGTAAACCGGGCGTGGTCTTGCGGGTGCAGGTGATCGCTGCACCCGTGTCTTTCACCCGGCGCACCAGATCTGCCGTCACGCTGGCGATGCCAGAAAGATGTCCCATAAAGTTGAGCGCGGTGCGTTCAGCTATCAAAAGGCTGCGAGAGGGGCCTTGGAACGTTGCGATGACCGCGCCGGGCACAACGAGATCGCCGTCGTTTACATGACGCGTCACTTTGATTGCGGGATCGACCAATGCACAGGCCAGTTCTGCACAATCCAGTCCGGCAATACATCCAGACTGACGCGCACGAGCCACAACTTCAGAACTGTGATCCCCTGAAATGATAGCCGTTGAGGTTACATCGCCGGCAAGACCCAAGTCTTCCTCAAGGGCGCGACGGACTACAGGCTCCAGCATCATCCGGGGCAACGGGGCTAGGGGTGTGTCGGTCATAGTTCAAGCAGTCCTTAGAAGAGGTTCCTGGCAGATCGAACCTGCATGGGTGAGAATTTCGGTCAGTGTCATCTGATTGGCATGCGCCACGGATTCCGAATTTGGGAAATCGCTGCGATAGTGTCCGCCGCGCGATTCACAACGAAGATGCGCGAAGATCGCGACAGATAGCGCCACAAGCGCCGGATCAGAGGCGCACCCAGCGGATTCAACCATGGGAAACAGGTTTGAAATGGCAGAGCGCAGCCCGGCCTCATCGCGGATCACACCTAGATGTCTTGAAACCAACTGCCTGACCAAACCAAGATCGGGATCAGGTAGCCATTCAGGCTCAAGCGCGATCCGAGGAATTTGGTTCTTACACCCGGCAATGCTGTGGGCAGCGCGACGTCCCATCACTACAGCCTCTAGCAACGAGTTACTTGCAAGCCGGTTTGCGCCATGCAGTCCAGTGGCTGCGCATTCACCAATGGCCCAAAGGCCAGTCAGGGTACTTCGGGCGTTCCGATCAACCGCGATACCACCCATGTGGTAATGCGCCGCCGGGCGTACTGGTATCGGTTCGCAAACCGGATCAATACCATCGGCATTACATATCCCATAAATACTGGGAAAATGCTGCGCAAAACTGGACCCAAGTGTTGTGCGGACATCCAGAAATACGCGGCCACCATCAGCGATGACTTGATGCACAGCGCGAGCAACCACATCGCGCGGGGCCAGTTCAGCACCCGGCATATGCGCCATGAAGCGCTTGCCGTTTTGATCGACAAGGATGGCGCCTTCACCCCGCACGGCTTCGCTGACCAGATACAAGGGCGTCTGCAGACTATCCAAGGCGGTGGGATGAAACTGCACGAACTCCATGTCACGCAGTGCTGCCCCAGCGCGCGCAGCCATCATGACACCCTGCCCATAGTTGCCCGACGGATTGGTGCTGACGTCGAATAAACCGCCGCAGCCACCTGTCGCCATGATAACCTGAGAGGTGCGCAACACCTCTGCCTGACAGCCTTGTTGAACGTGAATGCCGGTAACACGCCCGTCAGTCGTTGACAGCAGCCGAGCCTCGACATCTGTCAGGCAGGTGATCGACGAGCATTTCAGGGCTGCACGTGTCAGGGCAGATATGATCTCGGCGCCAGTGCGGTCGCCACCCACGTGCAGTATGCGACGATGGGAATGTGCAGCCTCGTGCCCAAAGTCATATGCGCCATCAGCACTCCGGTCGAAGCAAACACCATAGCTTTCCAGCATGGTGATCGCCTCTTGCGCGTCGGCCAGAATGTCCGCCGCGACGGTCTTGTCGCACAACCCGTCTCCAGCTTGCAATGTATCGGTCAAATGTTGCGCCGGATCGTCATCCGCGCCCAACGCGGCGGCAATACCTCCTTGCGCCCAAGCGCTGGAACTTTCCTGCCCCAGCCCTGCACGGGTGATCAGCACCACCGGTTGCGGGGCCAATTCCAGCGCAGCGATCAACCCGGCAATGCCGCTTCCGATTATTGCAACCTGGCCATGAAGACCCTCGAGCTGGATCATTTTACTGCCAACATCCGTTCCACAGAGCGGCGCGCATCTTCGGCGATGGCCGGGTCGACCGTGACTTCATAGCGACCAAGTTCCAGCGCTTCGCGGATATTGCGCAGACTAATGCGCTTCATGTGCGGGCACAGATTGCAAGGACGCACGAATTGGACGTCCGGATGGTTAAGCGCAACGTTGTCGCTCATTGAACATTCCGTTAGCAGGCAAACCCGCGCCGGTTGGTTGGTGCTTACGTAATCCGACATCACAGCGGTAGAGCCGGAAAAATCCGCCTCAGCAACTACCTCTGGCGGGCATTCCGGGTGGGCCAGAACCGTCACGCCCGGCCACGCTTCGCGCATGGCGCGCACGTCGTCAGGTGTGAACAGCTCATGCACTTCACAGTGCCCGCGCCATGCGATCAGTTCGACATCTGTTTCTTTAGCGACATTCTTTGCCAGATACTCATCAGGTATCATCAGAACGCGTGGCACCCCGAGGGACTCCACGATCTTCACTGCGTTGCCCGACGTGCAGCAGATATCCGATGCCGCCTTCACCGCTGCCGACGTGTTGACATAGGTGATCACCGGAACCCCTGGGTGGGCTTGGCGCAGCAAGGCGATGTCCTCGGGGGTGATGGAATCAGCCAGCGAACACCCTGCCCCCAAATCCGGAATCAGCACGGTTTTCTCAGGGTTCAGCAGTTTGGCGGTCTCGGCCATGAAATGCACACCCGCCAAAACGATAACGTCAGCATCGACCTCAACGGCTTCGCGCGCCAAAGCCAGACTGTCACCCACAATGTCAGCAACTCCGTGGAAAATTTCTGGCGTCTGATAGTTATGTGCCAGAATGACCGCGCTCTTTTTGCGCTTCAGTTCGAGGATGGCTTCCAGATCCTCTTCGAACAGCATCCACTCTGGGGGCGGGATGACCTGCTTAACCCGATCATAAAGATCGGGAAGGCGAAAATCTTTCATTGGACTCTCCATTTATACTCGCATCGAGTACATTCTGCGTCTACTTATTCTCGTTTCAAGATTATGTCAATGGATTGTTAGGGTCTGGAAAGCGGCAATCTGACACCCGACAGCATTCGGGCCTCAAGAATGGCGGGGCGATATCGGAACAGCCGCGCCGGACGGCCGCTGGTGCCGCTGGACATTTCACCGGTTTCTTCAACCAGTTCTTGCTGGTCAATCTGGCGGCGGAAATTGGGTTTGTGCAGGTGCAGACCAGACAACGCTTCGACCGTGCGCTGCAATTGAAGCAGAGTGAAGCTTTCGGGCAAAAGTTCAAATACCACCGGAGAGTATTTGATCTTGGCCCGCAGGCGCGAAATGCCTGTGGCGAGGATGCGACGGTTGTCGCCTGCCATGGGTACACCGAATTCTGGCGTATCGACCAGCCCGGCCTCGTACATCAATTCATAGCGTTGCAGAACAAGCTCTTCGTTCCACGGTTTTCCTTTGAGACCGAACAGATAATCGACACGCTGGATCTTTAGCGCATCCGCCGCTGCCCAGGCTGTGAGGCGGTCAGTGATAAGCGGAAGTCCCCTGGGGCTGTGGTCACCGCGATGATCCTCCCAAGGAAAGTACCGATACCAGCTGCGCCATGTCGGACGTCTGGCCCCGGCTGCATCCTGTTCACGCACCAGCCCAAGATAGCTGATCGAAATACGCTGCGAGCCGGTGACCTCCTCAGATCGTGGATCACGATCCTTATCTGCGAAAGTATAGAGTTGCTCGAGATAACCTACTGGATGGCCGGTCTGTGCCTCGATCCAAGCGCGCAATCCGCTTTGCAAACTGCGATGAGAGGATTCGAAAGGCCCGGACGGCAAGGCCTCGCCACCCCGTAGGGTCATAACCCGCGGCTGATCATCCGTTACCGCCGTTAAGATGGCGATCAATTCGGCAGGGGCTAGTCCACTTGGCAACGAAATTCCTGTGTATTGAATGTCTGACCACATTGGCTTCAATGTGCGTTCTAACGCAAATTCAATACCTTTGCTTGTGGAAAATGCCCGGCGAAACGTGCTCATTCAGAGAATTCAGCTCTGACCCAAGTTCTCGCCGAGCGCAGTTAGAAGCACCCAACAACTATCACCTAAGGCGGTTTCGAAAAACGGCTTCACGGGCAATTTTGTTTCAGGATGCACGAGATTAGCAAACCAGCGAGAGGTTATGTCATCGACATCAAGCAGCGGTACATTTGATGAGCACAGAACAGAAGAAGCCACCTAGCGACGCCCTCTCAATGCTACTGCAATCGGCAGCCGAGCTGCAGCCATTGCGGGTACGACACCACCTATGACTCCGATGGCAAGACCAACCACCGCGGCCTCAACCATAACATCTCGACCAACCACAAGATGGAAGGCCAGCTTTGTGCCATTTGCGCCGATCGTACTTGCCTGCCAGCCGTTTATTGCCAGCCATGATGCGGCAAGGCCCAAACCAATGCCCAAGGTTGAAAGCAATACAGCCTCCAACCAGGTCGCTACACAAGCCGATAAGCGGCTAAACCTCAACGCCCGGACGGTGGCGATTTCGACGGTTCGATCCGATACAGAGCGGATGTGTCGCAAACACTGGGGTCTAGTTGACGAGCCTGGGTGATCTGAGGTTTGTACTGGTCGAATGATTTTCGAACAGGTTATTTGAGCATGATCTCGTTAAAGGGCTGTCATTTCCCTAAGGATGCAGTTTTGTACGCTGTTTACTTCTATCTGCGGTACACGGTGTCCTATCGTGACTTGGAGGAGATCATGGCCGAGCGCGGTGTACGAGTTGACCATGCCACATTGAATAGGTGGGTCGTGAAATATTCACCGATCGTCGCAGCTCGTGCGCAATCGAAGAAACGCCCAACGCTGAGTTCATGGCGCATGGACGAAACCTATATTCGTGTTCGCGGCAAATGGATGTACCTCTATCGGGCCGTAGACAAAGCTGGGAATACTCTTGATTTCATGCTGTCTGAGCGTAGGAATCGTCCAGCAGCAGCCAGATTCTTTGGCAAAGCGCTGGCTTCAAATGGAATCCCCAGCAAGATCGTCATCGACAAAAGTGGAGCCAACGCGGCGGGCATTCGAGAGGTGAACAAAATCCTCAATCGGTTTGGCTGCCTAGCCAAGATCCAAACGGTCAGGTCCAAGTATTTGAACAACCTGATCGAACAGGATCATCGATTTATCAAGCGTCGCGTACGGCACATGTGTGGGTTCAAATCGTTCAGATCCGCATCAGCGACTTTGGACGGCATCGAAGTCGCCAATATGATCCGAAAGCAGCAATTCTCAAGCGATACGACTTCCGGCTTTCTGCTATTTGCCGAGATCGCAGGATAGGTGTGTCCAGTAGTTGACTGCCTATGGTGGTTCCAAAATTTTGCGACACATCC
>JBCBUG010000003.1:0-480403 GCA_039818265.1 Pseudomonadota bacterium | reverse complement strand
GCCACCGCCCAGAACCTCCGCAAACTGGCCAAGATCTTTCCTGCACCGCAGCAACCACGCGAAGCCTGATTACAACGGCGTTCGCACGCAGTTTAGCGAGGCACTTTCTGCACCCGCAACACGTTGTTTTTCCACAGAATCGGCTAAGATCAACCGCATACAAACGTGACAGCGATTGAATCTGCTTTGAAGCTGCAACAGTCAATGTTGATGAAACCATCTCGCGATATGCCAGAAAGCCTACTAGAGGCTCGGGGTGGTACAGCCCGGCATCAAAATTAGCGTGAAACACGCGCCTCTTGCTTGATCGCAACTGGTTTCAAGTCTTGTAAAACCGGTGTGCCCCCGCGCGGACCTTTGGGTTTTTCGGCCATGCTCATGATCTTGTAGCCAAACTGGACCCCGGCAAAGACGATCCCGTTCATGAACCAGATCATCAGCAACGCGATCAGGCCGACATCCGAGCCGATCATCAGGCTGCGCAGATTAGCCACATTAAAGACCAGCAGCACCCCGACAAACACCGCCGAGATGACAAATCCCCAGGCAACCTGCGTGATATAGAGACGGATCAATTTAGGCATGGCAGACCTCCTTGCGCTATTGACCTGAGTCTAGCGCCTGTGAGGCTGCGGTAAAGGCGTCAGAACGCCTCGGGCTGGGCCTCGCGTGCCATGTGATCCAGCACGGCGTTGACGAATTTGGGCTCTTTGCCTTCAGGGAAGAAAGCGCGCGCCACGTCCACGAATTCGGTGATGACCACTTTGGGCGGCGTATCGCTTTGGGTCAGCTCGGCACCTGCCGCGCGGAACAGCGCCCGCAAGGTCGGGTCAATCCGCGCAATCGGCCATTTCGCAACCAAGGCACGGTCCGTCATCTGATCAATTGGCGCTTGATAGTTCACCGCATTGTCGACCAGCGACCGGAAGACACTGATATCGCCGTCCAGCATTTCCTCGCCCTCAAAGACGGCACCGAACCGGTGATCCAGAAACTCATTCACGACCGTTTCGGTCGTCTGCCCCGATTGCTCCATCTGGAACAGCGCCTGCACGGCATAAAGCCGGGCGGCGGATTTCATCAGGCGTTTCTGGTTGGCCGGTTTCGGCGCGTCTGTCTGGGTCATGCTGTCGTGGGTCCGTTGCTATCGCCCGCCACAAGGATGGACTCGGACGGCGGCTTGAAACCCACGCCCTTTTTGGAAGAACCCCACTTACGGCTGAGTGCGATCAGATGCAAGGCCGCAACAGCCGCGCCGCCGCCTTTATTCATCTTTTCGGGGTTGGCACGGACCTCGGCCTGTTCATCATTCTCGACCGTCAGGATGCCGTTGCCGATCAGCAGGCCCTTAAGGCCCATCAACTGAATGGCGCGGCTGGAGTCGTTGCAGACCGTTTCGTAATGCGTGGTCTCGCCCCGAATGACACAGCCCAGCGCGACATAGCCGTCAAAATTGCAATGGCGATCAGCCATGGCGATGGCCGTGGGAATTTCCAGCGCACCGGGAACCTCGACAACCTCGCAGGTGCCGCCTGCCGCTTCGATTTCGGCCTTAGCACCTGCGATCAGGTTGTCGGCAATGGCGCGGTAAAACGGGGCCGCCACGATCAGCAGTTTCACCGGTTTATCGAATGTGGGTGTCGGCAGAATGCCATGTTCGTCTTGAGCAGCCATGATCAGTCTTCCTTCAGGATCGAGCGGGTGCCGACGATGGACAAGCCAAACGCGTCGAGCCCCAGATATACGGTTTCAGGTGAATCTGTCAGTAGAACCAATTCCTGAACGCCCAGCTTGGATAGGATCTGAGACCCGAGACCCGTTTGCTTGATTGTCCGTGGACCTTCATCCTCGACCGCATAGAGCGAATTGCGCGGCTGACGGAACAGGCAGACGACCCCGCGACCCTCTTCTGCGATCTTCTCCATCGCGCGCGGCAATTCGCGCGAAGATTTGGGTCCGAGGCCCAGAATATCCGGTGCTTCATGCAGGGCGTGAGTACGGGTCAGAACCGGCTCTGGCGTGGTGATTTCACCCTTGATCATGACGACATGCTCTATGCCATGAAGCTGATCGGTGAACAGGCGCATTTCCCATTCGCCGCCATATTCCGACGTTACGGTCTCGCGTGAGGTTTCAACCACCAGATTGTCATTGCGCGACCGGTACGCGATTAGATCGCTGATCGTGCCGATCTTCATGTCATGCTCATGCGCGAATTCGACCAGATCCGGCAGACGCGCCATGGTGCCATCGGCCTTCATGATCTCACAGATCACGCCCGAGGGGTTCAACCCTGCCAGGCGCGAGATATCAACGGCAGCCTCAGTATGACCCGCACGCACCAGCACCCCACCCCGCTTGGCCCGCAGGGGGAATACATGGCCGGGCGTGGCGATATGCGCCATCGTATTCTGTTCGTTGATCGCGGTGGCCACGGTCAGCGCCCTGTCTGCGGCAGAGATACCTGTCGAAACCCCCTCGCGCGCTTCAATCGAGACGGTGAAAGCGGTTTCGTGACGCGATGAATTGTTTACCGCCATCATCGGCAGGCCCAGATTGTCGATCCGTTCAGCCGTCATCGGCAGACAGACCAGCCCGCGCCCATGGGTGGCCATAAAGTTGATCGCGTCGGCATCGGCGAATTCAGCGGCAATCACCAAATCGCCTTCGTTTTCGCGATCCTCGTGATCGACCAGAATATACATCCGGCCTTTGCGCGCCTCTTCGATGATCTCTTCAATCGGGCTGATCGCGTCGCGCAGCTGGGCCTCGACCGGGCCCGGGGTTTCAAAGCTCATGGGGCAGCCTTTCACAAGAGCATTTCTGCAACGCGGGATAGACCACACCGCGCCCAAAGGCCAGAGCGCAAACGGCGTGCGCGGGTCAGGACGCGACGTATATTTGCCTCAGGACATCTCGGCCAAGCGCGCAACATAGCGGGCCAGCGTGTCGATCTCAAGGTTGACCTGATCCCCAACGGCGACATCACCCCAAGTGGTCACTTCTTTGGTATGGGGGATAAAGTTGATGCCAAAATCGCACCCTTTGACATCGTTCACCGTCAAGGATGTGCCGTTCAGCGCAACCGACCCTTTGGGGGCAATGAAACGGGCCAAGTCCTTTGGCGCACGCAGTGTCACGCGCGTGCTATCACCCTCATCCTGAACTGCAACGACTTCGGCGACACCATCCACATGACCCGAAACGATATGGCCACCCAGTTCGTCGCCAACCTTCAGGGCGCGTTCCAGATTGACACGTTTGCCGGGTGTCCAACTGTCCAGATTGGTCTTCGACACCGTCTCGGCACTGACCTGAACGTCATACCAGTTATCGCCCAGCGCAATCACTGTCAGGCAGACACCGTCGCTGGCAATCGAAGCACCGATATCAATGCCATCGGTCTCATAGGCTGTCTGAATGCGCGCCCGCAGATCGCCTTGCTGCTCTAACTCGGTAACGGTGCCGATATCCGTGACGATCCCCGTAAACATTCTGTTAACCCTCGATCCCTAACCTGATCCTGACTTCTCTGGCTGAGGTACGACCTTCACCGCGCGTGGGCAAGGACCGGCAGCTAAATTAAGGCATAAATGAGTAAAAAACTGAGACAATCAGGCATAGTTTCGCCCAGAAGATTGGATAAGATGACGAGGATGACCCACTCTGCCACCCCATCAAGCGATCGCGTCTTTCTGTTCCTACAGGGGCCACATGGCCCATTCTTCAGCGCGCTGGGGCGTATGCTGCATGAGGCCGGCGCGCAGGTCTGGCGGGTCGGGTTCAATGCCGGGGATCGGGCGTTCTGGTCTGACACATCCACCTATATTCCGTTTCGCGACAAGCCAGAACTTTGGCCTGAAACGCTGATCGATCTGATCATCCGCAAGGACGTAACCGATATCGTTCTGTACGGTGACACACGCCCGGTTCATGCCCGCGCCGTTGAAATCGCGCGATCCCGTGGCATAACGATCCATGTCTTCGAGGAAGGGTATCTGCGGCCCTGGTGGGTGACTTATGAGCGTTGGGGGTCCAACGGAAACTCTCAACTGATGTCACTGGATGTCGCGGAAATGCATCAGGCGCTCGAGCAGTCTGATACGGCATCTCCGCCTCCACCGTCACATTGGGGAGATATGCGCCAGCACATCTTTTATGGCGCGCTATACCATTGGTTCGTTCTGTTCATGAACCGCCGCTACCGCAACTTCCGCCCACATCGTGATCTTTCGGTCGCCAAGGAATTCAAACTGTATTTCAAGCGCTTGGCCCTGATGCCGTTTCACCGGCTCCAGCGCGGCTGGTCCACTTTGCGGGTACGCCGCGGCGCGTTCCCATACCATTTGGTACTGCTTCAACTGGGTCACGACAGCTCGGTCCAATCGCATTCCGACTACAATAGCATGAGTGCGTTTCTGGAACAGATGGTCGAAGGCTTCGCCAAGGGTGCACCGGGCCATCACCGGTTGGTGATCAAGGAACACCCGTTGGAAAACCACCGCGAACCTCTGCGCCGTAGGGTCCGCGATCTGTGCCGCAAGTACGGGATCGAGGGTCGCGTTCACTATGTGCCCGGTGGTAAACTGGCCAAATTGCTGGATGAGGCGAACTCGGCTGTCACCATCAATTCAACCGCAGGTCAGCAAGTACTGTGGCGGGGCATTCCGCTGCGGATTTTCGGCCGATCAGTGTACGATAAGCCCGAATTTGTCTCTCAGCAGCCGATTGATGAGTTTTTTGCCGACCCCGAAATGCCGGATGCAAAAGCCTATCGCATCTACCGTCAGTTCCTTCTTGAAACCAGCCAAGTTCCAGGCGGATTCTATTCGCGACGGGGACGCCGGCAATTGCTGCGACGCGCGGCGGATATGGTCTTGCGTGCCCATGATCCCTATCAGGCGGTGTTGAAAAACAACGAGGCACGCACGCCACAGTTGCGACTTGTCGAATGAAATAAGGCATCCTCTTCTGGATGTTGCTGCCCAATCGGGGTAGTTTGCCCCCAACAAAAAAGAAGTTTGAGGATCAGAGGCAGTGCAGCGCTTTCCTACCCGAGCACGACGGGGAGTTATCCTTTTGGCTCTTTGCGGCCTGATTGCCGCATGCCAGCTTCCCAAATCCGGACCGAATAAATCAGAGATTTTGGCCGGATCGGTCGAAAATGGTGGTAACGCCTTCGTGGTCGAAGTGGATGACCGCGTCACCAAAGCCACGTCCAGCATCCCGCAATTTGGGTTTTCCTCATCCTTCCGCAGCGCATCGAGTGTTGCGGCAGATACCGTGCGCCCCGGTGACGTTCTGGGCCTGACGGTTTGGGAAAACGTGGATGATGGCTTGCTGTCGGGCGAAACCGGCGCCGCCACCGCCTTGGAAGAAGTGCAGGTCGACAGTGATGGGTTCATTTTCGTCCCTTATGCCGGGCGCTTACGCGCGGCGGGCAATACGCCTGAACAATTGCGTGTGCTGATCACAAACGAGCTGAAAGAACAGACCCCTGATCCACAAGTCGAAGTGCGCCGCGTTGCCGGTGACGGTTCGACGGTTTCGCTGACTGGCACAATCGGCGCGCCCGGTATTTACCCGATCGAACGTCCGACTCGCACCTTGCTGGGTATGTTGTCCCAGGCGGGGGGAGTAGCCGTTGGATCGGACATCGCACTGGTGACCCTGATCCGAGGAGACCAGAAAGGCACTGTTTGGTACGAAGACCTGTTCAAAAATCCCAATCTGGATGTCGCCCTGCGCGGTGGTGACCGCATCCTGGTTGAGGCTGACAGCCGCTCTTACATCGCGCTGGGTGCGACGGGTGGGCAATCGCGGATTGCGTTTGACAGTCAGGATCTATCGGCGCTGGAAGCGCTGGCGCAGGTGGGTGGTTTGCAAGGTCTCTCCTCGGATCCGACAGGGATTTTCATCCTTCGGAAAGAAGGTCAGGACATCGCCCGCAGCGTAACAGGTCGTGCGGAATTGCAAGGGGATCAGCGCATGATCTACCTGCTGAATCTAACCGCACCCAACGGTTTGTTCATCGCCCGTGACTTTGTTATCCGCGATGATGACACGATCTATGTGACCGAAGCCCCCTATGCACAGTGGAGCAAGTCAATCTCGCTTATCGCGGGTGGCCTGACCCCGGTCGCAAACGTTGCTACACTGACCGGAAACTAACCCGTGTATCCAGAAACGGACACCGCAGCCGGGGCAAATCGCACCCGGCTGTTTGTGTATAATGGGGGGTTTCTGACCAACCGTCGCATACGGCGCATCCTGTCGCTTGCCGACTATGACATTCGCCTCGGCCTGCCCAAACAGGGCGATACCGTTGGGGTCTGGGGCAACAGCCCAACCGCCCATCGCGGCCTGAGCATGGCCGAAAAATACGGCACCCCGATCCTGAGGGTCGAAGACGCGTTTCTACGCTCTCTCCATCCCGGGCGCGCGGGCGAGGCACCTTTGGGGTTACTACTGGATCAAACCGGCCTGCATTTCGACCCGTCCGCCCCATCGGACCTTGAAACGCTGCTGACGACACATCCGCTGGACGATACGGCGCTGCTAAACCGCGCACGCGGTGCTATTGCGCGGATAAAGGACCTGCATCTCAGCAAGTACTCGGCTTTTGACACTGACATCACACCGCCTGATCCCGGATATGTTCTGGTCGTTGACCAAACGCAGGGTGATGCCGCCGTTACGGCGAGCGGAGGCGACTATGCCCGGTTCCGCGAAATGCTTGTGATCGCGCAGGAGGAGAACCCGGGCGCGCGCATCCTGATCAAGGCCCATCCTGAGACCCAAGCGGGCCATCGTCCGGGATACTTCAGCGATCAGGACCTCTCCGATCGTGTCTCGTTCTTGCACGATGCGCTCAGCCCGTGGCCCGTGTTGGATGGTGCGGTTGGGGTTTACACGCTGTCCTCGCAACTCGGGTTCGAGGCAATCCTGGCCGGTCACAAACCCCGAGTTTTCGGGCAGCCCTTTTATGCCGGCTGGGGTTTGACCCAAGATGAGGTGCCGATCCCGCGCCGATCCCGGAACCTAACGCGCGCGCAACTATTTGCAGCGGCCATGCTGCTGTATCCCAAGTGGTACGACCTTTATCGGGATAGGTTGTGCGAGTTGGAAACTGTTCTGGACACGCTGGAGGCCACGACCCGCGCCTGGCGTCAGGATCGGTTTGGCTGGACAGCTTCGGGCATGCGGCTTTGGAAGCGCAAGCATTTACAGCAAATGTTTGGCAGACATCGCAAGCTTCAATTCAAAACCACTATGCCCACCGCCCCTGATCGACCGCATATGGTCTGGGCCAGTCAATCGCGAGATGCCGAAGGAGTCATTCGTGTCGAAGACGGTTTTCTGCGTTCACGCGGGTTGGGTGCAGAGCTGATCCCTCCCCTGTCGCTGGTGACCGATGATCTGGGAATTTACTATGACCCCACGCGCCCGAGCCGTTTGGAAGAACTTATTTCCGAACGCGAGACATTGCGTCCAGATCAGGAACTGCGAGCAGAGCATTTGGTGGCGCAGTTGCTCTCGGGTGGTCTCAGCAAATACAACATCGGACAACCAGCTCCGACCTTGCCCGAGGGGCGTCGCATTCTGGTGCCTGGACAGGTGGAGGATGACGCCTCAATCCTGTTGGGCACCAGCATCATTCGCACCAATCTTGAACTGCTGCGCGCCGCGAGGGAAGCGAACCCGGACGCTGTTTTAATCTACAAACCCCACCCAGATGTTCAGGCGGGGCTGCGAGAGGGAAGGATCGAGGCTGAAGGTCTGGCCGATCTGGTTCTGGACGATTGCGATCCGGCCTCGCTGCTGCCGCATGTGCAAGAGGTCTGGACCATGACCTCGCTGCTGGGGTTCGAGGCCTTGCTGCCTGGCGTCAAGGTCACGACCTTGGGTGCACCGTTTTATGCCGGATGGGGTCTGACCCATGATCTGGGCACAGTTCCTGCGCGTCGTGGTGCACGGCCATCGTTGATGGGTTTGGTCCACGCCACACTCATCGATTATCCGCGCTATATGGACCCGCTGACAGGCCAACCCTGCCCCGTCGAAGTCGCGGTTGAGCGTCTGGCAAACGGAGTAACGGCGAAAACAGGCCCGCTGAACCGCATGCTTTCAAAGTTGCAGGGTGCTTTTGCCACGCATGCGCGTCTGTGGCGCTAAATCACTGCGTGGATCGTCGCCAGCGGTGCAGGATATCCGGGCCAATCGTGCGCGTTTCGATCAGTTCAAACCGTGGCGCGGCCTGAAGTGTCTCAAGACTCAATCGGCCGATCGCAGCAAGCCCTTCGGCGCCAATGGTTAGACCTGCGGTGAAACCGACCAGTTCATCCACCATATCCGCCTCAAGCAGTGATGCGGCAAGGGCCGCACCGCCCTCGCAGAACAGCCGCGTTAGACCGGCCCGACCCAATTGCTGCAACAGATCGGTTGCATCGATATGGTGATCCCGCAGCGCGCAAGGGATCAGCCGGGCGCCGAGCCCCTCCCATGTGCGAGCGCGGTCTGGATCGGGGTTTGACCCATGGCATATCCAGACGGGAATATCCTTAGCCGTGCGTGCCAATTGGCCCATCAGGGGCAAATCCAGATGGCGCGATACGACAATCCGTACAGGCTGATGTAAGACGCCCAAATCCCGCACGGTCAGCGAGGGGTCATCCGCACGCGCCGTCCCTGCGCCAACCATCACCGCATCATGGCGCGCGCGCATCGCGTGTACAGCGCGGCGGGCGGTTGGGCCCGTGATCCACTGGCTATGACCGGTTTGCGTTGCAATCCGCCCATCAAAACTGCTGGCCAGTTTCAGGGTGACAAAGGGACGGCTCTGTTCCGTTTTCAGAAAAAAACCGGCCAAATCCTGCGCGGCCTGATCGGCCAGAACACCTGTATCGACCTCGATCCCGGCCTCACGCAGCATCGCGAAACCCTGCCCAGACACACGCGGATCGCTGTCCTCAAGCGCGGCCACCACACGCGACACCCCGGCCTCGATCAAAGCGGTCGCGCAGGGGGGGGTTTTGCCATGATGGGAACAAGGTTCCAGCGTCACATAGGCCGTGGCGCCTTTGGCGGCCGATCCGGCCTGCGCCAATGCAACAGGTTCGGCGTGGGGACGCCCGCCCGGTTGGGTCCAGCCCTGCCCAACAATGCGCCCTTCGCGCACGATAACGCACCCGACAGCCGGGTTGGGCCAGCATGACCCCTGGCCACGCTGCCCCAGTGACAAGGCCAGCGCCATAAATCGCTTATCTGTTTCGCTCACTCATCCGTCGGAGGTTGCGGCGGGCGCAACTCGTGGACAAACTCCTCGAAATCATCGGCCGCCTGGAAATTCTTGTACACGCTTGCAAAGCGAACATAGGCAACGGTGTCGATCCGCGCCAGAGCTTCCATGACGATCTCGCCGATTTTGTTGGATGGAATATCAGTGTCGCCCATACTTTCCAGCCGGCGCACGATGCCCGAGATCATCTGATCGATCCGTTCAGGATCAACGGGTCGTTTCTGCATCGAGATACGGATCGAACGCTCCAGCTTGTCGCGGTCGAAATCTTCGCGCTTTCCGTTGGTCTTGATCACAACCAGATCGCGCAGTTGCACGCGTTCGTAGGTGGTAAACCGGCCCCCGCAGGCCGGGCAAAACCGGCGTCGGCGGATCGCGACGTGATCCTCTGCCGGGCGTGAATCTTTCACCTGAGTGTCGATATTTCCGCAAAACGGGCAGCGCATCCGCCGTCTCCTCGTCCCTTGTTCGGCCTCTTTTGTAAGCACTTCGGCTTACTTATCCACAACTATAGGGCAGCCGCTAGGATTTGGGTAGTCGGAATTTTCAACCCCTAGATAAAGGGTTACCCAAGATGCGCTGCGACCAAGCGACGATGCGGTGCAGAGCGGTGTTCGAACAAGTAAATCCCCTGCCATGTCCCAAGACACATGCGACCCGACGAGACCGGGATCGACAATGAGACGGGCATAAGTGCGGATTTGATATGCGCGGGCATGTCATCTGGCCCTTCATAAGTATGGCGCAGATAGGACATCGCCGGATGATCCGATGGTGGCACCAGCCTTTCGAAAAAAGCTTTCAGATCGGTCTGAACCTCGGGGTCAGCGTTTTCCTGTATCAGCAGCGAGCATGAAGTATGGCGCACGAACAGTGTCAGAACGCCATCCTTCAAAGATGGGCCAAGCCAGCGATGCAGATCATTGGTGAATTCATAGAGCCCCGATCCTTGGGTTTGGATCTTGAATTCAGTCTGCATCACTTCTGGTTCTCGCCTTACTATCTAAAGAACGGGCGGGTATCGCATTTCGCATTTGCCCCTTGAACTGACATGCTGGAGCCTGCGGCAAAGTTTGATAAGACAAAGCTGGGTTGTACTGGGGTCTCTGACGGCTCTTTGATCGTAAACTGAACGGCTGTCTTGCGCCCTGTCGTTACGCTGGGGCCATAGCCACGCAGAACATAGATGCGGTCTTGCCAGCCCAAGCCAAGCTTTCGGCGTGCAAAATCTGCCGCTGCGCACCAATAACCATCTGTGAATTGTTGAGCGCGCGGTATGACTTCGAAATCGGTGCTGTTGATCGGCTCGGTCCGATACCCGTTCGGCGCCGCACTTGTCTCTGCCGCCAAGCCAAGGGTTGCAGCCACCGACAGTGCACATAAAATCGTCTGTTTCATCGTTTTATCTTTTCGTTGTTGCCTATGGGCTTAAGATAGGCCCCGGTGGGCCAATAGCTGCTGGGTTCACGATCAATTTAGTCGATTTCATCTGCGTCGTGAACAGGCGTCAGCCAACCGTGATAGCGGATCAGCAGCCCAAGAAACGGGGCCTCAGCGGACACATCAAAGACGTACCTTCCCCGATCATCCTGCATCTCGAACGTCGACGAGCGCGGCAAAAGAATGGTCGGTATAGGCAGCCCTAACAAAGTCAAACGTTGGATGTCGATCTGCAACTTGCCCTCTACAATCAAGGGTTTCAGCCAGATGGACACAAGGCCGAACCTCTCTCGCACGCACCCCGTCTTAGGGTCGTAGCACAGGCGAGAGCGCGTGACATGGCCCGCAAAATCGCGAATCCAAAGCCAATATTGGCCATCATGTACCACCGTCACCCGAACCGGTACGTCATGCCCGGCCCGAGGAAACCCGGCAAGGTTCAGCAAAATGCCCACTAAACGCCCCTGTCCCCGCTGGACATCGCAGCGCCCCTCATAAACGCCCGGGTCGCTGTGCAAGATCTCCACTGCTTGTGGCAGGTCTGATTGCGGCGGCAACGCCTGCAGAAACGGGTCCATTCGCGTCAGAACCCCTGCGCCGCAAAACGCGACCGAACCTCTGCATCCGGGATCATGCAGATGTCTGCCCGTCCAAAGATGGCATAGCGATTGCGCGCGATGGCGTGATAGAGCGGGTCTTTGACGAAGCGCGGCAAGTAACGGCAGAGCGACAGGGCGCGCCAAGGCCCCGATAGCTGCGCCATCGCCGCGGCAAACGCATCCAGGCGCTGATGCACCTTTTGGTTCACGATCACCAGATTGGTCTCGAAATCCTGTGTCGGTAGAGCAAGCTGTCGGTACAGCCTTTGCCCCAAGGGTGATTGCGCCGTCGCAAACTGAAACACCTCCGCCCGGTCATGCCGCAGCATGAACCGAAAGAAACTGGAACACAAAACGCATTCCCCATCGAAGACGATCAGGTTTCCAACATCCCATTCATTTGAAATTTCAGAGACTTGCATAGGATGGTTTCTCTCAGTCGAACCGCGCAAGGTAACGGTGTCATGCATCTTATAGCTGGGCAATGCGACATGAAAGAAAACCGGACGTTTCCGCTCGGATGCAACTGACGGACAAAAAAAAAGGCGCCGTGTGTTCGGCGCCTTTGACTTTATTGATCCAGGAAAGATCGCAGTTTTCGCGACCGGCTGGGATGTTTCAGTTTCCGCAGAGCCTTCGCCTCGATCTGACGGATACGTTCGCGCGTCACGCTGAACTGCTGGCCCACCTCTTCCAGTGTGTGGTCCGTGTTCATCCCGATGCCAAAGCGCATCCGCAGAACGCGCTCTTCACGCGGGGTGAGCGAGGCCAGAACCCGAGTAGTCGTTTCCTTGAGGTTTTCCTGAATGGCGCTGTCCAGTGGCAGCACGGCATTCTTGTCCTCGATGAAATCGCCCAGTTGGCTGTCTTCCTCGTCGCCAATTGGCGTTTCAAGGCTGATCGGTTCCTTGGCGATTTTCATCACCTTACGCACTTTCTCAAGCGGCATTTGTAGCTTCTCGGCCAGTTCTTCCGGCGTCGGCTCACGGCCGATCTCGTGCAGCATCTGGCGACCGGTCCGAACCAGCTTGTTGATCGTCTCGATCATGTGAACCGGAATACGGATGGTCCGCGCCTGATCGGCGATGGAGCGTGTGATCGCCTGACGAATCCACCATGTCGCATAGGTCGAGAACTTATAGCCCCGGCGGTATTCGAACTTGTCCACCGCCTTCATCAGGCCAATGTTGCCTTCCTGAATAAGATCAAGGAATTGCAGGCCACGGTTCGTGTACTTTTTGGCGATTGAGATTACCAGACGCAGGTTGGCCTCGACCATTTCCTTCTTGGCCTGCCGCGCCTCTTTTTCACCCTTCTGAACCTGCTGCACGATGCGGCGGAATTCACTGATATCCAGACCGACATATTGCCCGACTTGGGCCATGTCGTTGCGCAGTTCCTCGACCTTTTCGGTTGAGCGTTCGATGAACATCTGCCAGCCCCGACCCGGCTTTTCCGCCATATCGGACAGCCAGTTCGGATCAAGCTCGCGCCCGCGATAGGCATCGATGAACTCACGACGGTTGATGCGCGCTTGGTCGGCCAGTTTCACCATCGAGCTGTCCAGCGACATGACGCGGCGGTTGATGCCGTAAAGCTGGTCGATAAGCGCTTCGATCCGGTTATTGTGCAGGTGAAGACCATTCACCAGCTCAACAATCTCGGCGCGCAGCTTTTGATAGGTCTCTTCGTCCTTTTCACTGAACGTGCCATCTTCGTTCAGAGTGGCCGAAATCCGGCTGTCCTGCATCTCACTTAGCTGAGCGAAATCGGTCGAAATCCGCTCTAACGTGGTCAGAACCTGATCCTTCAGCGCGGCTTCCATCGCGGCCAGCGACATGTTGGCCTGATCGTCTTCGTCATCGTCATCATCACTGGCGATGGGGTTGCCATCCGCATCCAGTTCCGGGCCCGTATCTTCTTTTGGCTTGGAAGCCTGTACCGCAGAGGTATCAACGACGGGTTCCTCAACATCGCCGTCCTCGTCCATCTGGTTGCCAAAGGTGGTTTCCAGATCGATAACATCGCGCAGCAAAATGTCTTCGGAAAGAAGTTCGTCATGCCAAATGGTGATCGCCTGGAAGGTCAGCGGGCTTTCGCAAAGCCCTGCGATCATCGTGTTTCGACCTGCCTCGATCCGCTTGGCGATGGCAATCTCGCCCTCGCGGCTCAGCAACTCGACACTGCCCATCTCGCGCAGGTACATGCGCACGGGGTCGTCGGTCCGGTCCAGTTTTTCGGTGGCGGCACCGGCCAGCGCGACCTCACGGTTGCTTTCCGTGGTAGTTAATTCGGTCGAGCCTTTGTTCTCTTCTTCTTCGGCCTCTTCATCTTCGATGATATTGATGCCCATCTCGGACAGCATCGACATAACGTCTTCGATCTGTTCCGAGCTGACCTGATCAGGCGGCAGAACCTGATTGAGTTGGTCGTAGGTGATATAACCTTTCTCGCGGGCCTCGGCGATCATCTTCTTGACCTGGGCCTGGCTCATGTCCAGCGAGATTTCCTGTTCCTGCTCGTCGGATTTGCGGTCTTCGTTCGTATCCTTGGCGGCCATTCAATGCTCCTGCAGGGATGGGTGATTCGTTGGAACCGAATCATTAGCGCGTGAAACTGATTCGGCCACCCGTTTACCTGTTTTTCTTTTCCAGTGCTTTATGAAAACATCACTTTAGCGACGTTTCCGCTCGAATTTGATCCCGGACATGATTGCTTCAAACGCGTCTTTCTCGTCACGATTGATTCGCGCACCGTTGTCGGCGATGTCGAAAAGGGCTTTGTCCTCGTTTTGGCTGCGGCTTGCGCGGTTACGCTCTTCGGCGGCCTGACCCACCCGATACGTCAATGACTCGTCAGCCAAGTCGGACATCTCCTCGGTCGCTTCGGCAATCTCAGCATCCAGCCCCCGGAGCGCTTTGATCTTTGCGAGTTCTTCGGCCAGCGTCATCTGAGCCTTTTCAACGTCGCCTGGTTTGAACACACAGGGGATCACAGCGACATGGCGAAGGCCCAGAAGGTTTTCAAGGGGCTCGGGCCCCAAAGTTTCGACGATGTGGTCTTTCAGGTTGTCCGGGTCGTTGATTGCATGGCGCAGAATGACCTGGCGCAGCGCCGCGTGATCCGGGTCATGGCAATCCATGTCTTCCAGCTGCGTTTCAAACTGAATCACGACCTGTGGATTCAGAACGGAGATGGCCAGTATGGCCGCTTCGCGCAGGTGGATATCGGCATTGTCTGAGGACGCAAGGAATGACGATCTTGCACCCGCTGACGCAGGCTGTTTCGGCGGCTGCCACTTGCCGCGCGGTTGCCAGGTCCGGCTTTGCGTCTGACGCTGCGGGCGGAACAGTTGCCAACGCAGGTCCTTGATTTCCTGCCCGTAGTGAGAGCGGATCGATGTGTCGCGGATCAGCTTGATCTTGTCGCGCAGCACCTTATCCAATGCCGCTTTGCGTTCTGGACTGTCAAAGACCTTCCCTTCGGTCTCACGTTGCCACAGCAGCTTGACCATCGGAATGGCGCCATCCAACACCTTTTGAACCGCCCCTGCCCCTTCGGCGCGCAGCAGATCATCCGGGTCCATGCCCTCGGGCATCAGCGCAAAACGCAGGGATTTCCCGGCCTCCAACAAAGGAAGGGCCAAATCAATTGCCCGCATCGCGGCACGCAGGCCCGCCGTATCCCCATCCAACGCGATGATCGGTTCGTCGGAAATGCGCCAGAGAAGCTGCAATTGATGTTCGGTTATCGCGGTTCCCAGCGGAGCCACAGACGCGCCGAACCCGGCCTCGGCCAGCGCGATCACATCCATGTAGCCTTCGGCCACAATCAAAGACTGCCCCTTGCCCGCCGCTTGCCGCGCGGGGCCGTGGTTGTAGAGGCTGCGGCCTTTGTCGAACAACGCAGTCTCGGGTGAGTTCAGATACTTCGCGTTGTCATTCGGGTCCATCGCCCGAGCGCCAAAAGCGATACACCGCCCTCGCGGGTCGCGGATCGGATACATGATGCGGTTGCGGAACGTATCATAGGGCTTTTTGCCCTTGTTTGATGGTTTGGCCAGCCCGGAGTCCAGGATCAAGTCTTCGGCCACGTTCTTACCACGCAGGTGATCCCACAACGCTTGCCAGCCGTCAGGTGCAAACCCAATCTCCCAACGATCCAACGCCTGTGCATCCAGCCCGCGACCGGACAAGTAATCGCGTGCCGCGCCACCTGCCCCGGTCTTTAGTTGCAAACGGAAGAACTTCACCGCCTGTTCCATCACCTCGGCCAGTTCCGCGCGGCGATCCTGCTTTTCCTGCGCTTTTGGATCGCGCTCGGGCATGGGCATCCCGGCCTCTTGCGCCAGTATTTCAACCGCTTCGATAAAGGATACGTTTTCAGTCTCCCTTACAAAGGTGATGGCGTCACCTTTGGCATGACAACCAAAGCAGTAGTAGTACCCCTTCTGATCATCCACATGGAATGAGGCCGTTTTTTCATGATGGAACGGGCATGGCGCCCACATATCCCCTTTGCCCTGATTGGACTTGCGCTGATCCCACATGACCTTGCGCCCAACGACCTGAGACAGGCTGAGCCGGGTGCGTAATTCATCCAGAAATCCGGGGGGCAAAGACATTCACCAAACCTGCCAGAAATGAAAACGCGCGCCAAGGGGATGGCGCGCTTTTCCACAGCGAAATGATCCGGCTGTGGATTATTGCTGCAGGCACAGCTCCAGCCAAGCCGCACCAAGGTCCTTTTTGCGGACATCGCGCATCTTCTGTTCATATACCCACGGCGTGATCAATGGGACCGCTGCATTGTAGTTTTCAGGCCAGGTGGGGCTGCTATCGGCAACCGCCTGTGGAACGTCTCGCTCTTTCACCCGATCAAGGCGCGCCTGCTGGATCGCGGCCACCACATCTGCCTGATACTGGCAGCTTTGTTCTTTGGTTTCTGCCGCAGCCAGAGGTGTGGCAAGAACGGCGGCAGCGATGGCGATACGCAACATTGAAGTCTCCGGGGAATCGTTGAACTGGCGGTAGCTTACCCGCCCTGCTCCGGACCTGCCATTGCCCATTTCGGGCCGGTCCGACAGGATGGGGCGAGAAGCCCGCCCCATCCAAATACACTCAAAGACCTTTGGCCCGATAGCTGTTCGCAACGCGGTCAATCGCAACGATATAGGCTGCGGTCCGCAGATCCTCGACATCGTCCCGGCTGTGCCAGACTTCGCGCATCGACTGGTAGGCTATACGCATGGTGTCATCTAGGCCAGACCGGACGAGCTCCAGTTCATCCGCCCCTTTGAGATATTTTGTTTTGAAGTCCGGAGACATCGTCCAGGCATCACCAAGATAGCGGTCCAGCCGCTCCAGCTCGCTGACGATCAGCTCATGCCGCGCTTCTTCCTGGCGCCGCTGCATCCTACCAAAGCGAATATGGCTGAGGTTCTTGACCCACTCAAAATACGACACCGTCACACCACCAGCGTTGGCATACATATCGGGGATGATCACCGTTCCTTTCTTGCGCAGGATCTCATCTGCACCAGCGGTCACGGGGCCATTCGCGGCCTCAATGATCAGCGGGGCCTTGATACGTTCAGCATTCTCAAGATTGATCACGCCTTCCAAAGCCGCCGGGACGAGGATGTCACATTCCGCTTCCAGTACGTCACCACCCTCGGCTGAGTGCGTCGCATCAGGATAGTCTTTCACACCGCCGTGCTTGATGATCCACTGGCGCACCGCCTCAACATCAATGCCGTCGGGATTGTAGAGCGCCCCATCCCATTCGATGATACCCACGATGGTCGAACCGTCTTCCTCGCTCAGGAATTTCGCGGCGTGATAACCCACATTGCCCAGCCCCTGTACCACAACACGCTTACCGTCCAGCTTACCGGTCAGTCCCGCCTTGGCTACGTCTTCGGGGTGACGGAAGAATTCGCGCAGCGCATATTGGATACCGCGCCCAGTGGCTTCGACACGCCCGGCGATCCCGCCGGCATTCAACGGCTTGCCTGTCACACAGGCCCGCGCATTGATATCGGTCGTGTTCATCCGCGCATATTGGTCCGCCATCCAAGCCATCTCACGCTCGCCCGTGCCCATGTCGGGCGCGGGTACGTTTTGGGATGGGTTGATCAGGTCACGCTTAGCCAGTTCATAGGCGAAACGACGGGTGATCTGTTCCAACTCATGCTCTTCGTATTTTCTCGGATCGATGCAAAGCCCACCTTTCGAACCACCAAACGGCGTTTCGACCAGCGCGCATTTATACGTCATCAGCGCCGCCAGCGCTTCGACCTCGTCCTGGTTCACCGCCAAAGCATAGCGAATACCGCCTTTCACCGGCTCCATATGCTCGGAATGGACCGAGCGATAGCCGGTGAAGGTATGGATGTCGCCCTGTAGGCGCACACCAAAGCGAACTGTGTAGGTTGCGTTACAGACCCGTATCTTCTCTTCCAGCCCCGGGGGCAAATCCATCAGGGACGCCGCCCTGTTGAACATCAGATCAACACTTTCACGAAAGCTGGGTTCTTTGATACCGGTCATAAAATCCTCCATACCGGGAACTGACAAACGTCATGACGTTTTGTCGCACCACTTGCAGCGGGCTGCAATCTTCAAGTGCACTTTTTTTCACCACTTTATGAACGCAGGATTACCGAGCCCGCCCCTGAGTCGGCCCGTTAAGACTTTTGGCCAAATTGTCCACACGGGCGAAACAAAGCCTCACGACACCCCAAAACTGAGGCCGATTTTCATTCAATAATAGCATCATAGTGACGAAGGTGCCCAAATCTCGCCACGTTCCACGTCTAAAAAAATTAAAGTTGGGAACGACTGGAATCAGTGTGCCTGACCGGTAGAGGAACGCGGTATGAAGATATTTAAAGCGAAGTCGATTCTGGGAAAATCAAAGCGAGCAGACGCGTGTCGTTTGCCGTCGCACAGTTTCGTCCGGTCCGAGGATGGCACGATGACCATCTTTACCTTAGGCTTGATTATGGTCGTTTTTGCGGTCGGTGGTTTCGCGGTAGATATCCAGCGCTTTGATCATGAACGCGCACGACTGCAATATTCCCTGGACCGTGCGGTGCTTGCGGCCACCGATCTTCGGCAAGATCTTTGTCCGACAGTCGTTATCAAAGATTATCTCGAGAAAGAGAACCTTGCTCAATATCTGATCGAGGACGAAATTGTTATCGAACCTGCCAATCTGTGTGGTTCGAGTGCCGTGACCATCGAAGGCTTCCGCCGTGTGCAGGCGCGTGCGGAAATGGACGTGGCGATGCACTTCATGCAGTGGTGGGATGTAGACTTCATCACGACCTCGGTATTCAGCGCAGCAGAAGAAGCCTTGGGCAATGTCGAGATCTCGATGGTTCTTGACGTTTCGGGCTCGATGAACAGCAACAGCCGACTGACCACACTGAAGCTTGCCGCGCAGGAATTCGTGCAGGAAATGGTCGACAAATCCGAAGACGGCAAAATGTCGATCTCGATCGTCCCTTATGCGACACAGGTCGCCCTGCCCGACTCGATGATGGACTATATCAACACGTCCGGTGTGAACCCGCACGCCAACTGCATCAACTTTACTAGCACCCAGTTCCAAGACGGCGAATTTGATCTGAACCTTGTCTATGATCGCACGCTTCACTTCACAGCTTGGGGCGACTACGATCAGCGTCCGGTAAATGATGACCTCGTCTACAGTGAAATCTGTGAGTCTGACGAGAACCGCGAAGCTATGGTGTTCCAGAAAGACGCCGATCTTCTGAAAGACAAAATCGCGTCGTTCCAGGCGGCGGGCAACACGTCGATCGACCTGGGCGTTAAGTGGGGCATGGCGCTGCTTGATGACAGTATGCAACCTGTGATCGCCCAGATGGCAGCCGCGGGTGACGTACCAGCTGAGTTCGCTACGCGCCCGGACAACCCGCACAGCGGCGACACACTGAAAGTCATGATCCTGATGACTGATGGTGCGAATACGACTCAGTATTGGACCAATGACCCGTATCGCGACGGTAAGTCTGGGGTTTGGTGGAATGAGCGCATCAACGACTATGTGTCCTACGCCGAGCTTGATTCAAATGACGAAATCACAATCGAGTTTGGTACCGACTACATCTGGCCAGATGTAGACATGATCGAGTGGGACTCGTCGGATGGCGGGAATTATTGGGTCAGAGACCAATTCCAACCCAGCGGATATGGCAACACAATCGTCAACAACGCCACCGTCACCTACGAAAACGTCGCCAGCGTCGACGAGGCGTTGGTCGGCGACCCCACAGGTGACTATGTACGCGGGTATATTCAATATCGCTGCCTGTCGTTCTCTTCCGGCACTTGCTTCAACGTTGATCGGGATACCAAACGCGTCAAAACCTATCTGGAACTGGACGTAGAACCCTCGGAACACCTGACATGGGCGGATCTTTGGGAGCGGACCACGCGCTACGAACTCTATCAGCAATTCTATGACCGCTACGGTTCAAGCTGGGCGTATGACTTCTACTACGACGCCGTTGAATCGGCTGGTCGTAGCATCAAGGACCCGCGCGTAAGGTCGATGTGCGACTATGCTAAGCAGCAGATGGGTGTCGTGATCTTTACGATCTCGCTGGAAGCGCCGTCCGCAGGCCGCGCTATCATGCAACACTGCAAAACAACCGACGCGACCTACTACGAGGCCAGCCCAGACGATCTGCCCGATGTCTTTGCTTCGATTACATCGAGCATCCGGAATCTGAGGTTGACGCAATGATCAGACGCCTGACCCAAAAACTGCGCCAGTTTCGCCGTAACGAAGATGGCATGGCCACGATCGAGTTTGTGTTCTGGTTCCCGATCTTCATGATCACCACCTATTCAGGCGTCGAAATCGGCATCGTGGCCTACAACCATGCGAACCTTGAGCGTGCTCTGGATGAAACCATCCAGGATGTCCGCATGAACCGGATCGAAGTCTATGATCAAACGCCCGGCGCGCAGTGGACTCATACTCTGTTGAAGCAAGTCGTTTGTGATAAGGCCGGCGCGATCCCGAAGTGCTTTGACAACCTGGCAATCGAGATGACCTCGATCAATCCATTCGCCGCCAGCACCGTTCTAAACGGCAGCTTTCAGCAACCCTATTGCGTCGATACGCCCGAAGACATTCGTGGCGGCGACGGGGACGAGCCCTTTTTTGATCCCGGGACCTCAAACCAGCTGATGATCATCCGGGCCTGTGCTGAAATCGATCCTTTGTTCTTTGGAACGACCTTGGGCCGTTTGACCCGGTTTGATCCGATTGATGACCAGTATGAACTGCATGTAGCAACGGTGTTTGTCCATGAACCGTTTTAACTTATCCCTGCCCCGTACCGCCGCCAGTTGGCTTGGTCGCTTTTGGCGTAAGGAAGATGGCGTCGTCAGTATTGAAGCGGTCATGGTTTTCCCGCTTCTGTTCTGGTCGATGTGGACATCTTACACCTATTTCGACAGCTATCGGCAAAGCGCCAGCAACCTCAAAGCTGCATTTGCTGTTGCTGATATTATCTCTCGTGAAGATCAACAGATCACGAAGCAGTACATTACAAACCTGTACGAACTTCAAAAGTTCATGATCTCCGACCGCTCGGCAGTATCGATGCGTATCTCATTCGTACGGTATGATCAGGACCAAGATCGCCATTTTGTGCTTTGGACTTGCCCGCGCGGCGAGAGCTTTGAGAAACTCGACAATGCGACACTGCTGAACGAATACAAAGACAGAATACCTGTCATGGCCGACAGAGCGGTGATGATCCTTGTTGAAACAAAAGACTGGTACACCCGTCCGTTCAAAATCGGCTACGGAGACCATTCCTTTGCGATTAACAAATTCATGTTCACTCAGCCGCGTGGGCTGACCAATATCACAGTGGCCGACCCAGACGACTGCTAAGCCTCGTCCCTCTCAAGCAATAGCGCCGAAAGTATCTCTGACATAAACTTAGCCTCAGAGGCGGCAGTCATGCCGCCTACGCCAACGCGGCGTCCGAGACGCCACCAAAGTCCCGGCGCCCAGTTGTTCGAGGTGGTTGCCCGCGTACGCACCAGAAACCCGTTCGAGGGTTTGAAGGCGAACACGCCCCGGTCGACAGCCTCAATCTCATCGACAAGCGCAATCAGGCGCCCTGCCCCGGTGCGCAGTTCCGTGCGCGTCAGCTCGATCCGGTCTTGGGTCGCCTGCCAGACACTATAGGCCAGCCATAGCGCCGCCCCACCGACAACAATCAAAAACACCTGCCAGACCAGCTCGGGCGGCGTGGACAGCGCGACATACAGCACCAAAACGCCAACCGTACCAAGCATTAGAACCCCGATCCAACGTCTTGGCGCTGAGGCCTCAATTGTGGCCAGTACTTCGTCCTGCATTCTTGTCTCCTGTCAGCCTGGGCCTTCGTTTATCCGCTTTCTGCGCTGAACAACAGGGGCTGAAACCTCTAAACAAAGTTGCACAAAGCCGGTGAATCCATGCGAATTGACCGCTACCGAGCAGAGGTTACATGCTGGGCAAAGAAATAGGAGGCACACATGTCCCTGAGACCCACATTGGAAACCCGCAAAGCCATGCCAACAATGGAGGGCGCTGGCGTGAAACTACACCGCGCGTTCGGCTTTCAGGACCCGTCCGAACTGGATCCGTTTCTATTGTTTGATGACTTCCGCAACGAACGCCCGCAGGATTACCAAGCCGGATTTCCCTGGCATCCCCATCGCGGGATCGAAACCATCACCTATGTGCTGGCCGGAACGGTCGAGCATTCGGATTCGCTGGGCAATAGCGGCACACTGGGCGCGGGCGATGTGCAGTGGATGACCGCTGGGTCCGGTATTTTGCATCAGGAGATGCCGCACGGAAACAGTACGGGTCAGATGCACGGCTTCCAGCTGTGGGGTAACCTGCCCTCGGCCCAGAAAATGACGGCACCGCGCTACCAGGATGTGCAAAGCAAAGACATCCCCGAGGTCGTCGATGATGATGGCACGATCGTGCGCGTGATTGTCGGAGAATTCTGGGGCAAGACCGGCCCGGTGGATGGCATTGCGGCAGACCCTCAATATCTGGACATCCAGATCCCTGCCGGCGTGAAAAAAACCTTTCGCATCGACACGTATCGCCGTGCTTTTGCTTATGTGTTTCAAGGACAAGCCGCATTTGCCGATGCCTCGCAGCCCACTGGGGTTTTGCTTGAGAAAGAGGTCGCCGGGGAAGAGTTGAATATCCGCGACATGTCCGGGGATCGCACGCTGGTGCGCTTTGGCACAGGGGACGAGGTCACGGTTCAGGCCGGGCCCGAGGGTGTGCGTTTTCTGCTGATCTCAGGCGCGCCGATTGATGAGCCGGTCGCCTGGCACGGGCCGATCGTGATGAACACGCGGACCGAGCTGGAACAGGCGTTCAAAGAACTGCGCAACGGTACCTTCATCCGCCCTGTACATTGATCGAAAGGACGGCCTGATCCCTATCAGGCCGTCACTGCACGGCGCACCATGTCCCAATAAACCTGCTCAACCTCATCCAGCGACAGGCGCCCACCCGAACGATACCATGTCATGACCCCATTTAGCATGGCGATCACCGCAAGCGTCGCGATCTTGGTGTCTGAAATGGCAAACATCCCGGCCTTCTGACCATCACGCAGGATGGCCTGCAGCGCGTCCTCATATGTGCGGCGCAGATCTTCGATGTCCGAGAAATTCTCGGGCGTCAGATTACGCAGTTCCATATAGGCGATGAAGACCTCATCCGGGCGTTCCAGATGAAACCGGATATGGAACCCGACAAAGCGGCGCAGCGCGTCTTGTGGATCGCTGGTTTTGTCCAACTCAGCGTAAGCCTGCAGCAGATCCTGCATGTGGTTCTGCATCAAATGAAACAGCAGGCTCTGCTTATCCGGCGTATAGTTATACAGCGCCCCGGCTTGCACGCCGACCTCTTTTGCGATCTGACGCATCGACACCGCTGCATAGCCGTGACGCGCAAAAAGCCTGAGCGCCGCGCTGCGAATGCGCGGGCCGGTAATGTCTGAATGTGAACCCTGGGTACGTGCCATATCACACACCGTATCTGAACAGATGTTCAGATAGAAGCCCGCTTGAACCAAAGCGTTAAAACGTGCATCACGGGATCACACTTGAGACCGCGAGAGCCCATGCCGACAAAAGCCCTGCCCCTGCTGATCTTATCGCTGGCCCTTGCTGGTTGCGCGGATATCCCCGAGTTGGACGGCTCCGAGTCGCGTTTGGTTCAGAAAGCTGCATATCCACGCCTGATCCCGCTGCAAGATACGCTTGGCGCGCCGGTTGATCCGGTCAACGAAGCGCCCGAGGTCGAGGATGACCTGAACGCTCGTGCCGAAGCGCTGCGGAAAAAAGCAGACGCGCTGCAAAACGCGCCAACCAACTGATAGCTGAGGCCTTGGCGACCCTGTGACGGATTGCACCCTCGGCCCGAACCCGCTAAGGCAGCGCTGACCGGATGAACGTCCGGTTTCAGAATAGATCGAGCGGAAAGGAACCCACGGAATGACACAGGCGCTGCGGCTTGGAATTGCGGGTTTGGGAACAGTTGGTGTGGGTGTCGTCAAGATCATCCGCCGCCATGCCGATCTGCTTGAGGCACGCACGGGACGTCGGATCGAAATCGTGGCTGTGGCCGCACGCGACCCGAACAAAGACCGGGGTGTGAACCTGTCCGACTATGCATGGGAGACCGATCCGGTCGCCTTGGCCCAGCGCGATGATATTGATGTCTATGTCGAGCTGATGGGCGGCGAAAACGGTCCGGCAAAAGCGTCGGTCGAGGCCGCTTTGGCCAGCGGCAAAGACGTCGTCACCGCAAACAAAGCCCTGCTGGCCATTCATGGTCAAGCGCTTGCCGAGCAAGCCGAAACTGCGGGCCGAGTGATCCGTTTTGAAGCGGCTGTTGCAGGTGGAATTCCCGTCATCAAATCCCTGACCGAGGGGCTGGCGGGCAATGAGATCACGCGCGTTATGGGCGTCATGAACGGCACCTGCAACTATATCCTGACTCGGATGCAGTCTCAGCGTCAGGGCTATAACACGCTGTTCGATGAATGTGCCGAACTGGGATATCTTGAGGCCGATCCGAACCTGGATGTGGGCGGCATCGATGCGGCGCATAAACTGGCGCTGCTGTCGTCAATTGCGTTTGGCACCAAACCGAATTTCGACGGGATCGAGATTGAAGGTATTCAACAGATCAGCCTGGATGACATAGATCAGGCGCATGACATGGGCTTTCGCATCAAACTGCTGGGTGTGGCGCAACGCACGGCGCGCGGTCTTGAACAGCGGATGCAGCCCTGCCTGGTCCCCAGCGACTCGCCGCTGGGCCAATTGGAAGGCGGCACCAATATGGTGGTGATTGAAGGCGACGCCGTGGAACAGGTTGTCCTGCGCGGCCCCGGTGCCGGTGAAGGCCCGACCGCCAGCGCGGTGATGGGCGATGTCTGCGATCTGGCACGCGGCCTTCAGATTTCGACCTTTGGCCGACCCGCAAGCTCGCTTGAGGCCGCAACCCCCGCCGTCACCGGCCTGCCTGCGCCCTATTATCTGCGTCTGGCCCTTTTGGACAAACCCGGTGCGCTGGCCAAGATTGCCGCCATTCTGGGCGATGCGGGCGTCTCGATCGACCGGATGCGCCAGTATGGGCACAGTGAAAGCACCGCACCAGTTCTGATCGTAACGCATAAGACAACGCGGGCGACATTGGACGTGGCCCTGGATGGGTTCCGGGCAACCGATGTTGTTGCGGGCGAGCCCGTCGCGCTGCGGATCGAACAGGTCTGACCCCTTGCAGCCTGCGCCTCGTGCAGGCTATGCCAGACGTAACGTCATTGCCGACCAAAGGAATACATCGCATGAACGCTGCCAAAACCGATTTTAACGACCGCCTGCTGTCATTGGGGCTTGCGCGTGTCGCAGAACAGGCAGCGCTTGCCTCGGCTTCGCTGGTGGGGCGCGGTGATGAGAAAGCCGCAGATCAGGCCGCCGTCAATGCAATGCGTGAACAGCTGAACCTACTGGACATCGCAGGCGTCGTCGTCATCGGTGAAGGTGAGCGTGATGAAGCTCCGATGCTGTATATCGGTGAAGAAGTTGGCACCGGAAACGGCCCCGGCGTTGATATCGCACTGGACCCGCTGGAAGGCACCACACTGACCGCCAAAGACATGCCCAACGCGCTGACGGTCATCGCCATGGGCCCGCGCGGCTCGATGCTGCACGCACCCGACGTCTATATGGACAAGCTGGCCGTTGGTCCGGGCTATGACGAAGGCGTCGTCTCGCTGGATATGTCCCCGCGTGAGCGTGTGGAAGCCCTGGCCAAAGCCAAAAGCTGTGAGCCAGCTGACATCACAGTCTGTATTCTGGAACGTCCGCGCCATGAGGCGATGATTGCCGAAGTCCGTGAAACCGGCGCTTCGATCCGCCTGATCACTGATGGCGATGTGGCCGGCGTGATGCATTGCGCCGAAAGCGAAACCACAGGCATCGACATGTATATGGGTCAAGGCGGTGCACCCGAAGGTGTCTTGGCCGCGGCTGCACTGAAATGTATGGGCGGTCAGATCTTTGGTCGTTTGTTGTTCCGCAATGACGACGAACGCGGTCGCGCCGCCAAGGCAGGCATCTCTGACCTAGACCGCATCTACACCCGCGATGAGATGGTGACAGCGGATGTGATCTTTGCCGCGACTGGCGTGACCGGCGGATCGCTTCTGCCGCGTATCAAGCGCGAGCCAGGCTGGCTTGAGACAACAACCTTGCTGATGCGATCCAAAACCGGATCAGTGCGCCGCATGTCATACCGCACACCAATGTGGTCACACGCCGACGCCTAAGCGGCTTGCGCCGCGACATTCGACAAGAGTAACTGTAAAGAGCCTAACAGGCCGGATCCAAGCGGATCCGGCCTTGGCATATGAGGGGCAGGATGAGCTTTCTAGGGGTTGAGCAGTCATTGACAGGTCGCCGATGGGTCGGCCCCTCGCCCGAGGTTGAGCGCGCGACTGAAATGCTGGTGCAGCAGGCCGACTTGCCGCGCGCAGTCTGCCAGGTTCTGGCACGACGCGGCGTGCCTCCAATGGAAGCAGCAGGGTTTCTGGAACCAAAGCTCAAGGAACTGTTGCCCGACCCACGTAGCCTGAAAGACATGGAGATCGCGGCGGCGCGCTTTCTGACCGCGGTGCGCGAACGACAGCGGATCGCGGTTTTCGCAGATTATGACGTAGACGGTGGCAGTTCAGCGGCTTTGCTTTTGGTCTGGCTGCGCCAGATGGGATTGCAAGCGACGCTTTATGTGCCAGACCGGATCGAAGAAGGATACGGGCCGAATGTGCCTGCCATGCAGGAACTGGCGGCAGCACATGACGTGATCATCTGCGTCGACTGCGGCACCCTCAGCCACGAACCCATCGCAGCAGCCAAGGGTACAGATGTGATCGTGCTGGATCACCATCTGGGCGCGGAAACGCTGCCGGATTGCGTCGCTGTCGTGAACCCAAACCGGCAGGATGAAAGCGGTGATCTGGGCTATCTCTGTGCGGCTGGGGTAGTCTTTTTGATGCTGGTCGAGGCCGGGCGCCAAATGCGCGAGACGGGCCTCAAGGGGCCGGATTTGATCTCTCTGCTCGATCTGGTCGCGCTGGCCACGGTGGCCGACGTGGCCCCGCTGATCGAGGCCAACCGCGCGCTGGTACGGCAGGGGCTGAAGGTGATGGCTGGCCGGCAGCGGCCCGGCCTGGTGGCCTTATCCGATGTGGCCCGGATGGATGCCGCCCCGAACAGCTATCATCTTGGGTTTCTGCTGGGCCCTCGGGTCAATGCCGGAGGGCGCATCGGTCAGGCCGATCTGGGCGCCCGGCTGCTCAGCACCGACTCGACGTCCGAGGCCGAAGCACTGGCCGAACGGTTGGACGCACTGAACACCGAGCGGCGCGACATCGAAAACGCCGTGCGTACCGCCGCCTTGGAACAGGCCGAGGATCGTGGTCTGGATGCGCCTTTGGTCTGGGCGGCTGGCGAAGGCTGGCATCCCGGCGTGGTCGGTATCGTCGCCTCTCGGCTGAAAGAGGCGGCAAACCGGCCAGCGATTGTGATCGGATTTGACGGTGACGAGGGCAAGGGTTCAGGCCGGTCAGTCTCGGGCGTTGATCTGGGGGCTTCCATTCAACGCCTGGCAGCCGAGGGGCTATTGATCAAAGGTGGCGGGCACAAGATGGCGGCAGGGCTGACCGTGATGCGGGATCAGTTGGAACCTGCAATGGCGCGCCTGTCGGAGTTGCTGGAAAAGCAGGGTGCGGGGCAAGGTGGACCGGCGGACGTGCGGTTGGATGGAGCGCTTATGCCCGGCGCGGCAACAGTGGAATTGATTGAACAGATTGAAAAAGCAGGACCTTTTGGGGCCAGCGCCCCTGCCCCTCGCTATGCTCTGCCTGATCTGCAGGTGCGCTTTGCCAAGCGTGTGGGAGAGACACATCTGAAATTGTCCCTGGCTGACGGAATGGGCGGCGGGCTGGATGCCATTGCCTTTGGTGCCTTCGACGGACCGCTTGGGGAACGGTTGTCAAATCATGGCGGTGCACGGTTTCACTTTGCCGGTCGGCTCGAGGTGAACACTTGGGGTGGACGGCAAAATGTGCAGCTTCGGCTTGAGGACGCAGCCGAAGCCAACTTATAAGGATTTTGTCTGCCCTTTCAGCCGTTCAAAAACTTTCACATCCCTGCATTTTTCGGCTTGCGGGGGTCGGGGTGAAACCGTAAAAGGCCCTCCACAAGCCAGCGTGGCCCGTTCGTCTATCGGTTAGGACGCCAGGTTTTCAACCTGGAAAGAGGGGTTCGATTCCCCTACGGGCTACCACTTGTGCTTGCGCCAGATACCAAATGGCCCGTTCGTCTATCGGTTAGGACGCCAGGTTTTCAACCTGGAAAGAGGGGTTCGATTCCCCTACGGGCTACCATTTGGTGAAACTTCTTCGACCTAGGTTCAGCATCTTGCCACGCAGGCTAACCTGCCGATGCAACCTGTAGCTTGATCCCCCACTTCGCGATCTGATCCGCAAATGCCTGCTTCGGAGCGCTGTCCGTGACCAACATATGAACCATCCGCGGGTCTGGCCCAACATAAGGCGCGGACGCATCGAATTTGTGCTGATCCGCTGCCATCACAACGTGATCGGTATGATTGGCAACTGAGGACGCTAAATCAGCCTCAGCCGCGCTTTGGTATAAAAACCCTTTACTGTCCGAGATCGCATCGGTGCTCAGGACCGCCAAATCGAATGCGTAACGTTGCACCTGCTTGTGCGCGACATGCCCGAACGTGCCGCGTTCATCGCTTTGCATCTCACCGCCTAACAGATGCACCCGGTTGCCGTTGACCCCAACCAATGTAAGCGCCACGACGATTGAATTGGTGACGATGGTCAGGTTCTGGGCCTGGCGCAACTCTTCCGCGACAAAGGCGGTCGTTGATCCGACATCCAGGAAGACTGTCATTTGATCCTTGATCCCAGTCGCAACATGTCGGGCAATCGCGCGTTTTTCATCGGCGTGCTGCGAAATACGACGAAAGAAACCCGGATCGCCCTGCGCTCCGGCCAAAAACACGCCGCCATGGACCCGCTCGACAGTCCCAGCCTTTGACAGGGCCTTGATCGTACGGCGCACGGTCTCTTCCGAGACGTCCAGCATTGTGGCCAGTTCAGTGTTTCGGGCGGTACCACCAAGACGCTTCAACGCCTCAAGCAATTCAAGTTCCCGATGGGTGTTGAGTGCGTGTTTTTTCACATTCCGCTCCGAAGAATCGAACTGGCGCACAAACTACAAATCAGGGTTGGTAAATCCAGCATATTGGCTTTTTTGAGCATTCTAGGCTCAAGCCTTGGTTGTTTTGGCAACAGCAGGATCAACGAGGGTCGTGGTTGATAGCCTGCAACGATCTTGCTGAGTGGTATCGTAGGAATGCGTCTCCACTGCCAGTTCACCGGAAATCAACTACCAAGTTTTGCAATTTACAATCAATACATTATCGGCGTCTCCTAACAATTCCAACCTTGTCATTTTTCACGTCTCAGAATGCCCAAAGGTCAATTACTAAAAATTTAGTTTGACACATACGCAAGAAATCGCTGATGCTTCCCCTCATCCGGTTTGCGCCGGACGCAACCAAAATCTTTGGGAGGAGACAGATGCGGAGACATCTACTTTCCGCAGTGGCGGCGGCTGCCGTCATTGCGGGGCACGGTCCTGCTTGGGCCGACGAAGCCGCAGCACAACGTTGGATTGACGACGAATTCCAGCCATCGACCTTGTCTAAAGACGAGCAAATGGCCGAGATGCAGTGGTTCATCGAAGCTGCACAACCCTATGCGGGCATGGAGATTAACGTCCTGTCCGAAGGCATCCCCACCCACTCTTACGAATCCGAGGTTCTGACCAAGGCATTCGAAGAAATCACCGGCATCAAGGTCAACCACCAGATCCTTGGTGAAGGTGAAGTGGTTCAGGCCGTTCAGACCCAGCTGCAAACCGGACGGAACCTGTATGATGGCTATGTCAACGACAGTGACCTGATCGGTACCCACTCGCGTCTGCAACTTGCCTATCCGCTGACCGACATGATGGGCGGCGACTGGGCGGCGACAACTTCGCCGACGCTGGATCTGGATGACTTCATGGGCATTCAGTTCACCACCGGACCGGACGGCAAGCTGTACCAGCTGCCCGATCAGCAATTTGCGAACCTCTACTGGTTCCGCAAGGACTGGTTCGATGACGAAGCGAACAAGGCCGCGTTCAAAGAGAAGTATGGCTATGATCTGGGTGTTCCGGTAAACTGGTCCGCTTACGAAGACATTGCCGAATTCTTTACGAATGACGTCAAGGAAGTCGATGGTGTGACAATCTATGGTCACATGGATTACGGCAAGCGTGCGCCTGACTTGGGTTGGCGTATGACCGACGCCTGGCTGTCGATGGCCGGTGCTGGTGACGTGGGTGAGCCGAATGGTGTACCCGTTGATGAATGGGGCATCCGCATGGAAGCGGGCACCTGTAACCCTGTCGGGGCCTCCGTCTCGCGCGGTGGTGCGGCCAACGGTCCGGCTGCGGTCTATGCGATCCGCAAGTGGGATGAATGGCTGCGGGCCTACGCTCCTCCGGGTGCGGCGTCTTATGACTTCTACCAGTCGCTGCCAGCACTCAGCCAAGGCAACGTGGCCCAGCAGATCTTCTGGTACACCGCCTTTACCGCCGACATGGTGAAGCCGAAGTCCGAAGGCAACAACACCGTGGATGACGAAGGCACGCCGCTGTGGCGGATGGCGCCCAGCCCGCATGGCCCCTACTGGGAAGACGGCCAAAAGGTTGGGTATCAGGACGTGGGGTCCTGGACCTTCCTGAAATCGACCCCAGCGGATCGCGCTCAGGCGGCCTGGCTCTACGCCCAGTTCGTGACGTCCAAGACAGTCGATGTGAAGAAGTCCCATGTGGGTCTGACCTTCATCCGCGACAGCTCGGTCAATCACGAGTCGTTCACCGAACGCGCACCCAAGCTGGGTGGTCTGGTCGAGTTCTACCGCTCGCCTGACCGTGTGGCATGGTCGCCCACCGGCATCAACGTTCCGGACTATCCGAAGCTGGCCCAGATCTGGTGGCAGCAGATTGGTGACGTGAACTCGGGCGCGTTTACTCCGCAAGAGGCGATGGACCGTCTGGCCGAAGAGATGGACATCACCATGGCCCGGATGCAGGCCGCAGATGAAAGCGCCGGTGTCTACGGTGGCTGTGGCCCGCGCCTGAACGAGCCGCAGGATCCTGCCTTCTGGCTGGAAAAAGCGGGTTCGCCCAAGGCCAAGCTTGAGAACGAGAAGCCGCAAGGCCAGACCGTCAACTATGACGAACTGGTTCAGCGCTGGCAGTCTCAATAAGCTAGAAAGAACTGGGGGTGCCGTTTTCGGCGCCCCCTTCCCAAGACCAGTGCGTGCACTGAAGGACCGGAATCCACGGACATGATCGAATTACAAGACGCCACCAAACGGGTTGGCAACACCATCCATATCAAGCCCACAACCCTGACGTTGCGCACCGGCCATTTCAACGTGCTTTTGGGGGCAACGGGATCGGGCAAGACCTCTCTGATCAAGATGATGGCGGGGTTGGACCCGATTGCCTCGGGCAAGGTCTTCATGGATGGGCAGGACGTCACCAAGCTGAACACGCAAAAGCGGCAGATCAGCCTGGTTCACCAGTTCTTTGTGAACTACCCGCATATGACTGTTTTTGACAACATCGCCTCGCCTTTGCGTGTGGCTGGCATGGCAAAGTCCGAGATCGAAGGCCGCGTGGAAGAGGCCGCCAACCTTTTGCAACTGCGCCCGATGCTGCACCGCCGCCCACATGAGTTGTCGGGTGGCCAACAGCAACGGACCGCGCTGGCCCGTGCGATTGCCAAGGAAAGCCGCGCCGTGTTTCTGGACGAACCGCTGGCCAATCTGGATTACAAGCTGCGCGAAGAACTGCGTGAGCAACTGCCGGACCTGTTCGCCGGTCGCGGTGCCGTCGTGGTCTATGCCACCTCGGAGCCCGAAGAGGCCCTGCTTCTGGGCGGCTACACTGCGTTGATGGAGGACGGTCGTGTCACGCAATTCGGCCCCACAGCCGATATCTATCGAAATCCCGAAAACATCGCCGCCGCGCGCGTGTTCTCGGACCCGCCGATCAATGTTGCCCAAATCACCGTATCGGGCGCTCAGGCGCAGCTGGCTGGCGGTGGTGGATGGTCGGTCAGCGATATGGCTGATGGTGACTATGTGGTGGCCGTGCGCCCTCATCGCGTGACGCCATTCCGCACATCGGACGCGGATGTGGAACTGACGGGCCGCGTGATCGTGACAGAATTGTCCGGTTCCGACTCCAGCGCACATTTCCGGCATGGCTCGGATGACTGGGTGTCCCTGGCCGCAGGGGTGCACCCCTATGAAGTCGGCGAAGATCACAGTTTCTACATGAACCCGGCCCATTGCCGGTATTTCGGCCAAGACGGCCAAAGGGTGGCCTGACATGGCACAGATCAAGCTTTCCAACCTGCGACACAGCTATATGCCATCGCCGAAAGGCCCCGAGGATTATGCGTTGAAAGAGATCGACGTGACTTGGCGCGATGGTGGGGCCTATGCACTGCTTGGGCCGTCGGGCTGCGGCAAATCCACCTTGCTAAACATCATCTCGGGCTTGTTGACCCCGTCCGAGGGGCAGATTCTGTTTGATGGTCAGGATGTTACAGCCCTGCCGCCAGATCAGCGCAACATCGCACAGGTGTTCCAGTTCCCGGTGATCTACGACACGATGACCGTGGGCGAAAACCTGGCCTTCCCGCTGAAGAACCGCGGCGTCGATGCCGCGACGATCAAACGACGCGTCGATGAGATTGCCGAGATGTTGGACGTCACGGATATGCTGAACACCCGCGCCAGCGGCCTCAGCCCAGATAACAAGCAAAAGATATCGATGGGGCGCGGTCTGGTCCGTGATGACGTGAACGCGGTGATGTTCGACGAACCGCTTACCGTCATTGACCCGCATCTGAAATGGAAGCTGCGCTCGAAGCTCAAAGAGCTGCACCAGCGCGTCAAAGCGACGATGATCTACGTGACCCACGACCAGACCGAGGCCCTGACCTTCGCCGATGAAGTCGTTGTCATGCAAGAAGGTGAAGTGGTGCAGATTGGTACGCCGGTTGAACTGTTCGAGCGCCCTCAGCATACATTTGTGGGTCACTTCATCGGCTCACCCGGCATGAATGTCCTGCCCTGCGAAGCCAAAGGCGACCGCGCCCTGTTCGAAGGCCACGAGGTCATGCTGGAGGGCCCCACCCATGGCGACGGTGGTCGCACCGATCTGGGTATCCGCCCGGAATATGTGGGCTTCGGCGACACTGGCATCCCGGCGCATGTTACCAAAGTGTCCGATATTGGCCGCCACTATGTGGTCAGTGCGATGGTCGGCAATACGGCCCTCAAGGCCGTGACCGAACATAGAGTGCCTGAACCGGGCTCAGAGGTCTTCCTGCAATTCAAACCAGAACAATCCCGCGTTTACCGCGACGGCTGGATCGCAACCGAGGAGCGCAGCTGATGAGAACAGAAAACCAAAAAGCCTGGTTCTTTGTCCTGCCGGTGCTGGCACTGGTCGCGTTCAACGCGCTGGTGCCGATGATGACGGTGGTCAACTACTCGGTGCAGGAAACCTTCGGCAACAACCAGTTCTTCTGGGAGGGGCTTGGCTGGTTCGAGCAAATCTTGCGTTCGGACCGTTTTCAGGCCGCGCTGGGACGGCAGTTCCTGTTCACCTTCCTGATCCTTTTGATCGAGGTGCCCTTAGGTATCATCGTCGCCCTGTCGATGCCGCGCAAAGGCTTCTGGGTGCCGGTCTGTCTGGTGCTGATGGCCCTGCCGATGCTGATCCCGTGGAACGTGGTTGGCTCGATGTGGAACATCTTCACCCTGCCTAAGATCGGCCTGCTGGGCTACTTCCTGAATGACGTTCTAGGCATCAACTATGACATGACGCAACAGCCTCTGTCCGCCTGGATCACCGTTATCGTCATGGATGTTTGGCACTGGACGTCGCTGGTTGTGCTGCTGTGCTACGCGGGCCTCGTATCGATCCCGGATGCGTATTACCAAGCCGCGAAGATCGACGGTGCCAGCCCATGGTCGGTGTTCCGCTATATCCAACTGCCCAAGATGAAGACCGTCCTGACCATCGCCGTTCTGCTGCGCTTTATGGACAGCTTCAACATCTATACCGAGCCCTTCGTTCTGACTGGCGGTGGCCCCGGCAACTCAACGACCTTGCTGTCGATCGACCTTGTGAAGATCGCGCTCGGACAGTTCGACCTCGGTCCAGCGGCTGCGATGAGCCTGATCTACTTCGCCATCACGCTGCTGGTCAGCTGGGTCTTCTACACTCTGATGACAAAGGATGTCGCGCAATGAAGAAGCGGTCCCTTATCCCGATCCTCTATATCGCGTTCCTGATGCTGCCGATCTATTGGCTGGTGGCGATGTCCTTCAAGACCACGAACGAGATCCTGTCGGGCTTTTCCCTGTTCCCCCAGACCTTTACGTTGGAGAACTACATCACCATCTTCACTGACCCAACATGGTATTGGGGGTACATCAACTCGATCATCTACGTGACGATCAACACGGTGCTGTCGGTCTGTGTGGCTCTGCCTGCCGCCTATGCGTTCTCGCGCTATCGGTTCCTGGGTGACAAGCAGTTGTTCTTCTGGCTGCTGACCAACCGGATGGCCCCGGCGGCGGTGTTCGCGCTGCCGTTCTTTCAGCTCTATTCGTCGATCCATCTGTTCGACACCTATCTGGCCGTGGCTCTGGCGCATACGCTGTTCAATGTGCCGCTGGCGGTGTGGATTTTGGAAGGCTTCATGCGCGGCATCCCGAAGGAACTGGACGAGACGGCCTATGTCGATGGCTACTCATTCCCGCGCTTCTTCGTAACGATCTTCCTGCCCAATATCAAAGCGGGCGTCGGTGTCGCGGCCTTCTTCTGCTTTATGTTCTCGTGGGTAGAGATGTTACTGGCCAAAACCCTGACTGCGGTCGAGGCCAAACCCATCGCCGCCGTGATGACCCGCACCGCCTCGAGCGCAGGTTATGAGTTGGGTTTGTTGGCAGCCGCCGGAACCCTGACCATCATCCCCGGTGCCATCGTCATCTGGTTTGTCCGCAATTACATCGCGCGTGGTTTCGCGATGGGACGCGTGTGAGGTTCGATATGCGCAAACTTCTTATCATCCTTCCCTTCTTTCCCTCTGTGGCATTTGCCCAGCAGGCGGGTTGGGGCAGCGTCGGCCAGCAAGAGGAAAAAGGCTTTTCGTGGACCGATCCGCTTTGGCCTGATTTCTGGATGGCCTGGACGCCGGCGACACTGGCCCTGTTCGTCGGCATCTTCTCGGCCATCGCGCTGATCGGCCTGCTCGAAGGGTTCAAGTACCGCGATGGGATCGAACGGCGTGGCGTGTTGGGCCTGACAACCACGCTGGGCGATAGGCTGTTTATCACGTTATTGGGTTCGGCCTATATCTTCCTCGCCTGGCTCGGGCTGGTCGGTCAGCTCGTCTGGACCCCGCTTTTCCTCTCCATCGGCTGGGGCATATTCGTCTTCTGGAAAGTTTAAGCTTTGCGAAACAGCGAAAGGATGCTTGTCTGACAGGCAGACCAAACATGACGACACCGAGATCAATGCGTAAGAAAAAGACGACAAACCTGCTGACTGAAGTTGAACTAGAGTTCATGAACGAGCTCTGGGCGCTTGGGCAAGGTTCGGTGCGTGATGTTTTAGGTCGCCTGCCCCCGGAACGGAATCTGGCCTATACATCAGGCGCCACTATCCTGCGCATACTCGACGAAAAGGGATTTGTCGAAAGTCGCAAGGATGGCAAGACGCTGATCTATCGGCCGCTTCTTGACAAGGACAGGTATCAGGCACGCTCACTTCAAAACCTGTCGCGGACGCTGTTTGACAACACGCCCGCCTCACTGGTCGCCCGGCTGGTGGATGATGAAGGTCTGAGCGAAACCGATCTGGAGGAGATTCGAGCACTGGTAGAGAGGAGACTGCAACATGACCGCGGTTAAACCGGTACTCGACGCTTATCTGGAAATGAATATCGTTTTGGGCCTGTCCGCTGTGATCTGGGTGATCGCACGCGCTGCTTTGGCCCGCACATCGCTGCGCGGCGGCTATATCGCTCAGCTGCGCGCGTTCAAGGTGTTATGTCTCTGCGTTCTGGCCAGCCCGTTGCTGGCGCTTGGCGTGTCCGCCATGGCCAGCCTCATCTGGCCGGATCGGGCTGTAGCACTTGGCGATATTGCGGTAGCCGCCTATCTGCGTGGCGAGATTGCAATGCCCGCTACCCAATTTGAAGCGTTGCTGAACACCCGCGAGCGTTGGTTGGATCAGGTCCTGTCCGGTCAATCAACCGCCATCACCATTATGTTGGCCTTATTGGCCTGTGTAGCCGTTGTGCTGGCGCTACGTGTCACGCGTGATGCGCTTGCCATTCGCGCTACGGTCGAGACCAGCTTTCTCTGGCGGCAGTCAAACAAGGTTGATATCCGCCTGTCTGATCGTATCACCGTTCCGTTCGCCGTGCGCGGCCTGCGCCGTCGTCACGTGGTGCTTCCCAGCCATCTACTGGATACCCCCCGCGAGCTACGCTTTGCGTTGGCACACGAATTTCAGCACATCCGCGCGGGAGATGTAGAGTGGGAGCTTGGGTTCGAACTGCTGCGTCCGCTTCTGTTCTGGAACCCGGCCTATCTGGTACTGAAATACCAGTTTGATCGCCTGCGCGAGCTGGCCTGTGATCAGTCCGTGGTCGCACGCAAACGGATCGACTCGCGCGAATACACCACCTGTTTGCTGGATTATTGCGCCCGCACCGTGTCAGTCGGTCACCCACGTGTACTGAACGTCGCGCTGGTCAGCGGCGGCAAAGCCAAACATGTGCTGCGTCAGAGGGTTTTGGCCCTGACCGAAGCGCCGCAGGTCGTGGCCCCGCTGCCAGTGTTCTTTCTGGGTCTGACACTGACCTTTGCCAGCTTGCTGGCCGTCGGCTCTGCCTCTGTTCAGCAAAGGCACGACTGGAGCCATGATCGGCTGATGCTGTCGACCGTTGTGAACCTTGAGCGCCTGCAAGCGCGCAATCAGGGGAACTGAGGCAGCTACCAGCCCCGCCGACCAAATAGCGAATGGATGCGGTTTTGATCCGCGAAGGGCTCAGCCGTTTGTGTCCGCTGCAGGCCGGACACCACGCGCATGACCAGACCCCAGCTGATCACAGCGAAAATGACACCACCGAATGCTTGGCCCAGCAGAACACCAGATGCCCCGGCAAGGCTTGACCCCAGCGTCGCGAAAATCCAGGTGCCCACCGTGTGGCGACCCCAGTTGATCCAGGTTGAATAAACCGGATGACCCAGATTGTTGAAGCTGGCGTTTGCGACAAAGATGACCCCGTTGAAGAACGATGCGAGGGCCAGCGGGCCGCAGAACAGGTAAATCAGGGTGCGAGTTTCGCCTTGGGCCGCAAATAGATCTGCGATCAGCCCACGCAGCAAGAACAGGATCGCAGCCATACCCAGAACATAGATCGCAGTAAATTTGATGCCCGCCAGATAAGCTGCGCGAACACGATCGAATTTCTCGGCCCCGTAGTTCTGTCCGATGATGGGACCAATGGCCCCCGATAGCGCAAAGATCACCGAAAACGCCACGGGTAACAAACGCCCGATCACTGCCATACCGGCGACGGCGTCTGTTCCGTATTGTGCTATCTCGCGCACGACAACGGCATTGCCGATTGGTGTGGCCACATTGGTCAGCACCGCCGGGATCGCAATGGCCCGAACAGGCCGGATATCCTGTACCACTTGTCTCAATGACGGGCGCGCAAAAGCCTGATGCACGCGCAAGGCGGGCCACAAAGCGGCAACCAGCATACATACGCGCGCGATCACGGATGCAATCGCCGCACCGTCCAGCCCAAGCCCCACCCCAAAAATCAGGATCGGGTCCAAAACCGCGTTCACCACACCACCATAGATCGTCGCCATCATCGACCGGCGCGCATCCCCATAGGCCCTAAGAACCGCCATGGACGCCATCGCAATCGACATCACCCACATCGTTGGCAAAATGATCGAGACATAACGGGTTGCAAGCCTTAGAACCTCCCCCTCGGCTCCAAGCAAAGATAGCAGAAAGCTGATGTTTAACAGCACCAAAGCAGAGACTATTAACCCGAGAATCAGACCAATCACAGCCACACTGGAGGCATAGTTGCGGGCTTGTTCAGGCTGGCCAGCGCCAAGCTCTCGCGCGACAAGAGCGCCTGCTGAAATCGACAGCCCGATATTGATCGCGTTGGTGAAAAACAGCAGCGTACCGGCATACCCAACAGCCGCAGCCAAGGCGTCATTTCCCAGCATTGAAATGAAGACCATGTCGACGAAATCAACGGCGAAAATGGCCATCAATCCGATACTGGTGGTCAGCGACATGCGCGTCACGTGGCGCATCAGACTGCCGTTCAGAAATATTGCCTCACGTGCAGAAGTCTGGGCCAAGGTCCCGTCCTGTTATTGCCGTTTTGTAATCGTGTTCCGAAACACCAGCGATGTGAAACACAAATTCCAATCCAAACCCTCAGTGTGAGGTTTTTACGCCAGCGTGTGACGCGTGAGTGATTTCTACCAAGTCCATCACACTCGAGGGTCCAGGATCGCAGCCGTCGATCTCAATTTGTTTACAAATTGTTATGGGATTTCTGACCGACCCGCCCAATTTTTCAGGAGCGCCGCCTATAATTCGCCTTAAACAAGCTGTAAGCGTGGCGCTGCTCGGTCGCTTTTGGATGTCATGCCACAACATCTTGGAGAGCCAAACAATGACAAAGTTTTACCCAGTGGATGAGTTTCAGGTTTAGTCATGGCGAACTATTCATATATCGGCTACGCGCCGGGTGTCATTTCAGTAAATTTTTTTGGTCAGGATACCATCACCCTATCCGCAAGCTATGACCCAGCGACTGATCGCAGGGTCTTTGATGTCGAGGACGCGGCAGGTGGCACCATTTTGAACGGGGGCAACCCGTTGCCTGACACGGGAACCGTGTTTAACGGCGACCGGTTCAACAACGAAAACGGGGATGACGCGACACAAACAGGCGTTGTTACCAATCTGGACGGGTCGACCACCTTTGCCAGCGGTGACATCTATCTCGAGGAATCTTACATCCTGACGGTGCCCGGTGGCGGCAGCATCACGGTCTATGCCGTTGAAGTCGAGGGCACCCTGGTCGGATACATCACGTCTGAGCCACTGGACCCGGGCCTGACCTACAACATCCAGGTCGTCAATGTCACGCCGACAAATGCGCCTGACACGACCGACCCAACCTCAATTATCGATGTGCCCTGTTTTGCCGCTGGCACTCTGATTGCAACGCCATCGGGGTTGAAACCAATCGAATCCCTAAGTGCTGGTGATTTGGTTTGCACGGCTGATCACGGGGATCAGATCATTCGCTGGATTGGGTCAACTCAACTGGATCGGGCAGCGCTGGCGGCTAAACCCAAGCTCAAACCGATACGGATTGAGGCTGGTGCTTTGGGCCGAGAGTTGCCACATCGCGACCTCTTGGTGTCGCCTCAACACAGAATGCTGGTGCGTTCGCCCATTGCCACCCGGATGTTCGATGCCGCAGAGGTTCTGGTGCCCGCTCATATGCTGACCGACCTGCCGGGTATCAGACGTGAAGACAACGCCCAGTCGGTCACTTACTACCACATGCTATTTGACCGCCATGAGGTTGTGTTTGCTGAAGGAGCTCCGTCAGAAAGCCTGTTTACGGGCCCGCAGGCCATGGACAGCTTACCCCAAGCTGCGCGCGACGAGATTCTTGAGCTATTCCCCGACCTTAGGCTGCCTGGGTATATGGTAAGATCCGCGCGACACATTCCATCCAAAGGCCGGCAAGTTCGCAATATGGTGCAGCGACACCTTAAGAACGACCGCCCTTTGATCTAAGGCTGACGGGCGTTCTGACCTGCCGCTTGTGCGATCTGAGTGGCACCGATCTGGGCCATGGCGATGCTCATCTCATCGCTGAGAACCTGCCACAGCTGGTGCAGCCCCTCTTCGCCCCCCGCTGCAATGGCGAATTGCAGGATCCGGCCGAAGAAAGTGAAGTTCGCGCCTGTGAGAAGGGCTTTCAACGCATCCTCGCCGGAACGTAGGCCGCTATCATAGAACAGCGGAAGTGTTTCTCCGACTGCGGCGCGGATTTCGGGCAGGATGGAAAATGGGGCGGGCGCGCTTTCAAGTTGCCGGGCGCCGTGGCTGGAGACCTGAATGGCATCCACCCCGGCAGCCTTGAGAGCAACCGCGTCTTCGACATCCAATACACCTTTGACCACCAGATGCCCCGACCACCGATCCCGAAGGCTTGCCAGCGTGTCCCAATTTGCTTTGGCGCGGCTTTCGGTTCGGTCAAACTCGTACCCGTCCATCAGGAAATTGGCCATTTGCGGCTTACCATGCACGAGGGTCGACAAGGACCAGCGTGGATGCAGCGCGAAGTCCAGAAACTGACGTGGACCCAACCGGAACGGCATGCGGAACCCGTGCCGCAACTCTCGGGGCCTGCGCCCAACCTCGGGGACATCGACAGTCAGAACAAGTGTGTCGTATCCCGCAGCCTTCGCCCGATCCACAAGCTTAGAGGTTCCTGATCCATCCCCGCTGAAATATAGCTGAAACCAGGCATTGCCCTCAGACACCTCCAGCATCTTTTCCATCGGGGTGGAGGCCACAGTCGATACGCCCAACGGTACGGAATAGCGCGCAGACAGACGCGCCAGCATCAGATCAGCCCCCGGGCCCGACAGGTTGCACATCCCCATGGGCGCAATGCCAAAGGGACGTTGTGCGGATTTGCCAAAGACAGAGCTTGCCAATGAGCGCTCACTCACATCCCGCAGGATGCGCGGACGCAGGGTCATTGCATCCAGGGCGGCCCGATTGCGCGCAGCCCCGACCTCAGCCCCCGCAGCACCATCGATATAGTCGAACACCATCCACGGTAAACGCCGCCGCGCAAGGCGGCGAGCGTCTTCTGCGCTGTGAATGTCGCTTGTGGCCATCAGGCCTCGACAGCTTTCATAAAGCGGTCACGGATTACCACCGGGTCCATCGTGATAACCGGCATCTTGGCGTTTCCGCTTTCACATTTGCTGACGATAATGGTCATCTGTTTGCTATCCAGCGCTTCTTGCAGCACGCGACCCGTATCCTCGGCGGCACATTCGATGACGCGTTCACACCCGGCAGCCTGTGCCATTTTCGTCAGCGAGGTTTTCTGACCCGCATAGGTTGGCTGGTCTCCGGTTGAGCCGTAGGAGCCGTTGTCGACGATCAGCAGGATATAGTTATCCGCCACGTTGTTGGCGATGGTCGGAAGTGTGCCCAGATTGGTCAGGATCGAGCCATCCCCATCAATCACGATCACCGGTTTAGGCTGCGCTAAAGCCAAACCCAGACCAATGGATGAAGCCAAACCCATGGTGCCCAGCATGTAGAAATTCGTAGGCTGATCATCTATGGCGTGCAGTTCCTGGCTGGGAATACCAATGTTGCAGACCACAAGTTGGTCTCGCAGGATCGGGGCGATTTCTTTCAGAATCTCAGAACGGATCATTGGTCGCCATAGCCTCCCCAAAAGTTCGCATCGGTCAGAATGGCAACCGGTTTGTTGCACATGAATGTGTATTTCAGGATCATATCGAGTTCTTCGACATCAGCTTGATTGTGGAGGTGGTAGGTCGGAATGTTCATCTGTGCCAACAACGCCTTGGTATGCACAGCCATTTCGACCTGACAGGCCACCGGTTCACGCAATTCCCCGCGATACGAGATCAGCATGGGCAGCGGCATCCGGTAATATTGGATCAGCGTGGCCAGTGTGTTGATCGTCACACCAATGGCCGTGTTCTGCATGATGATGGCAGGGCGTTTGCCACCCATCCAGGCCCCGGCGCACAGGCCCATGCCTTCGTCTTCCTTATTCGACGGGATGTGAAAAATCTCATCCCGCTGGTCGATTTCTTCTATCACTCCAGCCAATTGCTTGCAGGGTACGGTGGTCACGAACGAGATGTCGTTCGCCACCAGATCGTCAGTGATCTTCTTGTCTATGTTCATGGTCCGGCTTTTGGTCCTGATTGGGGCGCGGTATGCGCGATTGACGATATTCAGGTTCTGCGATGCACATGCACCGCACAGTGTGCGTGGCGAACGACGCGCGAGGCGGTCGATCCCAGAAAATAGTCGCTTAGGTCCGGCTTGTGCGAGCCGATCACGATGCAATCGATACCGTTGCTGTCGGCATAGTCGATGATGGTGCGTGCCGTGTGTCCTTTGACAATCTCGGCAGTCACACCATCTAGTCCTTCGACCTTGTCCAGCAACTGGCGGCGGGCCCGCTCGAACCCTTCGGCGACCAGTGTTTTGTCCAGGTAGGCACTGACCGAGCCCTGAGGCATCTCATAGACATGCAAGGCAATGATCTCGGCCCCATCTTCGGATAAGGCGTGGGCAACCTCCAGCGTGTGCTGCGAGATGCCGTGATCCAGCGCCATCGGAACAAGAACTTTCTTATACATATCAATCTCCTTTTCAGCCCGGTCTATTCCCACGGGTCCAGGATAATCTTTGGCGCGGTAACCACGCCAGAGCGCAGGTCGCGAAACGCCTGCGCCCCTTCGGACAGAGGGCGCGCTTCGGTCCAGTCCAGGGCACCCAAACGCCCATCGAATATGGCCTGGGCCGTTTGGCGGAAATCTTCGGCGGTGTAGGTATACGTGCCGATAAAGGTTATTTCCTGCAAAGTCATGCGACGGATATCCAGCCCGCCTGTATCCTCACCCAAGCCGACATGCGCAATCACCCCACCAGGTTCTACACAGACCGACGCCGTCGCGCGCGTCGCTGCATAACCGACCGCATCAATCACAATCGGATAGGTTCCCGCCGCCGCATCTACGACGCGAAATCCTAACCCTTGCAAGAACGTGCGTCGTCCAGAGTTTGGCTCGACCAACGTCACATCCTCAATGCTCATCGCTCTCAAAGCCAATGCCGCAGCCAGACCAATGGCGCCGCCGCCCAAAACCAACGCGCGTTTTTCGCTGGCCAGATGCAACGCTTCAACGGCCAGTCGAACGGTGTGCCAGCTAACCGCCAAGGGTTCGGCCAAGGCGGCTTTGTCCAATGGCACACCATCTGGCACTTCAACCAGATTGCGGTCGGGCATCGACACATATTGCGCAAAGGCCCCCTCGCGTGGAGGCATCGAGATGATCTGGCGCTGCGGGCAAAGGTTTTCCCGGCCCGAGGTGCAAGCCGGACACAGCCCGCAAGACACCAGCGGGTTGATCGTCACGCGCGTACCATCACGCGGGCCGTCGACGATCACACCCGCGGCCTCGTGGCCGAGGATCAGCGGTGCCGGACGCCGGGCATCATGCCCCAGATAGGCATGCATATCCGAGCCGCAGATGCCAACCGCCTGGACACGGATCAGATGCTCGTCCGTGCCGGGTACAGCGTCGGGCATATCCCGATACGCAACTTCTTCGACCCCCTCATACACAAGCGCTTTCATTTCGCGGTGAACCCCCCATCGACCATGAGGACCTGCCCAGTGACATAATCCGAGGCTTTCGAGCACAGAAACAGGATCGGCCCGTCCATATCTTCCATCCGGCCGTTGCGTTGGATACAGGTCTGCGCGGCGTTTCGGGCGGCACGATCCGGGTCATCAAACACGGCCTGCGTCAGCTCAGTCGGGAAGAACCCCGGCCCAATGGCGTTGGCGGTTATGCCATAGGGCGACCATGCCTCGGCCATCGCGCGGGTCAATTGCCCGATCCCGGCCTTGGTCGCGCCATAGGCGATGCCGCCGGGAAAGGCGCGTGTGCTTTGCAGCGAGGCAAAATTCACGATCCGGCCCCAGCCTTTTTCTTTCATCGCGGGCACCATCGCCTGGCTCAGGAAGAACGGCGCGCTCAGGTTCAGGGCCAGTGTCGCATCCCACCCCTGCCCGGTCACATCATCCGCCGCCTCGCGCGTGTTCACCCCGGCGGCGTGGACGACAATGTCGGGCGGGCCGAATTGCGACGAGATCTCGTCCACCAGAGCCCCAATATTCTCACGTTCCGCAACATCGCCAGTCACGGCGGCGGCATTCGCCCCGATCTCATCGCATAGTTGAGACAGCGCATCGGCCCGCCGCGCAACGCCAACAATCTTAGCCCCGGCCTGCGCAAGAACCAAAGCCACCCGACGTCCAAGCCCCGAGCTTGCACCGGTGACACAGGCCACGCGCCCTGTCAGATCAAAGAGCGCGTGTGGGTCATCCATCTGCAGTCAGGTCGAATTGCTCATCCGGGAAATACTTGGCCAGACGCACATCCGCAGCGCGGGCATGACCCTCCATCCCTTCCAGACGCGAAATACGTGCCGTTGCGACTGCGATAGGCTTGGACCCTTCACGCGTTGCCCGCTGCCATGTCACGATTTTCATGTATTTGTGAACGCTCAGGCCACCGGTATAGCTGGCAGCGCCCGAAGTGGGTAAAACATGGTTGGTTCCGGTGGCCTTGTCGCCATAGGACACTGTGGTTTCCTCGCCCAGAAACAGAGAGCCATAGCAGGTCAACCGGTCCAGCCACCAATCCAGATCCTCGGCCTGAACTGTCAGGTGCTCGGGCGCGTAATCGTCGGAACAGGCCGCCATTTCTTCACGATCCGCACAAACGATCACCTCGGCATAGTCGCGCCAAGCAGCAGATGCGTTTTCACGGTTAAGTTCGGGCAGGTCCTCAATCAGCGCAGGGACAAGCTCCATCACCTTTTTAGCCAATCCACGATCATCGGTCACTAACCAAACGGGCGAGTTATAGCCATGTTCGGCCTGACTGACCAAATCGGTCGCGACCACATGTGCATCTGCGCTGCCATCGGCCAGGATCAAGCTGTCCGTCGGGCCTGCGATCATGTCGATACCGACCTTGCCGTAGAGAATACGCTTTGCCTCGGCCACGAACTGGTTGCCCGGCCCCACAAGAATATTCGCGCGTGGCAATCCGAACAGGCCATAGGTCATGGCGGCCACGCCTTGTACACCACCCATCGCCAAGATGCTGTCGGCTCCGCAGATATGCGCGGCGTAGACGATCGCAGGTGCGACGCCCTCACCCGGACGGGGTGGAGAGCATGCTGTGATATGGCGACACCCGGCTACTTTGGCTGTGGTTACCGTCATAATCGCACTGGCGATATGGCTGTAGCGTCCACCAGGCACATAGCACCCTGCCGCATCTACAGGGATGGCCTTTTGCCCCGCGACAACGCCCGGCACAATCTCGGTCTGCACATCCGACACGGTGGCCTTTTGCGTTTCGGCAAAGCGGCGTACGTTGTCGTGTGCAAAACGAATATCGGCCTTCAGTTTCTCGGGCACCAAGGCGATGGCCGCGTCGATCTCGTCCTGAGTCATAAGGACATTGCCTTCGAACTTGTCAAATTTGGCGGCATATTCCAGCGCTTTGGCGTCACCCCCCGACTCGATATCGGACAGGATGGTTTTGACCGTATCGTGCACCTCGGACGCATGAGATTGCGCCGTCAGGGTTGCCTTTTTCAGATAGTCACGCGGCATATTCAGCAAATCCTATTGGTAGATTTCAGGGAGCAATGTGGTTGAAACTGCGGGTACATATGCGATCAACAGAACCACAATCAGCATGGTCAAGACAAAGGGAATGGCGCGGGCCGCGATTTTTAGGATTGATTCTCCGGTTATCCCGGAAACAACAAACAGGTTCAGGCCCAGCGGCGGGGTGATGAAGCCCACGCCCAGGGCTGTGATCATCATGATGCAGAACTGAATCTCGTTCATGCCGATATTGTCGGCCAGAGGTTTCAGGATCGGCGCCAGGATCACGATGTTCGGCGTTGTTTCCATCACACAGCCCGCCGCGATCAGGATGCCAATCATCAGCAGGATCAGCAGGTACGGGTCATCGGTCATATTGGTAACAGATGTCACAAATCCCTGCGGCACACCCATGATCGCCAGCGCCTCGGCCAGCGGGGCCGAAAAGGCGATGATCGGCAGGATCACACCGTTGACCTTAGCTGAGCTGACCAGCATCGAGGGGAAATCGGCCAGCGTCAGCGTGCGCAGGATGAAGCCCATGATGATGGTAACGACAACTGCCGTGGCACCGGCCTCGGTGGGGGTCAGACGGCCTGAGAAGATGCCGTAGAAGATGATGCCCGGCACGATGAAGGCGTACCAGCCGGATTTCAGCGCCTTGCCCAGATTGGCCAACCATTCACCCATCGTCATCATGCCGCCGCCCTCATAGGCATAAAGGCGGTTCATGATGATATTGGTGATCAGGATCGAGACCAGAATGGCCAGACCGGGGATCAGCGCGGCCAGAAACAGGGTTGAGGCGGATATGCCCAGCACGAGCCCGATGATGATATAGGCAATCGACGGCGGGATCAGGATGCCGGTACAGGCCCCCGCTGCTACCAGCGCACAGGCATAGGGACGCGGATAACCGCTCTCGACCAGACGGTTGATCGTCATGCGCCCAACTGCGGCAGCACCCGCCGCGTCGGACCCGGAAATGGCCGCAAACATACCGCAGACCAGCACGGTGGCTGAGCCAAAGCCGCCCTTGGCGAAACAGGTCAGCGCCTCGGCCACGTCCAGGAACTTTCGGGACAATCCAGTGCGAACCAGAACATCGCCGGTTAGAATGAACAGCGGCACGGCGGTCAGGGCGAAGGCATCAATGCCGGTGAACAGGCTTTCGCCCACAAGGCTCAGCGGCAGGTCGCCGGACATGACAAGCATCAGGATCGCAGCAGACCCGATCGCCGCCCAGACAGGCACGGCCATGGCGATCAGACCCACGAACAGGATCACGGGCAGATAAAAATCCCAGCCCAATTCGACCGTTTGATTGAGGGTATTCCAAAGCATCTCAGATCTCCTCAGTCAAACAGCTTGTCGCCTTCGAAGACGGGTGTGCCGTCACGAAGGGATTTCAGATCGCGCACAAGGGATTGGATCAGGCGCCAGATCATCAGCGCAAATCCGGTTGGCACTGCCATCAGGAACCAGACTTTCGATATACGCAGCCCATCAGTGACCGAGCCGAACTTGGCCGAGACATGCACCGCCTCGTAAGACCAGTAGAGCGCAATGACCGCCACAACGAACATCACCAGATCGCCGAAGATATAAAGTAATGCCTTGGGGCGCGGCCCGAGGTAATGCATGATCACATCGATGCGGATATGCGCGCGCTCTTTCACAGCGGCGGCGGCTCCGATCCATGCGAGGTAGATAAAGGAATACCGGACGATCTCTTCGCCCCAGATCGAGGAATAGGCAAAAATCTCGCGCCGTAGCACTTCGATTGCCATGGTGATGACCAGCATCACGTAGAACACCAGCAACAGCCAGCGTTCGGCATCCCGGTCTATTTTCTGAAGTACAGTCATGTCCGGTTCCAAATACTTGGCAACACTTCAGAAATCGGTTGCGAAAACCGCCGCCAAAGGCTGCATGTCGTGGAGCAAACGGGTGCACCACTGCGCACCCGTTCAGATCATATTATGCGTCGTGGACGTAGTATTTGCCCTGCGTACCGGCCGCTTCGACCAGCTTCTCGAAGTTGTCCATCGATCCGGCCAGCTCGGTCTTGAACGGATCCCAGTCGGCGTTCTGATAGCCGCCTGCATCCTGCCATTCGGCCAGTTGATCGTCGCTGAGCGAGTGGAACTGGACGCCCGCCTTGTTCAACTCGGCCATCGCATAGGCGCGAGCTGAAGGAACCTTGGACAAGTTCTGGTGGCTGGTCATCTCCGACCCCCACATGATGCCTTCTTGCACATCCGCGGGCATCGAGTTGAACCATTCCAGATTACACGAGTAGACCTGACTGTCCGGCACCGCCTGCGTAAAGGTCACATGGCTAAGGATGTCCTTGAAACCAAACACATAAAGCGCGCCAACCGACGGGTCGAGCGCATCCGCCACGCCTTGCTTGATGGCTGAAGGCGTCTCGCCCCAAGCGACAGGCGTCGGGTTGGCACCGACCATACGGTAATATTGCTGCAGCATCTTCGAGCCCGGCACACGGAACTTGATCCCGCTCATATCGCCCGGCGTGATGACGGCATTGCCACCCTGACGCACCGCAACGACGCGTGGGTCGATGACAACATAGAACAGCGCCTTGAAGCCTGCTGCTTCGACCTTTGGGTGCACCTCTTTCTTCCAGGTATCCGAATGCACCAGATTGGTGAAACGCTGGTTCGAACCACACAGATACGGCATGTTGATCAGGTCTACCGTCGAGGCAAACGGCGCAAAGTTCGACAGCGAATGCTGCGCGGCCTGAATGGTTCCGCCCTGCACTTTCTGCACCAGCGAGCCACCCGCGCCCAGCTGACCGCCCGGTGCTAGTTTCACATACACCTTGCCGTTGGTTGCGTTCTGGATGTTTTCCTTTAGATCCAGCTGCATGATCGGATAGCTGCGGGACGCGCCCAGCACATAAGCGGTTGCAACGGTCATCACATGATCAGCTGCCTTTTCACGCTCGCTTTCTTCCTTGGCGGTCTGCGCTGCGGCCTCGGATGACCAAAGCACCCCACCAGCGCCCGCAACTAGGGCGGCTGTGAACGCGCCACTGGCGCTCAGTTTCAGGAAATTGCGGCGCTCCGCAGACGCCAGTTCGTTTTTGTCGTTGTGCATTAAGTGCCCTCCCAAGCAGAAAATTCAGCCGCCGTTTTGGGTATCGCGGTCAGCCTCTTTTTTCAGAATTGCGACAACGAACAGGATCGACGCCGCGAACAGGACCAACATTTCTCCGACATCCCCGAAAACTGCAGCATTTGCGAAGGCCCCCAAGGCAACGTTCGCAAAATAGATGACGAACACGACGATTGAGGCTGCAAGAAACATTTCCGGGACTCCCTATAGAATCGGCCCATCTTCATTTGTAAGCGCTTACATCACAAATGCAAGCGCTTACATTGGCGCTTCCCCAAGGCCCACGAACAAGATAAAGTTCAAAGAAATCGAAGCTTGAGTTTGAAAATGTCAAAAAACCGGTCAGCGCCTACTTTGGATGACGTCGCCAGAAAGGCAGGTGTGTCTACGGCCACGGTGTCCCGGTGTTTGAACGACCCAAAGCGCGTGGTCGAGGCGACGCGCGCTCGGGTGATGTCTGCGGTTTCCGAACTGGGCTACACTCCCAATTTTGCAGCACGGGTCATGGCCGCCAAGCGATCCTTCACCATTGGTGCAATCATCCCAACTATGGAAAATGCGATTTTTGCCAGAGGGTTACAGGCCTTTCAGGAAGAGATTCATAACCAAGGCTATACCCTACTGGTGTCCAGCTCAGCCTATCAACCCGAGGCCGAAGAAGAACAGATCCGCACCCTGGTCGCACGTGGAGCAGACGGGCTGTTGTTGATCGGTCATGACCGTGATCCGCGCATTTTCGACTATCTGGATCGGCAGAAAATCCCGGTGGTTGTGGCCTGGTCTTTTGCCTCGAACCAGAGCGCCCCGTCGGTCGGGTTTGACAACAGCCAGGCGATGCAGGCGTTGGCAGAACAGGTGATAAAACTTGGCCATACGCGCCTTGCAACGATATCCGCACTCACAAAAGGTAATGATCGCGCCCGGTTTCGCATCGAAGGGATAAGGGATGCGATGCGGACAAACGGCCTGCCCGAGGCATCGCTATCCGTAGTCGAAACGACGTATGAAATCGAAAATGGCGCGGCCGCTTTCGAGCAGCTGATGTCCCTGCCCCAGCGCCCGACCGCCGTTCTTTGTGGCAACGACGTTTTGGCCGTCGGTGCAGTACGTCAGGCAGAAAAGATGGGCATCTCTATACCGGACGAAGTCTCGATCACCGGGTTTGATGACATCGAATTGGCGCGGATCATACGCCCATCGCTGACCACCGTGCATGTCCCCCATCGTGAAATGGGCCGCAAAGCGGCAATCGAGCTGATTGATATGATCGAAACAGGCTCAACCGGCCAATCGCTGCGGTTGGAAACCAATGTGATCAACCGCGAGTCATTGGGCCCGGCCACCTGACTATTTACCCATGATCGACTTGCGGCGTTCCTGCATACGCTCGTTCGCCTCAACCGTGCCGTCATGGAACGATCCGAACCATTTATCCCAAGGTATCTCGAGCGAGCCGTAGTTACATTCAAAATACCGGTGGTGCATTTGGTGGTGGAACGTGCCCAAGGCCAACCGGTTCTTGTCTTTGATCACCAACCCCTGAAAGCCCGAATGCGTCGTCACCGCCGTCAGCGTGTAGTATTGCAGGTGGAAGATGATGTGCAGCGGATGCGCGCCGACCACAAAGTGGATCAGGACCGAACCAAGATAGATTGCATGTTCCGCCGGATGCATCGACAGCCCGGACCACGGCCCGACATTGATGTTCCGGTGGTGGACCGCATGAATGTGTTTGTACAGAAACGGGATGTGGATCAGCCTGTGAATCCAATAGAAATAGAAGCTTTCCCAAAGCGGTATCAGCAGGAAGATCGCCACAAACCAGATCGGGCTCGCGCCCCATGTCACCAAAGGGGCGTAGCCATTTGCCAGCGACCAAAACATCAATACTTCGTAGGCCGACCAGAAAAACACTCCTGACCCTAACGTCCAGAACATGTTGTCGCGCACCTGCCCGCCCAGGGTAAATTGCTTGCCCTTCAACATCAAAGGCCGAGGATCATATTTCAACTGGTCCCCCTGCGCCGAGTATTTGTAGAACCACAAATGCAGCAGCCCCGCGATGCCAAAGATCAGAACCAGATTTCGAACATAAATCTGCGCGATCCACCCGACTTCTAGCTGCGCCGCCTCCTCTAAGCTGGGGCTGAGCCACAGGTAGCAGGCGCAGGAGATTGCAAGGATGATGAGCTTTTCAGAAATCAGAAGCCAGGATCCCCAAACCCAGCGCAGCATAGAAAGCGGTCTGAGCGGCCACCTGAAAAAGGGGGAAACCTGTATTGGAACCTCTGGGATATGGTTCCAGCCTTTCAACTTCGGTTCAGACATCTGCGCCATCCCGCTGCGTATGCGTGTCAGTCTGGCACGAACCGAGCCGTGGACAAAGGGATTGTTCTGTTCTGCGCTTGCTCTTGCTATGCGGATTCGAGCGGCAAAACGCGAAAGTCCTCTTCGATCCAGCGATATCTGGTGCAGATCGGATCGCAGTAGTTTTGCTTGATCAGTTTACTCAGAACGCGGTGTATCAGCATCGACGTTGAGGACGGATAGACTTCGGTCGTGAACAAAGACACGGTGCGCGCAAAGTTCCTGCCGGGAAAGGGCTGCACGTTGATGTTGTCGTGAAACCTGCGCGCACGTCGAAAGCTGGCGGCGGTGGTCACGGCCCATCCACTGCCTTCGGCAACCAGACCGGCGATAGACTGGTTGCACTCTAGCTCGAACCGGTTGGGCAGATTGATTTTGCTGCGCGTCAGCTGAATTTCGATCTGCTTTCCGATCGTGTAGTCGCGGGAATACCGCAGGAACGGCAAATCAGCATCTGGTTTCAGAACGTCTTCTACCGTGCCGGAATAGGTCTTGGGCAGGATGACCAGGAACGGGTCGCGCAGCAGCGGGTATTCGATCAGCCCCTCTGTGCGGCCCGGGGGGCGTGTGGCAACACCGGCATCCAGCTTATGCTCCTGCAACTTAACAATGATTTCATGGCTCGGACGGGTGAAATGCCGAAAGTTACACCGGGGAAGCGTCTGCGCCAGATAGCGGAACAATTCCGGCGCGACCTGGTTGTCAAAATCATCAACCAACGCCAATCGCAGAGATGTGGCGTGCAGCCAGTTCCCAGACCGAATTTCCGCCTCACCCCGTTTCAGCACGGTCAGCCCCTCACGCACATATCGCGCGAACACTTCGCCTGCAGGGGTAAGGCCCATCGGGCGGCGCCCGTGATCAACCAGATCGATCCCCAGCGCGGTTTCCAGACTGCGTAGATGGTTCGAAACGGTACTGATCGACAACCCCGTTTCAGACGCCGTTTGCTGGATGGATCCGGACTTGGCGATCAACTGGAACACCTCCAGCCAGCGCAAACTTAGCGATTTCGACATCCGCGTGTCTCCTCCCGCCTCACTGTTTCGGAAAAACCGAAACAGAGAATCACAGAGACAGCAATGCGGAAATTGAATTTGAGGCTAAGAAGGCGGCTTAAATAGCCAAATTGCGCAGTTTAGTGCCTAGCTCTGCATTCGCTCAAACTGTGAGTCATAGGGTGATGGCGCGATGATTATTGCTTCAACTCGCGTTCCGCACATGTCGATTTCATGTTTAGTGCCGATATCGGCATACTCGGGCTCGACAAAGGCATAGGCCAGGTTCAACCCTGTCCGATGCCCCCATTCGCCTGACGTCACCGTCCCGACGACACGCCCCCCCTGCATCACGGAGGCCCCGCCATGTGCTGGCGCTTGGTCAGTTTGCACAGCAAGCGTCACGAGGCATTTGGACGGCCCTTTTTCGCGCCGCTCCACCAAGGCCTCTCGCCCGATAAAATCACCTTTCTGAGGTTTCACAAACCGGGCCAAACCGCTCTCATAAGGATCGAATTCGGTGATCAGATCGGCTTTCCAATGCAGAAAGCCTTTCTCCATTCGCATCGACTCGACCGCGCGTGCGCCAAACAGGCGCATATCAAACGCGCGCCCAGCCTGGCGCAAAGCTAAGTATGCGGCATAGAGCGATGAATTGGGCACATGGATTTCATAGGCAAGCTCGCCCGAAAAACTCAAGTTCATCACAGTCGCGGGTGCAATACCGACAAAACACTCCCGCACGCTGAGCCATGGAAACGCGTCTGCGGACCAATCACCACGGGCACAACCGGCCAAGACTGTGCGAGCATTGGGGCCTGCCAAAACAAGGATCGTCTGGTCGTTGGTCAGGCTTCTAAGACACACATCCTCGTCCGCGCGCAGATGCTGGTTGAGCCAATCCATGTCATGGTATTCGCTGGCCGCCGCCGAGCCGTACCAGACCCGCACAGGGCCGCGATCGCTGGCGGGCAAGTTCGCAACCGTCGCCTCAGCTTTGATCATTCCGTGACAGTTCAGCAGGTATCCCAGCCCCACCCGACCTTCGCGTTTCGTCACCGTGCCGCAGAACATGCGGTCTAGAAAGGTGTGGCGGTCCGATCCGGTGATCTCGATCCGGTTGAACCCATTCACTTCCGCCAGTCCAACATTGGTTTGCACGTTCTGAACCTCGGATGCGACGATGTCGAAGCTTTCGTCAAAGTCGAAACCGAGGGTCGGTTCGAACTCAGGATGGGGTTTGATATAGTCGACGCGTTCCCACCCATTCACCACAGTGAATTCCGCACCTTCCGCCGCCAAAACCGGGGATAAAGGCGTGGTTTTGGCCGGACGTCCCGCAGGCCGATGTTCGTGTGGAAAATGAAATCGGAATTCGTTTTGGTAATCCTCAATTGCTTTAAGCGCCGTAAGCTCGACATTGGCATGACCGGTGAACCGCCGCGGGTCGAGACACCAGGTGTCATAGCAGGCCTCACCATGCACGATCTGTTGAGCCAACAGCCAGCCGTGCCCGCCCCCTTCGCCCAGGCCAGCGCGTAGGCCGATAATACAAAATGCATTGCGCTTGCCGGGTATCGGCCCAACCAAAGGCGCGCCGTCTATCGTGTAGGTGATCGGGCCGTTAACGACAGTATGAATACCAACCTCCATCAGGGCGGGCATCCGGGCGAAGGCCCCCTCCAGAACGTCCGTTACGCGGTCCAGATCATCTGGGCATAAGGCGTTGACGAAATTTGGATCAATCCCGTCCATGCCCCAGGTTTTGCAATCTTGTTCGTAAAACCCAACCAGCAAGCCGTTCTTTTCCTGACGGCAATAGTAGTCGCTGATCGGACATCTGAGCAGCGGCATCCGGTGGCCTGCATCGCGAATGGCTGCGATCTCTTCTGTCAGGAAATACTGATGCTCCATCGATGCGACCGGGTGCTGAACCCCCATCATCGCGCCGACTTCGTTCACGCGATAGCCGCAGGCATTCACGACGATGTCGCAGTCGATATCGCCATGTTCTGTCTGCACGGTCCAGGTGTCATCACTGTGCTGGACCAGCCCTTTCACCGGTGTATTGCGATAGACCTCGGCCCCTGCCTTGCGGGCACGCCGTGCCAGAGCCTGACACAGTTGCGCTGGATCAATATCGCCATCCAGCGGATCCCACAGCCCTCCGACCAGATTGTCGGTCGAAATCAAAGGATGCCTGCGGGCGCATTCCTCAGCGTCGATCACCTCGAAATGGACATCCATCCCCCGCGCCATCGAGGCGAAATGGCGATAGCCTTGCATCTGCGCTTCGGTATTGGCCAGCCGAATGCCCCCATCGGCGTGGTGGTAGTTGATCGGATAATCCGGATCGTCGGCCAATTCCTTGTACAAACGGATCGAGTGGGATTTCAGCCCAACCATCGTCTGGTTCATGCCGAAATTCGTCACCTGCGCGGCAGAATGCCATGTGGTGCCCGATGTCAGCTCATTCCGTTCAACCAGAACCACATCGCTCCAGCCTTCCTGCGTCAGATGGTACAAGGTGGAACATCCGGCGATCCCCCCTCCGATCACAACGACCTTTGTGCGTGATTTCATCGCGCGCTCCCTCCTGCGTCTTTCAGATGGTGGCGACAAACCCGGCCTGTCAGCAACGCGGGTTTTGCGAGTTTGAAAAAATCGAAACTATGGTTTTAGATTTCAAAAGGCTGATTTCTGGCTTTGCGGGTAGCCATCTCTGAGTTCTACGGTGACCCCAGACAAGACGGAGGAGCGCCCTGCGCATGGCATCGGACGGAAACAGAAGAAGCGGCCGCAAGGCCCGCCATGCGCAACGAGCCGCCAAGCCCGAGGTTGATCCCTGTGCACCGGGACAGGTCGGCGGATTCTACAAACCGCTGACCGAAGCTGAGATTTCCCGCATCTATGATACCGCGCTTCGCCTGTTGGAAACGCTCGGTATGGGTGAAGTTCCGGATCGGCTGTGCAGTGATCTACTAGCGGCGGGCGCGTTGGAGGCTGAACAAGACCGCGTTTTGCTTCCGCGCGGCATGGTCAAAAACGCAATCGGCACAGCCGCCAAAACCTTTACCCTACATGGCCGAGACGAAGCACGATCCATCGAAGTCGGTGGCGATCGGGTGTTTTTCGGAACCGGAGGCGCTGCGGTTCAGACCCTGGACCTTGAGAGCGGTGTCTATCGCCCCTCAACCCTTGCCGACCTGCATGATTTCACCCGCCTGCAGGACACGCTGGCAAATGTCAGTTGGTTCACCCGCTGTTGCGTCGCGACAGACGTACCCGATGTTTTGGATCTGGACGTAAACACCGCCTATGCGCTTGTCAAAAACACTACGAAACCCGTCGCAACCTCATTCACTCTGGCCGAGCATGTCGCCCCGATTGTCTCGCTTTTGGACATTGCCGCAGGCGGTCCTGGAGCGTTTTCCGAACGCCCGTTCCTGAAAGCCCATATCAGCCCGGTGATCTCTCCGTTGCGGTATGGCGAAGACGCAGTGGATGTTGTGTATGAATGCGTCCGTCACAACATCCCGATGTCCTGCATCACAGCCGCGCAGGCCGGAGCAACCGCGCCTGCGACGCTGGCCGGGTTTCTGGCGCAATCATTGGCAGAAACGCTGGCCAGTCTGGTGATGGTCAACACGATCCAACCTGGTTTTCCGATGGTGTTTTCAAACTGGCCCTTCATCATCGATCTGCGCACAGGTGCCTTTGCGGGCGGTAGCGGTGAAACAGCCATTCTGAACGCAGCATCGGCGCAGATCATCAACTGGCTGGGCCTGCCCTCGGGAGTCGCTGCTTCGATGACCGACGCCAAGGCGATTGACGCGCAATACGGGGTTGAGAAGGGCATGACCTCGCTGGCTGCTGCGCTGGCCGGTGGAAACCTGATCTACGAAAGCTCGGGCATGACCGCATCGTTGCTGGGTGCAAGTTTTGAAGCCTTTGTCCTAGACAACGAAATGCACTCTCACACGTACCGCGCGTTGCGGGGGATTGAAGTGACCGAAGAAAACCTGGGCTTCGAGGCGATCTGCCAGTCGGTTCTGGGCGATGGTCACTTTCTCGGCAGTTCTCATACCTATGAAGCGATGGAGCGGGACTATTTCTACCCTGCCCTTGCAGACCGAACGGAGCCGCGCACCTGGCAAGAGGACGGTGCAAAGGACGCCTGGACCAATGCCCGCGAGCAGGCCATCGAGACATTGCGAACGCATCACCCCACCTATCTGACGCCCGAGCAGGATGCAGAAATTCGCAAGCGGTTTCGCATTCTGTATTGACCGCGAACTATGGATTGGCGTTACACCGCCAGCCGGTTAGGGTCGCACGACGATTAGGATCAAGGGGGCACCATGGCAGACGCGTTTTTTCAACCAGTATCAGCGATGGAGCTTGCGCGATTTGCAGGTGTTCCAACCTTCATGCGGCTGCCGAACCTGACACCCGAGCATGAGCGATACAAAGACGTCGATCTGGCGCTGGTCGGCATCCCATGGGATGGCGGCACGACAAACCGGCCTGGCGCGCGGCATGGCCCCCGGCAATTGCGCGACTTTTCTACCATGATCCGCGCCATGAACCCGGTGACCGGTGTTAGCCCGTTTTCCTTGGTGAACTGCGCCGATCTGGGCGATGTTGCGCCCAACCCGGTGGACATTGATGACACGCTGGATCGCGTGACCAGCTTCTACGGTCGTCTGGTGTCAGATGGCATCACCCCGCTCACCGCTGGCGGGGATCACCTGACCACCCTGCCCGTCCTGCGCGCATTGGCAGAATCCGGTCCGCTGGGCCTGATCCAATTCGACAGCCATACCGACCTGTTCGACACTTATTTCGGCGGCCACAAGTTCACGCACGGCACCCCGTTCCGTCGCGCGGTCGAAGAGGGTCTGGTCGATCCCAAACGCTTTGTTCAGGTTGGCATTCGCGGCACCGCCTACAATACCGAGGATATCGAATGGGGCGAGGCGCAAGGCATTCGCATCATCCGCATCGAGGAACTGTTCGACCGCGGTATCGATGATGTCATGGCCGAGGTCCGGCAAATCGTCGGCAGCGCCCCGACCTATTGCACCTATGACATAGACTTTGTCGACCCAACCTACGCCCCCGGTACAGGTACACCTGAAATCGGTGGGCCCAACAGCTTTCAGGCGCAGCAGGTCATTCGCCAGATGTCGGGCATGAACCTTGTCGGCGCGGATCTGGTCGAGGTCGCCCCCCCGTTCGATCCAAACGGGGGCACGGCATGGCTTGGTATTTCACTGATGTTCGAACTGCTCTGTGTGCTGGCGCAGGCCGTGGATGCGCGGCGCTAACTGACGTTTTCGGCAATCATCGAAATCATCTCGAACATCACCGCAGCCGCTGTCAGCGCGGTAATGTTGTTCGGGCTGTCCTTGGTGGGCATCATGCAGACCACGTCGCCTCCGATAATGTTCAAGCCGCGCGCGGCATGCAGAAGGCCCACAGCCTCATCAATATCGAAGCCTTTCTCGCCGGGTTCCAGATTGGACACCGCAGGCGCTACGGTTGGGTCGAGGCAATCCAGATCGAAGGTGATGTAGACCGGGCGGTCACCCAGAACCTCTCGCGATTGCGCTACGACGTCAGCAAGACCGCGCTGCCGAAACTCGCGCATCGTGACGATGTTATAACCGTAATCATAAGACGGTTGCAGCCAGTCCAGACTACGCGGATGCCCCCTCAGACCGATCTGCATGGACCGGCTTGGATCAACCTGCCCTTGATCAGCCAAATACGCGCCCCAATGCGCGGCCGATTTCTTGGCGCCCAGGAAGTGATCCACTTTGGTAAATACATCGGTATGCGCGTCAAAATGCAGAAAGCTCACCGGCTCGCCCCCCGCCAGCTTGCCACAGCCCAGCGCTTGAACAATTCCACCGGTGATCGAGTGATCGCCACCAATCGAAACCGGGCGCGCGCCGGCGGCGTCGATATCTTTGTAGAACTTGGTGATCTGCTCGATACAGGCTTCGTTATCATTGGCACGGGGAAACGGCACATCGCCCACGTCTGCGATTTTCGCAGTGCTCCACGGGTCGATCTGAAAAAGCGAATGAACCCGGCGCTGCACGGCCGAGACATGGCGTAACGCGCGCGGGCCCAAATGCTGATCCCGCTCGGTTGTGCCGTTGCCAGTGGAATGGGGCACGCCCGCCAGGGCGATATCCTGCCCTTCAGGGCCAATATTGGGGCAGCGAAACAGCGTTGGCACGCCCCACCAATACAAATTGTCCATCATGGACTGTTCGTAACGATCCACCATTTCGCTCTCCCTCACTGAAAAACGCCCCCGGCGGGAACCGGGGGCGCTTGTATTTAGATTTTTTCGTCTTCTCGCCGGAAGGCCCCTTGTACGATCCGGTCGATGACCATGGCACAGAACAGGATGGCAAAGCCGCCCAACAGACCCGGACCCTTGGCCGCATATTGCAGCGCCTCAAGGATTTCCTTGCCCAGACCACCGCCTCCGATCAGCGAGATGATCACCACCATCGACAGGCACATCAGAATGGTTTGGTTTACCCCTGTCATGATCGAGGGCAAGGCCAGCGGAATTTCCACATCCTTCAGCAACTGCCATTTCGAGGCACCAAAGGCGACTGCAGCCTCTTTGATACTGTCCGGCACCCCGCGCATCCCCAGCGCCGTCAGGCGGATCACGGGGGGCATACCAAAGATGATCGTGGCCAGAATGCCCGGCGGGTTGCCCGTGCCGAAGAAAGCGATAATCGGGATCAGGTAGACGAACGCGGGGAGGGTCTGCATCAGGTCCAACACCGGCTCAGCTGCGCGATAGGCGCGCTTCGACTTGCCGAACCAAATGCCCAGTGGAATGCCAAACACGACGCACAGGATCACCGCTGCGCCCACCAGCGCAACCGTCTCCATCGCCACATCCCAGTATCCCAGCAGTGCGATATACGCCAACGACGCCGCGGTGAAGATCGCGACCCGAGGACCAGCCGCGCGCCACGCGGTCACGCAAATGACCAGCATGACAACCGGCCAAGGTGATCCGATCAGCGCAATGGTCAGCGCATCCAGGACCGAGCGGACACCTGCCACGATCCCATCGAACACATCGCCACCTGCGGCGGCGGCGGCATCTATCCGCGCCTCCATCCAACTGGCGAGTGCCGAGAACAGTGTTCCTCCGCCCTCACCTAAGAAGATTGCGGAGACTTCCTGCTCGGGGAACGCATCCAACAAAGGCAGCGAGGCGTTTACGGTGAACTTGTAGACGATCAGCGGACCAATCGCGGCAATCAGGATCGCCCCCATCACGATGTTTCGGGTTGAACGTCCGCTTTCAACGCTGTCCGGATTGATCCGCCAGTTGGAATATTGCTTCTCGTAAATACGGTCCGCATAGAACCCCTGTACCACCTTGAAGACAAGCAGCATCAGAAGTCCGGTCAACAGGATACCCGTCGCTTCAGACTGCGCAGCGAGCGCGCGTTCAAGGCTGGTGTCTGCCGCTTTCTGGATGTTCTCAGCCAATTTGGTGAAACGGTCGATATCTGCCTGCGCGGTCGCTTCAGCGGCCCGACCCAGCAACTCGTCCGCGCGTTCCTGCTGGCGCGCGGCCCGGTCGGCGAAATCCGCGCCGGGATTGCCCCAGGCACCGCGCCCGATCTGAACCCAAGCGATGATCTCAAGGATCAGAAAGGTCCAGAACATACCCCATATGGCCCGCGAGGCCGACCAAAACGGCCCTAGAACGGCAGCCCAAAGGTTGAACGTATTCGGGACCGGGCTGGTTGCGTCGTGGATCTTGTGAAACGCATTGACATAATAGTCGCCGTTCGGCCCTGCGAACTCGTGGATCGATTGATCCAGCGTCTCGCGGTCGACTTCGATATCCGAGGCGGCGGTGACTTTCATTTCCATTGCTGTATCAGTCATTTTTGCCCCCCTGAATTCCGCGCAGCAGACGCGGTTTGGTTACAACACCCACGTCTGCACCTGCATCTGTGATGACCACTGGCATCTCGGTGTTTACGGCCAGATCAATCAGTTGATCGAGATCTGCGCCCTCATCCGCGCGGGGCGCACCATCCAGCGACCCCGAATAGCTGGCGACCGGCTCCATGATCGAATGTGCCTTGACCAGTTTCAGTTTCGAGATGCCTTGCACGAACTCGCGCACATAGTCGTCGGCCGGGTTCATCACGATATCTTCCGGGGTGCCGATCTGAACGATGACACCGTCCTTCATAATGGCGATCCTGTGTCCGATGCGAATGGCCTCGTCCAGGTCATGCGTGATGAACAGCGTTGTCTTCTTCAACTGCGCCACAAGCGCCTTGAACTGATCTTGCAACTGCAAACGGATCAGCGGGTCGAGGGCCGAGAACGGCTCGTCCATCAGTAGAATTTCAGGGTCCGAGGCAAGCGCCCGTGCAATCCCCACACGCTGCTGCATCCCGCCTGACAATTCTTTGGGCAGGCGGTCTTCGTACCCGGTCAGGTCCACAAGGCCCAGCGCGTGATCGGACACCGCCCAGCGCTTGGATTTTGAGACTTTCCGGATTTCCAACGGGTATGCGACGTTGTCGCGCACCGATCGGTGCGGCATTAGCGCCATGTGTTGGAACACCATTCCGATCTGTTGTGCCCGGATGCGGCGTAACTCGTTCTCAGATATAGCTGAAACATCTTTGCCTAGAATTTCGATCTTGCCGGCCGTGGGCTCAATCAAGCGATTCACATGCCGGACCAGGGTGGATTTGCCTGAACCAGACAGACCCATGATACAGAATATTTCACCGCGCGAGACTTCGAAACTGGCATCTTGCACACCAACCACGCAGCCATATTGCTCCAGGACTTGCGCTTTGGTCAGCCCTTCTTTCAGAACGGCATCCATAGCCTCGGCAGCGCGATTGCCGAAGATTTTCCAGACATTTTCAAGTTTTACGACAGATTCGTCCATTTGCCCCCCATGAAGGCGTCGTTGCGCCAGGCAGATAGGAAACGGGCCGCTGCGATTTTTCGCAACGGCCCGGGTGTGTTTGGCTTAGTTGGTCAACCAGCCGATCACAGTGTCCTCGTTGTCTGACACCCATTGGCGCGCGAAATCCGCGGCCTCGACGTTGTCTACGGCCAGAGCCTTGCCCATCGCGCTCAGGTCATCGCCCTGCATCTGGTAGTTGGCAAACAGAGCCGCAACCTCGGGATATGCCTCTTCCAGTTCCTTGGCATAGTGCAGGTGCAGGGTCGCACCATTCCAAGCCGAGGACGCCTCAGACTTAGCCAGCCAATCGGGATCATCCGTGGGCTGCACGATGGTCCAGGTTGCCGGATCATGCGGCGGCTCTTCCAGCACAGTCAGCTCTTGCGTCACAAAGATGTAGTGCGGGCTGTAGCAAAAGCCGATCCAAGGATCGCCCGCTTTAGTAGCGTTGGCGAGGTTTGCATAGGCAATCGTTTCTTCATATTCGGTCAGGTCGAAGATTTGATCATAGCCATATGATTTTGCACGGATTTTCTCGACCACAGTTGAGGCCCAGCCAGGTGCTCCAATCCACACTTCTGGGGTTCCGTTCCCATCAGTGTCAAAAATGGCCATTTTGTCCGGATCGCTCAGATCATCGATTGATTTGATGTCATGCTGTTCGGCAATGTACGTCGGGACACACATGCCCTGCTCGGCCTGAACCGGGTTCTGGTTCATAACGACCGTGCCGTTATCCTTTACGTAAGTGTCGTGCAGGTTTTGCTGGTTTGGCATCCAAACCTCGGGGTGGACATGCATGGACCCACTGTCCATCGCCTCAAACACGATCGGGTTCGTTCCGTTCTGAAGCTCGACATCCAGCCCCAGGTTTTCTTCGATCACAACCTCAAGGATATGCGCCGTCGCGTTGACCGAGGCCCAGTTTGGAACGCCGATCACAATGTCGGCCGCAAATGCGGGCAAAGCGACCACTGCAGATGCGCCACCCAGTAGCATCGAAAATTTGTTCATCAGGTCTCTCCATGTTGGACATGTAGCGCGCAGTCTTCCGGTGCGTTCCGGCGCGCGCGCTTATTCTATTGACAACATGTGCGTTCTCAGATTGTTAGCGTTTGATTGTGAGCAAAACACATGTTCCAAAAGACAAACATGCGAAGCTATCGCGCTTCAAGGTCGACATAGCCGGAATCGGTAAGATTCTACTTTATCCAAACAGACCTATGATTTTTCCGAAATACATGTACGGCTTCGCCCGACGAACGGGCAAGGCACCTGTTCGGTGCCAGCAATACCCGCCTAGCAGCACCCGCACTTGCATGCAGCGACATAGCTGTCGCAATGGTTCGGCAAGACAGCAACAGCAACCAAAACAGGGCGCGAGATACAGCCATCCGCACTGACCCGGGCATATGCCACCTCGCATCGATCGACATCCAGATGTCTTTCCTTGGTCTTGTCGCCACGCCCTGCTGCCGCGGATCCAGAGGCACCGTTTTTGTGGAAAGCAGCGCAATCCACATTGACCACCAATTGCACCACCTTTTCTTCACACGGCCCGAGTTCGAACTTTGTGTCAGACAGCGCGGCCGTCCACCCCAGATCGTGCCCGCTGGCGGTGGTAAAACTGCTCAGCGACAGCGTCACCTCGCGCGTGCGGCGCGTATCATTGGCGAAAGTCAGCGAAACCACCCGCCGTTCCGAACAGCGGGCTTCGATCAGAACATCGCCATCGCAAATGCAGCAATCGCAACAACTGTCATAAGATTTAGTATCGCAGTCGCAGCCGCAATCTTTTTCCTTGCAAGCGTCCGAATACCGGCCATCCGGCGCCCGATAGTATCCCTGCGTGTAGGCCTGAAGCTGAACATATCCTTCCCGCAAATTGCCTAAGTAGTCGTCTAAATCCATCATGCGCATACCCTGCGTCTTATAACAGTACCCGTAAAAGACTTCGGGCTTTTTGCCGTACCCGTCGGAATGTCGTGTCATCGTCCTTTGCATGGTCTTGCCTCCTTGTAACGGGCAGAGCGTTCAAACCGCCAAGATGTGTACGGTCACTGTTTCTGACGAAACCCGGATCATCGCAGTGGCATCGACGCCTTTTGGAATGGTGCCCGGTATCGTGAATTCCCAGATTTGCGAGACCGTCTCTCCCGCGCTAACGGTCACAGTATCGTTCTTGATCTTGAGCGGCGTGAAACTTTCCAACTCGGCATCATAGCTCAGCGACATCGCGCGCATCACGTCATCCAAGGTGCGATCCGTATCGCGCAGCTTCTTGAGCATCTCGCGCTGCGCCCGGCAGTGAAGCAGGTCCAGATCCAGTTGGATCGCGCCGATTGCGGGGACATCGATTGGAACGTTGCCGTGATTTCGGAACACCATCAGTTTTTTGATCTTGGCCCCCGGTTTGCCGACCAGAAACACCTCATCCGGTGTGATTTCTAAATCGACAACCTCGGTAACAATCACCTCGACCGGATGGTTGGTGCCATCAACCGGCAGGGACATCTTATAGACCCCCGGCGGGGTTGATGGATTAAGCGCTGCTGTGACCGGAACAGTTTTGCTAGCACCTGCACGCAGTTTGACCCGTGGCAAATCTGCTGAGAGCAGTGGCTGCGCCTTCGCGCCTCGCGTCTTGGGCTTAACCTCTGTCAGCTTCAAACCCCGCAGGGCTTTGCGTTCGGCACCTGTATTCGACAACGCCAAGGTACCGTGCAACGCACCAGGCGCGCCGGTCAGAACAAGCGGCTCTAGAAGTGAGACATCAGGGGTCTTTTTCTTTGCAGCCGTCGCCATCTCGCGCCCCTATTTGATGTGGATTTTCACGGCGCCCGACGATGGGCTCGGTTTGGCCGCAGCTGCCCCACCCGAAGGGGCCGCGCTTTGCGCCGGCAGTTGTACCGAGGGGCGGAAGGGCAGTTCTTCGTAGACCTGTTTGCTTTCGCCGCTATAGGTCACGCCGTAATACTCGACGCCCATATAGGTCACACCGATATGGTGGTGATAGGGCTGCCGGATGATGCCGGTCGGCAGTTTGCCGTAGTTGACGGTCGTACACAGATCCAGCGCTACGGGTTTCAGATCAACCGATAGCGGCTTGATCTCAAGCGTCAGGTCTGTGGTGTTTTCACTGACAATCGGTTCCGAAATCTTCAGGTCCTGAACGCTTTCGGTTTTGATCGGATCGCCACCTTCCAGCTTCGTCTCGGTCTTAATCGGGCGTTGCCCCCCGTTTAGCGTAACGCCGATATCGTCCAGACCGTTGATCGTAACATCTGCGTCAGTGTCAGAGTCGATATTTATGGGGCCGTTGTTGACGTTTACGGTGCTTCTGCCACCGCCACCTTTGCCGCCGCCTGGCATAGTCACCTCCAAATCCATTCTGGTGCGGGCTGCACCTGAGTAAGCGTTTGGCACGAAAACTGTGCAAAAAGTATCTCTAGGGTAGCATATTTTGCCCTCCAATTCACGCCAGAACCTGGGTGGGACCAGGCGGGCCACGCCAAAACGCTGATTTCATGCTATGATTGGGCCAGATCAGTGGTTGGGTGCGCGCCGCGCATGTGGGTATCACCAGAGGTGACAGACGTTGTGAGTGTAGAAATCGCATTGACTCCGCAAAACCCTACCCATGCCGGGCTGTCGGGTCGGTTGGTCTGCTTCCCGCATGCAGGCGCCGCGGCTGAGCGCTTTCACGACTGGATGAGCGGATTTGCGCCGGTTCTGGATGTGCGGGCTGTCATCCTGCCGGGGCGTGGCGGACTGTTGGATCAATCACCGGTGCAGAACTGGCCGGACCTGATCAGGTCGATTTTGACAGGTCTTCAGCCTTTGACCGACCGACCTTTTGCCATCTTCGGCCATAGTTTCGGCGCCCTTTTAGCCTATGAAGTCGCGCGCGCTTTGGCAGACGGCGAACAGGCACTCAATCTGTTGATCGTCGCGGGCCCTGCGCCACAGATGGCGCGACGCGACCGCAAGATTTCTGATCTGCCTCGACCCGCGTTTCTGGCTGAGATCGAAGCCATCAATGGCACGCCGCCCGAAGTTCTAGCCAACACCGATCTAATGGATCGCATGCTGCCAGCCTTGCGCGCCGATTTTGCGCTGCTCGAAACCTATGAGGCTGACCACGTCAGAAAGCATCCTCCGCTGCCCTGCCCAATCCTTGCGGTCGGCTCGGACAATGACCCGCAGGTGCCATTCCAAAGCATTCTGGGTTGGCGACACCGCACGCGCAGCCGCTTTGAATGCCGCCTGTTTACGGGCGATCACTTCTTTCCTTTTACCAACCCGGATTTCGCCGACACCCTTTTTGACTATGTTGATGATGCCTTGAATGAACACACAAAGGACCTCCATCGCGCCGGATGAGGCGTCGATTGCCATTATCGGCATGCAGGGCCGCTTTCCCGGCGCGGCCAGCGTCGATGAGCTTTGGCAGAACCTGCTGGCCGGGCGCGAAGCTGTCACGACCCTGAGCCCCGAGCAGATGGAAGGCGCGCAGGTCCCGAAAGAGCTGCACGAGCTGCCGAATTACGTCAACAAGGCGACCCTGCTGGACGACGTGGATAAATTCGATGCCGAGTTCTTCGGCTTCAGCCCCCGCGACGCAGAACTGACCGACCCGCAGCACCGCCTGTTTCTGGAATGCGCCTGGCATTCGTTGGAGGACGCTGGCTATGTGCCCGACCGCTACAAAGGCGATATCGGTGTCTTTGGTGGCTGCGAGTTGTCGGGCTATTTATACCTGATCAACCGTAATCTTGACCGCCTGGGCTTTCTGGACGGCATGCAGTTGATGATCACCAATGACAAGGACTACATGGCCACGCAGGTTGCCTATAAGCTGAACCTGACCGGCCCAGCGATCACGGTACAGACCTCCTGCTCGACCTCGCTGGTTGCGACCTGTCTGGCCTGTCAGAGCTTGCTTGAAGAAAGCTGTGACATTGCCCTTGCGGGCGGTGTCACGGTCAAGGTTCCACAGCGGCGCGGCTACCTGTTCGCCGCAGGTGGCATCCTGTCCCCGGACGGTCAGTGCCGCCCGTTCGATGCGGCGGCTCAGGGTACGATCGTCGGCAGCGGCGTGGGGCTGGTCGTTCTCAAGCGGCTGGACAAGGCCCTGCGCGACGGCGACCGCATTCGCGCCGTGATCCGGGGGTTTGGCCACAACAACGACGGGTCCAACAAGGTCAGCTATGCCGCGCCCAGTGCCGAAGGTCAGGCGCGCGCGATTGAGACCGCATTCGAGATGGCCGGCATCCCGCCCCGCTCGGTCGGTTATATCGAGGCGCACGGAACAGCGACCATGCTGGGCGACCCTATCGAGGTCGCAGCCCTGTCACGCGTGTTCCGTAAATCCACCGAGGACACGCAGTTTTGCGCCATCGGTTCTGTCAAAGCCAATGTCGGGCATCTGAGTTGCGCGGCCGGTGTCACAGGGCTTATCAAGGCCGCCTTGGTGGCCGAGACCGGCACTATCCCCCCGAACCCGCATTTCAACGTCCCGGCCCCGGGCATCGATTTCCCGGCAAGTCCGTTTTTCGTCAACCGCGACAGGGCCGAAGTGGTGGCAAGTGACGGTCCGTGCCGCGCCGGTGTCAGCTCGTTCGGGGTTGGCGGAACCAATGCGCATATCCTGCTGGAACAACCCCCCAAACAGGCTCCCTCCGGGCCGGGTCGCAGGCAGCAATTGATCGTTATGTCCGCCCGCAATGAGGCGGCACTGGACCGGCTGGCGCTGTCACATGCGCGCCGCATCATGTCTGCTGCGCCGTCTGAGCTGGCGGATATTGCCTATACAACACAGAAAAGCCGCACGCGATTTGCGCATCGGCGTTACGTACGTGTAGACGCTGACAACCCAGCAGGCAGCGCGTTGGCCTTGCTGGCGCATAACAGCGACAAGGTACGCACGATTGAGTCAAACGGCGAAGATCGTCCCGTGATCTTCATGTTCTCGGGCCAAGGCGCGCAATATCCGGATATGGGCAAGGGCCTCTATCGATCAGAGCCGGTGTTCCGCAAGGCCTTTGACCGCTGCTGCCGCGCCTTTCGTGATGGCAGCGGGTTAGACCTGAAACCGATAGTTTTTCCCAAGAAGATGGATCGTGAACGAGCGGCTGAGAAGCTCAAGCAGACCCAGTTCACGCAGCCTGCACTGTTTGCTGTCGAATATGCCTTGGCGCAGCTGTGGATGTCGTGGGGCGTACGACCCCGGGCCATGATCGGACACAGCATTGGCGAATATGTTGCAGCGGCACTGGCCGGGGTGATGACGTTAAAGGATGCTGCCGTGCTGGTGGTGCGTCGCGGGGCGCTTATGGCCTCGTGCAAGCCGGGCTCGATGCTGTCGATCCCGAAAGAGGAAGCCTATCTGCGCCCATTATTGCCGAATGACATCGCGGTCGCCGCCGTGAACGCCCCCGGCATGACCGTGGTTGCAGGACCGAGCGCCGCGATCAAACGGCTGGCAAAGCGGCTTGAGAACCAGAAGATCAAAGCCACTCTGCTGCGCACCTCGCACGCGTTCCATTCGGCGATGATGGATCCAATTTTGGACGATTTCATTAGTGCATTTCAGGGCATTCGCCTGCGTGCACCGCAGATCGACATCTACTCGAACCTCACCGGCATCGTCCTAACCAAAACCGCCGCAACCGATCCGGCCTATTGGGCGATGCATCTGCGCAGTGCGGTGCGGTTTGCCGATTGCGTCAAAGCTGGGCTGGACCTGCCTGACGCCATTTTCCTTGAGGTTGGCCCCGGACGATCGCTGACCAATCTTGCCGGGCTGCAACTGAGTGGAAGCGGTTCGGTCGCCCTGCCCTCAATGGACAGCAAGTCTGGCCCGCAGGTTGAGGCTGATTTGGCGACCGATACGCTGGGCCAACTATGGGCGCATGGGGCCGAGATCGATTGGCATCGATACTCTGCCGAGGAGGTGAGACGCAAAGTATCGGTACCCCTCTACCCGTTTGAGCGGGATAGCTATTGGGTCGGCGGCGCGGAAGATCCCAGCGTGGACGCCGCAGCAACACGCAAGGCGATGGTCGATTGGGGCTACGTGCCAAAGTGGAAAAACGCTCCGCCTACGGACATCGAAGACGTGCCCGCAAACGCGCGCGTTCTGATTTTCAGCGACAAAAGCCCAGCAGCCCGAGTTTTGCAAAAAACGCTTAGGGACAAGGGCATCGCAGTTACCACCATCACGGCCTCATCACGGTTCGTGCACCGCAAGGATGGCGCATTCTCGGTCGATCCAACCGTTTCAGAGCATTTCACCCGTCTCGCCAGCGCGCTGCGGGACGATGACGACCCGATTTCGCACATCCTGTACCTGTGGCCACTCGCTCTTGGAGGCGCCGAGACCAACGTGATGGCGATGCAGAACGCGGCCTTGGCTATCGCCAAAGCCAACGGGCTGGCAAAGGTGCGGATGATATCGGTGACCGTTCAGGCGCAGCCCGGACGGTCCGACAAGACGATGGAGATGGAAAGCTCGGCCACCCTTGCGCTGGCGAAGGTGTTGGGACAGGAGGTTCCCTCGCTGCGCGTCACCTCGGTCGACATCGCTGAAAGCGATCGAAGTAAGCCCTCAGCGGACCGCCTTGCAGGCTGGCTTACAAACGAGCTGCAAGCGCAACAGTTCGTTCCTTCGGTTGCTTACATCAAAGGGAAACGGCATCGCCTCAGTTATCAGGCGCAACCACTGGAACCGGTCGAAACCTCCACTTTGTTCAAGCCCGGTGGCATCTACGTCATAACTGGCGGTTTAGGCAATATCGGGCTGGCGATGGCTGATATGTTGGCGGAGCGCTACAAGGCCAAGCTGGTACTTCTGTCTCGCTCAGGTGCGCCTGCAAAACCCGACTGGAAGGCGCTGGCCGCCGGTCCCAATGAGTTCGATAAAACGGCGATGCTGGCACGCAGGTTGCTGGATTTGGATCGAAAGACAGATCTCTTGGTTCTGAAGACCGACGTCTGTGACGCAAACGCCCTGCAAGTGGCGATGTCGGAAGCCACCGAAGCCTTCGGCCCCATAGACGGCATCTTTCACATGGCTGGAAATGTCGGTAGCGGGTTTGGCAAACTCAACGACCTGACCACCGAAGACCTAAACAGCCATATCGCCCCAAAGATCAACGGTGCCCGCGCACTTGCACATGTCTTGCAGGACCATACCCCGGATTTTGTCCTGCTGGGCTCATCCCTGTCGGCTGTTCTGGGCGGGTTGAACCTTGGCTACTACGCGGTGGCAAACCAGATGCTGGACACATTTGCCGCGTCGCAGCCGACACCAACGCGCTGGATCAGCGTGAACTGGGATCAATGGGCCTTTGCCGATCAGACTCATGGGGAAGATGCGATCTCTCCCGCAGATGGGGTTGAGGCGCTGAACCGCCTATCCGCGTTGGATACCGATCAGATCGCCATATCGACCACACCGCTGAACACTAGGCTTGCGGAATGGGTCGAATTCACCGCCACCCCCAAAGCCACGGAAGCCACACCAACAGGCCACAGCCGCCCCAACCTGAGCAATCCGTTCGAAGCACCGAAAACGGACATGGAAACCATCCTTGCCGGGATTTGGGAAGACCTGCTGGGCCTGTCCCCGGTTGGCATAAACGACAAGTTTTTTGAGCTGGGCGGGCATTCCCTGCTGGCCATTGAAATGACCATGCGGATCGAAGAGAGGTTTGGCTACAACCCCGAGGTTGGCCAGATCTTCGACACTCCGACCATTGCGGGGCTAGCCCCGATTATCGAGGCCAATATGGGGGCATCCACTGTTGAAACGGTCAAAGCTGAGGTTGAACCACCACCGCCGCCAGAGCCCGACCTGAACCTAGAGGGCACGAAGAAGAGCTTTCAGGACATGTATGATGGTGTTACCAAGCAGCTGGACAGCTCAGGCTTCGGAACCTTCGCGCATTTTCTGAACTATGGCTACACACCGAACGAAGCGCCCGAGGCGTCTGATATCCTGCTGAGCGATAAGATGATGAACCGGAATTCGGTCAAACTGGCGCTTGAGGTTATCGGGGCCCACCCAATCGATGGGTCGTCGGTTCTGGATGTGGGCTGCGGGCGCGGCGGGACAGCCCGCACACTGGTTGAGTTCTTCGATCCCGCCGCTGTCACCGGATTGGACCTGTCCGGCGCGGCAATCGAGTTTTGCCGAAAGGCGCACACAGATCCGCGTTTGAATTTTGTACAGGGTGATGCAGAAAACCTGCCCTTCGATGATGGGCAATTCGACGCGGTAACCAATATCGAAAGCTCGCACACCTACCCCGCGATACAGCGCTTCTATGCCTCGGTCATGCGGGTCCTCAAACCTGGCGGGGCGTTTTTGTACACCGACCTTCTGCCTTTGGGAAAGCTGAACCAATGTCTCGAACTGCTGAAGGACCTCGGTTTTAACCTCGAAGACGAGCGCGACATCACTCAGAACGTGCTGCTGTCCTGCGATGAAATCGCGGCTTCGCGACTGGGCGCCTTCGGAGGCAATCAGGAGATGAGTAATTTCTTAGCAGCCCCTGGATCAGCGGTCTACGAGTCCATGAAATCCGGTGAATGGAGCTATCGGATATGGCGCTTGAAACGCCCGATCAACTGATATCAATTTCCAGCGTTATTAATTGATTACGCGCCTGTCCTAATCCAATGATGACCAGCGCCGTTGAATAGCAATGCCCGGCGCGGTACAGATCAGCGTCGACAGGCACCATCACCTTGACCAGTTGCTTTTGACCCGGTGCCAGATTTATCAGGTCCGGGATCACATCAATCATGGCCCCTTCAATAGCAACGCCATCTTCATCCAGAACCGGCGTGGTAGATACGCGCGGGCTGACGCTAATCGCCGTGCTGTTCTCGACCTCGAAACTGGCCGACAGCGTGCTGCCAGCAGGCCCGGACAGTGTTATTGCCGCGGCCTGCGGGGCCGTCGCCCCTTCGGCTGCGTATCCGTTCACACCTCGACTGTTGAGAAACTGAAACAGCTCATCCGTATAGCGCTTCGACAACACCTGAGCCGACGCTGCATAACGGATCGCAAGCTGCAAGCCTTCCTGTGCGATCTCGGCCCCGCGCGTCTCGGTAAACTCTTTGTACAGATCGGCCATTTCCGGCACATAGCCGTGTTCAGTCAGGTGCTGATACTGCGTTCCGGCATCCGTGTATTGTTGCGTGAAGGCCGTGTAGATGGACTGCAACTGGCGATAGCTTTCCTCCATCGCGGCCTGCAATTCGGCCTGTTTGCTAAGGCCATGGGGCGTGCCTTGCCCGCCCGTAGAGCTGACCCCATCCTCATATCCCGCCTGAACGGGTTTAACGGGCTCTGGCTGCGGCTTAGACGCTGCTGGTTTCGCCTTGGGGCGCGCGCGTTTTGCGGGTTGCTTGCGGGTTGCCTTAGCCATCTCAGCCCCTTTTGTGCTGCGGTTTCGCTTCGGTCATTCTTGTCGCCAGTCTACACCAAACTCTTGAGTTCCGCCAATTTCTCTTCGCTTTTCCGGCGTATTGCGGCCTGATACCAGGTGCCCAGCAAGGCGATATACCCCGCCAAATTGGTCGATGTAACAGCACCCGCCGCATTCATAGGTCCACGCAAACCCCGTTCAACGGCAAGCCTGCCATACAAGTCGATCACCTGCTGAATCATGGTGGGTGCAGCATAGGCCAGCGACAAGTGTTCCGGCTCCCACAACGTATTGAAGTATAAAACCGCCCCCAGATCGTCGGCAAAAGCTATCAGGTCTGCCAATTCCTGCCAGTTCACCGTCATGATACAAGCCGAAATGCCGAATGGGCGGTCATGGTACTGCGAATACTCGGCCAGCCAACGCGTGTTCTTAATCACTTCATCAAAATCCGCGTTGCGGCGGATCGAGCAATAGGTTTCACGCCGGACACTATCGAGCGATATGCCGATATGCACATTGCCCCGCTCAAGCACAGACAAGGCCTGATCCGGCAGCAGGCTTGCATTGGTCTGAATTGTAATCTCACACTCTGGGTTTGAGGTAATCAACTTCTCCCAGATTTGATAATAAAGCCGCATCACAAAGGGTTCGCCACCATAGAAGGTTGTTCCTTCAAGATGCGGAACAAAATCTTCTAATTCCTCAACAAATTCGCCCCCATAGGCCTGCGGCATCGCCGGGCGCAGCTCGCGGTAGCGCCGGATACGCGAAGACAGTTCCCCGTTGCACATGATGCATTCCAGATTGCACGCATTGTGGAGCTCGAACGAAAACGAGGTCGGGTGATCGGGGTCAACGCTCCAGCGATCGAAATGCTGTGCGACGACAGCGCCGTAGTTCCCGGTTTCAATCTGCGACCCGCAGCCATTGCACCCGCCGCCCAGATCACCCTGCGCCACGCGCTGGCAAAGCGTTTGCCTTTGACGCCCCTGCCAGATTTCGCGGATGGATTGATCCGGATATCGGCCCAGCGGTTCACGATTATAACAACAGCTTGAAACCTTACCTTCGGTCCCGAAATACAGACTGGTCGACGGGCTGTAACATAAAAAAGGCCGAGGTCCGGCGCGGCGCTGTTGGTTGTAGTGATAGTTCTGAACTGGGTTAATCATGGCCCCACCAAAACATCTCTTGCGCCTGATCTTATCACATCCCGTGCCTCGATTGGCTAAAAACCGCCATCCAGCACAGTTTGGCCGGGCAACTCGGATGCGGGCATTCCGCGGCCAGCATCCATCCCCCGTGAAACCAGCCTCATTCCATGCTATGCTCTGTTTTTTAGAGAATTTTCACGCAAAGGGGCGCCCTCGTGTCCGAACGTCGCGTAGAACTGCATTACTTTTTGATCGTCGCGCTGCCGATTTGCGTGTTTCTGATCCATGAGTTGATCCAGACTCACATGCTGCCAAAAGACCTAGACTTATCCGTTGGCATTCTAATCGCGGATCAGGATTGGTTGGAAACCGTCGGCCGTTACCGGTTCCTTGCGGCGTCATGGTTCTTTGTCGTGCTGGCTATCCTTCCGGTCGCCGTCCTTGTACGCAATCTGAGACGACCGACGGAACGCGCTACCAGACTGGCCGCAATTCTTACCGTTATAACGGTTTTCTGCCTTGCGATGATCCCGGTCATTCAGCAGCACATGACTAACGCGCCCCCGCAGATTTATGGGCAAGTCGGAAAAGAGCTATTTGAGATGGCTCTGTCCAAAGGCACGTTGCCGGGCTGCGATGGCCCTGATGACCTTTGGGCGCTGGGCACCTGTGGAGATATCCCCGTCTTCTCACTCTTTCGGCGCGTGATGGATATTGTCACCGCACTGGCCGGTCTGGCCGTAGGCGCGCTGATTGCCGGGATGATCTTGTGCCTGTCATCTGGCGGCGGTGACGACCTCGAAGATACGGCCGCCAGCCTGGCCCGCAGCATCCGCCAGATGAAACAGCAGCTGTATCTGTCCAGCCTGATCCTGACCTTTGGGATGTTCTTTGCGTCAAGCTGGATGTACTGGCCCTTACCCGTCATAGCCGACGCCGAAAAGGCCGCATTCAGCTCTTTGGTCACAGCATCGGCTTTGTTCACCGGAACCTATTTCTGTCTGCTGATGCTCAGCTTCTATCTGCCGGTGGCACTGATCCTGGATGGTCGGGTGACACAATTGGCCATTGCGGCCCGGCAGGTAGACGACACAGAGGACGACTTCGATGTCGATGACTGGCGATCCACACACGGTCTGTCAGATGGGCCCGGCGATTTCATGCGTGCGGGCATCGCGCTGGCCGCGCCCATTCTTGCGGCTTTTGCAGGGGGAATCTCACCTCTAAGCCTGTGAGGCTTCAAAGCGTACAGAGCGGTTGACCCAAAGCCCCACAGGCTGCAGGCTTCGAAAGCCAACGCTCGACGCCACTACCAATCAGGATATCCGCAAACTATGAAATTGCTTCGCTATGGCCCAAAGGGCGCAGAAAAACCGGGGATTCTGGATGACGGCGGTGCCATTCGGGACCTATCTGCCATGGTCGATGGCATCACGGGTGCGATGCTGGACAAAGCCTCCCTCGACCGGCTGCGCGCGCTGGACGTATCAACTCTGCCCGTTGTTACCGGCAATCCGCGCATTGGGGCCTGCGTCGACCAGGTTGGAAAATTCATCTGCATCGGCCTGAACTATGCCGATCACGCGGCGGAAAGCGGGATGGATTTGCCCGCCGAACCGGTGATCTTTTTCAAAGCAACCTCTGCCATCACGGGGCCCAATGACTCGGTCGAGATACCACGCGGGTCGACCAAAACCGATTGGGAAGTCGAATTGGGCGTCGTCATCGGCAAAGAAGCCAAGTATGTCTCGAAGGCTGATGCATTAGACTATGTTGCCGGATATTGCGTGGTCAACGACGTGTCCGAACGTGATTTTCAGCTGCACCGCTCGGGCCAATGGACCAAAGGCAAATCAGCCGACACTTTTGGCCCCATCGGTCCGTGGCTGGTTACCCGGGATGAGGTTCCAGACCCACAAAACCTATCCATCTATCTTGAGGTGAACGGCCACCGATATCAGGATGGTTCAACCCGGACGATGCATTTTGGCGTGGCGGCGGTGATATCTCACCTGTCTCAGTTCATGTCGCTGCAACCGGGTGACGTGATTTCAACCGGTACACCTCCCGGTGTTGGCATGGGGCAAAACCCTCCCGTCTACCTGAAACCCGGAGACATTCTTGAACTTGGTGTCGAAGGTTTAGGTGTTCAACGACAGACGGTGGTGGCGGGTTGAGGCGCCATTGATCTACGCAGATCTAGAGCACCGAACACCGCGAGCGTTAACCCGTTGTTTGCCACAAGTCTCCCAAAACATGACTAATAAATACCACATTTGCTATGAAGGGTTTAGCTCAAGACAGTGATGTTCAAAGGTTTGCTCGTTATGGATGGTTCGACGCTCGGCGATCCCGCTCTGGTCCAATTTTCAGGTGTTTTGAAATGGTTTGCTGCCAAACACGGATACGGATTTGTCACCTGCGACGAGACTGGCAAAGATGCACTACTTCATCAGAACACGCTCAACGAGTTTGGCCAAACATCCATAGCACCCGGATGTGAAATCAAAGCGCTCGCGCGCGGCACATCCAAGGGCACCCAAATCGTCGAGATTCTGGAACTGCAGGCTGAACCGGTGTCAGATTTTCTGCCTGACGGGACCAGCGAACGGGAAGGTAGAACTTATCTGCCCGCACGGGTCAAATGGTTCTGCAAGAAAAAGCAATACGGGTTCGTAAATGTGTTTGATGATCCCCGCGATTGTTTTTTACACTTGAACACTCTGGCAAAAACAGGACTTGGGATGGTGAATGTCGGCGAGGCGCTTGGCGTGGAACTGGATGATGGCCCAGACGGCAGAGTTGTCGTCTCTGTCAAATCCTGGAGCTAAGCTGCGCATCAAAAGAAGCAGCCGCAGAGTCAGGCAGTCTCGAACCCCAGTTATCTAGAATGTAGTGAACATCGTTGTCATTGCAGTCATTGTGCAACGATGGCAAAGGTGCGTCGACACAGCGAGCGTAGTTGTATCCGGTAGGGTCAGAATTCGCTTCATTTGGTGCTGTCAGACGAATTCGAACCAGTCTCAGTTTGCTACGGAAACCGCGGACCTATCCGGAACAAAGCTGACGCCACTCGCTAAGAGCTGCGGCGCGGGTCAACTTGAAGGTGGCTCTGCTGGCTAGCGATCTTTCTTGGTTGAAGTGGTTGTAGACGGAGGAATGGATGGCAGCGAATTTCTATAAACTTAGCATGCACCTGAAACGCTGCATCGCGCGTTCGCGTCGTTGGAAAGGAAGGTGTGAAGTCTCGGCGCGGTTGTTGAGCCACCTGCCCGTCTGCTGTTTTTTGGTAGAACCAAGCTCTTTGAAAGCGGCACGATACGATGCGAAGCGATCCGTGACGACGTTTTCCGCTTTACCGTGTCGCTTCATCAATTTCTTGAGGAATTTCAGTGCTGCAGCTTTGTTTCGGCGTTTGATGACTAAGGCTTCCACCACCTCGCCTTCGTGATCAACAGCCCGCCACAGATAATGCCGTTTGCGATTCACCTTCACAAAGACTTCGTCCACATGCCACTTCCATTTCGAGTATGAACGAAGTTGCTGCACCCGCTTCTGCCTGATCTCAGCGGCAAACATCGGGCCAAATCTGTTCCACCAGCAGCGGACGGTTTCATGGCTTACGTTGATGCCTCGCTCGTGTAGCAGATCTTCGACATTCCGAAGCGAGAGCGGAAATCGGATGTACAGCATCACCGCGAGGCGAATGATTTCGGGACTAGTTTTAAAGTATTTGAAAGAGGCAGGTCTGGTCATGGGCAAAAGCTACGCAACCGCCCTGCCCCGCTCAAGCAAAGTTCTTCTGAGAAGGCCCCCTGCCCGCCTCAAGACAAGTTTCTCTGACAAGGACCTTTCTGACCCCTGACATGACCCCCCGCGCCAATGCAGACAGAGGGTTGGTGTCTGCAGCGATGCATTGGAAAATACTGACCAAGCATCGCACAAAATGATCGGCCATGTCGGGAACACGCTTCATGTCCCAGCGCATCCTGCCGTTCAAATTACTCTCGGACAAGCCGCGGAAAAACTTGGTGAGTTCAGGTGGTCGCCGGATGCTTTACAATCCCTCGGCCGACTAAGTGCACGCCGCTCAAATCATAAGGTCAGCCGCAAGCGCTGGCCCGAGAATCCGCTGCGCATGGTCGCGCATATAAATCCTCAACCAAGGCGTGAACTGTTCGGGCGCATGTTCGATTTCCGCATTCAACTCGGCCAAGTGAACCCAACGTGTATCTGATACCTCGCCTGGGTTCGGACTAAGGACCATGTCCGCGGTAGCTTCGGCGCGGAAAACATCTACCAATTCATGCTCAATCAGCCCCTGCCCCACATCCGCGCGATATTCCAGGACGGTTGAAAAACGAGGAGACAGGCCGGTGATCCCTAACTCTTCGCGCAAGCGTCGGCTGGCACAATCCACCGGAACCTCATTCCAATCTGGATGCGTACAACAGGTGTTCGCCCAAAGTCCCGGCGTGTGGTATTTGCATGCGGCTCGTTTTTGCAGCAGCAGATTTGGACCACGCAGCACAAAGACCGAAACCGCTTTGTGCCGATGACCCAGCTGATGCACTTTTAGTTTTTCGACAGGCTTCAACTCACCATCGACCCAGGCCGGTATAAACGTGTTCATACGAATTCTGCCCGGACAAGCCCTGTCAGATGCGCCAAGTTCTTTAGTCCGATACGCACATGCGCCATTGGACGCGCCTTGACCAGCTTCTTGTTCATATAGGCCTCGAACGTCAGGCGCTGAACATCGATGTCATGGCAAAGCGACACGAACCGCTCGCGGCGGTCGTCCGAGCGGTAATAGGCGTTTTGCATCGAAGCCAGCACGCGGAAGACCGTCTTGTGCTCTTTCAGGAACAGTCGCCGCGCCAGTTTGAGGTCGGAAACCTTGCCCGAGGCCAGGCAGGCTTGCGCAGCGATCGCCGCAACTGTGCCACCGACCATCGCGTAGTAGATCCCCTCGCCCGAGCTTGGAGCAACCACCCCTGCGGCATCTCCAGCCAGAACGACATCGCGCCCATTGTCCCAGCGATCCAATGCTTTCAGGGGAATCGGCGCGCCCTCGTGACGGATTGTGCGGCACCCCTCCAAGCCAGACGCGCACCGCAGCTCTTTCGTCGCTTTCTTGAGATCGAACCCGTTGATACCGGTCCCCATACCTACGCTGGCGGTCTGGCCATGTGGAAACACCCAACCATAGAAATCCGGTGAGATCGCCCCGTCATAGACCACGTCGCAACGGGTCGGATCATAAGCGTTAGCGGCCACCGGCGCTTCGATAATCTCGTGATACGCAATGACATAGGGGATCTTGTCACCACCGGGAACCTCGGCCCGCGCTAAGTTTGATCGCGCTCCATCCGCGCCGATGATCAACCGCGTGGGCAGTTTCACCTCTTCCTTGCTCTGTTTGTCCCGATAGACAACCGACGGGCCGCGATCGTTGCGTTCGATCCGCAGGAATGTCCCAGTATGGCGATGCGCACCAGCGGATTGTGCTCGCCGACGCAGGAACTCATCGAAATACTCGCGGTCGACCATTCCGACAAAACCGTTTTCGATGGCAATATCCACCTGCCGCCCGGTAGGAGAGATCATGCGCGCTGTGTTGATCTTTGCCACCAGCTGGTCGTCAGGGATGTTGTAATCCTCGATCAACCGAGGCGGTATCGCCCCCCCACACGGCTTGATCCGTCCGTCCCGGTCCAGCATGCAAACCTTGTGCCCGGCCTTTGCCAGATCTTCGGCGGCTGTGGCTCCGGCTGGGCCACCACCGACGACTACGACATCAAACATGGCTATTCTCCCGCAACGACGTGCGTGTCACGCCGTGTTTCGTGAATGACTTGAACGGCAAGGATCGCGGCGGCGACAAACAGGCCAGCTTCGGCGAGAAAGACCGCTCCGAAAGCGTTTGCATCCGACATCGCTGACCGGAATACATCCGCCGCCGCTGCGCCCAGCAGACCACCGACGCCAGCGGCAATCGCCTGCGCTGCGCCCCAAAGCCCCATGCGCGTGCCTTCCTGTCCGCTGGCGTCCTCACCGGCCAATTCCATCATCGCGCCGATTGCAGCCACGGCGAACATGCCATTGAAGAACCCAAGCGCCACAACGGCCCATATCAGTGGGGCACCCGGCCCCACTTGGCCCATCGCGCAGATCATCCCCAGACTGACCGCCGAGCCCAGGCAGCCTGCAACCACCCAACCACGCAGCGATCCGATCCTCAGCCCGGTTACAGCGATCCCGACGGAGAGCATCCCGAGGAATACCCCACCATTTTGTGCCCCGGACAGGGATGTGGACTCGCCCGGCGTGAAGCCGAATACCAACCCCGCAAAGGGTTCCAAGATCAATTCCTGCATGAAGAAGGCGGTCATCGACAGGAAGACAAACACGGTGAACCTGCGCGCTGCATCATCCGCCCAAACGTCTTGCAGCGCGTTGCGAAACCGTGGTTTAGCTCGGGATGATGGACGGGGGGCAGCGTGTACGCCAGCCTCGATGCGCCACGTCGCCACAGACGTTAGCGAAACAGCGCCAAACCCGACACTCGCGACAATGACAAGCAATCTGGACGGGCTGTAAGGATCGAGCATCGCGCCGACTGATGCTGCGGTAATCGCGATCCCGGCGATCATCATAAGCCATGTGATCGTTGCAGCCGCCGCGCGGCGGCGCGGCGCTGTGGCCGTTGCGAGCAAAGCCAGCAATGACGTACCCGACGCGCCGACCCCCACGCCGATCGCTGTGTATGAAAGGACCGAAAGGAACAGTGCCCACCAGAAGCTTTCGCCAAAGAGCGGAATGCAGCATGCCGCACCCAAAGCCCCAAAGGCAAGGATCGCCATGCCCCCGATAACCCATGGGGTTCTTCGCCCCGTCGCGTCCGACAGGAAACCCCAATGTGGGCGAGAAATCTGAATGCCATAATGCAGACCCACCAACAGCCCCGGCAAGATCGCAGGCAGCGTCAGTTCGACCACCATCAGCCGGTTCAGGGTCGATGTGGTGAGAACTACGATGCTCCCCAAACACATCTGAACCAGACCAAGTCGGACAATTCCGATCCAAGAGAGGTATCCGGAGTTGCTCATACCAAAACCTCCAATCCGCGCAGACCAAAGGCCGCGATCATCATGCCACCAACGTAAAGGGATACGCCGGTGCCGTTGTACCAAGGTGCCTTTGCTTTGGGGTCTTTCAGCAAGACGCGCATTGCCATCAGTTGACCAATCGCTGCAGTCAGGATGGCCACTGCAAAGATCGGTTGGCCCCAAAGCGCCAGCAGAGCAATGACGCCCAATTGCGGAACAATCATCACCCAACATGCCAAAAGAGCAGCGCGCTCAGGTCCGAGTGTCACTGGGAGGGAATTGATCCCCAGTTGCCGATCACCTTCTAACGCTTTGAAATCATTCAGCGTCATGATTCCGTGAGCGCCAAGCGCATAGAGCGCAGCAATGATCACAACTTTCAACGAAGGAGCCCCAGCAGACAGAACCGCCGCGCCGGTGAACCACGGAAGCCCTTCGTAACACAGGGCCACAAGGCCCGGCCCCCACCAGCCAGAACGTTTCAGCCGTACGGGTTCAGCCGAATAGGCCCAAGCCGCCAACACTCCAAACACGGTTGCGCCAAAGCCCCATGGCCCTAACTGCCAACCGACCGCCAAAGCCAGAACGCTCATCGCGATTGCAATCCAAGCGCCCCACATACCCGGGATGCGGCCCGAGGGAATGGGGCGGTGCGGCTCGTTGATCTTGTCGACATGGCGGTCGCACCAGTCATTGGCGGCCTGACTCATCCCGCAGACAATTGGACCGGCAAGGATGAGGCCCGATAGGATCAATCCGATTTGTCCAGACAACGCACCGCCCGAAGACACCACGCCACACAAAAACGCCCACATCGGCGGGAACCAGGTGATGGGCTTGATCAACTCCAACGCCGCCAGCGGCTGCGGCCAAGAGGATGGGTGTAAATCAGGGTTTGCGCTCATGTGTCAATCTTGATTGACAACTTGAGTCGATGCAAGAAAAACGCGCGTTATTCGCCGTCTTGTTTTTCCTGGATTCCCAGCTTGTGCAGCTTAACGTATAGGCTTTGGCGTGACAGGCCCAACATTTCGGCGGCGGCAGCCCGGTTATTGCCGGTCAGCTCAATCGCCGTCTCAATGCACATGCGTTCGATCACATCGGTGGTCTGGGACACGATTTCCTTGAGATGCGCAGAACCCACCAGATCAACCACGTCCCCACCCGCCAGATTCTGACGATTGTTGACCGGCGCCCGCATCGCCTCGGACCGCGTTGCGTCGCGTATTACAAAAGCGACGGATGGATTGGAGCGACTGTTCAGATAGGACACTGAGACCTCGGCAGAGGTCCAAACGCCAACATCGTTGCAAAACTTGGTCGCATAAACGGACATGCGACCCGATTTCATCGCATTGTCCAAAAGTACATTTAGGTCGATCTGACCGCGCGACATGTATTCGGCCAGACTGGTGCCCCGCACATCTACGTGATGCGCAAAATCGACGAGCCTGAGAAAGGCTTCATTTGCCGACTGAATGACACCCTTGCTGTCCGTGAATACAATCGCCTCTGCCCCCGTCCGGAACAGCCGAGCCAGATTGTCCGACAGCTGATCGCTCGCATGCTCTTCAGTTGTACCAGATTCCAAACGACAGATCAGCATACGCTCGCCGCCAGCCCGGAAACTAATCGGCGTGATCGTTATGTCACTGCGCGTACGCTTGGCCTGAATGGTGACCTCGGCGTCGACCTCGGAGAGCGCCAGAGCCAAAATGTTCTGAACAAACTCGGCACGCCCGAGATCCTTGAACTCATTTGCGAAGGGCTGGCCTTGAAGCTGATCCTTCGCTGCCCCCAACAGGTGCGCGGCCGCGTCGTTCAAATCGCGAATACGCCCATCTGTGACTGACACCAACGCAAAAGCATCACGCGTGACTGACATCAGCATGCGGTAGCGCGCGTCAAACTCGCGCCGCTCTTCGTAGCCTTGCTCCAAAGCCAATTGGGCCTGAACCAATTGCTGTTGAGTTTCAGCGACTTGTCGCAAATCGCGCCCGAGCATTAGGATGGCAGGCTCACTGTGACCAACCGGATGTATCGAATACCGAACCGGGTATTGCCAAACCATCTTGTCCCGATGATTCAATTCGACCCGCTGAACACTGGCACTTTCGGCGGACTGCTTGAGGATACGGTCCAGCTTGGGAAAGCACTCCTCGGTCAAGAAATCTGTCAGTTTATTGCCGACCCAATGATCCAGATCGCCGTACGGGGACCCGCTTTCTCCGACCAGCGCGGCCATGACCACGCCCTCAGCATCTATGATCAATGCGATATCTGACGCTTCGGAAAGAACGCCCGCTAAGAACTCTGGTTCGATCATTGGCAGTGCGGCGATCTGCCAAGGGTTCGGCTTGCCCGACGTCATGTCATTGAGCCGCGAGAGGACCCGCGCGATCCTTGGCATTCGCCAGTCCGGCAAGCGCTACTTCGAAATTGGAGGTGGTGATATCCGCGCCTGTTCCTGCTGAAGTCAACTTCACCTGCTTCTCTATTGCCCCGCCAATAACCAGCCTTGGCGGCCGGTTTATTTCTGACCGAATACGTGTGATCAAACGCACCGCATTGTCAAGAGCCTGGGTTCCAGCACAGGAAATCAGCGCAGCATCGAACCGCCCTCGCCGAATGCAAGATACCACTTCCTTTTGCTTGGCTCCGGCGATCAACTGAACGGAACATCCCAAGCGACGCAACTGCGACGTCATAACGACTGATCCGATCATGTGCTGCTCACTAGGTGCTATGGCAACAAGGATCGTGGGTTGCCCGGTACGACGCGGGCGCATGTCCCAGTTATCTGACAAAGCCTTGCAAAGTGCATAGAGGCGTGAAGACGCAAACGTCACCGTCGCAAAACTCGCTTCGTCATCCACCCACATCTGACCAGCGCGACGGGCGGCTTCGGGGATGCATACGTCAATAATTTCGGACGATGACACCCCGGTTTCCCGCAGGAAATCAATTGCAGTTTCCTGAGAAAAGTCACCCTTGTACATCACCTCGGAAAACAACCAATCCGTCACCGCGTCGAGATCGAGCAACGATGGACTCTGTGAATTCGGGTCAAGGGAACTCAACACCTGCTTCGCAAACGCTTCAAGCTGGCTTTGATCCAGTGGGCGATTGCCTTGAAATGGATCGGCAGGTGGCATCGGAATATCCAATCCTTGCTAAAGGGCGGTGACTGGAATCGGTACTGGGGTAGTGAACTGACCTCGGATCAGTCTGGTTCAAGTAAGCGAATTTGTCAAACTTAGTAGACATACTGTGGATATCTCCGTCGATTATGAGGGCTCTGGAAATTATTATCATTTAATAACAATAACCTATTTTGGAAACAGTCTTGGACGCCCTGAATCCGCTGCATTCTCACCGGCACTTTCTGAGTGTAAGTTTTAATTGACACTTTCCGATTTAGCCCTCTACGCTGGTGTGGAAGTTCAAGAGGGAGGCCACCATGGCGCGAACAGCCATGAGTACGCCTGGGACGCACCAGCTTTACACACCGGACCAACTGGCGCGCCGGGACAGCACATATTGGACGACCGTTCAGGGCATCTTGGCACCGCTGCAGTTTGTGGTGTTTCTTGTCTCGCTTGGGTTGGTATTGCGCTACCTTGCATCCGGTGAGGGATACGCGATCGCCACCGTTTCGATTGTCCTGAAAACGCTCGTACTCTACCTCATCATGGTGACTGGCGCGATCTGGGAAAAGGTCGTGTTCGGACAGTACTTACTGGCCCCTGCCTTCTTCTGGGAAGACGTTTTCAGCTTTCTGGTCATCGCCCTGCACACGGCGTATTTAATCGCCCTTTCAACAGGTTGGCTAACACCGACGCAATTGATGCTGCTGACATTGGCCGCATATCTGGCATATGTAACCAACGCCGGGCAGTTCCTGTGGAAGCTCCGCCGCGCCCGGCTACAGATGCAGGCCGGCGCATGAATACGGCAGCCCCCATATCCTCGGGCTGTACCCAGACGCCGGTCCTGCGCGAACGTGGACAGCACGAAGTTTTCTGCGGCCTGACCTCAATCATCTGGCTGCACCGGATGATGCCGGATTCCTTCTTTCTTGTGGTTGGCTCACGCACCTGCGCGCATCTGTTACAGAGCGCCGCCGGGGTCATGATTTTTGCCGAGCCGCGCTTTGGAACTGCGATTCTTGAAGAGACCGATCTGGCCGGAATGGCCGATGCGCAGCAAGAGATCGACCGCGAAGTTGACCGTTTACTGTCAAGACGGGCTGACATTCGCCGATTGTTCCTGGTCGGATCCTGTCCGTCCGAAGTGATTAAGCTGGATCTTGCCAAAGCGGCGGAACGGTTGAACGCGCGCTATGCGCCCAAGATCCGAATGCTGAACTTTACCGGATCGGGGATCGAGACCACTTTCACACAGGGCGAAGACAGTTGCCTGGCCGCGATGGTTGCGGCGATGCCCAACAGCGACACCACGCAACTTGTTGTCGCCGGTGGGCTGCCCGACGTTGTTCAGGATCAAATGCTGGACCTGCTGTCGAAGATCGGTGTGCCTGAGGTCCGGCTGCTCCCCAATCGATCCAGCGACGAAGAATTCGGGATCGGCTCAAATACTCAGGTGGCGTTTGTGCAGCCGTTCCTAGGTGAGACCCATGACATTCTGGTGCGCCGGGGTGCCCACCCAATCCGTGCACCTTTCCCTTTGGGGGAACAGGGTACAACTGCCTGGCTGCATTCCGTTGCTGCTCGCTTCGGTATTTCGGCAGATCATGTGGATGCGGTTACGCAATCCGCGCGCCTGCGGGCACGAAAAGCGATTGCGCAAGCGTCGGAACCGCTCATTGGGAAGCGCGTTTTCCTGATGCCTGACAGTCAGTTAGAGGTCCCGTTGGCACGATTCCTGTCTCGTGAATGCGGCATGGAACTGGTTGAGGTCGGAACACCTTATCTGCACCGCGATCTGGTCGGGCAAGACCTTGCTGAAATCCAAAACGGTCCAACCCTGTCCGAAGGCCAAGATGTCGAAAAACAGCTCGACCGCGTGCGCGCTGCGCAGCCCGACTTGACGGTTTGCGGGTTAGGACTTGCCAACCCGCTTGAGGCTGAAGGGCTGGCGACCAAGTGGGCCATCGAATTGGTCTTCTCGCCCATACACTTCTACGAACAAGCCGGTGATCTGGCTGGTCTGTTTGCCCGCCCGCTTCGTCGGCGCGGCCTTTTGGGTGTGGCGGCAGAATGAAGCTTTCGGTCTGGACATATGAAGGCCCGCCCCATGTAGGGGCCATGCGCGTCGCAACCGCGATGACCGGGCTGCATTATGTTCTGCACGCACCGCAAGGTGACACCTATGCCGATCTGTTGTTCACCATGATCGAGCGGCGCAATCACCGCCCGCCGGTGACCTATACGACGTTCCAGGCGCGCGATCTGGGGTCTGACACTGCCAAACTGTTCCGCGACGCCTGTCAGGCTTCGTATGACAGATTCAAGCCTCAGGCCATGATCGTTGGCGCCTCCTGCACCGCCGAGCTGATCCAGGACGATCCCGGCGGGCTGGGCGAAGCCTTGGGCCTGCCCGTTCCGGTTATCCCGCTGGAACTGCCCAGCTATCAGCGGAAAGAGAATTTCGGTGCGGATGAGACCTTTCTGCAAATCGTGCGCGCGTTGGCCAAACAGACCGAGCGCACAGCGCGCGTGTCGTGCAATCTGATCGGCCCGACCGCGCTGGGGTTCCGACATCGCGATGACATCACCGAAGTCACCGCCCTGCTGAACGATATGGGCGTCGATGTGAATGTCACTGCCCCTTACGGCGCGACACCGTCCGACATTACGCGCTTGGGCGCCGCACATTTCAACGTGCTGATGTATCCCGAAACCGGTGAAAGCGCCTGCCGTTGGATGGAACGGAGCCTGGGTCAACCCTATACGCGCATTGTTCCAATCGGTGTCGGTGCGACACGGGAGTTCGTCAATGAGGTGTCAGCGCTAGCGGGATGCACACCGCGTCTGGATACCACCCGGCTGCGCTTGCCCTGGTACTCGGCCAGCGTCGACAGCACCTATCTGACTGGCAAGCGCGTCTTCCTGTTTGGCGATGGCACCCATGTCGCCGCCGCCACTCGCATCGCGCGCGAGGAAATGGGGTTCGAGGTCGTCGGCATCGGTTGTTTCAACCGCGAAATGGCCCGCCCGATCCGCGCGCTGGCCAAGGAGATCGGTGTCGAAGCGCTGATCACTGATGATTACCTTGAGGTCGAGGCGCGGATTTCGGACCTCGCGCCTGAACTGATCCTCGGCACGCAGATGGAACGCCACATCGGCAAGCGTCTGGGCATTCCCTGTGCCGTGATCTCAGCTCCGGTTCATGTACAGGACTTCCCCGCCCGCTATTCGCCGCAAATGGGTATCGAAGGCGCGAATGTGATCTTCGACACTTGGGTACATCCGCTGGTCATGGGGCTGGAGGAACACCTGCTGCACATGTTCCGCAAAGACCCTGAATTCAACGACGCCGCCGGCCCCTCGCATCACGCCCATGGGGCCAAGCAGATTGCAGAAACGCCTGAATCCACCGGCGCCCAGATCATCTGGCTGGATGACGCCGAGCGTGAGCTGCGCAAGGTCCCCTTCTTCGTGCGCGGCAAGGCGCGGCGCAATACAGAAGCCTTTGCCGAGGCGCGGGGCGAATCCGAAATCTCCGTCGAAACACTTTACGAAGCCAAGGCCCACTATGCGCGATGACAGCCAGACATATCGGCCCTATCGCATTGCGATCGTGACGCTGGACAGCCACGCCGCCGGTCCGTGTGATCGGGTTCTGGCGCGACTGCAATCCGATTTTCCCAGCTTGGAACTTGAAGTTTTTGCCGCTGCTGAATGGGGCGAGGACCCTACCGCTCTTGAAGCCGCGCAACAGGGTGTCGCCAAGGCCGATATCGTTATCGCAAACCTTCTGTTCCTTGAAGAACATATCAACGCAATTCTGCCCACGCTTCAGGCCCGGCGCGAGGATTGCGACGCGATGATCGGCATCATTGCCGATGCGCAGATCGTCAAGCTCACTCGCATGGGCGCTCTGGATATGGTCGCACCGACCTCGGGCGCGCTGAAACTGCTGCGGCGGCTGCGGGGTTCGTCCAAGCCTTCATCCGACACGGGTCAGCGCAAGATGAAAATCCTGCGCCGCTTGCCGCAGATCTTAAAATTCATCCCAGGCAAAGCTCAGGACCTGCGCGCGTGGTTCGTCACTATGCAATACTGGCTTGGCAGCTCTGACGACAATATGGAGGCGATGGTTCGTTTCCTGATCAGCCGATACGCAGACCGACCGGAATGGCAGAACGCGGAGGCTCCGGAACCGCGCGAGTATCCCGATGCGGGGCTGTACCACCCAGACCTGCCGCAACGCATCACCATCAACGTGGAGGACTTGCCCGCCCCAAGCAAAGCTCGTGCGACCGTGGGCGTTCTGATGATGCGGTCATATGTGCTCAGCTCTGACACCGCGCACTACGACGCCGTGATCCGCGCGCTTGAGGCCAAAGGCTTGCGGGTGATCCCGGCCTTTGCAGGCGGTTTGGATGCGCGGCCTGCCGTGGACCAGTTCTTCCAAAAGGATGGTGCTCGCAAGATTGACGCTCTGTTGTCGCTGACCGGGTTCTCGCTGGTGGGTGGCCCGGCCTACAATGACAATGAGAACGCGATCAAGGTTTTGGAAAACCTTGATATTCCTTACGTTTCAGCACACCCGCTTGAATTTCAAACGCTCGATCAATGGGCCGCCTCGCCGCAAGGGCTTGGGCCCATTGAAACCACGATGCTGATCGCCCTGCCCGAGTTGGATGGCGCAACCGTGCCGACCGTCTTTGCCGGGCGTCATGGGCCAAAGGGCTGCACCGGATGTTCTCGGACCTGCAAACCCATCGCCAGCAAAGCCATGGCCCCCTGCCCCGAGCGGATTGATGTTTTAGCCGCCCGTATGGCTCGGTTAGCTGCCCTGCGCAAATCCCGCGCGGTCGAGCGCAAACTGGCGATTGTTCTCTTCGGCTTCCCACCCAATGCCGGGGCCGCAGGAACCGCTGCTTATCTGGATGTCTTCGCGTCGCTGCTGAACACGATGCGGGCGTTGAGGGCGGATGGCTATGATCTCGAACCACCCGAAACGGTCGAAGATCTACGTGACGCCGTACTGGGTGGTAGCGCCGAGATTTACGGACAAGAGGCCAACGTCGCTGCCAAGATCAGCGCAGATGACATCGTGCGAGATATGCCATGGCTGGATGAGATCGAGGCAAGTTGGGGGCCCGCCCCCGGTCGGGTTCAGACGGATGGGCGCGACGTCTTTGTTCTGGGCCGTCAGTTCGGCAATATCTTCGTCGGTCTGCAACCGGGCTTCGGATACGAGGGCGACCCAATGCGCCTGCTGTTCGAACGTGGCTTTGCCCCGACCCACGCCTTTGCTCAGTTCTACTTATGGCTGCGCAACAGCTTCGGCGCAGATGCCGTGCTGCATTTCGGTATGCACGGCGCGCTTGAATTCATGCCGGGCAAGCAAACTGGCCTCAGCGGTACGGACTGGCCTGATCGCCTGATCGGAGACCTGCCGAACATCTATCTTTACGCCGCAAACAACCCGTCCGAAGCCACTCTGGCCAAGCGCCGGTCTGGTGCTGTGACCGTCAGCCATCTGACTCCGCCGCTTTCCAGCGCAGGGCTGTACAAAGGGTTGGCCGAGTTGAAAGACAGCCTCAGCCGCTGGCGCGCCCTGCCCCCGGATGCTACCGACCGCGCTGATCTGGAAACGCTGATTGCGGATCAGGCCGAGGCCGTGGATCTGGATGGACAAGACCCCGCGGCCCTGTGGCACACGCTGCTGGATACCGAAGGTGCGCTGATCCCCGAAGGGCTGCATGTGGTTGGCCAGTCGATGTCGGATCAGGAACGTTCAGATTATCTTGATCTGCTTGACCTTGACGCAGCAGGTCGCAGCGATATGGACACCGCTCTGGCCCGCGAAACCGAACTCCCCGCCCTGCTGCGCGCGCTGGAAGGTCGGTTCACATCGCCCGTCCCCGGCGGCGATCTGCTGCGAAACCCCGATATTCTACCGACGGGTCGTAACATCCATGCCTTCGATCCGTTCCGCATGCCCACAGCCTATGCCTGCCAAGACGGTGTGAAACAGGCGAAACTGCTGCTGAAAACCCATGACACCTTGCCCCGCAGTGTGGCTCTGGTGCTGTGGGGCAGCGACAACATCAAATCCGATGGCGGCCCGATCGGGCAGGCTCTGGCCCTGATGGGCGCAAAACCCCGGTTTGACAGCTTTGGCCGCCTATCCGGTGCTGACCTGATCCCGCTGTCGGAACTGGGCCGTCCACGGGTCGACGTAGTGATGACCCTTTCGGGTATTTTCCGCGACTTGCTACCTCTTCAAACCCGCCTGCTGGCCGAGGCCGCACTGAAGGCCGCGCAAGCTGATGAACCGCTGGATCAGAACTTCATCCGTGCCCATTCGCTTGCTTATGCCGAGCGCATGAATGTGCCGTTGGAAGAGGCCGCCCTGCGCGTCTTTTCGAATGCTGAAGGGGCCTATGGCTCGAACGTTAATCAACTGGTCGACAGTCTGGCCTTCGTGGACGAGGACGAATTGGCCGACGCCTACGAGGCCCGCAAGGGTTTCGCTTATGACACCAAAGGCAAAGCGCACAAGAACACCGATCTTCTGCAACAAACGATGAAAGATGTTGAGGTCGCCTATCAGAACCTTGAATCTGTCGAGTTGGGTGTCACTACTGTTGACCACTATTTCGACACGCTGGGCGGTATTTCCCGCGCGGTCCGCCGGGCGCGCGGCTCGGACGTGGCGGTTTACATCAGTGACCAGACGCGCGGCGACGGCAAGGTGCGCACGCTGGCCGATCAGGTGGCGCTTGAAACCCGGTCACGCTCGCTAAATCCGAAATTCTACGAAGGATTGCTGAAGCACGGTGCCGAAGGCGTTCGTCAGATCGAGGCGCATGTGACCAACACGCTGGGTTGGTCTGCCACCACCGGTCAGGTTGAGCCTTGGGTGTATCAACGCATCTCGGAAACCTTCGTGCTGGACGAAGACATGCGCAACCGGCTGGCCGACCTGAACCCGGTCGCATCCAGCCGCATGGCCAACCGCCTGCTCGAGGCCAGCGATCGCGCTTATTGGCAACCCGATAAGGAAACCCTCGACGCGCTGCAACGTGCGGCAGACGCGCTGGAAGACCGGATGGAAGGGATTGCCGCTGAATGAGGAACACGTCATGAGCCCATTGGACAAAAACCCTCCGAACCTGACCGGCCTTGATGGTGAAGGCTCAGTTCAGGTGCATCAGGACCCGACTGCACGGATCGAAGGGGCCAAGGTGTTCTCGGTCTACGGCAAGGGCGGTATCGGAAAATCCACGACCAGTTCGAACCTGTCCGCCGCGTTCTCGACTTTGGGCAAACGGGTGCTACAGATCGGGTGCGACCCGAAACATGACAGCACTTTCACCCTAACCGGGTCCCTGGTGCCAACCGTGATCGACATCCTCAAAGAGGTCGATTTCCACCCCGAGGAACTGCGCCCTGAGGATTTCGTGTTCGAAGGCTGGGGCGGCGTGCAATGTGTCGAGGCCGGTGGCCCTCCGGCAGGCACAGGGTGCGGCGGGTACGTGGTTGGGCAGACCGTGAAGCTGCTGAAACAGCATCATATGCTGGACGACACCGATGTCGTGATCTTTGACGTTTTGGGCGATGTAGTCTGCGGTGGGTTCGCTGCGCCGCTGCAACATGCCGACCGGGCGGTGATTGTCACTGCGAACGACTTTGACTCGATCTATGCGATGAACCGGATCATCGCTGCTGTTCAGGCGAAATCCGCCAATTACAAAGTCCGTCTGGCCGGGTGCGTCGCCAATCGCAGCCGCGACACGGATGAGGTGGACCGCTTCTGCGATCAGGTCGGTTTCAAGCGCATCGCACATATGCCCGATGTCGACGCCATCCGCCGCTCACGTCTGAAAAAGAAGACGCTGTTCGAGATGGATGATGACGAGGACATCGTCCGCTGCCGCGCCGAATACGTCCGGCTGGCCGAGACGCTTTGGAACGGGACTGAGGCATTGGCGCCCGAACCTCTGCCAGACCGGGAAATCTTTGAGCTGTTGGGGTTTGACTGATGACCTATGAAGCCACACGCGCTCGGGTCGAAACTTATTTCGACCGCACCGCCACCCGCACGTGGGAGCGGCTGACCAGCGATGCGCCTGTGTCAAAGATTCGCCAGACTGTGCGCGAAGGCCGCGATCAGATGCGCGACCGCCTGCTGGAAGGGCTGCCCACGGACCTGACGGGGCGCCGTATTTTGGATGCGGGCTGTGGCACCGGCCAATTGACCGAAATCCTTGCTGCACGTGGGGCGGAGGTGGTGGCCATCGACATTTCCCCTGCCCTGATCAACATCGCCCGCGCGCGCTTGCACGAAGCGTTGCAGGACCAAGTCGACTTCCACGCGGGCGACATGCTGCACGAGCCCAACGGCCCGTTTGATCACGTCTTCGCCATGGACAGTCTGATCTATTATGACGCCGACCACATCCGAGACGCGGTAGATCGCTTTGCAGATCACGGTGCAAACGTGCGGTTTACCGTGGCCCCGCGCACGCCTCTGCTGGCTGCCATGTGGTACGCAGGCAAGGTTTTTCCGAAAAGCGACCGCTCGCCTACGATGGTGCCCCACAATACTAAAGCCCTGACCCGTAAGCTCGACGATGCCGGAACGGTCCGCGATCTTGGTCGCGTCAATTGCGGCTTTTACATCTCTCACGCGCTGGAGGTTGCTTCATGAGCCAGCGCCCCTCGTCCTTCACCCGGATACCGGCCGAGTTCCTGCCCTTCGCAGATGCCGCAAGCGCGGACCTGCCGATGGGTCAGTTACTGCGGCTGTCGCTGTTCCAGGTGTCGGTCGGGATGGCCTCGGTCATGTTGCTGGGCACGCTGAACCGCGTGATGATTGTCGATTTGGGCGTGGCCGCCACGGTCGTTGCCATCATGATCGCCTTGCCGGTCCTGATTGCGCCCTACCGCGCCCTTCTGGGCTTCCGCAGTGACACCCATCGCAGCGCAATTGGTTGGAAACGCATCCCGTACCTGTGGTTCGGCTCGATCTGGCAGATGGGCGGGCTGGCTGTTATGCCGTTCGCACTGCTGGTGTTGGGCGGCCATTCCACGCTGCATGTCCCCTACGCCGGTGAGGCGCTGGCGGCGATTTCTTTCCTAATGGCGGGTTTGGGCATCCACATGACCCAAACCGCCGGTCTGGCGTTGGCCTGTGACCGGGCCACGCCCGAGACGCGGCCCAAGGTCGTCGCCCTGCTTTACGTGATGTTCCTTATTGGCATGGGGGCTTCGGCTCTGATCGTCGGCTGGCTGCTGCGCGATTTCTCAGACCTGCGCCTGATCCGCGTTGTTCAGGGCGCGGCCGTGGTTGGCATGGTGCTGAACCTGATCGCCCTCTGGCGGCAGGAAAAAGTTCGCCCCATGAGTGCCGAAGAACGCGCAGCGCCGCGTCCCCGGTTCAGCGATGCCTGGTCCGATCTGCTAAGCGGAGGTCAGGCTGGGCGCCTGCTAGCAGTCGTCTTCCTGGGCACCATGGCGTTCAACATGCAGGACGTGCTGCTTGAACCTTATGGCGGTGAAATCCTCGGCCTTTCGGTCTCATCCACGACCGTTCTGACGGCCATGTGGGCCACTGGAGCGCTCGCAGGGTATGGGCTGTCCGCGCGCCTGCTCGGGCTGGGTCGCGACCCGATCCGCCTGTCTTGCGGCGGCATTCTGGTCGGTATCGCCGCGTTCAGCGCCGTGATTTTCTCAGCGCCGATGCAGGCCCCGATATTGTTCTTCACCGGCGCCGGACTGATCGGCTTTGGTGGCGGCATCTTCGCCGTATGCACTCTGATCTCAACTATGTCCCTGCCAGAACAGGGCTTTGCCGGGCGTGGCTTGGCCTTAGGAGCATGGGGTGCTGCGCAAGCGACCGCCTCGGGACTTGCCATCGCCCTTGGCGGCGCACTGCGCGACATCGTCAACATCCAGGCGCTGCAGGGCAACCTCGGCACCGCACTGAACTCGAATGCGACGGGTTATTCCGTCGTCTACCACACTGAAATCGCTTTGCTTTTCGTCACGCTCATCGTGCTTGGGCCGCTGGCGAGGTGCAAACGTCGGGCGACTGGCCCAACCGGCCTGCCGGAGTTCCCGGCATGATGCACAAAACACTGAAAGAAAGGATCACGGTATGACCCAGACCTTTTTCGGAGAATTCGACCTCGCAAGCCTGTCGATCTGGCTGTTCTGGGTCTTTTTCGCTCTTCTGATCTTCTACATCCAGCGGGAAAACATGCGCGAAGGCTTTCCTCTGGTCGATGACGACGGTGAGGAAGCGCCCAATCAGGGTCTGTTCCCGGTCCCCGATGACAAGACCTTTAAACTGCCCCATGGGCGCGGAGAGTTGACTGTTCCCAGCGGCCAACGTGGTGATCGCGATGATCTGGCACTGGAACGCACCAACGCCGCTGGAGGGTATCCGTTCGAGCCCACAGGCAACCCGATGGTGGACGGTGTCGGCCCCGCAGCCTGGGCCCCGCGCCGTGACATTCCGGAACTGGACGGTCATGGGCATCTGAAACTTCAGCCGATGCGCAGGCTTGAGGCGTTTTCCCATGCCGCAGGCCGCGACCCGCGCGGCAAATCCGTTGTGGCCGGCGATAATAAGGTCGTTGGCACCGTCACCGATATGTGGGTCGACGTGCCCGAACAATTGGTCCGCTATCTGGAGTACGAACTGGACGCGGAACATGGCGGCGGCACCCGGCTGGTGCCACTAACAATGGCGCGCATCTGGTCGAACCGGGTCAAGGTCCGCTCGATCTTTGCTGAACATGTCAAAGACGTGCCGCTGATTGCCAACCCTGATCAGGTCACCCTGCTCGAAGAAGAAAAAATCAGCGCCTACTACGCCGGCGGCACGCTTTACGCCAGCGAAGCCCGGCAAGAGCCGCAGATTTAAGGACAGGAGCCAGCCGCATGTCACATGACGATTTCGCAGTCGAACCGGTGCCGGGCCTGCCGGAACGCCCACCCGAGGGTGAGGTGATCCTGTGGCAGGGTCGCCCGCACTGGTGGGCGCTTGCGAAATCCTCGGTCAGTGTCTTGTGGGTCGCGGGGTATTTCGCCGTCCTGACACTCTGGCGCTTTGTGTCGGTGGTGGACCTGATGCCGCTGGATCTGGCAATTGCCGCGTCGCTGCCGTTCGTGATCCTTGGGGCCGTAACCTGCGCTCTGCTGGTTTTGTTCTCGGTCATTCAGGCGCGTTGCACGATGTACACGCTGACCAACCGTCGCGTAGCCATGCGGATCGGGGCCGCGCTGACCATCACGCTGAACCTGCCCTACTCAAAGATCGCCAGCGCCGATCTGGACCTGCGAAAGGATGGCACCGGAACGATTGCCCTTACGCTGCAAGGCCCGACGCGTTTCGGCTATCTGCTCTGCTGGCCGCATGTGCGGCCGTGGCGCTTCAACACCCAGCCTGCCATGCGCTGCATCCCTGATGCCGAAAACGTTGCGCGCATCTTCGCAGATGCCGCCGAGGCGCAGGTTAGCATCCCGCGCGTCGAGCGCGCCATGAACCCAATCGCGGCGGAATAGGAGAACGGCATGACCTATACCCAAACCCATAGCCAAGACCGCGAGTTGATCCCGCGCGTGTTGCTGCGGGCCATGGGGCTGTTGGTTTGTACTGTTATGGCCATCGTCACCTATGCCCGCATCGCGGATGTGCCTCTTTCGGCGACACCTCCGGCCGCCGAAATCACGCATGAGCGCGCGATGATCTTGATCAGCGATGGCGTCAGTGGTGCCGTCAGCGTGCTGTCGCCCGAAGGTGCAGTCATTGCCCGGCTGGACGCCACCCAAGGCGGCTTCGTCGCTGGTGTCGCCCGGGTCATCGACCGCAATCGCGCGCAGGCCGATCTGCAGGCGCACACCCCCGTCATCGTAACGCGCCGCGCCAACGGCCGTCTCGATATTACCGATCCCACAACGGGATGGAGCGCCGACCTCATGGGATTTGGCGCTGATAATGCCAGTCGTTTCGCCAGACTTCTGGATCAACCTTGAAAGGAAGCCAACATGGGACTTTTGACGAAAGACTTTGAACGCGCGCCCTGCACAGTCGAGGTGAGCCACAAATTCGAGAGCCTGCACGCCCATGTCAGGTTCGACAACGGAGCCGTGATCTATCCCGGCGACGAGGTGCAGGTGAAAGGCCCCGAAATCATGGCCCCGTTCGGTGAGATCGTCATCGAACAGCGCGAAGCGACAATCATCCGCGCCAGCCTGCTGGAACGTCTATGGACCCGCCTTACGGGCGATTTCGAAGTGATGGAGCTGTGCGAATTCTCCTTCTCTGAGGAGGTCACGCTATGAATATGCAATCCAAACACACCGCCGACGCTACCACGGTCGAAGAGGGCCTGGCCATCGCAGCCGAACAGGATGCGATCTATAACGACGAAATGGCGACCGAGACCGCGATGCAGAACACCCTGCTGACTCCACGCTTTTACACGACCGACTTTGATGAGCTGGATGCCATTGATGTCTCCTCGGTGCGCGAGGACTGGGACGGGCTGATCGCCCAAATGCTCTCGGATCCGAACAAGGGACACTTCAAGAAGAACGAAGACTGGGACCAGATCGACTGGGACGGAATGGAGCCGCAGTTGAAGAAAGAGTTCATCGACTTCCTGATCTCGTCCTGCACCGCCGAATTCTCGGGCTGTGTGCTGTACAAAGAGATGAAGCGGCGCGGGAACAACAAAGATATCACCCAGCTGTTCCAGCTGATGGCAAGAGATGAGGCGCGCCATGCGGGTTTCATCAACGATGCGCTGCGCGAGGCCGGGCTGCGGGTCAATCTGGGCTTCCTGACCCAGAAGAAGAAATACACCTACTTCCGGCCCAAATTCATCTACTACGCCACTTACCTGTCGGAAAAGATCGGCTACGCCCGCTACATAACCATCTTCCGCCACCTTCAGGCTAACCCTGAGCATCGGTTCCATCCGATATTTAAATGGTTTGAAGAGTGGTGCAATGACGAGTTCAGCCATGGCGAGGCGTTTGCTTTGCTGATGAAGACCGACCCAAAGCTGACCTCCGGCGTCAATGTGCTGTGGATCAAGTTCTTCCTGACTGCCGTCTACGCGACCATGTTTGTGCGCGACCATCAGCGGCCCGCCTTCCATGAGGCATTGGGCGTGGATCCCGATTGGTATGCTCATGCGGTGTTCGAAAAGACCAGCGAACTCAGTAAGCAGATCTTTCCGATCACGCTGGATATCGACGATCCACGCTGGCTGAAGAACTGCCGTGCGCTGTATCGGGCCAACGCAGACATTGCCGAGGCGAAGGAACGCGGTGGCATTGCGGGTAAGGTCGCTCAACTTTGGGGATCGCTCCGCGCTGGTCGCGCCTTTGCGGCACTGTATTTCATCCCTGCGAAAAAACACGAGGTTCCGGCCCAAACAAGATTGGAGCCCTGCTACTGATGACGCTCGCCCCCTGGATCGCCGCGCCCATTGCGCTTTTCCTCTGGTGGTTTTCCACCGGAGCGATCCTGTGGGTGGTCCGTCGCAGCGTGGGAGGGCGAAGCCGCGCTGCGCTGTGGTCGCTGCCGGTGCTTATCGCCGGACTGGCCGGGTTCTGGCTGTCACTGGGCGATGGCAGCACCGGCTCGATCTATCTGGGTTTCACAAGCGCTCTGGCGATTTGGGGCTGGATCGAGTTGGCCTTTCTCTGCGGTATGATCACCGGCCCGAACGCCTATCCCTGCCCCACCGGCGCGCCGTTTTGGGAGCGTTTTATCCGCGCCTGGGGCACCATTGCTTATCACGAGATGCTATTGGTCTTGATCACCATCGCGCTGGCGCTGATCAGTTGGAACCAGCCCAACACTGTCGGCGCTTGGTGCTTTGGCATCCTTTTCGCCGCGCGCATTTCGGCCAAGCTGAACCTGTTTTTTGGCGTACCGAAATTCAACACCGAGTTTCTGCCCGACCACCTATCGCACTTGCCCAGCCACTTCCGCATCGCCCGGATGAACTGGTTTTTCCCGATTTCCGTTTCGCTGTTATCGCTCGCAGTCGCGTGGTTCTTGGCCCGCGCCGGGCACGCCGCGACCGACCCGATCAAGACAATGCAAATTCTGTTGGCCAGCCTCACTGCCCTGGCCCTACTCGAACACTGGTTGCTGGTTCTGCCGCTGCCAGACGCCAAGCTGTGGCGCTGGATGCTGCCGGACCCGAAACCCCTGACCATGAATACCCAAAGGGAGGGACGTCATGGAATTTGACAAGATGTTCAACGCGCAGCTGGATCAGCTGAAAGAGGAAGGCAATTACCGGATATTTGCCGAGCTTGAGCGGCTTTGCGGCGCGTTCCCGACCGCGAAATCTCATGTCGAAGACAGCCCTGACAAGGTGACTGTCTGGTGTTCGAATGACTATCTGGGCATGGGTCAGAACCCTAGAGTGCGCGAAGTGATGAAAGAGGTCATCGACAGCTGCGGCGTCGGTGCAGGTGGAACGCGCAATATCTCGGGCACCAACCACCACCACGTCCGGCTTGAGGCGGAACTGGCCGACCTGCATGGTAAAGAAGCCGCTTTGGTTTTCACCTCGGGCTATGTGTCGAACTGGGCTTCGTTGTCGACCCTGGGCAGCCGCCTGCCCGACGCGGTGATCCTGAGCGATGAGCTGAACCACGCCTCGATGATCGAAGGCATCCGCCATTCGCGGGCCAAGAAAATCATTTGGAAGCATAATGACCCCGAAGACCTCGATCGCAAGCTGGCGGCCCTCCCTGTCAACAGCACCAAGATCGTGGCGTTCGAGTCGGTGTATTCCATGGATGGCGACATCTGCCCGATGAAAGAAATCGTTGAAATCGCCGAGAAGCACGGGGCGCTGACCTATCTGGATGAGGTCCACGCGGTCGGCCTTTACGGTCCGCGCGGCGGCGGCATCAGCGAACGCGAAGGGCTGGCAAATCGCATCACCCTAATCGAAGGCACATTGGGTAAGGCCTACGGCTGCGTCGGTGGTTATGTCACCGGGTCCGAGGCGCTATGTGATTTCCTACGCAGCTTTTCCAGCGGGTTTATCTTCACGACCGCCCTGCCTCCGGCGGTTGCGGCAGCGGCGACCACCAGCATTCAGCACCTGAAGACCAGTAATACCGAACGTATGGCCCAGCGGCGTCAGGTGAAACGTCTGCGTGACAAACTGGACGCATATGGCATCCCGCATATGGACAACCCAAGCCATATCATCCCGGTCATGATCAAGGACCCGGTCAAATGCCGGATGCTGTCCGATATCCTGATGCAGGATTATGGAATCTACGTGCAACCGATCAATTATCCGACCGTCCCTAAAGGAACGGAACGGCTGCGCTTTACACCTTCGCCCCTGCACAGTGATGAAGACATCGACCGTTTGGTCGAGGCGTTGATGGTGCTTTGGAAGCAATGCGCCTTGGCACACGCGGTTGCCTGATTTCAGTGGGTCCAGAATTGACTTTGACGCTGACGCCCTAATTCAAAAGAACTACGGAGGAGGAAATACAGATGAAAAGAATCCTGTCTGCTGGTGCAGCGCTGGCGATTTTCGCAGGCCCCGCTTTTGCCGAGGGGGACGCTGAGAAAGGCTCCAAAAATTTCAACAAATGCAAAGCCTGCCATGTCATCGCGGATGACGCAGGTGAAGAGATTGTCAAAGGCGGCAAGACCGGGCCTAACTTGTATGGCATCGTGGGTCGGACAGCGGGAACATATGAAGGCTTCAACTACTCGGACGCAATGGTCGCGGCGGGTGAGGCCGGGCTGGTTTGGGAAGAGGCAGACTTTACCACTTATGTGGCAGATCCGTCGAAGTTCCTGAAAGAGTATCTCGACGACACCAGTGCGCGTGGGAAGATGACATTCAAACTGCGCAAAGAAGATGAGGCTGCCAATATCTGGGCCTATCTGGCCTCGGTCGGCCCTCAGTCCTAACGAGCAGCAGAGAGAGAAATCACCTTGGCTTCGTGCGCGTGAAGCGCGCGAACCACGTCCGCAATATCCTCTGCAGTCATTCCCGCATCCTCATACATCTCATTCGGCGCGGCCTGCTCGATGAAACGGTCAGGCAGCGTGACGGTGCGCATTTTCAGGCCGCGATCCAAAGCGCCGGTATTGGCCAGATGCGACAGGACATGAGCGCCGAACCCGCCCTGCGCGCCTTGTTCCACTGTAACAATAGCACTGTGGCTGGCTGCCAGCTCGGTCAGCAACTCGGTGTCGATTGGCTTAGCAAACCGTGCATCCGCAATCGTCGGGCTATGCCCCTCATCCGCCAGTAAATTCGCTGCAGCCAGACACTCTGAGAGATGTGCGCCCAGCGAGAGTATGGCTACCTCTTCACCCTCACGGATGATCCGACCCTTGCCAATTGGAAGGATTTCTCCGCGTTCTGGAAGCTCTGCGCCCACCCCTGCCCCGCGCGGGAAGCGGACGGCGGACGGCCCTTCATCATGGGACAGCGAAGTTGCAATCATGTGGCGTAGCTCTGCCTCATCCGACGGTGCCATCACAACAAATCCGGGCAGGCTACATAGATAGGTCAAATCGAAAGCCCCCGCATGGGTCGCACCGTCAGCCCCGACAAGGCCTGCGCGATCAATCGCAAAGCGGACCGGCAACCCCTGTAAGGCAACGTCATGTACGACTTGGTCATACCCGCGCTGCAGGAAGGTCGAATAAATGGCGCAGACAGGCTTAAGGCCACTGGCCGCCATCCCGGCCGCGAATGTGACTGCGTGTTGCTCGGCGATGCCAACATCGAACACGCGGCCAGGGAACCGGTCGGCCATGGTCTTGACCCCGGTCCCGGCGGGCATAGCTGCTGTCACCGCAACGATCGACGGGTCCCTGCTGGCCTCGTCTGTCAGGGTGTCGCCAAACACCGAGGTATAGCTGGGCGCGTTGGCCTTGGCTTTGTTCATTGCCCCTGTTGAGACATCGAACTTGGACACGCCATGATACTTGTCCGCACTGTTCTCAGCCGGGGCGTAGCCTTTGCCTTTGACAGTCACGCAGTGGATTAGAACCGGCCCGGTCGCGCGTGCCCTCGCGGCGCGCAAAACAGGCAAAAGCTGATTCATGTCATGCCCATCGATGGGACCGACATAGTCGAAACCCAATTCCTCGAACAGCGTACCTGCGCCCGGCAGCCCCGACACCAGCTGTCGCGCCCGGCGCATTCCGGCACGCACCGGTGGAGGCATGGCGGCCTCGAACCCTTCGGACAGGGATTGCATTCGTGCCAGTGGTTCCGAGGCATAGAGCCGCGACAAATAGGTCGACATTGCTCCGACTGGCGGCGCGATGCTCATCTCATTGTCATTCAGGATCACAAACAGCCGTCGGCCTTCGTCACCCGCATTGTTCAGCGCTTCATAGGCCATACCGGCGCTAATCGAGCCATCACCTATCACCGCAATCGCATCCCCGGTCGGCATGCCCATATCGCGGCCAATGGTGAACCCCAACGCTGCACTGATCGAAGTGGAACTATGCGCTGCCCCAAACGGATCGAACACGGACTCCGAGCGTTTGGTGAACCCGCTCAGCCCATCTTTCTGGCGCAACGTCCGCATCCGGTCCCGCCGTCCGGTCAGCACCTTATGCGGATAGCACTGGTGACCAACGTCCCAGATCAGCTTGTCCATCGGGGTGTTGAACACCGCATGTAGCGCCACAGTCAGCTCGACCACGCCCAGCGAGGATCCCAGATGCCCACCGGTTTCTGAGACAATGTCGATGACCTCATCGCGCAATTCATCGGCAATACGCGCCAGTTCAGCATCTTTGAGCATCCGCAGATCAGCGGGTCCGGCAACGCGGTCCAACAGGGTTGTATCTGGGTGTGTCATGGGCTTACTCCGGTCTGTAGACCGGCGATCTGCACGGGATGGAACGCACGTCCATGCAGATCGCCGGCCAGTTGTTCTGTCGCCACAGAACGGGTTTGGAACACGAGATGTGCCCCATGCGCGGACCGAGGAAGCCACCAGGTCCGTGCTGCGTCAGAGCATGCCGATCTTTGGGGAGACGGCCTGCCCTATTCGTACTCCGGCGCCTCGGACGTGGTCAGCTCCGGCCAGTCCGCGATCATATTCATGCCCTGCAGCGGCTGCTGATAGCCCTTGTGACAGGTCCGGCAAGCCGCCTTGGGCGCATCCTGGTGGATCGGTCCAAGACGCTCTTCCGGGTAGAGCTCACCCAGCGGCACCAGATAGTCGTTGTTCAACTCCTGCACCATGGCGATGCCGAGGCTAGCGGTGGCCCATTGCGGGGTAACCTCAGCTGTGTCGTAGAAGGCGCGGCTGTTGTGGCAGAACACGCAATTCACGCCCAAGGAGTTGTCGATATAGTTCATCAGGGAATATGTGCGTTCAGTGTCCTGAATAGACCGGAAGCCATCGTCTGCGGGCGAGCCTGCAACTCGGGACTCCAAATCGTGCACACCTATAATTCCGTAGTCCAGAAGGTAGGCTTCTAACGCATCTGACGGCAGCGATGTTGACTGACTTTGCACTGTCGCCCGATTTTGAACTGCGCCCCACCCCGTCATCGCATCGACAATCGGAGTGATGCGGAACCAGATGTCGCTGGGCACGTTCTGACCCCGGTGGCAGGTATAACAGTTCACGCCAACCTCTTTGTTGGCATTCACATGCCCATCCCAGTTTTCATTAATGTTCTGGGTCATCTCAATCATGCGGCGGGAAACCTGTTTGGTGTAGAGATTATCCTCACCATAGGTTTCCAGATCCCCGTCGCCATGACAGTAGGCACAGCCTTGCTCGGGCGCGACCCAGAAGGTCATTGCGTTCATCAGACGATTGAAGTTGTCTTCCGTAAGATCACCAAGAACCTGTACGTTTTCGTATATATCCTTGGCAAGAACGTCGCCGGGCTGCGGGATGTAAGGTTCTTCAGTCAAGTAATCCGCGATTGTTGGATCAGGTTGCGTGATACGCGAGTCGAATTTTGTGACAGACATGCCAGTGCCGCGCGGTCCGGTTTGGATACTTTCCGTTGCAAAAGGCTGCCCGAAAGCCACGAGCATCGTCGCTACCAAGACCGCGCCACCAACAGCACCGACTAGGATGGCAGGGCCATAGACATTCGTTGGGTTTTCTGAATTCCAGTCATTGAACCAACTCGGAAGCATCTCAGTTCTCCTGCCCTATGAAGCCTTCGTATGTGCCAAAGGCTTCGTATCCGTATGACCCGTCATAAGCGGGGGCGAAGTTGTGTTCCTGTGCCCAGATGAACCAGTTGTCGACCACGGTACCGGTCAGCAGAATGCCAATCCCTCCGGTGATCGGGGTAAGTACCGCAAACCACCAAGCCCAGCGGTGAATCCCCTCCATTGTGGCGTTGAACCCCATGGTCCAGCGCCAGAACAGCGCCGCGCGTTCCGTTGCCGTACCGCGATCCACGATTTGCTCTAACTCACGGTCGCCGCCAAAGCGCGTGACCGCCAAGATGGTCGCCCCGTGCATGGCAAACAGCAGAACCGAGCCATAGAGAAACACGATCGAGAGACAGTGGAATGGGTTGTAGTAAAGGTTGCCATATCGGATCGAGAACGCCGTGGTCCAATCCAGATGCGGGAAGATGCCGTACGGCACCGCTTCGGACCAGGACCCCATGAAAATCGGGCGGAATAGGCCCAGGACTAGGAACAGCCAAATCGCTGCTGCAAATGCCCATGCCACATGCTTGCCCATCTTGTGTTCTTGCGCCAGTAAGTACGTGCGCAGCCACCACGAACACACGGACACTAAGAGAAACACACTGGCAATGATATACCAGCCGCCGTCAGTTAGCGGTGGGATCGTCAGCCCGTATTCGGGGCTGGGCGGCTCCAGAGCCAGCCAGAAGCCTTGGCGTAAGAACTCCGAAATCGACCAATTGACCTGCGCCAACATGTTCAGCCCGACGATGTTAAGCCACAATATCCCTGTCGCCAGACTGACAACACCAAATGTGCCCAAATAGATCGGCCCGAGCTGAGCGTTCCCAAGCCAGCCGGCTAATTTCGAAAAAGTCGGTTTGCCGATCCGTTCCTCGGCCATACGACCGTTATCGTCCATGCCCCACTCAGGCTCACCTTGAACCTGAACTTGGGTAAAGATGTTCTGATACTCAATCATGGGTCACATCCCCGCCTGAGAAGGCCAGATCGGCAGTTCAAGCCACCAGTTCCACCATTCGGGCCATCCTTTTGTCCAAACGGGCCCCGAGATAATGATGCAGACGGCTGAGAAGAAGACTGCGTTGATCGCCAATAGAAATCCGAGACGATGAATACCCAGCGTCCCGATCGAATAACCGATGAAATCGCGGAAGAACGTGTCTTCGTGATCGGGCGTTTTCATCTCTTCACCCTTTTCCGGATTGGCCGCCGACAGGATCAGCGCACCGTGCAGGGCCAACGCAAGGGTGGTGGTGAAGAATAGGGTCACGGCCAGCATGTGGGCCGGGTTGTAGTGAAAATGCAGATAGGCGTATCCAGTGTTCGACACCCAATCGAGGTGGCTGAAGATGCCATAGGGAAATCCATGCCCCCACGCGCCCATCAGCAGCGGGCGGAACACAACCAGCGTGACATAGGCAAGAATGGCAAAGCTGAAGGCGAAGGGCACATGATAGCCCATCCCCAGCTTGCGAGAAATTTCAACCTCGCGCAGTGCCCAACTTACAAAGGCGCCTACAGCACAAAACGTAATGATCTGCCAAAGCCCACCCTCCGCCAAAGGAGCCATTCCCAAACCGTAACTCAGGTCCGGCGGTGCTATATTGATGAGCCAGGGGTTGAACGTGCCTTGCATTGCCGCACCCCAAAAGATCAGAATGGTACCGAGTGCAGCAAAGAACGCAGTCGTGACGCCGAAGAAGCCGACATAAAACGGACCGAACCAGAAATCGAACAGATCTCCGCCGATCAGAGTCCCGCCACGAACGCGGTATTTCTTTTCAAAGCTCAGCATCGCCATTGTCTTACTCCGACGTTTTCGATCCGTGCCGGGTGCCAGTGTCCCGGTCTGCGCCGCGGGCGAGTCATACCGCCCGCGGCAGTTTCATTGGTCCATCACACGATGCCGCCAACCGGGTTTAGAACCCGGCGGTCGATGCAGCGTTCTCAAACCAGTTGAGACCGCTGCTCAGCACTGCGAGATGGATCATGACGGCGAGCAGGAAGAGGAACACGCCTTGCGCCACAAAGACGCGACGCGGATCAAAGATCAGCCAAATCTTGTAGAATTTTGCCATTCTTAATCCCTCCTCAGAACCACGGAGCCCAGATATAGGTTGCCAGATGGGCAACCAGTGCAACGATCGCGAACAGCCATAGGCCGCTCATGTAGACCGAATGCAGCTCCTGAGCTTGCTCGTCGGTAAGACCTGTGAAGGACAGGTCGTTGTTATCAGCCATAAGGAACCTCCGGATCATTATGCTGACGCCGCTTACCCAGCGGCTGGGCCCCGCCCCGCGTAGTGCGGGCCGGATCTCGGGTCGCCCTCACTTGGAGAAAATGAGTGGCGTTATCCTGTCGGCCTCGGACCAGGCCCGCGCCAATGGGCCGCGCAGATTCAGCGTGCGGCGGCGCAAGGAAAGTCTGATCCATTCGATCATCGCGAAGGGGATCGAAATCAGGAACAGGATCGTGAAGTAGAAATTGAACTCGGGCGTGCGTTGCGAACGCTTCTTGTCTGCTTCACTGGGTGAATTCAGGGTTACTGCTGGCACAGGTCTCCTCCTTCTGTTGGATCAGTTTTGGAACGCGCGGGATCCAGCGCCTGAACGGTGCTGGCAAAGACGCGCGCGTCCCCGTTGGACAGGGCCGCCTGTTCAGCGGCGTCGCGCAGAGATTTGGCGGCGGAAATACGGGTGAGGACCGGATGGCTTTCCAGAATGCGTTCCAGCGCGGCGCTGGCATCCTCATCCCATGGCAATTCGGTGCGTTGCGTGGCAGGGGTGGCTGGCCCCGCATCCATTTCCGTACCAAGCGGCAGGATGTGGAACAAAGCGTCGAACAGCCCGTTGCAGACCTCTTGCAGAACATAGGTCGCACCCGCGTAGCCCATGAAGGGTGTACCAGTTGCCCGACGGATGGCAGCCCCCGGAAAACTGGCAGGAATAAAGGCCGGGGATGGCCCGAACCCGCCTTTTTGTTCGGCGAGGTAGATCTTTTCGTTGATGCTGCCGAACACGACCAAAGGCTTCTTCTGCGCAACCAGCGCCCGCACCTGATCATTGTCGGTCTTGGTTCCAGCGCAGCGCGAGACTGAGAAACCGCAGGGCAGGCCCAAATCCTCTTCCAGAAACAGTCTCAGGCCCCGCGCGTAAGTTTCATTAGCGACAACTCCGAACGAGGCGGTGGCAAAGAAATCCTGCGTGACTGAGCGCCACAGGTCCCAGACCGGTTTGATCGTCGAGTGCTTTTCACGCGTGATGAACGGCTCCGGGTCCAACCCCGTCATTTCACCCAGTTTGCGCAGGAATTTGGTTGTCGAGGCGACGCCGATTGGGGCCTGTAGATAGGGTTTGCCAAGTAACTCGGCCAGGCCCCGACCAAACTCGCGGTACATGACGATGTTGACGTCGGCGTTAACCAAATTGCGCATCTCCGCCAGATGCGCGCCCAAGGGCATGACCATGTTGACCTCGGCCCCGATGCCTTCGACCAAGCGCCGGATCTCGGCCAGGTCGCTGGGCATGTTGAAGGTGCCATACATGGGCCCGAGGATGTTGACACGCGGCTTTGCGCCCTCGTCCCGTTTCTTCTCGGGCGGCATACGGCCTTTGGTCATTGCGAATTCGGTGAAGATCCAAGTCATCGCACGGTCGGCGGCCTCCCACTGATCCTCATCAATGGTGCGCGGCAGAAAGCGTTGGATGTTGGTGCCCTGAGGCGTCACGCCCCCGCCAATCATCTCGGCAATCGACCCGGTGACAACCACCGCAGGCAGCGCCGGATCAAGCGTCCCCCACGCGCGCTTCATCGCCTCTTCGGTGCCATCGCGGCCCAGTTCCTCTTCGCCCAAACCAGTGACAACGATGGGCAATTCATGCGGCGGCAAAGCGTCGGTGTAGTGCAGGACGGACGTGACAGGCAGGTTTTCACAGCCGACCGGCCCGTCGATTACCACTTGCAGACCCTTCACGGCACAGAAAGCATAAACAGCCCCCCAATAGCCCCCGGCGCGGTCATGATCTTGGATCAGCATCAGATCATCTCCTGCGCTTTGGCGGCTTTGGCCTGCCGTTCCAGTTTTTTCTGATTGAGGGCGCGGAAATCGGGGCGCAGGTTCGGGTCGCGCTCCCAGATCCCGGCGGCATCTTCGGTGCCGACCTCTTCGAAGAAGTCGCGCATGCGGTCCATCCGTTCCTTGTTGGCAATCGCCGCGTTGATCACTTGCGCCAATGATCCGGCACCCGCTGGCCCCATCAGGGGGCGGGCTGAGATCAGGTTGGTGAAATATAACGCCGGGATGCCCAGTTGCTTGGCCTTTTGCACCACCGGAGTCGTGCCGATGGCCAGATCGGGTTTGATCCCTTCCATCGCCGCGCAATCCTGTTCCAGCGAGGCGCGGAATTGCACCTTGGCACCATGCGCTTCCAACCAGTCAGCGTCCTGCGCGGACCATTGGCTTTTGGCGCAGGCGGTGCCGACATATGGCACGCTCGCACCGCTTTCGATCAACAGACGCGCCACGAGCAATTCGCTGCCCTCATAGCCAGAGACGGTCACGGTGCCTTCGATCGGAGCCGAAGCCAGTGCGCCCTTGATTGCGGGCAAGAACGCGTTCTGCGCTGTGCTTACCTTTTCTGCAGAAAGTCCGAACGCGTCACCGATGGACGACAGCCAAGCAGCCGTGCCCTCCACCCCGACTGGTCCACTTCCCAGAACCGGCCGACCTGCTGCCTCGAATTCTCGAATGGCCGAGGTGTAAAACGGATGGATCGCGGCGACAGCACCGCAATCCAGCGCGGCATAGAGCTCACGCCATTCGCGGCAGGGAACAACTGGCCCAGCGGCGAGACCCAGCGGGGCCAACATTTGGCCAATCATCACCGGATCGGCGGGGAACATCTCGCCCAACAAACTGATAGTAGGCCGATCCTGCCGCGCACCGTCCGGGGCGGAGACCGGCCCTGCTTCGGCCTCAGAGCGGGCATAGGCGAGCATGGCGCCGGCCAGAACATCCTTGGCCTCGGCATGGGTTGGAATGCCGAACCCCGGCACATCGATTCCGACGATCCGCACCCCATTGATTTCATTTGGCAAAAGGCGCAACGGCACGCCGCTGGCGGTTGGAACGCAAAGGTTGGTGACAACAACAGCATCATATTTCTCAGGGTCCGCCAGATCATAAACAGCCGCGCGGATGTCTTCGAACAGTTTGCCAGTGACCAGTGTTTCCGAGTTGAACGGCACATAGCCCACAGATCGCCGCGCGCCGTAGAAATGGCTGACAAAGGTCAGGCCGTAGACGCAGCAGGCCGAACCGCTCAGCACCGTGGCCACCCGTTTCATCCGCAGCCCGACGCGCAGCGAGCCAAAGGCGGGGCACATGCTTTGCGGTTTGTCATGGGGGCCTTGCGGGTAATCGCGGGCATATTGGTCCAGCAACTCGGACTGGCCCGCCATGCGCGCGGCGTCTTCCATCTCAGATCCGGTATGGCAGCCCAAGGCAGGCTGCTCACCCCCGGTTTCCGCGCGGGGTTCGCCCTTGATCACCTGCGCCTCAGCGGACGCGTCATATGTGACTTCTTTGTTCATGCGTCGTCGTAGATCACTTCCAGGGATTTCTTGGGCGCTGCATTCTTGCCGCGCATGTCTTCGTCGGTGGCCGGAACCAGTTCGATCCCCGCGCCGGTTTCCTTGCCGTCGAACAGCGCCAGAAGACCGTCCTGATCCAAAGGCGCTGGCCGGACCGGCGGCGCATCGGCCACGTTCAAACCAAGGGCCGCAAAGAGAGGCCCCCACTGGCCGGATTCCGTACCAACAATCTGATAATTCGCTGATTTCTTGCGCAGATCATCATCCTGCGGAATCGACGCGAGAACCGGGATATTGACCGCCTCGGCAAAGGCGTGCGCCTCACCTGTTCCGTCATCCTTGTTCACGACCAGACCGGCGACACCAACGTTACCGCCAAGCTTGCGGAAGTACTCCACCGCCGAGCATACGTTGTTAGCGACATACAGCGATTGCAGGTCGTTCGAGCCTACCAGAATGACTTTTTGTGCCATGTCACGCGCGATCGGCAGGCCAAAGCCGCCGCAAACCACGTCGCCCAGGAAATCCAGCAGAACGAAGTCAAAATCCCAATCGTGGAAACCCAGCTTCTCGAGCAGCTCGAACCCGTGGATAATCCCGCGACCACCGCAGCCGCGTCCAACCTCGGGGCCGCCAAGCTCCATCGCGTAGACACCGCCACGCTTGAAACAAACATCGCCGATTTTAACCTCTTCGCCCGCCAGTTTCTTCTGGGTCGAGGTCTCAATGATCGTGGGACACGCCTTGCCGCCAAACAGCAGCGAGGTGGTGTCAGATTTAGGATCACAGCCGATCAGCAGCACGCGTTTGCCCTGCTCGGCCATCATGTGGCTGAGATTGGCCAGCGTAAAGCTTTTGCCGATCCCGCCTTTGCCATAGATCGCGATGATCTGGGTTTTCTTGACCGCCTCGGTCGGCAACACGTCGGCCAAATCCTCATGGGCCTCGGCCTTGAGCCGGGCGTCGAACTCTTCCAGGTTAGGGGCGTCGTCTTTCATGTGGTCTCCCAATCAAGAACAAGTTTCAGGCAGTCGGGATCTTCGAAAGCTGTGGCATAGGCCGTTGCGGCATCCGACGCGGGCGCGATATGGCTGATCAGATTGTCCAGCGACAAAGCCCCGCTTTCGACCAGCGAGCGGGTCGCGCGCATATCCTCGGGCGTCCATTCCGCCGCGATGCGCATCCGGGCTTCTTTCATAAAGGCGGGCGGGAAAGCAAAGCTGAGCGGTTGGGTGTAGAACCCGGTCAGCACGATCTCGCCCGTGCGTTTCAGGCGCGAGACCAGAGTGTTCAGGATCGCGCTGTCGCCCGAGGCATCGTAGATACAGCCATAGTCGCGGCGCGGGTCCTCCTCGGGGGCGATAACCTGATAACCTTGGGCCCCGTCACGGCGGGCTGGGTTAGTCTCCCACACCAGCGGCGCGGGTGCTCCGGCAGCGATGGTAAGACGCGCGAGCAGGCGACCAACCACTCCATGGCCGACGATCAATTCAGGCACCTGCTGGCCCAAACCGGCCATCGAATGACGCGCTGTAGCGGCCAGGGCCAACAGTGTCATCTCACGTTGACAGCCCGAGTCGAGTGGTGTGACACGATCGGCATCCGTCACGATCAGGCGAGAGGACCCGCCGAACAGGCCATGCGCATCCTCGTAACAGGTGGCACCGGGTACAAAGACCTTATCGCCCACTCCGTATCGTGTATCGGACCCGGCCTCGACCACTTCGCCCACGGCCTCATAGCCGGGAACCAGCGGGTAGCCCATTCCGGGAAATGGCGGCATCTCCCCGGTCCAAAACAGTTTTTCTGTCCCGGTCGAGACCCCGGAATGTCGGATTTCAACCACCAGATCCGATGCGGATGGTGGGGATAATGTCACGGACTCGACAGACAGATGCCCGGGTCCATGCAGTACAACGGCTGAAGATCGCACGGCCTTCCCTCCCCTCGCCGACTTGGGACACAGGATGAGTGAGTCCTTGGCGAGCTTTTATGTCAGTTTAACTTTACGCATCTTTCTGTCAATTAAAACTGACACTATTCGTGCAAACCGGCGGTCTCAGCCGGTTTTGAAGCCGTCACCGACGACGTTATGTAGCTGCGCAACGGTGTGAGAGGGGCAACGTCCACAAACCCAGCCTGTTTAAGCAGCGCACCGATTTGCATGGCTGACCGCGTCTTCCCGGTGCCCATGGCAAGCGTATAGATCGCAAAATAGACATCGGTGATCGGGTCCGGGTGATCCCCGCCCGACATAGGTTCTGAAACGATCACACGCCCGCCCGGTGGCAAGGCCTCAAACACCTTACTTAACAGATCTTGGACCGTCGCATCATCGTGATCATAGAGCACTCGGATCAGGCTGATTGCGTCGGCCCCCGTCGGAAATGGATCCGACCGAAAGCTCCCACCGACACAGCTAATGCGGTCCGACAGTCCAACTGAGAAGAGATAAGCGTCTGCAGCGTCGCGGGTTTCCGGAAGATCAAACAACGTAAGCTTCATATTCGGGTAGCGCCGCGCGACTTCGGCCAGAAATGCACCGCTGCCACCACCGATATCCACAAGATGGCGTATGACGTTCAGCGAGACCTTGCGTAGCGTGTCCTCAGCCACAAGGCGCTGGCTGCGTGCCATCAAAAGGGAATAGCGGTCTGCCTCATCACGGCCCACATTGGTTGCGTTATGTACATAGGGCCAGAACTCGGACAGTTCGGTACGCGCATCATCGCGAAGAAACGCTGCCGGGTCTTCAAGGTCACGATACAATACCCGGTGATGCCGTATCATGTCGGTCAGCCCCGGAACACCTCGCAATGCGGCCCCCTTTCGGGCCAGCCCAAAACGCCCGTCGCGACGGCGCCGGAGAATACCCAAAGCCGCACCGGCCTGCAAAAAGACCAGCAATCGCTCGACCTTGATCCCGGTTTCATGCGCCAGCTGCCGTACAGGCTTTGGACCACCTGCCAGGCGGTCGAACAGTTCGAATTCCACCAGAGCCACAAGAACCTGACTTGAGACAAAGCCTTGAATAATATCAAAAATCTCTGCCCCATCTCTCTTGGCGAACCAGCGGGCGATCGGCAATCGCATTGCGAAGGATTGCACATCAGCTCGCGCCAGAAGGCGACCAAGCTTAGTACTGATCGAAAAGGGACGCGCGACATCGGGCGACCGTCCCATTGTCAGGCCTTCGCAACTGCCGGCGTAACCGGGGTTAACGCTTCTGCCTGTTTACGCACCAGCTTTGCCAAAATGGCCTCGCCCGGACAGGATGGAATTGAGGCGATGGCACCGCTCAGGATGTCGTTCAATCGCTGTATGGCCCCTTGGACGCCAAGGTTTTCGACCGCGCTTGGGCGCCCATGACGATCATCCTGCCCGACCGGTTTGCCAAGCGTCTTTTCGTCACAAAGCGCATCCCGTAGATCGTCCGCGACCTGATAGGCTTCGCCTATTCGTGCGCCCAGTTCATACCAAGGCTCAGCATCGTGCCCGGCGGCAACGGCCCCCATTTGGGTCGCCGCAACGAACAGCGCGCCGGTCTTTGACCGATGATATGCGCCCAGATCAATGTTCTGCTCGCTCTCCCATCCTTGCCCGGCACAGATGCCATTAGGCATTCCCGTCTGCTGCGCTAACAAGGACAGTAGCCCCAGTGCGCGCTGAGGATCGTGCGTGGCCGCACGTGTCAGAATGTCAAAGGCCAAGATGATCAAACTGTCACCGGTTAGAACCGCCAGCGGTTCGGAAAACGCGCGGTGGACCGAAGGCTTACCGCGCCGAAAGTTTGCGTTGTCGAAACAGGGCAAATCATCGTGCACAAGACTCGCACAATGGATGATCTCAAGCGCAGCGGCGGCGGCATCTGCTACGGCGGGTCTGTCGTCACCACAGGCCAGCGCGACGGACATCAAGATCGTCGGACGCACCCGCGCTCCGCCAGGAAAGCAAGCGTAGTCGAGCGCCCTTGCAAGCTGATCCGGTGCTGGGGCAACCCTTGCACGAGCAATGTTCTGCTGTATGGCACTATCGATCCTTGTCTTCAGTTCCATGCGCATCCCTTTGCTCTGACAACCCAGTGTGAAAGTTTAAATTGACACAATAGTGTAAATTACACTGGACAGTTATCCGTTCGGAGTCAACAATTCCTTATGAGCGCGAAACAAACGCATATGCGCCACGCGGTGGTCATCGGCGCGGGCATTGGTGGCTTGTGTAGCGCCGCACGGCTGTGCGCGTCCGGGTTCAGTGTTACGGTTCTCGAACGACAGGTCGGTCCGGGCGGAAAGATCAGGACCCTTCCCTCTGAATCTGGCCCTGTTGATGCAGGCCCGACTGTTTTGACCCTTCGGCATGTCTTCGACGACGTCTTCGCCAATTTGGGTGAGCGGCTGAGCGATCACCTTGAGCTTCACAGGTTGCCCATTATCGCGCGGCATTTCTGGCCCAATGGAACCACGCTTGATCTGCACGACCGACTGGATGCCAACCGCAAAGCGATCAAAGAATTTGCCGGACCCGAGGCAGAGGCGGAGTTCATGCGCTTTAGCGCTGAAACCAAAGCCCTGTTCGTCGCTCTGAACCCGGCCATGATGGAGAAGCCGCAGCCCTCGCCAGTGGAACTTGCGGCGACGTTAATTCGACATCCTGCTTTGCTTGGGGCAATGGCACCTATGCGAACCCTTCGTGGAAAGCTGGCGCAAAGGTTCAGTGACCCGCGTCTGGCACAATTGTTCAATAGATACGCAACCTACGTTGGCGGTTTGCCGCACCAGTCTCCGGCTTTACTCAACCTCATTTGGCAAGCCGAAGCCACAGGCGTTTGGTCGGTTCAGGGCGGCATGCAAGGCTTACCAAAAGCGTTGGAGGCTTTGTGCAAGAGGCATGGCGCGCGATTTCTTTACGACGCTGCGGTTACTTCGGTGTTTTGCGAAGGCGGCCGCGTCAAAAGTGTCGAATACAATGACGGGGCCACAATCGAGACCGATCTCGTGGTCTTCAACGGGGATCCCCGCGCACTGGCTAACGGAGCGCTGGGGTCGGATGTAACTGGCGTCGCTCAGCAGACAATGAACACCCCTCGCAGCCTGTCAGCGGTAGTGTGGAGTTTCGATGCTGTTCCCCAAGGCCCCGATCTGTCGCACCACAGTGTATTCTTCACCGACCCGAGCAGTCCGGAGTTTGAAGAATTGCAAGCCGGTCTCTTTCCCCGCCAGCAGTCGATTTATGTCTGCGCGCAAGACCGAGGACCGGACACGCAAAAGCCGCCCGGTGCGCGCGAGCGGTTCGAGATCATTCTGAATGCCCCGCCGTTAGCTACCGGCCCCGAACCCGAAATGGAGTTCCAGATATGTCAAACGCGTACATTCGAGGTGCTTCGCCGCTTCGGTCTGACATTCGACCCGCTACCGAAGCAAGCCAACTTGACCCGACCGGTGGATTTCGAGGCTCTGTTCCCCGAGAGCAGCGGATCACTCTACGGGCAGAGCCCGCATGGACTGACGGCAGCGCTGAAGCGTCCGCGCGCGCGGACAACGATCAAGGGCCTGTATCTGGTGGGCGGCGGCACACATCCGGGGGCGGGTCTGCCAATGGCTGCGCTCTCCGCCCGGCACGCGGTCGAGACGATCATGCAAGACCAAACTTCGCCCTCAACGTCCCGCCAAACGGTTACGCCTGGTGGTATGTCGACGGGATCAGCGACGATCAGAGCCGGGCAATCTCGATCATAGCCTTTATCGGTTCGGTTTTTTCGCCGTGGTATCGCTGGTCGGGACGCAAAGACCCGGAAAACCATGTCTGTATCAACGTGGCCACCTACGGGCCGGGCGGGCGGTTTACCATGACGGACCGCGGCAGGTCGGCCTTGCGATTGACGCGCGACAACATGATCGTTGGTCCCTCGTCGCTCAGGTGGGACGGGGACAAGCTGATCATCGACATCAATGAGATGGGGGCTCCACCAATAATCTCGCCTGTTCGAGGACAGGTGGTTCTGGAACCGACAGCCATGACCGATGTGGAACTGCCGCTGACTGATGACAATACCCATATCTGGCGACCGTTTGCCCCAACCGCCCGGATCGATGTCGATCTGAAAGCCACAGGCTGGCAGTGGGCTGGGCATGGGTATTTTGACGCGAATTTCGGCACCCGTGCGCTGGAAGAGGATTTCTCGTACTGGACATGGGGCCGCTTCCCGACAGCCAACGGAAGCACCTGTTTTTATGATGCACAACGGCTGGATGGTTCAACCTTGAGCCAGGCCATTTATTTCAATTCCGATGGCTCCGCTAAAAAGGCTCCATTGCCACCCAAGGCGCAGTTGAACCGCAGCCTTTGGGCCGTCCGGCGAGAAACGCGGGCAGACAAAGGGTATAGCCCCCGGCAGGTCATGAGCATGCTGGATGCACCGTTCTATTCGCGCGCAATGGTCAGAACTCAACTGGGCGGAGCGGAAACAACCGGCGTTTACGAGGCGCTGGACCTTCGCCGGTTTCGGTCTCCGCTGCTGAAACCCATGTTGGCCTTGCGCGTCCCACGCCGAGCGAGCTGGAGTTTTTAGGTCTCGATCGGCGGAGGGTTATTGGCAGTTTCAGGGTTCAGTTGCAGCACCGACCAATTCAACGCCGCCGCAACACTCACCCAAGCCAGGTAGGGCACGAAGAGTACACCTGCCCAAGTATCAACAGACCAAAGAGCAACCGCGGTCGCCGCTACGGCAACCCAAAGCGCAGACAGCACGACCATACCAGCCCGCAAACGCCGCAAGCCAAAGAACACGGGCGTCCACAACGTGTTGATTGCGATCTGCAGACCCCAAAGCGCCAGAGCAAGGCTTGCGTCACCAGCCACCGCAGCACGGGCACCTGCCCAGCTCATGCAGACATAAAGTGTCGTCCAGGCCACCGGGAATAACCAGTTCGGCGGTGTCCAAGATGGCTTACGCAGGTCACGATACCACTGGCCCGGTGGGAACATACCACCGGTCGCACCGGCTGCAACACAAGCGGCGAAGAAGATCAGAAAATACAGAATAAACATTATCTTGCATGCGTCCGTACTGAAGCCATAGCGCGCTGTCGCCGCGCGATTTCCGAGGTCTGCAACTGCGCAAAGGCTGTGTACAACGTATCGCTCCAATCCGTTTGAGCGGGCCGGTTATGCGCTGCAGCGTCCACCAGAAAAGCGGTTTCAGGCAAGGGCCGAGCGTATAAGCGCGGTGACCGAGGCGCAACCGCACTCAACGCCGTGCGGCACAGCGACCACATCAGCCAGCCGAGTTTTTGCCCCTTCCCGGTCCGCGCGCGTCGCGACACGCTGTCAAAACCGGATTTGAGAATTTGCCCGCCGATACCGGCATAGACAAAGCGTGCGGCATAAATTCCCGGGCGACATTGCAATTGCAGTTCCGCAATACCCGACTCTGACCGCAAATACAGGTCTTGCGCGTGCTTCAACAATCGAGAGACACAGATGCGTATGCCCGGCTCAGCGCGCGGATCTACCATGAAAGCATCCGCGTCGATGCCTTCCTGCTCAAGCCATTTCAACGGGAGGTACAACCGGTTTTCACGCGCATCCTCACCAACATCGCGGGCGATGTTGGTCAGTTGCATTGCAACACCCAGATCACAGGCGCGCGCCAAGGCGTCTGCGTTGCGCTCGCCCATAAGCACAGACATCATCACACCCACGGCACTCGCGACCCGAGCGGAATACGCGATCAGATCTGAGATATCATTGTAACGCCGCTCCATCGCGTCCCAAGCGAGGCCTTCCAGCAAGGCTTCGGGCAATGCGCGGGGCATCTCATACCCCTGCACCAGCGCCGCAAACGCCCGGTCTGGTGCCGCGTTACGCGGGCGCCCGGCATAGACCAACTCCAATCGCTCTTTCAGCATCAGAACGGCGGCGGCCTTTTCGGTTTTCAGATCAACCTCGTCATCCGCCAGCCTACAGAAAGCATAGAGCGCCAGCGCTGGATCGCGCACTGACTGTGGCAGCAGCTTGGAGGCGGCATGGAAAGACAAGGAACCGTGCCGGATCGCATCCCGGCAGAATTGCATATCCTGCGGATCGATCATCGCACACTCACCGGATCGGGAACGAGTTTCGCCAACACCTCAGCACTGCCAACCACGCCCGGCAAGCCTGCGCCGGGGTGGGTGCCTGCGCCGACCAGATAAAGCCCTTCTGCTTCTTCGCTGATGTTGTGTGGTCGGAACCATGCGCTTTGCAGGATGCGGGGCTCAATCGAAAACCCGCAACCCAAAGGTGACAAGTAGCGGTCACGGAACGTGTCCGGCGTGAATACCTCGGACGCAGTCAGGTGCTGGCCCAATCCGGGCAAAAGCTGATCCTCCAGCACCGCTTGCACGCGCTGACGGTAAGTCTCAGCATGAGTGGCCCAATCAACGGAATTGTCATGCCCCAGATGCGGCACGGGGCTGAGCGCGTAGAAGGTGTCATCCCCATCAGGCGCTGCGGTCGGATCGGTCAGCGACGGGCGATGGACATAGAGGCTCATATCCTCAGCTAGATTGCCTTTTTGGAAGATATCGTTGATCAGCCCGCGATAGCGCGGCCCATTCAAGATCGTGTGGTGCCCAACATCGGGCCACAGATTGCGGGTGCCTTTGGTTCCGAAATACCAAACGAACAAACCCATAGACCAACGGGTGCGTTTCAGACGCGCATCGGTCCAGCGTTTGCGCCCGGTTTTACGCAGAAGCTTGGTGTAGGTATGGCCCGGGTCGGCGTTGGAGACGACGATGTCTGCGTTGGTCACCTCTCCGGTGGTTAGCCTCACACCTTGCGCAGCGCCGCCAGAGACCAGAATCTCATCTACCTCGGCATTCTGACGCACCAGCCCACCCTGATCGCGTACGACGTTGCGCATGGCTTCGGCAATCGCCGCGACGCCGCCAATGGCGTAATGCACGCCAAACGCCTTTTCCAGATGGCTGACCAGAATGTACATTGAGGTCACCTGCGTTGGGTCCCCGCCAATGAACAGGGGATGGAAACTGAAGGCCATCCTCAGACGGGGGTCCTTGAACCGCCGCGCTGCGTGGGCATAGACCGAGCGATCTGCGCGCAGCCATGCAAAGGTCGGCAAGACCTTGATCAGGTCCCAAAGACGGTTCATCGGACGACGTCCGAGATCCTCGAAGCCAAACAGATAGCGCGCCTCGCTGTCCTTCAGGAACTTGCGCAGACCTTTCACATCGTCGGGCGACAAGCGTGCGACTTCGGCTTCCATTGCATCAGCGCCCCGCCGCGCTGCAAACTTCGAGCCATCCGGCCAGCGGATTTCGTAAAACGGGTCCAGCGCGACCAGTTTCACGTCCTCGTCAAAGTCGCGCTCGCAATCGGCCCAGAGGTCGCGAAACACCTCGGGGACAGTCACAATCGTAGGTCCCAAATCGAACCGGTGACCGTCACGCCAGATAGCCGAACCGCGCCCGCCGGGCATATCCAGCCGGTCCAGAACGGTGACACGGTAGCCCTTCGCCCCCAGCCGCATCGCCGCCGCCAAACCGCCTAGCCCCGCACCGATCACCACGGCATGAGACCGGTCATCCCCAACAGGGATCGCGTCTTGCGTCAGTTGCGCGTCAAGGCGAGTCATGCGTTAGCGGTCCATTCTTTTCAATTAAATTGACACACTCCATCAAAAGTCTTCCGGTTTTGACATTAATATGTCAATCTAAATTGACACCATGGAGGTTCGATCATTCAAGTCGCAACCCTGAGCCTGTTTCGTTTTGACGGCGTTTTCAGCCGTCTCGGTGCCTTTGCCATGATGGGCTTGGCACGCTGGCCATTGTCACGACTCAACGGGCTGGAATTCTGGAAACTCTGCGGCTCTGGCACCGGCGAAGGGTTTACGCCGCGCCCCAATACCGCCGTTTGGGCTGTCTTATGTGTCTGGTCAGATGAAAAAACGGCGCAGAGCCGCCTGAAATCCGCCAGCCCGTTTGGATGGTATCGAAAGCATGCTTGCGAGCATTGGACCGTGTTCCTGCGCCCGATCTCATCCCGCGGCGCTTGGTCAGGCCAAAACCCGTTCCATGTCGACAGCCCGACGCCCACCGGTTCGCTCACCGCAGCACTCACCCGTGCGACGCTGAAGCCGAACATCCTGATGCGCTTTTGGCGCAGGGTGCCGGATATCAGTCAGATGATCGGTGCGAACTCGGATGTGCTGATGAAAGTCGGGTTGGGAGAGGTACCGTTCCTTCATCAAATCACGTTCTCGATCTGGCCAGATACCGGATCGATGGCAGCCTTCGCACGCCACCCCGGCCCACATTCCGAAGCCGTGAAAGCGGTGCGCGAAGGCAATTGGTTCCGCGAAGAACTCTACGCAAGGTTCGACGTATTAAACGAAGCCGGCCACTGGGAAGGGAAGCACCCGGTGGTCTTGAAGGAGGGTCAGGACAACACATGACGCACGCGTTTCCATTCTCCGCAATTGTAGGTCAGGATCAGATGAAGCTCGCCATGATCCTGACAGCGATTGATCCGAAACTTGGTGGAGTCCTTGTCTTTGGCGACAGGGGCACCGGCAAATCCACCGCCGTCCGCGCGTTGGCCGCTTTGCTGCCACCGATCTCGGCGGTTGAGGGCTGCCCGGTGCAATCCGCAACACGGTCCGCTTGCCCGGATTGGGCCGAGGTGGCTGAAGATGCGCTGGTTCTCGACTACCCCACCCCTGTCGTCGATCTGCCTTTGGGCGCGACCGAAGATCGGGTGACCGGTGCTTTGGACATAGAACGCGCCTTGGTGAATGGCGAGAAGGCCTTTCAACCTGGGTTGCTGGCACAAGCGAACCAGGGATACCTCTATATTGATGAGGTCAACCTGTTGGAAGACCACCTCGTCGACCTGCTTCTGGACGTGGCCCAAACCGGTGAGAATGTGGTCGAGCGCGAGGGGCTATCGATCCGGCATCCGGCTCGGTTCGTTTTGGTGGGGTCGGGCAATCCGGAAGAAGGCGAGTTGCGCCCGCAACTGCTGGATCGGTTTGGCCTGTCGGTTGAGGTGCGATCGCCTGACGATATCGATCAAAGGGTCGAAGTGGTACAACGCCGGGATGCGTTTGAATTGCAGCCCGACAAGTTCCTGAAGAAATGGCACCGCGAGGATACCCGTGTGCGCAAAGCCATCCTAACTGCGCGCGATACAATACCAGACATCAAAGTGCGCAAACGCGAGCTACGCGACTGCGCGGAACTGTGCATTGCGCTCGGCTCGGACGGGTTGCGTGGAGAACTGACCCTTGTTCGCGCCTGCCGTGCATTGGCGGCTTACGAAGGAGCAGCCTCGGTCACGCGTCGGCACATCCGTCGTATTGCGCCGATCGCGCTGGCCCACCGCCTGCGCCGCGACCCGATGGACGAGGCCGGATCGGTCGCCCGCGTCCGCCGTGCCTTGGATGAGGTTCTGGGATGACACCCTCGCCCGATCCTTGGGCGCATGTGTGGCACAGCCTGCGCCTGTTCGCTGTCGACCCGGTTGGATTGGGCGGCATTGTGTTGCGCGCGCGCGCTGGACCCGCCCGCGAAGTTTGTGTAGCGACATTGCCTGATTTGGGCTTGCCACACCAACGGCTGCATCCTTCTCTGACGGACGCCGAGCTATTTGCCTCGATGGATTTTGCGGCAACCCTCGCAAAGGGACAGCCAATCTATCGCCAAGGTCTATTGCACCAACCAGCGGCCTATCACCTGTGCATGGCGGAACGCTGCCATTCTCAACTGGCCGCTAAACTGACGTGCCTGTTGGACAAAGGTCATTCCTGCCTGATTGCGTTCGATGAAGGAGCCGAACCTGAGGAAACTCTGACCCCCGCCCTGTCAGACCGCCTTGCGCTGCGCATTGATCTGACCAATCTACGCGCGTGCGACCCGCCTGCCATAGACACCGAAGATCTGAAGCACGCGCGTGCTTTACTGCCAGCCGTTCAGACAACGGGTGAGAACATTTCTACCCTTGTGCATCTTTCTGCGCGACTGGGCATCTCCAGCCTGCGCGCACCATTTTTTGCTTTGAAAGCCGCTCGATGTAATGCAGCTCTGAATGGGCGAATGTCTGTGGAAACCGAAGACCTCGAAATTGCGGCCACGTTGGTTCTGGCGCATCGCGCAACCTGCTTGCCCGCCCCGGAACCCGAGGCCGAAGCGCCCACCCCCGAACAGCCAGCGCCCTCTTCGCCATCGGATAGTACACCTGATAAGGACATGCTGGTAGAAGCCGTGCGGATGGCCTTACCCGAAGGTCTTCTACCACAAACGTCCGCTCGCCGCGCCGGAGCCGCAGGATCCGGCGCCGGGGACGCGCGGATTGCCAAACAACGCGGACGGCCAATCGCATCGCGCCGGCGCAGACCCGACGGGCGCAGCCGTGTTGATCTGATCGCCACGCTGCGTATGGCCGCGCCCTGGCAGAAACTGCGCCGCGCCGCCGAAGGCCATGTCAGCGTGTTACCCAGCGATATCTGCCTGAAACGGTTTGAGACCCAGACCGAACGGTTGCTGATCTTCCTTGTCGATGCCTCAGGATCAGCCGCACGTGCGCGCTTGAACGAGGCAAAGGGCGCGGTCGAGCACCTGCTGGCCCGCGCCTATTCCCATCGTGATCATGTTGCGCTGATCGGGTTCCGTAATGACTCGGCCGATGTCCTTCTGCCCCCGAACCGATCTTTGGTACTGGCAAAGAGACGACTGGCCGCCTTGCCCGGTGGCGGAGCAACACCCCTTGCGGACGGGCTGCAATGCGCAGGGTTAATGGCGGGCAGCGCCCATAAACGGGGCATGACCCCAACCGTGATCCTGCTAACGGATGGACGTGCGAACGTGGCGCTGGATGGCCAGAGAAACCGAAAAAAGGCCACCGAAGATGCAGAACACACCGCTGATTGGCTGCGCGCCTCAAAAATCCGCAGCGTTGTTCTGGATACCGCCATCCGCCCCCAGAAGGCGCTTCAAAGTCTCGCACGTCGAATGGGCGCCGACCATGTCGCCCTACCCCGCGCAACCACGGTGGGGCTGATGCAGGCGATTGAAACCGCCGTCCACACCTGAGCGATGGACTGGCAGCGCGACTTACCAACCTGGCCGCACAATGCATGGTCTCGACGCGTAGTCTGCGCACCACATTGCTGGCATGTACAAGAACATGGCAAAGGACCAACGCTGCTCTTCCTACATGGTGCGGGCGCTTCATCGCATAGCTGGAACGCAATGATGACCGAGCTTTCGCAGGACCATCATGTGGTTGCAATCGATCTGCCCGGACATGGTTTCACGACCCTGGGCGCATCGAACCGCAGCGGTTTGACCCAGATGTCCGAAGATGTCGCCGCCCTTTGCAAACAGGAAGGATGGCGGCCACAGAAAATCATTGCCCATTCCGCCGGGGCCGCTATCGCTCTGCAACTCTGTGAACATCACCTGACGCCAGACATTCAGCCTCAATCCGTTTTGGCGATAAACCCGGCCTTCACCGATTTTGACGGTTTAGCGGGAGTGCTCTTCCCGCTCATAGCCAAGTCTTTGGCCGTGAACCCTCTTACACCTTGGCTCTTCACACTTGGTCCCGACGCCAAGTCTCGTGCAAAACGGTTGATCGCTTCAACTGGGTCAACGATCCCTGCCGAGCAACTGTCGCTGTACGCAAGGCTGTTGAAAGACCGTAAACATGTTCAGGGGGCTTTGTTCATGATGGCGCAATGGTCGTTGAGGGGTTTCAGAACAACCCTGCCCCAATCGCAGACCCCAACGGAAATCGTAGTTGGACTGAACGATCAGGCAGTGCCGCCGGACCGCACTGCTGAGGTGCAACAATCGCTACCGAACTCGACGCTGACCGAACTGCCCAACCTTGGGCATCTCGCGCATGAAGAAGCGCCAGAGTTGTTCGTTTCGCTTGTCCGTTCAGCGATTGAAGACTCCCGTCAATCGGACCCAAGACCATACCGGTCCAACTTGCTGTAGAGACCTTGTCTGCTGAGGCCCAACACCTTGGCCGTCGCGGCTCGGTTATTGCCAGTCAGTTTCAGCGCAGCAAGTATCAGGTTTTTCTCAAGACCCGATGTTTCTTCCTGAACCAATTCGCGCAGCGGAGCCTTTCCGATCCGACTGAGCATCGCCTCAATCGACGCGTCAGCGACGGAATTTACGCTATCGTTGGTCAAGCTTGTTGAAAGGTTCCGAAATACGAACCCGATCCTGCGAGGATCAGAGTTAGGGATTACGGTCCCGGAAAGCTCGACTTCAAGGGTTTGACCATTTGGCCGTCTAACGCTGGCAGGTAGGGACCGAATGCGAGGGTTATCCCTTAGAATTTTCAGAACGGAAGCGAAATCCAACTCAGCAGGATCAAAGAACTCACCCAGACCCCGCTCCGAAGTCGCCGGAGTGAGATGGACCAGTTCCTCAAACGCCGTGTTGTGCCAAATGACTTTACCCGCTTCATCAGTGACGACGATGGCTTCCACTGCCGCGCGAACCCATTCGACGAGGGCGTCTTCCTGCGCCATCTGCCCACCCGCAGAACCCGCCGTGCGCAACCGCAGAACAGCCGTTTCGCTGCCACCGAAACTCGGCGACACATCCACAAAAAGCAGCTGACCATTCGCAAGACACACTTGCGTCGATGCCGGAGACTTTGTGCGCGAAACAGCATCAAGGAGCGCCTTCAGCTCCTTGTGATCCGATTTTCGAAACAGGGATACAACTGGCCGTTTTGATAGCGTTTCCAGGTCCTCTCCCAGAGTTTTGGCAACCGCCGGATTGGCGTCAGTGATCTGGCACGAGGCCACGTTCACAATCAAAAACGGCTCTGACCCAATGCTGAAAAGGGTTCTATATTCGGCCTCGACCCGTTTCTGAGCATCCAGTTTTTCTCCCATCATCCGATGCAATTCGACGACACGGCTTTGCAATGCGGAAAATGCGCTGATGTCCTTACCCAGGACGATCCGAGGGTGTCCCTCAATCATCGGCGCGATCGAATATGCGATCGTTCTCGTGTGGCCGTCGCCCGTCTCGTGCTGCACCACACATTCATGTCCGAGTTGGTCGTTTTCTACTTCTGAAAGAAACTCCCGGAACTGAACGTAAGCGTCGCCAGGCAAAGCATCGCTGATTTGATGTCCACTCCAGGTGGAGGCCCCAATGCTGTCGAGTATCAGCGCGTTACCTATGACATCGTTAACCAGGCCATCCTCGTTAACGAAAAGAAGGACATCCGCCGTCTGTGTCAGCAAGGACTTCAATGTCCCCGCATCGAGTTCGGAAAATTGGGTCAACAAACCCGTGTCTTGACTACTCACAACGCCGTCTCACCTTTTCCTGAGTATGAAAAGCCATACCTCAGAACTTCCAGATATTCAAATCGCTCACCCACTGTCTCATTGATTTTGCACCAGATTTTTTTCACGATAGACCTAAGTTATAAGCGCACGGTCGTTTCGAAATGATACTTCCGAGCTTGTAGCGGTCTATGTCATCGCTTTGGACCGCAGACTTGCCAATAGCGCAGACTGGAGGAAAACTTTTGAAAGCTCTGTCAGAATTGGACGGCCAGTCCTTGAGGGCGATTTTGCGGAACGAGACGGATGTCTTGCACAATAAACTGCACGCGCAATTCAGTTTCGCGTCGCTGCTCGACGGTACGCTACAACGGTCTGAATATCAGGCGCTCATCAAACGCTTGCATGGGTTTTACGCGCCATTGGATGATGCGGTCTTAGCGGCGCTGACCGTCAATGACGTTTCGACACCACCGTTCTGGTACGAGAAAAGATCGCGCCTGATTGCGCAGGATATACGCGATCTGGAAGGTGACCACGACAAAATTTCGACCGGCCCAACCTGCAGAGAAATCGCCGAGGTTGTGACACCGGAAACGGTCGGTGGTGTGTTATACGTCGTTGAGGGTGCAACAATGGGCGGAGCGCTTATCAACAAGGCTGCGGAAAGGCTTCTGAACACAGACAATACGCTTGGCCGCAGGTACTGGGACTGGTGCCGCGTCGAAGGCCGAAACCGGTGGCGCATGACCTTGCAATATCTGGACCACCTGCAGTTTTCCGCCAGTTCGCTTGATGATCTTGTATCTGGCGCAAAGGACACGTTTCGTTTGCTGGACGACTGGCTTGCGCCACTGGATCCGAGATCCAAACAGGGAGCGGTTTGATGTCCAATGGCGTCGATCTCAGCACGTGCGATCGCGAACCGATCCATCTGATCGGGGCTGTTCAACCTCATGGCGCGCTGGTTGCCGTATCGGAAGAAACCCTCGAAGTCGAATACGCCAGCCAGAACACGTACCCGTTCGTCGGTGTTGCGGCTGAAGCCATTCTGGGCGCACACATCTCCGATCTGATTGGCGACGAAAACACACGGCAACTACTCGAATTGCCATTAGAGCCGTCCAAACCGCAACTCTTCAGGCCCTGGTTCTTCAGCATTGAAAGCCGATCAGGCGATACGCTTAGTGTCGAGTGCTTTCCCCACAAATATGGCGGGCACATAATTCTGGAATTTGTCGAGCCCGAACCCAACCCCACTGCCGTTTGGGAAGACGAAATTCTGCGGCAGGGCATCATTTCCGAACTCGTCAAACCCGGCGTTCTGGTCGAGATTGCCGAAGCCAGTGCCAAGATGATCCGGGATGTGACTGGTTTTGACCGCGTCATGATCTACAAATTCGCCGAAGACAAACACGGCGAAGTCATCGCCGAAAGCACAAACCGATCGGACAGCTTTCTGGGTCTGCACTACCCTGCGTCGGATATCCCTGATCCAGCGCGCCGTCATTTTACGTTGAATGTCATTCGCACCATCCCCGACATTAACGGCGCACGCATCCCGATCGTTTCACGCTCAGGCGAGGTGGCCAGCGAAACGTCTTCTCGTCCACTTGATCTGACTTACTCGAAACTGCGCGCGGTGGCTCAGGTTCATGTCGAATACCTGAACAATATGGGTGTTGGTGCCAGCCTTTCGATCTCGCTGGTGACCAACGACGAGCTGTGGGGGCTGGTCGCATGCCATCACTACGGCAAACGCCTCGTGTCCTCCAGCAGGCTGCGATTTGCAGAGCTTCTGGCCAGCACCACCTCTGCGCTGCTTCAAAGCATCGAAAACACAACCCAACTTAAAAAGTGCATTACTGCGGAAAAGACCGCCTTCCAAATTGAGCAGCGCGCGCGAAGCGGGGCAGCTTTGGCTGATCTGGTCAAAGATCAGGCCGAAGCCTTGATGGAAATGATAGACGCCCAAGGCTTGGTCCTGGTTCTGGGACACAAAGTCACCACAGTCGGTTCGGTGCCATCCCATCCAATCGAATTTCAGCCTATGCGCGCGCATTCGAATGACGGCATCGCAACGTCCTCGCATCTGTCCTCAATGACGCAACTGAATGACGAGCAAATCGAAAAAGCAGCCGGCGCGGCGTTTCTAGAGCTTTCGGATGACGGGAAAGACTATCTGGTGCTCCTGCGTTCGGAATATGTCCAGACGATCAGCTGGGCAGGGAAACCGGACAAGATTGAAACGCAAACGGATCAAGGCACAACCCGCCTTTCGCCACGCGGTTCATTCGCACTGTGGAGCGAGGAGCGACGCGGACAAAGCAAACCTTTTGACGCCATGGACCGGGATGCCTTGCGGATCCTCAGGCGAGCGCTTTTTGCACTGAACAGTCTGGAACACGAACAGGCCGCTTTAGAGGCGCAAAAGAAGGCGGAGGCTGAGAAAATCAAGTTGCGCCATGCTCTGCTTGACGCAGCCCGGGCAAGTTCGATGGGGGAATTGGCATCGGCCATCGCACATGAACTCAATCAACCCCTTACCGCTGTATCGAACTATGTGAATGCGTGTCGGCAGGAGTTGGTTCGGTCCGGCGTCGAAATTCCAGAGCCGGCCCAAAGCCATATCGATATGGCGGTCAATGAGACAGCGCGCGCAGGCGAATTGGTTCAACGCATCAGAAATTTCATTTCCAGCGGTGATCTGAACACCGACTTCATCGACATCAACAAAGTGATCCAACAGGGGTTGGATCTGGCATTGGTCGCAAGCGAACTCCCTGACCTGCAAGTGACCACTCATCTGGATCACGGTTTGCCCAAAATCGTCGGAGATCCGGTTCAATTGTCTCAGGTGGTTCTAAATCTGGTGCGCAACAGTCTTCAGGCCATGGAAAACCGAGATGACCACCGGCTGGCCATAGAGACCAAGAGGCTGGGAAACCAGGTTCAGATCGTGGTTCGGGACTCCGGACCCGGTATTCCTGAGGGGATAAAGGACTTTCTTTTCGAACCTCTGCGCGCAACCACAACCCAGGGCATGGGTATTGGCTTATCTCTTTGCCGTTCTATCCTTGAAGCACATGGGGGGAAAATCTGGGTCGAACCTGCGCCCACTGGTGCAACTATGATCTTCAGTCTCCCGTTGATTGAGGAAGCAAATGTCTACCAAGCTCAGTGACATACTGATCTATGTTATCGAGGACGACAAAGCGGTTCTGAGTTCGCTTTGCGCGGTATTGGGTGCCTATGGATTTCATACAGAACCACTCACCTCGGCTGAGGCTTTTCTTGATCGGTTCGATAGACACGCGAAATCCTGCCTCATCATGGATCTCCGACTGCCCGGCATGAGTGGGATGGAACTACTCAAGCATCTGAGCGAAACAGATGCGCGCTGTCCGGTTATCGTAATCACCGCCCATGGCGACGTGCCTGCCGCTGTTGAGGCCATGCGGCTAGGGGCTGTCGACTTCATCGAAAAGCCACCGCCCGTTGAACAAATTCTTGAGGCAATCAAATTGGCAGAAACCAGTCTTGCCAACAAACCAATTTTAGCTGTGCCAAAGAAAATCGTAGAAGAGCGCCTGTCAAAACTGACAGATCGCGAACATCAGGTTTTGCAGTTGCTCCTTAAGGGTAGTCTCAACAAAGAGATTGCCAGTGAACTTGGGTTGAGCCGTCGTACGGTCGAAGTTCACAGATCCCGCATCCGAGAAAAAATGCAGGCACGCGGAATAGCAGACCTCATCAGGATGACGGAATAGAGCCGCGGTTACAATTATACGTATTACTACGTAGTGGATCACCACAACTACCGGACGACCCGAAACCTACCTACCCTAAGGAGCACCGCAACTTAGGGGAAAGAACGTGCCAACTGACGCAAGTCAGCCTTTTGACGGCAGCACTCAGCATAGCCCTGCACCCAACGGAGCATCGGATCCCACAACTTACCTGATTGAGTTGGACGCTGAGCTCGCTGCTGCAGCCGAAGGATGGCGAAAGGCAAACAAAATCAAGTCAACGAATGAAGCTCTGACCGAGCTCGTTCGCCTTGGGTTGCTTAGCGAAATTTCCCAATTGCACGATCTGGTGGCCTCCATCAGAAACTCGATTAAGAAATAGTCTTTGTTCTAGTGCTTGGCAGCCGTCTCCAAGTTATTGTCAGTCGTTGATAGTATAACGCCTTCGCAGTGCATTTTGCCCACTCCCGGATTTCATTCTGAGTTGAACCTTATTTTGTAGATTTCGGAAGGTTTCTGTGAACCAGACCAAACTTAGGTTTTCTCACTCGAGGCTGATGTCCGATCGACCCAAAGGGTGCTGCCAGATGAATTCTAACCAATCTCCATAAGGACAGGATGGCTACCCCTTATGCCTCGCAGAGACCATGCCACACAGCGAGAGCAGCAGCGTGGTTCATCTTGAAGTTGGATCTGGAGGAGAGGCTGCGTTCCGAATTGAAAAGGTTGTAGATCGAGGCGTGGACCGCGGCGAATTTCTGTAAACTTCGCATGCGCCTAAAACGGAACATGGCCCGCTCTCGTCGTCGGAAAGGAAAGTGTGGATTTTCTGCGCGGTTGTTCAGCCAGCGGCCTGTTTCCTGGCGATGGGTAGCGCCGATTTCTTTCATCGCAGCCCCGTACGACCTCAACCTGTCCGTCACGATCAATTCCGGTCGCCCATGCTTGCGCATTGCTTTTCTTAGGAATTTCAGCGCAGCCTTCTTGTCCCGCGTCTTCGTGACATAGCTTTCGAGCACCTCGCCTTCGTGGTCAACAGCACGCCAAAGATAGTGACGCTCGCCGTTGATCGTCACAAAAACCTCATCCAGGTGCCAACGCCAATGGCTAGACTTCATGCCTGTGATGCGTCGTTTTCTTTTTTCGGATGCGAACATCGGGCCGAACCGATGCCACCAGTATCGAACGGCTTCATGGCTCACATCAACTCCGCGTTCGTGCAGCAAATCTTCCACATTTCGAAGCGATAGCGGGAACCGAACATACAGCATCACAGCCAGGCGGATGATCTACGGGCTGGTCTTGAAGTATCGAAACGGGGATTTCTTTTTCATGTCCGGACGCTTAGTCGACGCCCTGGCCGTCTCAAGCTGGTTTTGTCTGACAGTGCCTTCCGTAGTCCAAAACAGAAACGTTTGCTTTCGAAGTTAGGCCTCCCAAATACACCTTGACGAGGCCTACAGTGTTGCGAGTTCAGGGTGGCGATAGGCCTCTGGGTAGGACATTGGCTTGAAAGGCCCATTGGGCACAACGCTATTCCAACTGCGTCCGAAATAACCCTGGCGGCAGTGTACAAGAGAACCTGCCTCGGCAATTCCGGGCAACGCGTATACACGGCACAGCCACCGCCACAAGTATGGGTAATCCAGGATTCGGGCACCATTAAGTTTCATCCGCACATAGTAGACCGGATCGTGACGATAGAGAGTTGGGAACAGGCGAAGATCTGCTTCTGAAAAGTGGTTGCCTGTCAAATACGGCCTGCCATCTGAGAGATGTTCTTCCAAATATTCGAGTGTCTCGAAATAGCCGTCGAAAGCTGTTTCATAGATCGTTTGATCAGACGAAAACCCGGCCTTGTAAGCACCATTGTTAATCGCTGTATATATTCGTTCGTTCAGGTCGTGAATTTCGTGACGCGGCACTTCGTCTGGGTAAAGCCTAACGCGTTCAGCCGCCGGGATTGTGCTGCCAAGTGAATCCGCTGCAGCGTCCAGCATTCGGACAATTTCAGCGCTTTCGTTGCTAACAATACGCCCTTGTATCTTGTCATACAGGATTGGAAGGGATTGCTCTTCAGAGCCTTCGGCACGATAGATCTCCTTGGCAAGGCGCAGTCCTTTGCCGGTGCCAGTCTCACTCGTGCATTCTGGCAAAGTCTCACCTGTGAGCGATGCAATCCGATCAGGTGCAAACTCCCATAGGTTTGGCGCCTCTGGATCGTCGTCGCCGGTGCGGTTTGGAAATGCAACGTCCATCGTGATGCTGTTTTGAAGGCCCAACACATTTCGCGCCAGCGTGACTCTGTGACACCACGGACAATTCAGTGCTACGAACAGGTGATAGCGATCAGGTTCTGCCGGAAACACTGGAACGCCAATAGCGTGGCGAAAGCCGCTGACACCGCGCACGAATTCACCCCGTGCGCGGCGCTTTTTGATATCGGTCTGGTCTTCTTCGGTAGACGTGTCGGTCATGACTTCAGCATCATCCTCTCAGCCGGTGATGCAAGATGATTGGCACGGCCAATTTTTCTTCATCGCTGAGATGCCGTCTGAGGAACGCTTCAATCGTGTCGCTCGTCTCATGTAGCTGTCCGGCTTCATCGTAAGCTTGCGCCTCATCAAGCGCGGATAGCTTAATCACACGGTTCGCCGTGCGTGTGAGGTCATTCAGCACCTTATCCAGATCGGAGTGATCCTGCTCCAGCAACTCAAGCCTCGCATCAAAACGAGGGTCCGCAGCCGACAATTCAGGGAAATAGCTGTGGTCTTCCCAGCCGTGATGACCATGCAAATTCCCAACCAGATTTCCGCCATAGTAGGACAGCCGCCCTGCGTAGTCGTCAAACCCCATGTCACTGCTCAACAGCTTCTCTGTATCCAGTCGAATACGTTCTGCCACACGGCGGAACATCTCATGCGCACCGAGCCAATGTTTGGTTTTTTCTTTGAAACCCGGATGGGCTTCCCAGCTGTCACGGGGGTATTGCTTCAAGAGAAACCGCATCTCTTGAGGCATGTCGTCTTGGCGAATGGTATATGTATCGAGCATCGGTTGTCTCCTTTCGGGCCAAAGATGGGAGGTCGGGCAACTGCTCGCCACTAGCGAGAACGCACAGTCACTATGCGTCAGCGAACCCCTGCTAAGTCGGTCCAACACAAACCAGCGATCTTGCGCCTCTAGGCTTCGATGCCGTGCTGGGTGAAGTCTTCAAGGTCTTTACGGGTAAGCACGTCTTTTGCCGCTGATCTGGCCGCCAAGACAGTGTGGCCAAAAAAAATCTTGGTGAAGCCCTTGCTTAAAAGCTCTATGATTTGGTTTTCTCGGCGAGTGATTTGATTACGCAGGCGAATGTTCCCGCGGTTTCACGCCACGTTGGTAGAGACTGTGATTTCAAGTCTGACAGTCTTCCCAAGCGTGCTCGTGTTCCTTGGTCTTTGAGAAGCAAACGCAGAGTAGCTCCAAAGGCCAGAGCGTCCTCGGGTGGCAGCAGAATCCCCGCGTCACCGACTGTTTCAGGGACAGCACCCACGTTGCAGGAAACGATTGGAAGTCCGAACATCATTGCTTCGCCAAGAACCATTCCGTAGCCTTCGTACCGGGTCGCAAGTGCGAAAAGGGTCGCCGAGTTGAACAACTCGTTCAACGGAACTTGGTCCAACTCGCCGGTGAAGGTCACGCGCTCAGTTAGACCGAGGGCCTTGGACTGAGAGTAAAGCTCAATCGCGGTGTTTTTGTCGTGTTCCTTGCCAACGATAACAGCCTGCCATTCCAAGTCCTTGATTGTATCAAGCGCACTTAGAAGAGTGTCATGCCCTTTGCGGCGGGCCAACAGGCCAACTGACAAAATCAAAGGCGGACGCTTCGGCTGTTTACAGACAACCGGACGATCAAAACCTGGGGGTGCGACAGTTATCAGATCCGGTTTTGCAGCGAATTGGTTGACCAGCACGCGCGCAGTTTCTGGACTTGGAACGACAATACGTGCGGCGTGCTGAAGCGCTGCGGCTTCGTTTTTGAGCAGAAATTCAGCCCGTTCCGTCGGCAAACCAGTTTCTAGTCCAAGGGGGTGGTGTATCATCGCAATTATAGGGGCGCTCACCTGCGCCAAACCCTCTGGGTCGATGGAGCCAAAAACCAATCCATCAAGGATAACCGGGCGTTTCCCGGGTACGGCGCGCAGGGCGTTCAGTGCCACTGCCATATCGTCCTGCGTTGGGTCGGGAAATCGACCCGGTAGTTTCAGGTGTTCGGTCTTGCAACCGATCTCGTTAAGAACCCGCAATACGGTGGCTTCGTAGATGAATCCGCCGGTGCGCTGGTCTTTGTCACCGGGGATTGCAAAAACAGCTTCTGTCATACCACTTGCTCGCTCGCATAAACGCGCAGAACCCGCTTTTCGCACCATGCAACTCCAGCGTATGCTGTGACTGCCGCAAGACACAAAAGGACAACGCAGGACCACAGCATATTGTAGTTTGATGTACTCGCAGTCAGTGCCATCAACACGCCTATGCCGCGCCCGGTTGCCAGCCACTCAGCTGTAGTGACAGCCAATAGCGCGGCTGGCACTGCCATGCGGGCAGACGCGAAAAAAGCGGGCAACATGGCCGGGATTTGGGCGCAACGCAGTAGCTTCAAACGGCCGGCACCATAGCTTGCAAAAAGATCCACGATTTGCGTTGGAGCCTGCCGTAAACCCTGCAGGCAGGCAACAAGAGTTGGGAAGAAAACCATTACAGCGACAATTGCAACGGTTCCGGTAAAGCCGCGCCCAAATGCCAGAACCAGCAAAGGCGCAGTTGTGATGATCGGCACGGCGCGCAATGAAATGGCGGTCGGCATAATCGCCCGCGCCACTGGTGGCCAAAGCGTTAAAATCACGGCCAGCCCCGCACCAAGGGCCAAACCGGCAAGATATCCGGGTATCGCATAAGTCAGGGTTTCGCCAAGCGCAGTTAGCAATGTGTTCAGGTTCGTGGTGTTGGAAACAAAGGTCCAAATATCTGCTGGCCGCTTCGCGAAGAACGAATTCAGGTTGAACAAATCCATCAGCCCCTGCCACAGAACCAAAACCATGGCAGACAGAAAAACGATACCGAGTATTTGAGTAGACAGCGCGCGCTTTTGACCAAATCTGGGCGTCGATAGTAGGATTGTCGTTGCATGTGGCGTCAGTTTGCTTTTGAGCAGACCAACGCACGCATACCCGAGCATAGCCAGTGATGCGGAAATAGCCGCCAGCGCCCAGGTCGCATCCGTTTGAAGACCGCGCATGGCCCGCAAGGTCAAAACACCCAGTCCTCGCTCGGCGCCTGTGAATTCTCCAATCATCGCACCGAGAAAGGCAGCTGGCGCAGCGATCTGCAATCCCATAAACAGGTAAGGCAAGCTGGCTCTGAATCGCACAACGAACAGAGTCGATAGGCGGCCCCGGCCGTAAACAGTCATCAAATCTGTCCAGCTTTGTGAAATCGCCCGAAGACCCACTACAAAGGCCAGGAATGTGGTGTAGTAAACAGCCAGTGCCGCCAGAGCGATCTGTGGACCCGCTCCGGGCCCGAATAGGACCCGTAAAATCGGGCCGCTCGCGATCAGAGGAATGCAAAACACAAGAAGCGCGAGCGCCGAGACTACCCATTCTGACTTCGGGATCAATATCACAAAACAGGCCAAGGCCACCGCCGCAAGGTTCCCCCAAAAGAACCCGAGCGCGGCATTCCTTAAGGTTTCGGTCGCTGCCCTGAAAAGTAGCCCAGAATGATCATTGATATACTCCGCGATATCAAATGGTCCACTGATCAACATGCTGTCTGGCTGAACGTGTGCCAAGCCTTCCCAGACTAGAAGCATAAGCAAGACGCCCAGCATGATACGTCCCGGTGCCACCTACTCATACTCCTCCAACGCGGTCAGTACTTGCGTTACAAAAGCGCGAACGTCTGGTGAAGTTACGGGTGAAAACGTGCAGTCTCTGTTAATGTCGACCTGTATATCCGCTAGGATACGCGCAGGACGAGATGACAGCACGATCACGCGATCTGATAGCAAAACCGCCTCTTCCACGGAATGCGTAACGAGAAGTGTTGTCGTTTGGCGCTCGCGCCACAATGGCGGGAGCTCTTGATTCAATCGACGTCGCGTGATCGCATCGACGGCCCCAAAAGGTTCGTCCAACAGCAGAACCTCTGGCTCAGATATCAGGCTGCGCGCGATTGCGGCGCGTTGGCGCATACCACCTGACAATTCAGCAGGTCGATGCTCGGCAAACCCGTCCAGCCCGACAAGATTGATCAGGTCATCTACGCGATCCACCGGTTTGCGAGCGAGTTCCGCGCCCAATGCGATGTTGGATCTTACGGTACGCCATGGCAGCAGCGATGCATCTTGAAACGCCATGGCAAGCCCCCCGCGACGGGCGACCTGCTTTGGTGTTTCATGGCCAATTGCGATGTGCCCCATGTCGGGCGTTTCCAGCCCTGCTATCATTCGCAGAACGGTTGATTTCCCGCAGCCGGACGGGCCAACCAATGCCGTCGTCTGTCCGGACTGAAATTCAATCGAAAGCTCTGAGACCGCCTCAGTGCGATCAAAACTCTTTCGGATTCTGTTGCACGAAATTCCGGCTGTAGTCACGCGTCAACCCTCGCGTCAGCCATACACCTCTTCCAGCAGCGATCTGTCCCAGAGGTCAGGAGTGACGGTTCGACCCAACAGCGCTAGTGTTTCGACATTCGCCGCAACAGTCTCCTCGGTGAACCACCCGAACCCAAACTCGGCGGTTAAGTCCGAGAAAATCAGCGGTACTTGCCGCGCGGCTTGCAGTTTTTGCGCGGCGAGATCCAGACCTGCATCAGGGAACATTTCTATCGTCAACTCGGCGGCGGCGTCGGTGTCTTTGTGGTAATCCTTCCACCCCATGACTTCGCCTTTCATTAAAGACACAAGCTCTGCGCGTCTTTGGGCAAGAGAGTCTTGGTTGGCGATATAGGTTTGAGAGTGCACGGCGTAACCGTAGTCGGCCATTAGCATTGTGGTGTTGTCAACGCCCTGCACAGTCATGGCGACGGGCAAATCTGTTTCCCAGCAAAGCAAGCAATCCACCTGGCCGCTTACTAACGGCGCCGGGTCATATTGGGTGGGGACAATTTCAATTTGGTCTATGTCTATCCCGTTCAATGTGCACAAGGCTTGCAAGACGGGTGTATTCGCGACGGCCATACCAATCTTCTTGCCGATAAGGTCTGCGGGTTCGTTTACCGGGTTGGCCGCAAGCGACGCAATCGCGAACGGATTCTTTTGCATCGCAACGGCGATAATTTTGAACGGCGCGCCTTGCGCCACAGCGGCGGCGGTATAGTCCGCAGCTGATATCCCAACCAAAGCAGTTCCTGAAACCACGGGCGGCTCGACAGGCGCGTTTGGACCGCCTTGGGCAAGTGAGACATCCAAACCTAGATCGGACCAATACCCTTTGTTTTTCGCAATGTAACTTCCGCCAAACTGCACGGAATGCAGCCAGGACAGCTGGAAATTCACAGGTTGCAAGTTAGCTGCTAGTGCAGGCAACCCTGATGCAGAGGCGGCAAAACCGGCTGCGCCGGTTTGAAGAAAAAAACGGCGCGTAAGATGGGCGGGCTGTGTCATAGTGAATCTCTTTTCCCTGTTGTTAGTTGCGGTTCAAGCGATCTTGGCCACAGCAGAATTGCAACTGCTGGCAGCGCGGCGATCAGGATAACGGCACCATAAGTGACACCCGAAGCAACGCCCGCACTGGATGACGCCCCGATTATTGGAAATAAGGCAGCAGCGGCTCCTTCCCTCCAACCCCAACCACCAATCGACATAGGGATCAGCATGGCGGTCAAAACCAAAGGAATAATGATAAGCAAGCCGCCTGATGGTATGACAACCCCTACAGCCCTTGCTGACGCGTAGAACCCCAGTATCAGACATGTAGAGCTGACTAAGCCGAGAAAAACAAAGGCCGTTTGACGTTGTAGCCTGATCAAAAAGACAACGAACCGCCCAATTGATGGAAGGGCAAGTGATATAAGGCTCACCACGACTAGAGCGGATAGCAACACAGCAAGAACTGTCATGCTCAGTTCAGGATGATCGAAGCCTGCGGGCCACACTAGCGCAGCACAGACGCCCAGAAAAAGGGCTGCCATGATTGCGATTTGCCCCAACAGCCGTTCCGCGAACACAGATTGAGCTGAACGTTTGAGGTCTGCTTTCTTCCTCGCCCGAACCGCACGGGTCAGATCCCCCGGAACACCGCCGGGCAGAATCATATTCACCAGCTGCGCGATATAGTACTCGCGCAGGGCAAAAGAGTAATCAAACCGAATATCCAACGCGTGCGCTGTAAGTTGCCATCGGAATGCCATCGAGAAGGTTGCGGCAGTTGTAGCAACAATCGAAAGCCCAACCCATTCCAGGCTAATCATCCGCAGATGATCAGCGACACGCGCCAAATCCGTCCACCAAAGCAATGCGACAATCAACGTGACCGATACGACCAACCTGACCCAATACCGCTTCATTGCGACACCATTGCGGTTGAGGTCTTGTCAGAAAAGGCCGCGATAAAGTTGTCCCTAAAACTGTCCATTCGGCGAACAGGTACGTCGGATGCGGGGACAAGCCCCTCGGTCCAACGCCAATGCTCGATGTGATCCAAGACTTGCGGGGGTCCGATTATATGAACAGCTACATCCTTGCTGTCACTGCCTGATACAAATCCAGCGGCCTGATGGTCCCCTGCGACAATGACCAGTGGTGCATCGTCGGCCAGTTGAAGAACATGAGAAAAGACGACTTGCAAAACGTAGTCTACCGATCTGCGATACGCGTCCCGCACGGCATCTCGGTCTTTCCACAGCGCTTCAGGTGTCGGTCCCCGCTCGGCCATCTCGTTGAAGACGGTGCCGTCGCCTACGTCCTGCCACGGGATTACATCAGCGATTGGCGTCCAAGGGGCATGTGAAGAGATCAGAGCGATCTGGACGAAATCAGGTCTCGGGTCCGGCGGCAAAAGATCGGGATACGTAGCCAAGGTGAATTGGTCGGGCATCGTGACCCAGCGAAAACTCTCGCCCGCATAGGGGATTTCGGCCTTGTTGAAAACAAGCTCAAACCCCATCGCCCGACTTTCGGGCCAGTCCTTTGTGATTGCTGGCATGACAGCGGCTGTCCGATACCCCGCCGCTTGCGCGATATGAGATAGCCATTTGCGCCCACTGTCGATCATCGCTTGATAGCGCCCGTTGTTGGCGGTCCACAAGCCGGACCCCAGGGTCCCATGTGCCAACCAGCTTTGTCCGCCTGCCGTTGGCGAGGTCAACCAACCGCTTTTCATGGCAAGGCCCGAACCCGCGATTTCCGCCTGAGCAGACCGCAGCGTTGCAAGATGCGTTGGCGCGTACAGCGGGTTGTCGAAGCTCGCGCGACCGTAGCTTTCAATCCAGATCAAAAACACATCCCGCCCATCAAGCTTGTTTAACAATCCAAACTGATTGGCATAGGTATCTAAACCTGCAGCCTTACGAAACTCGGCCAAATCCCTGGTTGTTCTCTGTATTTCCTCAACGCGATTTATTGCTAAGCGAGAAGCCCAGGTGGTCCCCGGCGGGCTGTTTTCCAATTTCCAGAAACTGAGGTGATGACCCGCATCCGCGACAGCCCATCCAGTGAAGCCGGCGCCGATCAAAGCTGCTGCCAATCCTTTTTTTGCGTATCGCCCAAGTGACGCCCAAGCGGCAAAGCCCTGGACTATTAAAACGTAAAGCAGGGCCAGCAACAAAATGGCGAATGACACTGCAAAAACAAAAACAACCAAACCAAGGCTATCACGGGTGAATGAGAAGCCTGCAGCGATCAAGGGCATATCAACGACCGGATTAAACGACCGGTCAAAAGCGCTAAACATTGCATAGTCGGCGAGCTTCAAAACAGCGACAGCCAACAAAGCTAGCGCGACCGCGTGTACGATGATCAAGCGCCGACCTAGCACTATCATTAGAAATAGTATCACGGGCAGCTCGAGAGGCCAGCGCAACACCGCGCTCCACCCAAAAGCGCTTGGATGGTTTGGCAGGGCTAGAACGGCAAAGACAGCTAAAGCACCCAAAACTAGGAAGAGTATCTGCCTCATTCAGCACGCCCAAGAAACCATTTGATGTCCACAAAGAAGGACCATGCGAGCAGTATCGCAGCCATAAAAGATATCGGCAAATATGCTGTTGTCGGCGTCAAGGGAAACAGGAGCGTGACCAAGGCACCGATTTGTATAACGCAAATTGCTTTTCGACGGAACGACTCGGGGAGTTCAGCCTGCAATGCGGGCAAAAATAGACTTGCTGCGCAGAAGGTGTATCGCATGAAACCAAGAACCAGAATTTCCAGGCCTGTTGTACCCGATACCAAAAGCCACACAGAGAGGACCGCGCCCAACAACGCGTCCGTTTCCATATCAAACCTCGCGCCAAATCGGGATGTCAGTTTTGATCGCCGCGCCAACCAGCCGTCTACGCCATCCAATGCGAATGCTACTGTTGCCACCACAAATACCAGCCAAGGGTTCACGGTTGGCGCGACCACAGTGCCAGCCAAAAACGCGACCATTGCAGCGCGGATTAGGGTTACAAGGTTACACAGACCCAACACTTCATAAGGATAGGTTCGACGCAACCCCGGGATCAGCAATCCGACGACTACCCCAAAGACGACCAAAGGGGGCAATGCGGAACCAAACGCCAGCAATGAGCATACTGCCATTGCAAGAGCAATGACCGCGCTGGCCATGCACAGGTTGGCAACAGGTGGTTCCACCTCCACAGGCCTTGTCGCGTTGTAAAAATCACCGCCAAACATAAACGTCACCCAATTGATCCTAAGAACAAATTAGCCCGCCAGCGACCTTCGGGTAGCCTTGTGGGCACCCAACCGCTCACGTCCTTTTCCCAAGCTTAACAACGCCCGTCAAAGGCAAGTGATCCGAAGCCTGCACCAAAACCTCTGATTTTAGTGCGTGAACCTCTGGAATTGCGTCTGGAAAATCCGTCAAGATCCTGTCCAGGGGTAAAAAAGGCGCTCGGCTCGGGAAACTGGCTCGAGCAGGCCCTTGAAAGGCCGTTCCAGCAATCCGTTGATGAAACATCAAACCGCCCCAAGGCCGCCATTCATTGAAGTCGCCCAGCATGAGTGTTTGCATGGTAGGGCGACGATATAGGTACTGCCCAATGGTACGCATTTGCATGATGCGCAACGGTTGCGACAAGGAGAGATGCATCGTCATTATGCGCAACGGATAACCTTCAACCAGCGTTTCGAACGCTATTGCACCCCGGTGGCAATGGCCTGGTAGATCAATCACATCTGCATGGGTGCGCTTAAACCTCTCGCCCAGAAACAGGATGCTTCCCAGAAATCCATCGCTCTGACTTCCCCAGCGCAATGTGGGAGCGTCTTGTGTGTATCTTAGCCCCGTAAGCTCGGAGATATTCTGCACGTCTAAGATCCGAGCGTGCGGTCGACATTCCTCATCCGCTTCTTGCAACGCCAGAATGTCCAAACCCAAAGGCGCCAGTTCCGTCCCGATTGCGTTGGCCACACGGTTTGGATCGACCTGTCCATCTGGTCCCTTTGCGCGATGAATGTTCCATGTTGCGCAGCGAATTGTGGAGTTGCTCATGTTTTTGCGGCCTTTGTCCGTTTGCAACCTATATTATTTATAACCTTGGCTACCACTCGGAGGTCTTCGTACTATGGCTTTTACGCGTTTAAAAACCGATCTCGGTCGCTTTGGCACTACAACGCGAACGATTGTAACCTCGGCTGCACTAAGTGCATATGCAATGGCGGCCAACGCCGATATGGCGCGGTATGAACTCGATCCAACGCACACGGCCATCTATTTCACAATTGATCACATCGGCTACGCAAAAACACTTGGTGTGTTCACAGAAGTGTCGGGCAACTTCTTATACGACACTGAAACGCAAGAGTTGCGCGACGTAGAGGTTATGATCCAAGCGGCGTCCGTGAACACGTTCAACGACGCGCGTGACGGTCATGTTCGAAACCGAGACTTCTTGGATGTGTCGACGTATCCCGAAATCAAGTTTGTTGCGAACGGTGGCACAGCTTCGGACGACACCAGCGGAACTGTGACCGGAGAGTTGACGATCTTGGATCAAACTCTTCCCGTAACGCTGAATGTTACGCTAAACAAAGTCGCAGAATATCCGTTTGGCCATAAACGCGAAGTTTTAGGACTGTCGCTCGACACCGCCATTTTGCGCAGTGAGTTTGGGATGGATTACGGAGTCGCGAATGGGCTTGTTGGCGATGAAGTGACGATTAACATTGAGACGGAAGCAATCAAAAGCGACAAATGATTTTGGTAAACGAATGTGTTGCCAGCCAACAAATCGATCTTGCAGGCAGTAAACTGCCTGGCTTCGAAAGGCAGTCCACCATTTTTTCATTTTTCCTTCGAACCCTGGTCACTAAACGACTGCCGCCCATTTTAGGTTTTGAGTCTGAACCTACCTCATGTTGATAGCGGCGAACCATAAATGATGCATTACATAGCTGAAAGCATGCGGACTAAACGCGGCCTACTGTGCTGAAGATTTCTGAGCAAATCGCGACAACAGAGTTTGGTGGTCGCGCAAGCATTGACGCTGATCAGATTTTGCAGGGCTACGAAAGCGATGAGTGCGGGGTAAGCAGGGTGTAGCCACGGTTTTGAGACAAACCGGTTGATGTAAAAAAGGGACGTACACCTATCTGCGCAAAGCCCAGTTTCTGCTCGAAGCCGTCATTGGCGCAATCCCGAAAAGTGTCTGCTTTGCGGAGGAAAGGGACATTGCGTCCTAGGAACCCAATGACCCCTGTCTACAGGATCGACGGCTCGCAGCCTTGTGTCACGCGCACCAAATCAAGCGATTAGTCTTGATCCTCCATAATAGTCTGGAACAGGCTTGGGTCAGTTACGCCCTCGGAGCCAATAATTATTGCGCGACTCTCGGAGTCTAGCTTCATCTCATCTCGCAAAGAGGGACTTGTTGCGCCACAGATCAAACCAATCAAGCCCGCCACGCCACTCTCGCCGACTTCAATTCGGCAGTCCCCACTTTGCCCGTTTGCCAGCAATCGTACAGCCGGTGCGACCAGAATTTCGGGTATCGTCATGAAGCCATGAACGGATTTCTCAAGAATTTCCCAGGCGATCTGAGATGGTTCACCGCATGATAGCCCGGCCATCAGTGTCTCTTCTTCAATTTTGACAGATGTCGGCGCCCCTGCCTTGGCGCTGGCAAACAAGCAGGGCGCTAGCTCGGGCTCAACGACGATGCTGCGCGGCGCAGCCCTACCCCATTCTTGATGAAAGGCGGCAGTCACCGATGCTGCAAGACCGCCTACGCCCCCTTGAAGGAACACATGCGTCGGCGGTTCCGGTAGTTTTCGCACAATCTCTCGTGCCATCACTCCATATCCTGCCATCACGTCTAGGGGGGGCAGGCAATACCCTGGCCAGGACGTATCGGACACAACTATCCAGTCGAATTCCTCTGCATCAACACGAGTTTGTGCGACCGTCGCGTCATAGTCCCCGTTGACCCGAATGACCTTAGCCCCCAATTTTTGCATCGCATCAGCACGAAATGCACTCACTTCTGCATGGATGTAAATTCGACATTTCGCCCCAAACCTTTGCGCACCCCAAGCCACAGATCGCCCGTGATTGCCATCGGTCGCGGATATGATGGTCATTTTAGATATCTGCGACGAAAAGTGCCCATTCTGGATTTCTTCGACAGAGATCTTACGCCCTTCGGCATCCGACAATTGGCGCTGAATGCTGCGCAGAACTGCATAGGCTCCGCCCAAGGCCTTGAAGCTACCGAGTCCGAACCGCGGGCCTTCATGTTTGTAATGGACAGCCTTGAGGCCCAGAATGTCAGCAAGCCCAGTAAGGTTAAAAATAGGTGTAGGTTTATATCCCTCCCAGGCCGTGATTTCGGCCTCGGCCTCGTCAAAGCTGGTTCGCGAGAGAGTTTCAACGACTTCAGACCCAAACCTTGGCTGGGTGGCTAAGAAGTCGGTTTTTGCGGTTTCATATTGCTTGAGCATCGGAAATCCTTTCTGTACTTGCTCGAAAAAATACTTCACTTGTGTCGTGAAAAGGGCTCTATTCTCTGGCATCCCGCGATCAAAATTTGCATATTCGAACTATGGTACGAGAGTATTCATCATCAGGACTAGACGCCTTTGATCTGGCGATTCTCAAACTTTTGCAGCAAGATTGCACGCTGCCACAGCGCCAGATCGGCGAGGCTGTAAATCTTTCGACCGCTTCCGTGCAACGGCGGATCAAACGGATGGAGAGCAAAGGTATCATCTCTGCTCAAACCGCCCATATCGAGCCAAAGGCGGTCGGACTGCCGCTAACCATAGTCGTGGAGGTTGAATTACAGTCAGAAACTGCAGGCCGAATTGATGAAGTAAAGCGCAGCTTCCAAGAAGCGCCCGAAATCCAGCAGTGTTACTATGTCACCGGAGAAGTAGATTTCATTTTGATCGTGATCGTTGGAGACATGTCTGAATATGAAGACCTGACACAGCGTCTTTTCTTTCCAAATGACAACATCCGGAAGTTTCGAACTTTTGTTTCTATGGATCGCACCAAATCTGGCATGCGCTTAAATATCTGACTTCGCGCTACCGAAACATCAGATGCGGACAATTTTGCAATCTGCAGCATTCGGTACTTTGGGCTCGGAGCGGACCTTCGCTGCAGTTGGCCCTAGCGGCAGCTTTGCGCTTCATCGCAGACGTTCGAGGTCGAAGACTTGATATCCAACCCCAGGTCGCTGGAAAACGCCCTCGCTGGCGTCAGAACCGCATACGATCTTCCCTTCTTGGTCGTTCGGGTCGATAGTTGCCTTGGCGCCGGCCGGTGTAAGGATCTGTATCGAGATACGTCCCTTGGCTACGACGCATGTATTCGGCGAACTGGGTCAGGGCATCTACCTGATCATCTTTGACAGCATCCGGAAACGCCAGCAGTTCCCTGCGGAACTCATCGAACCAGGGCTTGTCCGTAGGGATGACTAACTTACCAGATTTTATCCAGTCGGTCTGTGGGATGAAGCGGTCCAGTTTGTCGGTGACCACGTTGACGGGCATGTAAACACCTGCAGCGGTGCGTTTTAATTCATCCAAAAGGTGGATACCCATCGCCGAGGATTCAATCAGGACCCGGTCCGCGCGCCATTGTTTGCGCAATCGAAGAACAGCGTTGCGCACCTCCGTATAGTTCGTTCGAGCCCGAAAGACGTCGAGCAAATACCATCTCTCTTCATACGCATGCCACCCAAACGTCAGACCTGTCCGTCGTCAGACCCACCGTAAAGTCAGAACGCGGACTATCCTTCGCGGCTGTATCCCAGCTTTGGACCCGCCGGACGAACACGTCTTCGTCCGGCAAGGTTTCCACCAGATGCAAATCGGACATTGAGAGAAATTCGTTTTCACCGTCCGTGGGGTTCTGTTGATACTGTGCTTGGAAGGCAAAATTGCCTATGTCGGCCTTGATCCGATCAAGAACCTCCTGCGGTTCCCGCTCTGGGTTCAACAAGTCCCCTGGCCGACGCTTCAGCACACGGTTGTTGTAGAGCGGGATCTCTTCCGGGATCTCCGCGATCGACGGCAGGCAAAGATGGTCAAATGTGTCTTTTTCCAAGAGGTAGGCCGAAAAGTCATCCGGGTGCAGACGCTGCTGAATCGAGACAATACGATCAGTGCGCTTGTCGTTCAGCCGCGAGAACAGGGTCTGATCGAAGAAGTCACGCAACTCCTGCCGGTACGTATCGTGACGCATTTCAGAGGGTTTACCCAGATCGTCGATGATAATGAGGTTTGCACCGAAGCCGGTGATGCCACCGCCAAGAGAGACAGATTTGCGTCCACCTCCTTTAGTGGTTTTCATATGTTCGAACCTGTTGTGTTTGGGATCAACCTTCATCTTTGGAAACAGGCGCTGATAAAACGGGCTGGTCACCAGCCGACGGAACTGTTCGGCATGTTCGCGCGCCAGATCTTTGCCGTAACTGACAACAACCACTTTCTTTGTCGGATCGCGTCCAAGCTCAAAGGCTGGCAACAAAACAGATCCACAGATCGATTTCAGATGGCGAGGGGCAATCGAGATCATCAACCGTTGGGACTCACCAGAGGCCACGCGCTGAAGGGCATAACACATAGCCTCCAGGTAAGGGGCCCGGGCAAGCCTCTCACCCGGACACAAGATACCAAAACTGCCTGCAAGGAATGCGTAGAGGTTTTCACGCATAGCAGCCTCTGCCAGCCTTTTGCGATCATCAGAATTCAGGGCATTCATCGTCGATGCCTCCCTGGATGCTTGCAAAGAGTTGATCCGGATCGCCGCCAAACATATCCGCCAGCACTTCCAGGGTGGCCAGGTCTGAACCGGGGTCGGCCGCAGTTGCACCTTCGCCACCCGCCAGTTCTGCGGCGCGCGCCTCTTGAACCGCGGGCAACAGTTTCAGAACCCGGTCAATCGAACGCATCTCGCCTTTAACTGCCCCATTCACCAGCTGGCGCAGGATTGCTTCCAGCATCGTGACCTCGCGGCGTGACCCGTTTTCGGTGATCGAGATTTTCCGAAAGAAGACCTCCTCAAGCATCGATCCAACATTTTTCGAGGCTTTCGGTCGTCCTTTCGGATTGCCGGATCGGCCTTTCTTGAATTGGGTCGCTTTGGGCGGTTTACCGTAGCCCACCTCAAACTCTTTCGTATCGTCAGACATGATCCGCCTCCAGCTCTGAAGTGGCATCGGTTGCCGCAGAATGCGCATCGAACGTCTGGCCGGTCACCGCGTGCACGGCGCTCTCGCCAGTCATCTCCTGCCAACGCCGAATGGCGACATCGACATAAGCCGGGTCGAGCTCAATCAGCCGCGCCCGGCGCCCGGTTTTCTCAGCTGCCAGCAAGGTCGCGCCAGACCCGCCAAAGGCGTCCAGCACGACATCGCCGCGGTGGCTCACATCCATGATGGCATCCGCCACCAAAGCTGTCGGTTTCACGGTGGGATGATCTGAGAGGTCCGCCTCGCGCCCCGCCCCAAAGCTGTTCACACCGGCGTAATCCCAGACGTTGGTCCGGTTGCGACCATGCTTTCCCAGCTCGACATTGTTGATATGCGCCGCATCTGGTTTCTTGAAGATCGCAACCAGCTCGTGCTTGGAACGAAAAAGGCTGCCCATGCCTCCGTTTGTCTTGTTCCAGACGCAAAGATTGACGAGATCCAATCCAGCTGCCTTGCCGGCCGCAATCAGTTCTTCAATATGACGCCAGTCCATGCAGATCATCGCGATGCCTCCGTCCGGCAGGCAGTCAATCAGCCGGTTGTTCACGTCCGAGAGAAAGCTGCGGAACTCGCTGTCCGACATTTCTCTTGACGCCATGGCAAACTCGCGATGATCGCCACCGATGCCACAGCGAACATGCCCATTGACCGGTACATTATAAGGAGGATATGTGAACACCATCTGCGGGCGTTCGCTCTTTAGCAGAGTGTCGTAGCTCTGGCCTTGCAAGGAATGCCCACAGAAGATGCGATGATCTCCGAGAACCCAGAGGTCGCCCGGCTCCGTGACTACGGGTGCCGCAGGGTTCGGCGTCTCAACAGATTCTGCTTCGGTCTCCGTGGCCTCGCCCGTGCCGTCGATGATAATGTCGATCTCCGGTGTTTCGAACCCGGTGATGTCCAGATCAAAGTCCAGCTCGCCATCAAGGCTGAGATCCATCAGCTCGGCAAATTCAATCTGCAGAGCAGCTTCGTTCCAATCGGACAATTCCGCCAGCTTGTTATCCGCAATGCGCAGAGCGCGCACTTCCGCTTCTGACAAGTGATCCGCGACAACAGTCGGTACGGAATTCAACCCCAGGGCCTTGGCGGCCTCATAGCGACCATGACCCGCGATGATTGTGCCTTCAGCATCCACGAGGATCGGAGTGACAAAGCCAAACTGGGCCACCGATGCCTTAAGCTTGTCGATATTTGTGGCCGCGTGCACGCGGTTGTTGTTGGCGTAGGGCTTGATCTGGCTGATCTGGGATTGGATGACTTTTTTGGCCATCCAGATCGGCGTGTTGGACGCCCGAACGTCGCTCTGTGTTTTGTTGGCAGGCATAACCGCCTCCTTTTGCGTGACGCCGCGCGGACGTCGAGATGGAGGGATCGCGTTGGAAAATCGGAGAGAGCACAAATCGCAACTCCCCGGACCAATCGATCCGAGACGTTGCTCCTTTGAATGCTCTCTGCGGAAACCTGTGTTTCCAATGAGTGCTGCCTGCGGGAGCAGTTTCTCGCCCTGATAGTCCGGGCGATTGAGCCAAATGTAGGTGTCATCACTACGAGACACAACCCCCAAACCAAAAGCAACCAAGTCGTAACCAATTAAGATTGTTGACGAATAATCGGGGGTACGGCAGCGTCGCACTTCAAAACACACGCCTCCAGTAATCGTTTCAGAAAGAGCTGGACTGTTGCCGTCAACCACGCATCACTGAACCCACGCCCGAGCCATTCGGGCGCTCCTCGGTACCGGGCTTCGGCATTCCGCAAGCCCCAGATCAGAGGAGACAATACATGTCCAAATCCAAACAAACCAAAATTGACAAGGTGCAAGCGTTGTTGCGTCGCCCGAACGGTGCCAGCCTTGAGGCGCTCTGCAAAGCAACGGGGTGGCAGCCTCATTCGGTCCGAGCGGCATTGAGTGGGTTAAGGAAGAAAGGCACGACGATTGAACGGCGGACATCCGACAAACAAAATGGATCATCCACGTATCACCTGAAGGCGGGAACAGGAGAAGCGTCATGACCAAGACGAGCGATGTCGCCGATCTCGCCGCCATGGGTCGATCAGATCTCGTCACGCTTTGGCAGCAACTGTTTGATCAACCCGCCCCCGCCATGCTCAGCCAAACCTTTCTGCGCCGTTTTATCGCCTTTGAGATGCAGTCCCGCCGTCATGGCAGGCTACCCCGGCAAGTCAAAGCCACGCCGGAAAAGGGTTCCGAGAAAAAACCCCGGCCAGCCTGCCCTGCTCTTAAACCCGGCAGGCGCCTTCTGCGCGAGTGGAATAGCGTGACCCATGTGGTCGACGTTACAGAAGACGGCTTCACTTGGAACGGTCGGTCCTATCGCTCACTCTCGGCCATCGCCCGAAAAATTACCGGCGCGCATTGGTCAGGGCCGCGTTTCTTCGGGCTCTCCGGAAAGATCGCCAAATGAGCCCGCGCCGTAAAATCCGATGCGCCATCTATACGCGCAAGTCGTCAGAGGATGGGTTGGACCAGGACTTCAATTCACTAGATGCGCAATATGAAGCCTGCGCGGCCTATGTCGCCAGCCAGCGACATGAAGGCTGGACCCTACTGCCCGGGCGCTACGATGACGGTGGCCTGTCCGGCGGCACACTCGAACGCCCTGCCCTTCAGCGCCTTCTTGAAGAGATCGATGCCGGGCGTATTGACATGGTGGTGGTTTACAAGATTGACCGGCTGACCCGGTCGCTTGCTGACTTCTCCAAGCTGGTCGAACGGCTGGAACAGGCAAACTGTTCCTTTGTTTCGGTTACACAGGCCTTCAATACTTCTTCATCCATGGGTCGGTTGACCCTGAATGTGCTGTTGTCCTTTGCTCAGTTTGAACGGGAAGTCACCGCCGAACGTATTCGCGACAAGATTGCAGCATCGAAGAAGAAGGGGCTATGGATGGGTGGCAATCTGCCCCTGGGCTATGACCGCCACCCCGATCCGAAGGCAAGAACGCTGGTGATAAATGAACAGGAGGCCAGAACGGTCCGGCATCTCTTTAATTTGTATGACGAACTAGGGTGCCTGCGCAAAGTAGAAGAACGGGCAACGGCAGAAGACCTGCGGTCAAAACGGGTTGTTCGGACAGATGGCAGTGTGAAGGGGGATTGTCCGCTGTCACGGGGTCAAATCTATTACCTGCTGCGCAATCCGGTCTATCTCGGAAAAATCCGCCACAAGGACAAGATCTGGGACGGACAACATCCGGCGATCATCGATCAGGACATCTGGGACCGGGTGCAGGAAAAAATGCGACAGGCCTCCAACCGCTCGCGGGCACGCGGCGACTCCGATGCGCGGCAACACTCCACTGACCCCGGGGCCTGGCTCACCGGTCTGCTGTATGACGAAACTGGTGATCGGTTGACGCCGACCCACACCACGCGCAAAAGCCGACGGTTGCGCTACTATATCTCCAACAGACTGATCTCGGGTGGCAAGGATATCTCTGGCTGGCGACTGCCCGGCCCGGCGCTGGAACACACCGTCATGGATGTCATCGTCAGACATTTGCAAGACGCCGCCGCGGCGCACCAAGTACTGGCGCAACCGGAGGCCGGGTCAGCCGAGGCAGTTCAGACTTCAGTTGCGGATTTAGTAACCCGGCTTCTAGGGCAAGGCTGTCAGGTCGGCGCTGCTCTTCTGGCCAAAGGCAAACTTGCACGAGGACAGATCGACCTCGAATTGAACCCCAAAACCCTGGCAAGCGCACTTGGCATCGCGGTCGATCATCTGCACCCGGATCTCACCCACATCACCACATCTTTCGATCTGCGCCGCCGCGGCGTCGAGGCCAAGGTCATTGCCGGGGACGTGGCACCCCAACCTGATCCCCACCTCCGGTCCATGCTGATCCGCGCCCATGGCTGGGCCCGAGATCTGAAAGCCGGGGTGCAACTGATGGAGATCGCACGCCGCGAAAGCGTCCCCGGCGCCTTCATCCGCACCCGTGCTCAGCTCGCCTTTCTCTCCCCGAAGATTCAGGCTGCGATTCTCGACGGCACCCAGCCGCCCGAACTCACACTCAAGCGTTTGGTCAGCGTGACCCACCCACTTGACTGGGCTGAACAGGAACACCTGTTCGGCTTTTGACATCTCCAGATACTGCGTCCCTGATACAGACTTCGCCCTCCCTGATCCGGCGGAGCAATTCCCTGTTCGCACGAGGAAATTCCCTGTTCCACCTTTTAGGGAATTTGCATCATAAATCTCTGAAAAACATACAGTTCCGACAGGTGAAATGACGGAACTCAGACCTGTTTCGCAGAAATTCCCTGTAAATTGCCGCTTATCAGGGAAATCCAGCCCAAAGCGACCCCGACAAAATGCGGCACTGAGACTGAGGCTTGAATCGTGCTCCGAGTGTACGGTCTGCTTTGTCTCTGATTGAAAGCGCATGCGCCAACGCGCGGGAATTGCGTAACAATTCCGGATCAGAAAGTACAACTGAAGTGAGACAGGTATGAGTGGCGGGGAGACAGGGATTCGAACCCTGGGAACGCTCTCACGTTCAACGGTTTTCAAGACCGCCGCATTCGACCACTCTGCCACCTCCCCGTCGGAGGCCGGGTCTAAGCCCAACTGAGATCAGAGGCAAGCCGAAATCGGGAAAACTTGCTCAAGCCTGCGCAGCAGCCTTTCCTTGGCCCTTCAGCCACGTTATGATCTGGCCTTAAGATTGCAGCAGACTGGCGCTCAGAACCGGTCATTCGGTGGGGCTGGAAAAAAAACGAAGCCCTTTCAGGCAAGGGAACAAAAGATGAAGCGAGCGACACAGACACGCGCAAATCCGCGAGGACTGGCTGTACTAGCTGTGACTTTGACAGTTTTGTCCGGGTGTGATGACGTTCTTCAATCTCAGGACGTATCAACGAAGCCCAAGAGCGACAGCGCGGACAATTCGACAATCGAACTCGTACCTCAAGTCACCAACAGCTCGCAGCGCGACATTGAGGCACCGGATGTGTTTTCGGTAACCGAAGCTGGGCTTTGGGATGGGCGACCTTCGCTAGGCGGCATCTGGGTGGCGCATCCTGATGTTAACCAACCAGAACGCGTTTTGATCAAGAACACCGCAAACAACAAAAGCGTCACTGGCGCCCTGTTCCGGCGTCAGGCGAACTTGCCGGGGCCTGCCTTGCAGGTTTCCTCTGCCGCGGCGGAAAAACTGGGAATGCTGGCCGGTGCGCCGACGCGGGTCAGCGTTGTAGCCCTGCGCAGGAAAGAACCTAAAGAAGAACCACCCGCTGAGGAAGAGACGCCCGAGGCCGAGGCTCCGAAAGAAGAAACCGAAGTTGCAGCCGCTGCGCCTGAAGCAGAGACCGAGGCTGCTGCACCGGAAAAGCCGGCCAAGCGCAAGTGGTGGCAAAAGAAAGAACCGGCTGCTGCCGCGGGCGCAGCGGGCGCTGCTGCAGCGGCGGCTGGCTCGGCCAGTGAAGAGGCTGCAGAAGCTGCGGTAGACAGCGCCTCAGCTGCTGGGGCCGCCGCACCGGGCCTATCAGACGCCCCTGTCGAAGCCCCGGCTGATAAGCCCGCCAAACGCAAATGGTGGCAGAAAAAGCAACCCGAAGAGATAACGGCCACACCGCTGGACCCGATCGAAGGGGCAGCCGCCGCGATTGACGCGGCCGAGGCCACCCCGGCAGCGGCCGCAGCTGCCGCCCCTGCTGCATCGAACTTGACAAAGCTCTATGTTCAGATCGGCACGTTCAGTGTTGAAGCCAATGCAAACACAGCCGCAGAAAAAATCCGTAAGAATGGTATGGCTGCCGAGGTCCGTGCGCTTGAGGCTGAAGACAAAACCGTCTGGCGCGTTCTGGTCGGCCCTGCTGCAACACGCGCCGATCGCAAAGCGATTCAGACCGATGTCAAAGACCTGGGCTTTACCGACGCATTCACCGTGTCCAACTGATAACAGGAGGCGCCCCGTGCTATCCGCAATTCGCATATCCGTATTTACCCTCGGGATGGCTGTCCTGGCCCTGCCCGCACACGCGTTTGATACCACGGCGCGTGCCGCCTATGTGATCGATCAGTCAACCGGAACTGTACTTCTGTCGAAAGACGCTGATCAACCTCTGCCGCCCGCGTCGATGTCGAAACTCATGACGCTCTATGTCGCGTTCGAAGCGCTGCGCGATGGGCGTTTGACTTTGCAGGAAACTCTGCCCGTATCTGAACACGCGATGAGCTATGGCGGCTCGACCATGTTCCTGAACACGCAAGATCGCGTGACGGTCGAGGATCTGTTGCGCGGTATTATCGTTCTGTCGGGCAATGATGCCTGCGTGGTGATCGCCGAAGCGCTGAGCCCCGATGGGACCGAGGCCGGGTTTGCCCGTTACATGACCCAACGCGGCAAACAGATGGGCATGGACAATTCCAACTTTGCCAATTCAAACGGCTGGCCCGCCGCAGGGCATATGATGTCGGTGCATGATCTCGCGGTTCTTGCGGATCGCTTGATCAGCGATTTCCCGGAATACTACCCGCTATTTGCTGAAGAAGAGTTCGAATTCGACGGGCGCGCACCATCGAACAAACGCAACCGGAACCCTTTGCTGCGGCTGGACATCGGGGCCGATGGGCTCAAAACCGGCCACACGCAAGAGGCGGGATATGGGCTTGTCGGATCGGCCAAACAAGGCGACCGCCGGGTGATCTTTGTCCTCACCGGCCTCGACAGCACCGCTCAGCGCGCAGAGGAGGCTGAGGCCGTGGTTAACTGGTCGTTTCGAAATTTTGTCGAGAGGACAGTTGCCACCGAAGAAACGCCGATAGCCGAAGCCAAGCTGTGGATGGGTGAGAAGAAGACCGTGGGGTTGGTGCCCGAGGGCGACCTGAACGTTCTGTTCCCGGTTCTGGGCACTCAGAATGTGCAGGCCGAGGTCGTTTACGACGGCCCGATCAACGCCCCTGTTGCCAAGGGCGATCAACTGGCTGAGCTCGTCATCAAACCCGAAGGCCTGCCCGAAATTCGCCGCCCGCTGGTTGCAGCCGAAGATGTGCCTCTGGGTGGGTTCATGGTGCGCATGATGACCGTGGGCGGTATTGTTCTGAAAGACGTGATCAATAACCCGCTGGAGTCGATGTGACGAAACGCGGGTTATTCCTGACCTTTGAAGGCATAGACGGATCAGGTAAATCAACTCAGGCCCGGATGTTGGCCGAGTTTCTGCGCGAGTCGGGCCACCAGGTCATTCTGACCCGCGAACCTGGGGGATCGCCCGGAGCTGAGGAAATCCGCAGGCTGGTGCTGGAAGGCGACCCGGATCGTTGGTCGGCTGAAACCGAAATTCTGCTGTTCACCGCCGCACGTCGCGACCACCTGGAACGCACCATCGAACCAGCGCTGGCCGATGGCAAGGTGGTGATCTGCGACCGTTTTGCCGACAGCACCCGCATGTATCAGGGCCTCTCGCGCGGTGATCTGAGGGGCATTGTCGACCAGTTGCACAGTCTCATGATCGGGCGCGAACCCGACATGACCCTGCTGTTCGATATGGACCCGGAAACCGGCCTGTCCCGCGCCAAAGGCCGCCAAGGCACCGAGGAACGGTTTGAAGATTTCGGCCCTGCCTTGCAAAAACAGATGCGCGCCGGGTTTCTGGCTTTGGCTAATGAGTTTTCCGACCGGTTCCGCGTCGTCGATGGCAATCGCGACATGGACAGCGTCGCACAGGATGTGAGAGACATCGTCCAGGCAGCTTTGCGATAGACGATGAGCGACGACACCCCAACCCCAGATCAGGCGCCCGGCGCGCCGCATCCGCGTGAAACCTTGCGCCTTTTCGGACAAGACGCGGCGGAACAGGCGTTTCTAACTGCCTATACCTCGGAACGGTTGCATCACGGATGGCTTCTGACCGGCCAGCGCGGGGTTGGGAAGGCCACTCTGGCGTGGCGGATTGCGCGGTTTCTTCTGGCAACGCCTCCGGCTGATGACGGTGGGCTATTCGGCGCACCTCCACCCCCTGAAACACTGGATATTGATCCGGACCATCCGGTCTCGCATCGTATCATGGCGGGGGCAGAGCCCGGTTTGGCGGCGATCACACGCTCGCTGAACGATCAAGGGCGGTTGCGCGGTGAGATTGTTGTGGATGACATCCGAAAGCTGGGCAAGTTCTTCGGCCTGTCCTCGGCAGATGGCGGGCGGCGCGTGGTCATTGTCGACTCTGCCGATGAGATGAATGTCAGCGCCGCAAATGCTCTGTTGAAGATGCTTGAGGAGCCACCCGCGCGAACCACGCTACTGCTGATCTCACACCAACCTTCGCGCCTGTTGCCGACGATCCGGTCACGCTGTCGAACCTTGCGATTGTCGCCTCTGGGGCCCGAGGACATGCAGGCCGCACTGGCGCAAAGTGGCGCAGAGCTGCCTGCCCAGCCCGATCATCTGGCCGCACTGGCCGCCGGATCAGTCGGCGATGCGGTGCGTCTGATCAATCTTGGTGGATTGGACCTGTATGCCGAACTGATCGCTATTCTGGGCACGCTGCCCCGCTTGGATCGCCAACGCGCTTTGAAGCTGGCCGAAACCGCCGCCCAGCGCGGCGCGGCCGAGCGGTTCGAACTGTTATTAACCCTGATCGACATCGCTCTGTCCCGCCTGGCCCTGACCGGGGCAACCGGTGCGTCGCCCGCGCCTGAAGCTGCCCCAAACGAGGCCGAGACGCTTGCGCGCCTGTCCGCCTCGCCTCATCAGGCCCGCCGCTGGGCCGAGGTTGCCGCGACAATCACAGCCCGCGCACGTCATGGTCAGGCGGTGAACCTTGACCCTGCCGCTTTGGTCCTAGATACGGTCTTCAAGATACAGGAAACCGCCGGTCAGAACAGATGAGCGATACGCCCGAAATCACCGACAGCCATTGCCATCTGGACTTCCCCGATTTCGAGGGGCAACTGGATCAGATCATCGCCAACGCCGCCGAGGCAGGCGTAACCCGAATGGTCACCATCTGTACCCGTTTGCGCAATGAACCCAACGTCCGCGCCATCGCCGAGACCCACGCGCCGGTCTTCTACGCCGCCGGAACCCACCCGATGAGCGCGGCAGACGAGCCGATGGCGACGGTGGATGAGCTGGTCGCACTTGCACAGCACCCGAAATTCGTAGGCATCGGTGAATCCGGACTGGATTACCATTACACCGCCGACAGCGCCGAGGTGCAGAAACAATCGCTGCGCATCCATATCGAGGCCGCACAGCGCACGGGCCTACCGCTGATCATACACGCCCGCGCCGCCGATGATGACATGGCCCACATCCTGACCGAGGAATACCGCAACGCGCCCTATTCCTGCGTCATGCACTGCTTTTCATCCTCAGCCGAACTGGCCCGCGCCGCTTTGGATTTGGGGTTCTACCTGTCCATGTCCGGCATCGCTGCCTTTCCCAAAAGCCAGGAGCTGCGCGATATCTTCGCCGCCGCACCGGTCGATCGCATTCTGGTGGAAACCGACGCGCCCTATCTGGCCCCACCACCCTATCGCGGAAAGCGCAACGAACCCGCCTATACGGCGCACACCGCCCGCAAAGGGGCCGAGGTGTTCGGCATGGATTACGCCGCATTCGCCGCACAAACTCAGTTGAACTTCGACCGCCTGTTTTCCAAGGTCGGCCAGTATAAGGCCGCTGCATGAGCTTGCTGCGCTGCACCATTCTGGGCTGCGGATCTTCGGGCGGCGTACCGCGCCTGGGCGGGCAATGGGGCGATTGCGACCCTGCAAACCCGCGCAACATCCGCCGCCGCTGCTCTCTGCTGGTAGAACGGGACGGGCCGGATGGCACCACCTCGGTTCTGATTGACACCACGCCAGATATGCGCAGCCAGTTGCTGGACACGGGAACCGGTCGGTTGGACGGGGTCGTCTATACCCACTCGCACGCGGATCACATGCATGGGATCGACGATCTGAGAATGATCGTCTTCAACATGCGAACCCGCGTCCCGGTCTGGGCCGATGGTGATACGCAAAACGCCCTGCTGGGTCGGTTTGGGTATGCGTTCATCCAGCCCGAAGGCTCACCCTATCCGCCGATCCTCGATCTGAAATCCATTGTCGGCGCTTTCGAAGTCGACGGTCCCGGCGGCCCGATCCCGTTTGAGCCATTCAAGGTGAATCACGGTTCGATCGACTCACTGGGCTTTCGGATGGGTAACCTTGCCTACCTGCCGGATGTCGCGGAAATCTATGACGACGCCTGGCCAAAGATGGAGGGGCTGGATTGCCTTATCATCGACGCCCTGCGCCGGTCACCTCACCCAACACATGCGCATCTTGAAAAGACACTGGGTTGGATCGAGCGGCTAAGCCCGAAACACGCGGTTCTGACCAATATGCATATCGATCTGGATTATGCGACGGTCGAGGCCGAGACACCTGACCACATCACCCCCGCCTATGACGGGATGGTGATCGAACAGGCGCTGTAAGCCCCTGTTCTGCGCAAGCCAGATATCGCTAAACCGTGGGGCGATATGCTTCAAAGCCTGATCGACGTCATCCTTCCGGTTTTTCTGGTCATCGGCGCAGGCTATGCAGCGACACGGTCTGGCTATTTTAAAGAAGTCCATGTCGACGGTTTGATGAAGTTTACGCAGGGGTTTGCCATCCCCTGCCTGCTATTTCTGGCCATTGCGCATCTGGACCTGCGCGCCAGTTTCGACCCCCGCCTGCTGATCAGCTTCTACTCTGCTGCCGCGCTATGCTTTACCGCCGGGCTGTTCGGCGCGCGGCTGATCTTTGGGCGTGATTGGGAGGATTGCGTTGCCATCGGCTTCTGCTGCCTGTTCTCGAATTCGGTCCTGTTGGGCCTGCCCATCACGGAACGCGCCTACGGGCCTGACAATCTGACCGGGAACTACGCCATCATCGCCTTCCACTCGCCCTTTTGCTACGGCGTCGGCATCACGGTGATGGAGATTGTTCGAAATCGCGGTCATGGCGGCATGCGCATGGCGCGGTCGGTTTTGTCTGCGATGTTCAAGAATGCCCTGATTCTGGGTATCGCGCTTGGGTTTGTCGTGAACCTGTCGGGTCTTGTCATACCTCGGGTGGTCGATGAGGCGCTTGGCCTTGTGACCCGTGCGGCCCTGCCCGGCGCCTTGTTTGCGCTGGGGGGCGTGCTGGTTAAGTACAAACCCGAGGGCGATTTAAGGACGATTGCTTACGTTTGCGGCATTTCCCTTATGCTGCATCCTAGTCTGGTTTGGATCTTCGGTGCATCCACGGGCCTGCCACAGGACCTGTTTCGCTCGGGCGTGTTAAACGCAGCGATGGCGCCGGGTTTTAATGCCTATATCTTTGCCAATATGTATGGCCGGGCCAAGCGGGTCGCCGCGTCATCTGTACTGATCGGAACTGCAACGTCCATCATAACCGTCTGGCTTTGGCTGACCCTTTTGGGATAATCCCCGCCTTGACTTACACGTCCGGCGCGACACCTATCGGGCAAACAGAAGGAACCTCATATGCCGCAGGCCATTATCGTTGCCCATGGTCAACCCTCGGACCCGGATCCGGCAGAGAAATCGCTCGCCCGATTTGCGGCTCAGGTCGATGTTCTGACCCAGGATGTCTCGGTGCATTCGGCCACCTTGGCAGCCCCTGGCCGGCTTGAGGCGGTGATGGACGACCTGCCATCTGATGCGGTGATCTATCCTTTGTTCATGGCCAAAGGCTGGTTTGTGACCAGTGCCTTGCCCAAACGCGTCGGCAACCGTGGGCTTCGGATTCTGGACCCGCTTGGCGTCGATCCTGAGTTGCCAACTTTGGTGTGCACCGCCCTGCGAGAGGCGTTGACGTCAAAGGACTGGGTCACCGAGGACACTGATCTGGTGATCGCCGCCCATGGATCGGGGCGCAGCCGCAATCCATCCGCCGTGACATTGGAGTTCGCCGAAAATTTGGGTGGGCTGCTACCCTTCAAGACCCTGAAAGTCGGGTTTGTCGAGGAACCCCCATCCATCGCAGATGCGGCATGCAGCGCTGGAGCGCAGTCCCTTTGCCTGCCCTTCTTCGCCTGCACCGGAGGCCATGTGCTGGAAGATGTCCCACAGGAGCTGGACCGCGCAGGATTTCAAGGCGCAACCCTGCCGGTGGTCGGAGAGCTTCCGCCCATTCAACGCCAGATCGCCCGCAAGCTCGACGCGGCCTTTGCGGCAGCGTAGCGCAGATCAGGTGCGGGCCTGTGACAGGCTAGAATACAACCGATGGCGCGACCGCCCTTCTCGTTTGGCCTGATACAAGGCCAGATCGGCGGCATGCAGTAAGTCAGCCGCTTTTACCGTTTCAAACTGCGTCGACAGCGCGGTTCCGATGCTTGCGGATATGCGGCAGGGCTGTTGTTCGAACATCATCGGTTCGTTTAGACGCTTGATCAGACGATCCGCAATGGATGACAGAATTTCTTCCTGGGTCAGACCCTTGAAGATAATAACAAACTCATCACCCCCAACCCGCGCTACCATATCGTTCGACCGGGTTTCCTCGACCATGATCTGGGCGGCCTGTTGCAGCACATAATCCCCGGCTGCATGCCCCAAGCGATCATTGACGGATTTGAAGAAATCCAGATCCAGATGCATCAGTGCAAATGTCGCATTTGCCGCGCTGAGCTGCGCCAACATATGATCCATCGCGCGACGGTTTTTCAGGCCAGTCAATGTGTCGGTGTACGCCTGCTCTTCAGCGGCAAGCATCGCCCCCTGCAGCCGCAGGTTCAGCGAGCGCGACGCCTCCATCGCGGCAGATTTCGCCTCTACCAGATACAGCAGTTCGATCGCCAGATCGGTGCCCGAGAAATCGGCACTGGTCAGGGCATAGTCCCGCACCGCATCCAGAATTGAAATCCCGAAAGACAGATTGATCACTGCCCCGCCGCCATCCGGCAATGGGGCGACCAGGCCCTTCAAGGCGGTGCGTGGCTCATCATGGAACTTCAGATGCAGCTTTGCACCGGCCATGGACATCAGCGCCGGAATGGTCGTGATGGTCCGTGGTCGGATCAACTGGAACACATCCAGAAAGCTTTTGCCGATCAGAGGCGTATCTGGTCGCAGCTTTTGCAATGTTGGTCCGACCTTCTGGATAAGACCTTTGTCATCCAGCAGCATGAACATCGGGCAAAGGGTCTCAAGCAGCTGTGCGAGATCCTGAGGCTTGGTCATTCGTTTCGCGCCCCCAAATCAAAGTGACGCCCTTCGGCAAAAGCGGTCTCGACCAACATAATGGATATGACCTCAGCCCTGTCCTGTTGCCCATCCTCCGACAGCATCACCAAAGCGCCATAGTCATCCGCCATCGCCCGCAGTACCCCAACCATGACGCTGGCATAGCCCGACAGACCGGGATGGCAGAGCAGTTGATATTCAGTCACCGAAAGCTCTCGCAATTCCAGCGCGGGCAGGGTCAGGTCTGAGACGGCCAGGCGGACGCGATCGGGCAGATCATCCAGCGAGTGTAGGAATTCGACATAGCTGACACCGCCAAACCGCAACAGGCGCCGCAGCCCTTCCATATTGGGATGCGAGACCAGATAGGTCCCGACATCTTCGAGTATTTCGGACTGCGGGCGGCCAAGTTCAGCGCTTAGCGCCTCCAGTACCCGGAACAGGACATCGTCTTCATAGGTCAACATGGCCTCGAACTCGACAAAGCCCAGCCGCGCAGCCTCGGTCACGCGCAGCCAGCACGATTGACCATAGGTCGCACAAACAAAAGACTGGATCGCCCGATTTATCAGACCATGCATAAGATGCCCCATTTGGTTCCATCTCACTTTGGTCGGATAAATCTTAACAATTACCCAAAATCCACCGCTGTTTGCGGAGAATGCAACCGAGTATCAAAGCGATAGTTTTCAGGTCAGAAATCAGTCGGCGCCCCGCCTTCGGCCTTACGACGGGTAACAAAATCGGCCAGTTCGTCCCGGATGCCATCGTCCAAAGCCGGGGGTTCAAAGCTGGTAATGATCTCTTTGAACATGTGATGCGCACGCTCAGCCGTCCAGATACCTCCGGCAACCTCCCAGCCTTCGTAGTTTTTCCAATCGCTCAGGAAGGGTTGATAGAACGCCGTGGTATAGCGGTCCTGAGTGTGCTGAATGCCGAAGAAGTGGCCATCATTTCCAACCGAACGAATTGCGTCCAGCGCTATCTCATCCGGGCCGGTGGCCACAAGCTGGGGGTCCATATAGCGTTGAATTTGCTGTAGAACCTCACAATCCATGATGAATTTTTCGGGGCTGGCGATCAGCCCCCCTTCCAGCCAACCCGCAGCGTGATAGACCATATTTGTACCCGACTGCACAGCCGCCCAGAGGGAATTCGACGTCTCCCAAACCGACTGCCCGTCCGGGACGTTGGCGGCGCATACCCCCGAAGACCGCATCGGTAGATCGTAATACCGGGCCATCTGCCCCGTCATTTGGGTTGAACGGATGTACTCCGGCGTACCAAAGGCTGGCGCACCTGTTTTCATGTCAACATTTGACGTGAATGTTCCAATGGCACAGGGCGTGCCCGGACGCACATATTGGAACAGCGCAATTGCGCACAGGGCTTCTGCCAGCGACTGAGCTACAGCGCCCGCCATTGTCACCGGCGCCATAGCACCAGCCAAGGTGAACGGCGTCACAACAATCGCCTGACCACGCCGTGCCAGACGCAAGCACCCGTCGATCATTGGATAGTCGTGTTTCAGCGGTGAGGTCGAGTTGATGTTGGTGTACATCCGCGGAGTCGCCTCGAACTCCTCGTGGCTCAACCCGCCGGCAATCCGCACCATCTCCATCACGTCTTCGACCCGCTCTTTGCCCAGCGAATAGGCGTGCATCGCCTTGTCTGTCAGCGTCAGCTTGTCATAGAGCACGTCCAGATGTCGGACGCTGGCATGCAGATCGACCGGCTCAACCGGATACCCGCCTGCAAAGTGAATGCAATTGAAATACTGGGTCAATTTCAGCAGGTTTCGGCACATCTCGCGATTGCCCGGAACCTTCTTGCCGATCTCCATATCCCAGTAGTTCGGAGGGGACGATACATTACCAAACAGAAGGTTCTTGCCACCAATTTGAATCGTATGGTCCGGGTTTCTGGGCGTGATCGAGAACTGACTGGGGGCTTTGGCGATCATCTCCATGACGAAATCGCGGCCCATGCGCACATTGTCACCATCGATGGTACACCCGGCTTCACGCAGGATGCCGATGGCCTCATCATTGTAGAACTCGATCCCGATCTCTTCGAGGATGCGCATCGCGCCATCATGAATCGCTTCCACTCCCTCTGGACCCAAAGGTTCGGTCGGGCGGTCGATATTAACCGGCGGATTCCATGGCATCTGATCAATCACAGCACTACCACGACGAGCCGCTGCACCTGCGCGACCTCCACCACGACGTCTGCGTGTATTGGTATCGGCCATAGTCCTCTCCTGCTTTGCTTATTTCTAAGCAAGCCTTGAAGACCGCACCTCAGCCGTTCTATCTGCGACAGAAGTTGTCGGTTTTTAATCCCGATGTGCCGAATTTCTAATTGGTGTTGTCAGTTTCTTTCCAACCAGGCCGGGATATGCCCGATATCCGGCAAGACGACATCCGCCATCGGGGCCAACGCCTCGGTCTTGGCAACCCCGGTCAGCACACCGATCGTGACCATACCGGCGGCGCGCCCGGCCTGTAAGTCATGCAGGCTGTCCCCCACCATGGCGATGCGCGACGGATCGATCCCGACATGCTTGGCAAAGGCCAGCAACTGACCTGGCCCCGGCTTGTAGCCATGGCCGCTGTCATAGCCTGCGATAAAGTCAAAATGATCCTGAATTCCGACTGACGTCAGATGCTGCATAGCTGGGTGTTCACTGTCATTTGTAGCCACCCCGAGTTTGAGCCTAGATTTTCGAAGACCTTCGAGGAATGGCCGAAGCGGCACCGCTGGCGCTTGCGTGGCAGCGGCGGCTTCGACATTCATAGTGTCAATAAGCTCGGTCAGCGTGAAGCCATCGACATGCGGCAGCATGAATTCTGCGATCTCTTCGACGGTTGAGGCAATCACGATACTGCCTTCAACATATCGATCCTGTGCAAGATCGTAGCCGATCACATCGCCCAGCGCAGTCGCCCGCGTTTCATCATTGTCGGTCAGGCGCATCACAAGGGATCGCCCGAAGGCACCCCAAGTGTTGGCGAAATCGAACAGAGTACCGTCTTTGTCGAAGACAATAGCTTCAATTGGCATCAGATGCTCCTGCAGGGATGGGATCAAGTCCAGTGGATTTCGCCCCCCGAAAACGCGGCGCGCGCCTGGGCTGGATGGTCATAGGGAATTGAATGCGAGTCACAAAACGCAACGATCCACGAATCATCCATAAGCAGGAAATCCAGCACTGACGTTAGAAAGGCTGGATCGCCCGCACTGGCGCGCAAATCCTCGGATGCAGCGCCGGTTGAGCCTAAAAAGACCGGCAAAAGCTCCTCATTGCCGACCAGCCACCCCAAGGCGGTTAGGGCGAGAGTTTCGGCGGAATCGGCGGAAAGTGACATGAACAGGCCCTGAAAACGATCTTGGAAAGGGTTTGTTAACCAGACTCATAAACACTTTGTTGACGCATGCAATCAATGGGTGAGCAACAATGTCCGTACAAGGAACCATCCTTGTCCTCGACGGGGTATCAACCAATCGCATCATGCTGAAGGTTCAGCTGACGGCGGCCTGGTACCATGTGGTGCAAGGGGAACGGCTTAAGGGACTTGGGGCACTCTTGCGGCGGACCCGGCCTGATCTGGTGCTGACTGCGCAATCCCTGCCTGATGGGACGGCGGCAGATGTCAAGAAACTGATCCTGAGCGAACCCGACCTGGGCGATGTACCGGTGATTGCCCTTGCCCCACAGAATGACAAAGCCGCCCGCCTGCGCGCGTTAGAGGACGGTCTTGATGATGTCATGACCCACCCGTTCAAGGACACGCTGCTGTTGGCCCGCGTTCGAAGCCTGTTGCGCGCGCGCGCGGATACCCAGGATCTGCGCGTCAATCACGGGACGCAAAGCATTGGCTTTGCAGAAGAAACGAGCGCCTTCCTCTCACCGTTCGAACCAGCGCGGGTTGACATTCTGTCCCTGTCCCCTCTGACCGGTGCCACTTGGTGTAAAGACCTTGCAGATAAGTCACCGCATTCCGTTGCCTGGCACACGCAATCAAGTTTGCAGACGCTTTTGTCCGGCCCCCCGTCTGACGCGATTATCATCGAACTGGATACCAGCCCATCGGGGTTGAACATCCTGGCTGATCTCAGGTCACGCGGTGTAACGCGTCATACGGTTCTGATCGGGGTTCTGACCGACAAGAACGCTGCCATGGCATCCGAGGCCTTGGATCGCGGCGCAGATGCCGTGTGCCTTGGGGGTTACTGCGCGCAGGAGATCCAGTTGAGGCTGGCCAATCAACTGGCGCGTAAAACCCGTATCGACAAGATGCGCGCTTCGCTGAAACGCGGCATCGCGGATTCATGGATCGACCCTCTGACCGGCTTGCACAACCGTCGCTATGGAATGCACGCAATGGCACAAATGGCGCGTCAGTCTTCCAAATCCGGACGCGGGTTTGTCGTGATGCTGGCCGATCTTGACCATTTCAAAGCAATCAATGACCGTTTTGGGCATGCCAGCGGCGATCTGGTGCTGAAACAAGCTGCCGAGCGTATGCAACACGTGCTGGGAGACGCAGGCTTTGTCGCCCGTATCGGCGGTGAGGAATTCATGATCGGCGCATCAAACATGTCGCGCGCCCGCGCGCTGAAGCTTGCCGAAACGGTATGCGACAGTATTTGCGATCAACCCTTTCACTTGTCGGATCATAAGACCCCGATCTCTGTTACAATCAGCATTGGCTTGAAGTACGCCTTGCCTTCGGACCTGTCGTCAAAGGAACAATGCGAACCTGTAAACAGGTTACTGAAATCTGCGGACAAAGCGCTTTATGCTGCGAAGAAAGCAGGGCGCAATCAGGTCCGGATCAGGCAAAGCGCAGCCTAATCTCAGTCTCTATCCTTTTTTCCCTTGTGGCCACGTGCGACCACCTCTTGCAGGCGATCGGCGTATTTCTGTCGCTCGGCATCTGACATCGCGGTTACGCGTGCCAGCCAGCGAGTTTTCAGCTCGTCCTGAATTTCAACCATCGAGCGGGTCTGCTGCTGCAGTAGAACCTCAACCGTCCCCGGATCAAACGGAACAGCCCGCAAAGCTTGCGACATGGCGGCGAAATCCTCGGCCCGCTCCTTGGCGCCTTTTCTGTGTAGCGCAGACAATTCCCGCCACATGGCATTGCGCTCGCCTTTCGGCAACGCGCGATACAAGGCAGGCCCGAAGCCAGGCGGCGCCTTGGCGTGATCGCTTCCTTTCAGGCGCCAAGCAGTCCCGGCGGCCATTCCAATGACCAACAAATTCAAGGCCAGCGAGATGACCAGAACAATCGGCATCCAACGCCGCTTCGGTTTGGTTTCCGCGCTCATTCCGCAGCCTCCAGAAAACTTGTGTCAAATCCCAGATCCGAAACCAGATAGGCCGTATCTTGCCCCCCAACAAAGCTGGCCGGATCAGGTAGAAATGCAGGCGCTGAGAATCCGATCCAAACCCCGGCAGCACTTGCAGCGACCAAGCCGCCCAAACCCTGCCAGCCTCCAAGCTGATCCGTGACGCGAGACCAGAGGCCTTGCGTCGGCCTCGATAGTTTTGAAAGACGTTCCAGCCGAACCGCCTCGGCGTCCGTCTGTATCCGCACAACCAGATCATCCGGCAACGCATCCCGGCGCTGTCGGGCCTCGGCGAACAGGTGATCCAGTTCCATATCCTTATCAGCCATTCTTGTACCCCAGTTCATCCCGTCGTTCGGCCAGAAGTGCGGCCAGACTGCGTTTTCCCCGCGCGGTCAGACTTTCAACCGCTTCTACCGAAATCTCCATGATCCCGGCAATCTCGGGGTTGGACAATTCCTCGATATGGCGCAGCACAACCGCTTGCCGCTGCCGATCCGGCAACATGTCTAGAGCCGCTTGCAGCGCGTCTTTTCGCGCGGCGTCCTGCATTTGATCGACGACACCGGCGCTGTCATCCTCGGGCTCCGGCACATCTGACAACGGCTCTGGCCGTTTCTTGCGCTGTAGATCCGTGCACAGGTTAAGCGTCACCCGATAGAGCCATGTTGAAACCTTGGCCTGACCAGAAACCCAATCGGGTGCCATCTGCCACAGGCGCATCATCGCGTCCTGGGTGACATCTTCAGCCTCGGCCCGGTTTCCCAAAATACGCAGTGCCACCGAATAGCAGCGCGGGCCCAGACGGTCGGTTAAAATCCGTGCCGCATCCGCATCGCCATCAGCAAAGCGCCTTAGCAACGCATCGTCGCCAAGTTCGGTTGCGGCAGAGGGTCCACCGCAACCGGTCTGTGCGTGGGAGGTCAGATCCTCCATCCCGCATCAGCTATCGTCGGCGTCCGCCTTTTGGCGCTTCTTGTGTCGGCCCATTTTGTCTTTTGCATCGGCATATTCCTGTTCCGAGATGCCGCCGCTGTCATCGGCATCAATCCGATCAAACATCTTGTCAGCCCGGCGCGGTTTCGGCAACTCATCATCGCTCAGAAAACCATCCCCGTTTGTGTCATGCTTTTCGAACATCTTGGTCACTCGATCGCTGGACCTCTGCTGCGCTGCGGCCTGCATTTCATCCACGCTCAACTGACCATCGCCATCCGTATCAGCGGTTGCAAACCGTGCGTTGCGATGGGCAGTCATTTCATCTTTGGTGATCTGACCATCCCCATTTGCGTCCAGTTCTTGGAACGAAGCTGGCTGGCGATCTTTGGGACCGGCTGCCAAAACGGATGTGCCTGTGATTGCAACCGCGGCAAGAATGATCACTGAAATAAATGTTGAGTTCTTCATAGGTCTTTCCCCTTTTTGAAGCGGCCTCATCACCGCTGCTCATACCTATTCAAACGCACCCCGCGGGCATTTCCGTCGCCTGGATCGAATATTTTTTGCGCGGGCCTAAAAAATCACATCGGCACAAAGCGACGCACCCCCCTTTTAACTCGTAACATTCGGGCGCAATATCTGCGAAAGCCGAACGCATGAGTATTGCTATGGACCAGACAATCGACAAATCGACTGAAACCGCAGATGAGCGCGAGACTTGGCCCGCTCTGGTCAAAGGATTTCGCTGCAAATGCCCCAAATGCGGTGAAGGCAAGCTACTGCACAGCTATTTGAAGGTGAATGACCACTGCGCAAATTGCGGGCAGGAGCTGTTTCATCACCGAGCCGATGACGGCCCAGCCTATCTGACGATCCTTCTGGTTGGTCACCTGCTGGCACCTGTTCTACATGTCTCGTATGTGCATTGGCGACCGGATCCCTGGACCATGGCGATCAGCCTCTCGATCGCTTGTGTGGCATTGTCTTTGTACCTGCTGCCCCGGCTGAAAGGAGCAGTCGTGGCCTATCAATGGGCACGTCGTATGAACGGGTTTGAAAAGGCCTGATGACGTCCACCGCCGGAACCACCCACGCATGAGCATCGACAAGACCGCAATACGAGACGCCGCAACGGTCATCGTGTTGCGCGACAGGCTGTCTGATCCGTCGATCCTGATGGGGCAGCGCGGCAAGAATGCCGTCTTCATGCCGAACAAGTTCGTGTTTCCAGGTGGGGCGGTTGATCCGGCAGACGCCGACATCACGCTTGCAAATGCCTTGCCTACCCTCTGCCATGATCGCCTGGCCGAGCATTCCGACCCCGGTTTACAATCGGCACTGGCCGCTGCAGCGATCCGCGAGCTTTGGGAGGAAACCGGGTTGATCCTCGGTCGGCTCGGTGATTGGCAAGGCGAGGTCCCAGCAGACTGGTCGGGCTTTGCCCACTCGGGTTTCCTGCCATCGGCCAATGCATTGCAATTTGTGTTTCGCGCGGTCACCCCACCGGGTCGGCCCCGCAGGTTCGATGCGCGGTTCTTTCTGGTGGATGCAGATCAGATTCAAGGAGATCTGGATGATTTCAGCCATGCCTCGGATGAGCTGTCGCATCTGCAATGGGTCAAACTCAACCGCGCCCGCGATCTGGATCTGCCCTTCATAACCGAAGTCGTGTTGGCCGAAATCGAAACCCGTGTCGCAGACCCCGGCCCGCCCGCGTCGGTGCCATTCTACAGCAACAATGACGAGGCGAGCTTGTTTTTCCGCCTGAGGGGCGTTCCAATGCCGGATGTCGATTGACGCCCGGCTTACTTCATTCGGCTTATCACCACCGTCACTTCGGGCTTCTTGCCGATCTCGGTTTTTGCCGTCTGGCGCACGATCCGGCGCATCGCCTCTTCTAGCTTGTCGTCATCCCGCAGCGTTTTCGCTTCGGCCCGCATCAGGAACTGGTTCAAGTCTTCTTCCAGCGCCTCGACCAGCGCCGCACGTGATGTTCCAATCTCGGGCAGACCCATCGTGTCGCACCAGGGCTCACCCAGCGGTTCATCCTCTTCATCCAGAATAACGGTCACTGTCACATGACCGTTCAGTGCCATACGGATACGGTCACGCACGATCCCATCCAACGCGCCTATCTTAACGGTACCGTCCAGATAAGTGCGTCCGGTTTCGACATAGTCCACGACCTTGGGCGCGTTGCCAGTCAGGTCCAGCATGGTACCATTCACAGCAAGAACACCCGTCCGTCCGCGAGCTTCAGCCAGCTTGGCATGTTCACGCAGATGGCGGTGTTCCCCATGCATCGGAACCACGAATTGTGGATCAACCAACGCATGCACTTTTTCAAGATCAGGCCGGTTCGCATGGCCCGAGACGTGATACAGCCCCGAGCTGTCATCCACCACATCGACGCCCTTTTCGCTGAGCTGGTTCATGATGAAAATCACGCCACGCTCATTGCCGGGGATGGTCTTGGATGAAAACAGGAACAAATCGCCCTCTTTCAACTCGATACCGCGATACTTGCCGCGTGCCAGCTGCGCACTGGCAGCGCGGCGTTCGCCCTGACTTCCGGTGACGATCAGCATCAGGTTCTGGCGTGGCAGTTCTACCGCCTCTTCAGCGCTGATCACTTTAGGAAAGTCCGACAGTATGCCGGTTTCCGTCGCCGCCTCAATCATCCGGCGCATGGCGCGGCCCAGCAGCACAACCGAGCGCCCGGCCCGCTGCCCGGCCTCAGCCAAGGTTTTCACCCGCGCCACGTTCGACGCGAAGGTGGTCGCCACAACCATGCTTTCGGCGCTTTCGACCAGCTTGGTGATCTCGGGCCCCACTTCGGATTCCGAACGCCCGGCATGGGTAGAGAACACATTCGTGCTGTCACAGACCAGCGCTTTGACGCCCGATTTGGCGACGTCGGCCCACAGGTCCGGATCAAACGCCTCACCCACCACCGGGTTCGCGTCGAGTTTGAAGTCGCCTGAATGCACGATCCGACCTGCAGGTGTGTCTATCACCAGTGCCGCGCTTTCAGGGATCGAGTGTGAAACAGGCAGAAAGCCAACCGTGAACGGGCCAGCCGAGACCTGTTCTGGCCAGGCCGAAGCCGTATGGACCGCGTCCTCTGGGTGGCCATGCTCTTCCATCTTGCGGCGCGCGATATTGGCCGTGAAGGCGCGCGCATAAACGGGTGCCCCCAGCGCCTCATAGCAATGGGCAACGGCGCCAACGTGATCCTCATGCGCATGGGTGACAAACACGGCCTCAAGCCGATCGGCACGTTCCCGCAGCCATGAGATATCTGCGTGGATCAGATCCACCCCCGGTGTGGTGTCCATATCCGGAAACGTCACCCCAAGATCGACAAGGATGAGACGTTCGTTTCCCGGTTTGCCGTAGCCGTATACATAGGCGTTCATCCCAATTTCACCGGCCCCGCCCAGCGGCAAGTAGATCAGTCTTTCGCTGCTCATGTTGAGCCATTTTCCTTGTTATAGCGATGGATCACGGTCAGGCCGTGCATCGTCAGATCATCTTCGATTGCGTCGAACCCCACGTCGGCCTGATCGAACAAGGGTGCAAGCCCTCCGGTTCCAACGACTTTCATCGGCATTCCATATTCAGTCTTGATGCGGGCAATCAGCCCTTCGATCAGACCGGAATATCCCCAATACACGCCCGATTGGATACAGCCAACCGTATTCGTACCAATGACTTTGTCCGGGCGCGTAATGTCGATATGCGGCAGTGCTGCTGCGCCCTGGTGCAGGGCCTCAAGGCTGAGGTTCACACCCGGTGCAATGATACCACCGACATAAGCGCCATCCGCAGCTACAACATCGAAATTGGTGGCCGTGCCGAAATCCACGACAACCACATTCCCGCCATGGCGGTCAAACGCACCAACGGCGTTGGCCAAACGATCCGGCCCCGGGACCGTGCCTTCGTCGATACGCGGAGGCACCGGCAATAAGCAATCGGGTTTACCAACAACCAGCGGACGACAGCCAAAGAACCGATCCGCAAAGATACGCAAGTTGAAGACGACACGCGGCACGGTCGAGGCGATGATGACGTCACTGATCTCGGCCTCGATCCCATAGTGTTTCACCAGCGTCGAGTACCAGGTGAAATAGGCGTCAGCGGTGCGCGAATGATGGGTCGATGTGCGCAGGGTGCACAGGAACTTTTCGCCGTCCCAAATCGAGAACACAGTGTTCGTATTACCGCAGTCGATGGCCAGAAGCATCTGAGCCCCCTTCAGAAAAACACATCGGCCGCAGGAATGCTAATGCGGCCTTTCGCGGTGTTTAGGACAAGGTTGCCCCCCGCGTCTACCGTTTCAAAGGTTCCCACTGTTTCGGACGTTGCGGTGCGAGCGGTAATAACCTCGCCCAACCGGGCTGCACGCGCGAGCCATGCGCTGCGGATGGGTTCGAACCCATAAGTCACGAATTGCGCCTCAAAGCGCGCAAACGCGGCGGCAAGCTCGGTCAGGAAATCCTCGGGCGAGACCTGTGCCCCGGTCTCTGACAAGAGCGAGACAGGGCGCACCGCGCCGGACTCGACCATATCCGCGCCCGGAGCATCCATCAGGTTCACGCCGATCCCAATCGCCAGATGTGAAACATCGCGCCCCTGCCCAGTGCTTTCCAGCAGGATGCCGGCCAGTTTGCCGCCGTTCAGCAAAACATCATTGGGCCATTTCAGTGCAAGGCCGGCTGCGCGGCCTGTCACAGCAACGCAGGCGTCAAACAGCGCGAGCGCCGCTACAAAGCTTCGCAGTGCGGCCTGCTCGGGATCACCACTGGGACGCATCAGCAGCGTCGCCGCCAGATTACCCTTTGGGTGCGTCCAGGCCCGGCCCCGCCGACCACGCGCGGCGGTCTGGTGATGTGCCATGATCCAAACGGGTCCCTGCGCCTGCGGTGCCAAACGGGCAGCCTCGTTCAGGGTACTGTCGACCTCCTTCACAACATGCAGGCCGTATCCGTCTGGCCAATTGCTCATGCCAGGAAAGGCCCGGTCTTGCGGAAGGGATCAGTTGACAAGCGTCGCCGCAGCGGCAGCCGCTGCGCCTTCAACCCCGAACTGGTAGAACACGCCCACCAGCATCAACGCGGCCGAGCCCATCAGCGCAACCCATAAAACAGGCGTCGAACGCGTCTCGATCGGTTCTTCGTTTTCCGCACCGAAATACATGTAGAACACGATCCGCAGATAATAGAACGCCCCAATGACCGAGGCGATGGCGGAGACGATGACAAGCCCGATTAGACCCGCGCTGACACCCGCTTGCCAAACGCCGAATTTGGCGAAGAAACCCAGCATCGGCGGCACGCCAGCAAGGCTGAACATCAAGATCAGAACCGCCAGCGCTTTGCCGGGCTCGCGTTTTGAGTACTGTCGCAGGGCATCAATATCCGTGACCGGCTTACCGTCGCGTTCCATCATCAGGATGAAAGCAAAGGTTCCGATATTCATCGTCACATAGATGGCCAGATACATCAGCATGGCCTTGATACCCAGCTCGGTCCCTGCGGCGAGACCGATCAGCGCGTAACCCATATGGGCGATCGACGAAAACGCCATCAGGCGTTTGATGTCGCGCTGTCCTATGGCCGCGACTGCACCCAACAGCATTGACAGAACCGACAGCAGCACGATCACCTGCTGCCAGTCTTTTACAATGCCACCAAAGGCGTCATGCAACAGCCGCGCAAACAGCGCCATGGCGGCCACTTTGGGTGCGGTCGCGAAGAATGCGGTGATCGGGGTCGGAGAGCCCTCGTACACATCTGGGGTCCACATATGGAACGGCACGGCAGAGACTTTGAAGGCCAGCCCCGAGATCAGGAAGATCAGACCGAACAGCAAACCGATAGAGACCTCTCCGGCCTGCACGGTTCCGATGACACCCGAGAACAGGGTTGTTCCGGTGAAGCCATAAACCAGCGAGGCCCCATACAGCAGCAGGCCTGAACTGAGCGCGCCCAGGACGAAGTATTTCAAGCCCGCCTCGGTCGATCTCGCGCTGTCGCGGCGCAGCGCGGCCACGACGTAGAGCGCCAACGATTGCAGCTCCAGCCCCATATACAGTGACATCAGATCGCCCGCGCTGACCATCATCATCATGCCAACAGCCGCCAATGCGACCAGCAGCGGGTATTCGAACCGTAACAGATCGCGACGCGCCATATAGTCCTGACTCATCACCAGAACAGCGGCAGCAGAGAGCAAGACAGCAACCTTGGCAAAGCGCGAGAACCCATCGTCGATGAACATGCCGTTGAAGGCGGCGTTGGTGCCGTCACCATTCGTGGCGATCCAGAAGGACAACAGAGCCATCAGGCCCGCCGTTGTCCAGACCAGCACCGGGGCCAGCCCGTCTTTCGTCGTGTAGACGGCTCCGATCAGAGCCACCATCGCATACACGGCCAGAACGATCTCTGGCAGGGTTATTGTCAGATCAGCTTGGATCATGTCTCCAAAGCTCCCTTAATGCGAGGCGGCTGTCTGGGTCGCGGCCTCTGCCGCGGCCAGAGCCGTGTCATAGTTCGAAATCAGCGCGGCGGTGGATTGCCCGATCACATCGGTTACCAGCGACGGGTAAACGCCTAGCAGGATGGTCATGATGATCAGCGGCGCAAAAATCAGCCGCTCGCGCGAACTCATGTCCGTCATCGCCTTCAGGCTTTCCTTGATCAGATCACCAAACACGACCCGCCGGTAAAGCCACAGCGCATAACCGGCTGAGAAGATCACGCCGGTCGCCGCCACTGCGGTCACCCAGGTGTTGACCTGGAAGGCTCCCATCAGGGTCAGGAATTCGCCGATAAAGCCCGATGTACCCGGCAAACCGACATTCGCCATGGTGAACAGCATGAAGACCAACGCATATGCGGGCATACGGATCACCAAGCCCCCGTAGGCCTCGATATCACGGGTGTGCATACGGTCGTAGATCACGCCGACACACAGGAACAGAGCCGCCGAGATAAACCCATGGCTGAGCATCTGGAAGATCGCACCATCGATGCCCTGCTGGTTCGCCGCGAAAATCCCCATGGTCACAAAGCCCATATGCGCGACCGAGGAATAGGCGATTAGCTTTTTCATATCCTCCTGCACCAGCGCCACAAGCGAGGTGTAGACGACAGCGATGGCTGACATCCACAGCACCAGATCGGTCATCACTGCTGAGCCCACCGGAAACATCGGCAGGCTGAACCGCAGAAAGCCATAGCCACCCATCTTCAGAAGGATCGCCGCCAGCACGACGGAACCGGCTGTCGGGGCCTGCACGTGTGCATCCGGCAGCCATGTGTGCACCGGCCACATCGGCATCTTCACAGCGAACGAGGCGAAGAAAGCTAGGAACATCAGCGTTTGCATACCGCCGACGATATAGATGCCCAGCACACTGAATCCTTCGGACGAGAACTGATGGCTCATCAGCGCTTCGATATCCGTGGTGCCCGCGTCCGCATACATCGCAACCATGGCCACCAGCATCAGAACCGAGCCGAGGAAGGTGTAAAGGAAGAACTTGAAGCTGGCGTAGATGCGGTTCGCTCCGCCCCAGATGCCGATGATCAAGAACATCGGGATCAGACCGGCCTCGAAGAACAGGTAGAACAGCACCAGGTCCAGCGCCATGAACACGCCCAGCATCAGTGTTTCCAGCAGCAGGAAGGCGACCATGTATTCCTTGACGCGGTCGGTTACGTTCCAGCTGGCCAGAATGGTCAGCGGCATGATGAATGTGGTCAGAAGGACAAACAGAACGCTGATCCCGTCCACGCCCATCTTATATTTCAGACCCAGCAGCCATTCACCCTCTTCCACCATCTGGAAACCGGTATTCGAGGGGTCAAAGCCCGTATAGATGCCGATGGATACAAGGAAGGTTACAGTCGTCGCCAGCAGCGCAATCCACTTGGCATTCCGCTGTGCCGCCGCATCATCGCCATGCAGAAATAGCGCCAGAATGCCTGCTGCAATCGCCGGGATGAAGGTAACAATGGAAAGGATATTGTCCATTACTGCGCCCCTCCGCCGATTGACATCCAGGTCACAAGGGCCGCGATGCCAAGTACCATCCAGAAGGCATAGGTGAAGATATACCCGGTCTGCGCCTTGCCCGCGAGGCGGGTGAAGAAGGGAACGATGCCCATTGCTACTCCGTTCAGGAAGCCATCGATTGTGTTGCCGTCACCGCGTTTCCACAGGAAACGGCCAATGGCGATGGTGGGTTTAACGAAGACCGCGTCATAGATTTCGTCAAAGTACCATTTGTTCAGCAGGAACAGGTAGAGCGGACGCTGGTTCGCAGCCAAACGCGCGGGCAACGTGGTGTTCACGATGTAGAACCAATAGGCCACGATGAAGCCCAACAACATCGCCACAAAGGGCGAGACCTTGACCCATTTCGGGACCGCATGCGCATCGTCCAGCACTGTGTTGTCGGGCGCGATGTACAACGCACCCTCCCCCGGTTCACCCGCAAACACATAATGATGGTCGCCATGATCGTCTTTCTTGCCGTGGGTCGCGTCGTCGCCATGGCCCTCATCAGCATGCGCATCGTCCAAATGACCCTCATCTGCATGGGCATCGCCATGCTCCGACGCCTCAGCCACCGGAATGCCATAGAACTTGCCGACCTTGTCGGTATGGCCAAAGAAGTTGTTGTACCAGAGCATCCCGGCAAATACCGCTCCCAGCGACAGAACGCCCAAAGGCACCAGCATCACCATCGGGCTTTCATGCGCATGATCATGCGTATACTTGTCCCCGCGCGGTTCGCCATAGAAGGTTAGGAAGATCAGGCGCCAGCTGTAGAACGAAGTGAACACCGCCGCGATCACCAGCATCCAGAAGGCATAGCCCGTTCCGCCGGCAAAGGCGCTTTCGATGATGGCGTCTTTCGACAGGAACCCGGCAAAACCGAACGTGGTAAGCGGGATCCCCACACCGGTGATGGCCAGCGTTCCGATCATCATCGCCCAGAAGGTATAGGGGATCTTCTTACGCAACCCGCCATATTCTGTCATCTCCTGCTCGTGATGCATCGCGTGGATCACCGAGCCTGCGCCCAGGAACAACAGTGCCTTGAAGAACGCGTGTGTCAGCAGGTGGAACATCGCCGCCGAATACATGCCGACGCCAGCCGCCACGAACATGTAGCCCAGCTGCGAACAGGTCGAATAGGCGATGACGCGCTTGATGTCGGTCTGCACCAGACCAACGGTCGCCGCAAAGAAGGCGGTCGAAGCGCCCAGGAAGGTGATGAACGCTGTCGCACTCGGCGCGAACTCCATCAGCGGCGACATGCGGCAGACGAGGAAGACACCTGCGGTCACCATGGTGGCGGCGTGGATCAGGGCAGACACAGGGGTCGGGCCTTCCATCGCGTCCGGCAACCAGGTGTGCAGGATCAACTGCGCTGACTTGCCCATCGCGCCGATGAACAATAGCACGCAGATTACCTCGATAGCGGTCCACTCACCCCAGAGGAAGGTCAGTTGCGTTTCGGCAAGTGTCGGGGCCGAGGCGAACACGTCTGAGAAATTGATACTGTCGGTCAAGAAGAAGATCGCGAAGATCCCCAGAGCAAAGCCGAAATCGCCAACCCGGTTGACGATAAACGCCTTCATGGCCGCCGCATTAGCACTGGACTTGCGGTAATAAAAACCGATCAGCAGATACGAGGCGACGCCCACACCTTCCCAACCAAAGAACATCTGCACGAGGTTATCGGCTGTCACCAGCATCAGCATCGCGAAGGTGAAGAAGGACAGATAGGCAAAGAAGCGCGGCTTATAGCTCTCGCCCTCGCGCCATTGCGGGTCGTGATCCATGTAGCCAAAGGAATACAGATGCACCAGCGCGGAAACGGTCGTCACCACGATCAGCATAATCGCGGTCAGGCGGTCCAGACGAATGGCCCAGCTTGTCGACAGCGAGCCGCTCTCGATCCAGCGCAGGATTTCGATCTGTTGCGTCTGGCCATCGAAGGTCAGGAAGACGATCCACGACAGCAGACAGGCGAGAAACAGCAGGCCCGTTGCGGTCCACATCGCGGCTTTCTCGCCAATGAACTTCCAGCCGAACCCGCAGAGCAGCGCGCCGACCAGAGGGGCGAAGAGGATGGTGGTTTCCATAGTTCTCTTAGCCCTTCATCATATTGACGTCTTCAACCGCGATGGTGCCACGGTTGCGGAAGAAGCAAACCAGAATGGCCAGACCAATCGCCGCCTCAGCCGCTGCAACGGTCAGCACGAACAGCGTAAACACCTGCCCGACCAGATCGCCGAGAAAGCTGGAAAACGCCACGAGGTTGATATTCACCGCCAGCAGCATCAGCTCGATGCTCATCAGCAGAATGATGACGTTCTTGCGGTTCAGGAAGAGACCGAAGATGCCGATGACGAACAGCGTCGCCGCGACCGTAAGATAGTGTTCAAGTCCGATCATATCGTCCCTCGGCTGTTCGTCATTGAGAAGCGTTTCTTCTGGAAATAGCAGTTATTCATTGCAATGCCCCTCTGGAGCACTTCCGTTTTGAGCCCAGATGTCACAACGCTTTCTCATTTGAAGTTCATGGAATTGCTCGGGGGTGGATGGAAGCCGATCCCGGTAGCCCTCCTCAATGGCGCTTTCGTAGGCCAGTGCATCGAATCTAGCAAATTCTTCTAATTTTGGCCTGCCGTTACTCGGATCTACATCATCCAGATTTTGGAGATTGGAGAACCGGTACAGCATGTAGTCCCAATTCCAAACCTCGGTACGTCCGCCAGAAATCGGACTATCATATTCCTCATCCCAGCCAACTACTTTAGCAATACCATAGAACTTCACTTCGGATGCTGCCGTTGTGGCAAGCGATAGCGACAGGCAAGTTGCCAATTTCAACTCGCGAAGCATCACAACCCCTGCCCCGGTTTCACGTCCTTCAACTCCATCGCTTTGGCCGGGTCGCGCATCATCTGGCCGATGATGTCCTGGCGCTTGATGTCCTGACGGTGGCGCAATGTCAGAACGATGGCACCGATCATGGCCACCAGCAGGATCAGGCCCGCCAGTTGGAACAGAAGGAAGTATTGATCGTAAAGGATGACGCCGAGCGCCTCGGTATTATGGCGGTCTGCCGGGACCGGCTGGGCCAGATTGGCTGCCGCACCCTGCGCGCTGTCCCAAGCCCCAAAGGCCATGACGAACTGCATCAGGATCACCAGACCGATCAGCAAAGCCAGCGGCATATAGCGCGCCATCTCGGCCTTGAGCTCGGCAAAGTCCACGTCCAGCATCATCACCACGAACAGGAATAGCACCGCAACCGCCCCGACATAGACGATGATCAGCAGCATCGCCACGAACTCGGCCCCCAGCAGCACGAACAGCCCCGCCGAGGACAGGAAGGACAGGATCAGCCACAGCACCGAATGCACCGGCTGGCGGCTGATCACTGTAAACAGCCCGCCGGTGATGGCGCTGATGGCAAACAGGTAGAAGGCAAAGATGGTCATTGATCCTCATCCTCGTTGTCGCCCATGACCTCTTGCGCCAGATCCAGCGCGCGGGTCATGGCCGGGATGCCAGCAAAAACCGACATCTGACCGATCGTTTCCACGATCTCTTGTTTCTTGGCACCCGCCTCAAGCGCGTGACGCACGGTCTGACGCACCGCCGAATCCGCCTGCGCGCCCTGACAGGTCAGCCCGGCCAGCGTCAGCAGCAGGCGGGTTTTGGCATCCAGCCCGTCCTTGTTGACGGTGTTGCCGAACATCATTTCCATAACTTCTTTCGGCATGGTCGGCCACAGCGCCTCGAACCCTTTGGGCGAGAAATTCTCCATCGCCGGGTTCATCGCCTTGGCCATGTCCTGAGCCTGCTTCATCATCAGCTCGAACGGATTTGTTGGGCTGTCATTCATCCGTCGCCTCTTCCGCCTCAAACACCTCGATCGCTGCGTTCATTGCATTAATCATCGCCGGAAACCCCCCATAGAGGGTCATCTGAAAGATGATCTCACTGATCTCCTCGCGTGACGCACCCACAGCGCGCGCGCTTGCGATATTGACCTTGAGTTGCGGCCGGGTCTGCCCGCCAAGTGCAGTCAACGCTGCGACGGTTGCCAGCAATCGGGTCTTTTCGTCTACAACCCCGCGATCATAGAACTGCCCATAGGCCACATCCACAACTGTACGTGAAAGGCCCGGCACGAATTCATCATATCGGGCGCGCAAAGCATCCTCCATGCCAGGGTTGACCTGTTCGGACAACGCCTTTCCGCGCGCGTAAGTGCTGGTCTTTGGATCAGTCGAAGTCATCGATACGGTGCGTCCATTTCCAGATTGCGGGCAATCTCGGCTTCCCAGCGTTCGCCATTATCCAGCAGTTTTTCCTTGTCGTAGAACAGCTCTTCGCGGGTTTCAGTAGCGAATTCGAAGTTCGGGCCTTCGACGATGGCATCGACCGGGCAAGCCTCTTGGCAGAAACCGCAATAGATGCACTTGGTCATGTCGATGTCATAGCGCGTGGTGCGGCGGCTGCCGTCTTCGCGCGGTTCAGCGTCGATGGTGATGGCCTGCGCCGGGCAGATCGCCTCACACAGTTTGCAGGCGATGCAGCGTTCTTCGCCATTTGGGTAACGGCGCAGGGCGTGTTCGCCCCGAAAGCGCGGGGACAGGGGCCCTTTTTCGTGTGGATAGTTCACGGTGGCCTTGGGTGCGAAGAAGTACTTCATGCCAAGTTTGAAGCCGACCCAGAAGTCTTGCAGCAGGAAGTACTTGGCAGCGCGGGTATAGTCGATTTGGGTCATATCAGCCTCCTACGCTCCAACGCGCAAACGCGCCCCAGAACCAGTCGAATTTCGCCGCGAAGGCAACAAACACCACCCAGACCAGCGAGAACGGCAGGAACACTTTCCAGCCCAGCCGCATCAGCTGGTCATAGCGGTAGCGTGGTGTAATCGCTTTGACCATCGCGAAGAGGAAGAAGAAAAACGCCATCTTGGCGACCATCCACAGCACGCCATCGGGCAAGCCTGGGATCGGCGACAGCCAGCCGCCGAAGAACAGCAGCGTGGTCAAGGCGCACATCAGGAAGATGGCGATGTACTCACCAGCCATGAACAGCAGGAAAGGCGTGGCCGAGTATTCGACCTGATAGCCTGCGACCAGCTCGGACTCCGCCTCGGGCAAGTCGAACGGCGGACGGTTGGTTTCCGCCAGCGCCGAGATGAAGAACAGGAAGACCATTGGGAAATGCGGCAGCCAGTACCAGCTGAAGAACCCGAAGGACCCATCCTGTGCGCGGACGATGTCGCCAAAGTTCATCGACCCGGTCGAGATGATGATGCCGATAATGATCAAGCCAATGGAGACTTCATAAGAAATCATCTGCGCGGCTGACCGCAGCGACCCAAGGAACGGGTACTTTGAGTTCGACGCCCAACCACCCATAATCACGCCATAAACCTCTAACGAGGAGACAGCGAAGACATACAGAATGGCGACGTTGATATCCGACAGGACCCAGCCATCGTTGAACGGGATCACCGCCCAGGCGATCATCGCCAGCACGAAGGACGTTAGCGGAGCGAGGATAAAGACCGTGCGATCCGCGCCCGCCGGGATCACGACCTCTTTGACCACATATTTCAGCGCATCTGCCACCGTTTGCAAAAGGCCGTAAGCGCCCACAACGTTGGGGCCTCGGCGCATTTGGACGGCGGCCCAGATCTTGCGGTCGCCATAGACAAGGAACAACAGCGAGATCATCACAAAGGCCACGACCGCAAGCACTTGGGCCAAGATGATCAGGGCGATGCCGCCTGGGGTGTTAAAGAAATCAGCCATTGGTCCTCACACCGTGGGTCGTCGGGGATATGTCAACGGTTCGGATCATTCTGCGGCGATCCTGTCGGTTTTCAGGGCTTTGGCTTGCGCCGAAAGCTCGGCCATTAGTTGCGACGCGCGGGCGATGGGGTTGGTCAGGTAGAAATCCTTAACCGCATTGCGGAATGTCGCGTCGCCCAATGCACCAGCTTCCAGCGGCTGCATCTCGTTTTCGATCACCTCGTCGATGCGGGCCAGATGTGGAACCGCTTCGATCAGGGCCGTGCGCAGTTGCGCCAACGAGTCATAGGGCAGCGTTGCGCCCAGTTCTGCGGAAAGGGCCCGCAGGATAGCCCAGTTCTCCTTGGCCTCGCCCGGTGCAAACCCGGCGCGCATCGCCAGTTGCGGGCGGCCTTCGGTGTTCACGAACAGTCCGTTTTCTTCGGTATAGGCCGCGCCCGGCAGGATCACATCGGCACGATGCGCACCCCGGTCGCCGTGGCTGCCTTGATAGATGATGAAGGCCCCATCATCGATTTCGACCTCATCCGCACCGAGGTTATAGATCACCTCTGCTCCGTCAATTGCCGCCTCAAGCCCGCCTTCCGTCACAGCACCTACGTCCATTGCTCCGACACGACCTGCAGCAGTATGCAGGACCATCAGTTTGCCGTTGGTCCGGGCCGCTGCCTCCATGGCATGCCCCAGCACCGCTGCACCATCTGCTTCACGCAAAGCGCCCATTCCGACGATGATCACCGAGGGGTTTTCCAGAATATCGTCGAACTCGTGCTTTTGAAGATCAATCAGTGCATCGCGCCCGTCGCCCATCTGGAAGACGTCGTAGGTCAGATCAGACTGAGGTCCGATATTGGCGATCTTGGCCCCGTTCAACCAGGCCTTTCGGATGCGTGCATTCAAAACCGGTGCTTCGTCACGCGGGTTGGTTCCGATCAGAAGGATGTATTTTGCGTTATCGACATCTTCGATTGACGCCGTCCCGACATATCCCGAGCGGTTGCTAGCGGGCAAACGCGCATTGTCCACGCGGCATTCAATTTTGCCGTCCAGACCCTCGACCAATTGCTTTAGCGCAAAGGCAGCTTCCACCGGCACAAGATCGCCCACTAAGGCGGCAACTTTCTTGCCCTTCAACGCCTCAGCCGCCTTGTTCAGCGCCTCTGGCCAAGACGCAGGCCGCAGCTTGCCGTTTTCACGGATATAGGGCGTATCCAGACGCTGACGGCGCAGGCCATCCCAGACAAAACGGGTCTTGTCACTGATCCATTCCTCGTTCACGCCGTCATGATTGCGCGGCAAGAAACGCATCACTTCGCGACCCTTAGTGTCCACGCGAATGTTCGAGCCAAGCGCGTCCATCACGTCGATGCTCTCGGTCTTGGTCAGCTCCCACGGACGGGCAGTAAAGGCGTAAGGCTTCGAGGTCAGTGCCCCGACCGGGCAAAGATCGATGATGTTGCCCTGAAGGTTCGATTGCAGCGTCTGGTTCAGATACGACGTGATTTCAGCATCTTCCCCGCGCCCGGTCTGACCCATCTGAGTGATACCAGCAACCTCGGTGGTGAAGCGCACGCAGCGGGTGCAGCTGATACAGCGGGTCATCGCGGTGCCAACCAGCGGCCCCAGATCCAAATCATCCACCGCACGCTTCGCTTCCTTGAAGCGCGAACCCGAAACGCCATAGGCCATGGCCTGATCCTGCAGGTCGCACTCACCGCCTTGATCACAGATCGGGCAGTCCAGAGGGTGGTTGATCAGCAAAAACTCCATCACCCCTTCGCGGGCCTTTTTGACCATGGGTGAGTTCGTCTTGACCTGAGGCGCCTGACCTTCCGGACCGGGGCGCAGATCGCGCACCTGCATCGCGCAAGAGGCCGCAGGTTTCGGCGGCCCGCCGACAACCTCGACCAGACACATCCGGCAGTTTCCGGCAATCGACAGACGCTCGTGATAGCAAAAGCGCGGCACCTCGACCCCGGCTTGTTCACAAGCCTGGATCAGGGTCATCGCGCCATCGACTTCGATTTCCTGGCCGTCGATATTGATCTTGCGGAGGTCAGACATTGTGACGTTACCCTTTTAGGAATGTGCCAATGGCAGAGCCTTTGGCGATCTCGCGACGGCCCGCCGAACACATGGTTTCCGGCACACCGATGACGATCCCGTTGCTTTGGATGTACCGGATTGCATCGTCCTGAATCCGTTTCCGAGGCAGATTTTGTTCAAGATACTTAAAGTCGCTTTCCTGATACCCTTTGGCCTCAAGATCGTCAGCCACCGCTTTCATGCTGCTCGCGATCTGTGGCCGGTTCATCGACAATGAAGGGCATCCTATTGAAATTTGTTCGGCCATCGCATTGGCGAAGGCAACATTGTACAGGTTGTCCGGCATTTCGGTGCGGAACGGCGCACGTGCAGCCGCCACCTCGGGTGACTCGCTGGTGGTGGTCTGACACCCTGCCACAACAAGCAGAATCAATCCGCCAAGAAGAGTTTTTTGCGCTGCCTTGAACCGCATCGTCAATTCGCCCTCAGATAGACGCCGATGGCGCTGTTTCTTTGAATTTCGGACTGGCCCAATGCGCAAAATGAGTTCGGTGTGTCATAAGACACTCCGTTTTGTGCCAGATAAGCCTCGCCCTTGGCGCGCATCCGGTCTTTTTCCGCGTCCGATTCCACATAGGCGCGGATTTCCTTGTCGGAATATCCCAGTTTGTGGGCCTTGGATCGCAGCCCCCACATCACGTTGATCGCTTTGAGGCGCCGGCCACTGATCGAGGGGCAATATTTAGAAATCTCATTGGCGATGGCGATATAGTACAGCTCGTTGTCAATCTCTTGAACATCGCGCAGCGGCGGTTTTGCCTCGGCCGCAACTGGCAGTGTCAACAAAACGGCGAGGCTTAAGGATTTTGCTACAGACATGTTCTTTCCTTTTGTTTTGGGTTCCCCAAAACAAAGGCCTGACGGCCTGCTATGCGATAGCAAACACGCTTTCACGCGCTGATATGCAAAAACACAGATCATGGTCGCTGACACGTTCCTGCAAAAGACAGTTTATCGTCGCTGATCTGAAGCTGATCCGGCTCGGTATCAGGACCAACTTTCCATTCGATACGGGAGGAGCCGAATTGCTCGATACAGTATTTCGTGCCCTCATAGCGCCCGGCTTCACGCGCTCCGTTCAGGGATTGCGAGACGCCGTTCACGACAACTGTAAAATCAGTCGGGGCCTTCTTCTTGTCCACAGGTTTTGCCTTGGCACGGAAGAAGTTGCCTTCGAACTGAACCCGGTCACTTGACTTTGTGATCGTACCACAAGCCGACACAAGCGCTACGGCTGCAAAAGCAACACAGGTGCCTGAACGAATGCGCCTAACCGTCGACCAGTTCACTTTACCCTTGCTCCCCATCAGAATGCCGCCACCAAAGCCATGACCCCAATCACAAACATGCAGGTCCAACTCAGCACATAAAAGATCGAACGGATGCCTGAATTTGGCTTACCCGTTCCGCGAATATGGACCACCAGCATCGCCAACCGCGCAACCAGAGCGACCGAAGCCAACAGGTTCACCCAAAACGGGCTCGCCCCCAGCAAAATCGCGGCAATTGTTACCGCGACGAAAGCCGGCAGCGTTTCTGCTCCATTCAGATAGGCCCGGTTCAGACGATAGGCCCGGTCGGCATAGTCCTGATCAGGCGTCGCCCCCGGTGCCAACCCTTTGCTCTGTTTCGCCATCGCCGTGAGGGGCGACAACAACAATACGACCAGTGTGAAAATCACAACCGAAGCAACAGCATGAGAATAATCTGTGAATAGGTTCATGTTTCCTACTCCGCTGCAATCGCGCTTGAACGGCCTGATTTCTGGGCCTTGATGCGATCTTCAATCTCGTCCCGGAAATTGCGGATCAGGCCCTGGATCGGCCAGGCCGCCGCATCACCAAGGGCGCAGATCGTGTGGCCTTCGACCTGCTTGGTCACATCAAACAGCATGTCGATCTCTTCCAGCTCGGCCTCGCCGCGCACCAAACGATCCATCACGCGCATCATCCAACCTGTGCCTTCCCGGCACGGCGTACACTGACCGCAGCTTTCGTGCTTGTAGAACTTGGACAGACGCCAGATCGCCTTGATGATGTCGGTGGACTTGTCCATCACGATCACCGCCGCCGTGCCAAGGCCCGAGCCCAGATCGTTACGCAGATAGTCGAAATCCATGATCGCATCGCGCATGTTCTCACCGCGCACGCAAGGCACAGACGAGCCACCCGGAATCACCGCCAGTAGATTGTCCCAGCCACCGCGAATGCCCCCGCAATGGGTTTCGATCAATTCCTCGAACGAGATCGACATCGCCTCTTCAACAACGCAGGGGTTGTTCACATGGCCCGAGATTGCAAACAGCTTGGTGCCCGCATTGTTCTGGCGGCCAAAGCCCGCAAACCAATCCGCGCCCCGGCGTAGGATGGTGGGCACAACCGCGATGGATTCCACGTTGTTCACTGTGGTCGGGCAACCGTAAAGCCCCGCCCCCGCCGGGAACGGAGGTTTCATACGCGGCATGCCCTTTTTTCCTTCGAGACTTTCGATCAGCGCCGTTTCTTCACCACAGATATAGGCCCCTGCCCCGTGATGCAGGAACAGATCGAAATCCCAGCCCGAACCGGCAGCATTCTTGCCCAGAAGACCGGCGTCATAGGCTTCGTCAATCGCGGCCTGTAGGGCTTCACGCTCGCGGATATATTCGCCGCGCAGGTAGATGTAGCAGGTATGCGCATTCATCGCGAAAGACGCGATCAGACAGCCTTCGATTAGCGTATGCGGATCGTGGCGCATGATCTCACGGTCCTTGCAGGTGCCCGGCTCGGATTCATCTGCGTTTACAACCAGGTAGGCCGGACGGCCATCGCTTTCCTTGGGCATGAAGGACCATTTCAATCCGGTGGGGAAACCCGCGCCACCACGCCCGCGCAGCCCGGAATCCTTCATCGTCTGGATGATCCAGTCGCGCCCCTTTTCGATCAATCCAGCGGTGCCATCCCAATGCCCGCGCGCCTGTGCACCGCGCAGCGTACGCTCATGCATCCCGTAGATGTTGGTAAAGATCCGGTCCTGATCCTTCAGCATCGCGTGTTACCTTCGGCTTTCCTGACGCATGCGCCAGAGTTGAAATATGTTGACGCCCGCATAGATGAACCCGGCCAGGGCGGCGAGGTCAAAAAACAATGCGTGGCGCGTTGTCAGCCCCAAAGCGGGACCGATGAACAGGTTCATGGCAAGCCAGATCGCCATCGTCACGGCAATGACGATGCCGATATGTCGGCCCTTGCGGGCGATGGCCTGTTCCTTATCCGTGTCCATCTCAGTCTTCGTACACACCGTCTTTCTTGGCGCGCTTGGCAAACTCGGTCTCTTCCCCCGCCGCCAGCTTGGCCGCCTGTGCGATCCAACCGTCGCGTTCGATCCGACCTTTGAACTTCAACCGTGTATCAACCCAAGCCACATGTTCGGGCGTCCAGGCTGCGATCTGATCGAAATGGAAAAAACCCAGCTCATTCAGCGTCTGCTCAAGCTTCGGGCCGACACCTTTCAGCATTTTCAGATCATCTGCCTTACCACCCCGCGCTGCGGTCAGCGTTTCTGGCTGAGCTTCCTTGGCGGCCTTCGCCTCCTCGGCCTGTTTCACAGCAGGCTTGGCCGGTTTCGGCGTTTTGGGCGGCTTCGGGGCCGATTTGGTCGCCGCCGCCTTGCCATCCTTGCCCAGCCATGGCGTCAGGATCGGAACCTCGGTTCCGTCGATGCGCTTAACCGTGTCACCCAGATCGGTCGCCAGGGCCACGCTGGCATTCTGCTTCGGCTTTCCGGCGTCATGTTCGGTCAGGCTGGTCAATCCCCCCAGCGGTTCCGCCGCATAGCGCCCGTTTTGTGGGCCCGGTGTCGGCACCTTGCCTGCGGCCAGATCGTCGATGATCTTGCTAAAGCTGTCGGCTGTCAGGTCTTCGTAATAATCCTTGCCGATCTGCGCCATCGGTGCGTTGGCGCAGGATCCGAGGCACTCCACCTCTTCCCAGCTCAACTTACCATCGGCGGATAACTCATGCGGTTTCGCGGCGATCTTGTCTTTGCAAACCGCAATTAAATCCTCGGCCCCGCAAATCATGCAGGAAGTCGTGCCGCACACCTGAATATGCGCCACCGATCCAACCGGCTGCAGCTGGAACATGAAGTAGAACGAGGCGACCTCGAGCACGCGGATATAAGCCATGCCCAGCATGTCAGCGACAGATTCAATCGCCGGACGGGACAGCCAGCCCTCCTGCTCCTGCGCGCGCCACAGCAGCGGGATCACCGCGCTGGCCTGACGGCCTTCGGGGTACTTGGTGACTTGCGCTTCTGCCCATTGCTGGTTGGCAGCAGTGAACGCGAAGGTCTCGGGTTGTTCGGGGTGAAGACGGCGGAGCATTCTTATCTCTCCAATGCCCAAAGGCCATACTTGTCGCCGGTGACAGCGTTGAAATCTACCGAGCTCAGATACTTACGACTGGGGTTGCTAGCATAGCGCAGATTTATCTCGTCTCCATATCGGACAACATTCTGCAAATCCGGCACCACTGGAATTTCCGAGGCCAGCGCAAAAGTTGAAAAATCAGGAAGATTTAGAGCCAGTTTAATTTGTTCGATCTCGGTGGGGTTTAGATCTTGATGATCATATACTATCGTCGCCATCGCGTCTGGAAGTTCCGTTTGATGTGCGAGTTTTATACTCTGCCAAGTTTTGATTTCTTCATCCAAGTAAAGAAGCGTTAGTCCGGCGCCCGCCAGCAACCCTACACAACCGGATATAAGGCCAACAATGGCGGACACATTTCTTGATGCAGCACCAAGACGACTAACGGTTTCCTCAGTGCTCATCGGTCAATCTCCCCAAAGACAACGTCCATTGTCCCGATAATCGCAGCAACATCAGCCAGTTGGTGCCCTCCGGCGACGTGGTCCATGGCTTGCAGGTGCAAGAAACCCGGCGCGCGCAGCTTGGCGCGGTAAGGCTTGTTGGTGCCGTCGGCAACCAGATAGACGCCGAACTCTCCCTTTGGGGCCTCGACGGCGGCGTAGACCTCGCCAGCGGGCACGTGGAAGCCTTCGGTGTACAGCTTGAAGTGATGAATCAGGCTTTCCATGGAGGTCTTCATGTCAGACCGTGTCGGCGGGGTGATCTTGCCACGCGCCAGAACATCGCCGGGGCACTCGCGAATTTTGGCGATGGCCTGACGGATGATCAGCAGCGATTGGCGCATCTCTTCCATGCGGCAGAGATATCGGTCGTAGCAGTCGCCATTCTTGCCGACGGGGATCTGAAATTCGAACTCGTCATAGCATTCATAAGGCTGCGCGCGGCGCAGGTCCCATGCGAGGCCCGAGCCACGGACCATCACGCCCGAGAAACCGTATTTCTGAATGTCATCCTCGGTCACGACGCCAATATCGGCGTTGCGCTGTTTGAAGATGCGGTTTTCGGTCAGCAGACCGTCGATATCGTCGAGAACGGCGGGGAATTCGTGGCTCCACGCCTCGATATCATCCAGCAGTTCGGGTGGCAGGTCCTGATGGACACCGCCAGGGCGGAAATAGGCGGCGTGCAAGCGAGCACCACAGGCACGCTCATAGAACACCATCAGCTTTTCGCGCTCTTCAAAGCCCCACAGCGGCGGGGTCAGCGCGCCCACATCCATCGCCTGTGTGGTCACGTTCAGCAGGTGGTTCAGGATGCGCCCGATCTCGGAATACAGCACCCGGATCAAAGAGCCCCGGCGCGGCACTTCAACGCCAGTCAGTTTCTCAATCGCCAGACACCAGGCATGTTCCTGATTCATCGGAGCGACATAATCCAGACGGTCGAAATACGGCAAGTTCTGCAGATAGGTCCGGCTTTCCATCAGCTTTTCGGTGCCACGGTGCAGCAGGCCGATATGCGGATCGCAGCGTTCGACAATCTCACCGTCCAGCTCAAGCACCAAACGCAGAACCCCATGCGCCGCAGGGTGTTGCGGGCCGAAGTTAATGTTGAAGTTGCGGATCTTCTGTTCTCCGCTCAGCGCGTCCGTGCTGCCGTCATCGTATCTTGAGCCGTTCATCAACGCCCCCGTCTTTTCTTTGCCTCAGCCCGAACCCGGATCTTTTTCGCCTCAACGGCTTTGGCTGCGGCACCGGCCAGCAAAACACCCAGCGCGCCCAATGTGATCAGTTCGCCCAACATCGTCAGCATCTTAACGGCGCTCCATTTCCTGTAGCTTGATCCCGACCCACCAGAGCAGGGCAATCGTGCCGAACGGCACGAGACACAGCAGGCACCAGACCTTGTTGATCCCGAAGAACGGCAAAATCTTTACCATCGGGATGATGGTCAGCGCGGAAAGGACCAGCCACCAGATACCCCCCATCACTCGGCCTCCTGCTTCTCATCCCCCGGCAGGATGTAGTTCGCACCTTCCCACGGGGACATGAAATCAAACTGACGGTATTCCTGCACGAGGCTGACGGGTTCGTAGACCACTCGCTTTTGCGCCTCGTCATAACGCACTTCTGTATAGCCTGTAGTCGGGAAATCCTTGCGCAGCGGATAGCCCCGGAAGCCATAATCGGTCAGGATGCGCCGCAAATCCGGATGGCCCGCGAACAGGATACCGAACATGTCGAACACCTCACGCTCGAACCAGTTGGCCGAGGGGTGCACGTCGACGATCGAGGGCACCATGTCTTCTTCACGGATCGAGACCCGCAGGCGGATGCGCTGGTTCTGGTACATCGACAGGAAGTGATAGACCACGTCGAACCGCTTGGCTCGTTCCGGGTAGTCCACGCCGGTGATATCCACCAAGGTCGAGAATTGACAGGACCGGTCGCTTTTCAGGAATTCAATGAATTCGACAAGGTTCGACAGCGCAACATCAACGTTCAACTCTTCATGGGTCACGTCCCAGGACAGAACACAATCCGAGCGTTTCAGTTCAAGCTGTGTGCCGAGTTCTTTGAGTGCTTCGCTCATTGACCAACCTCCTGCCCGGATTCCGTGGGAACTTCGTTGTTCGCCGGATCTGGGAACTCCCAAAAACAGTCACTTCCACCGCGTTCCGCAGCGAGTGCCCCCAACGTCTGTTCGATGGTAGAAATCAATCGGACGTCCGGAGTGGTTTCGACACAGCACTTTAACTCGAAGCAGCCTTCATCTTCGTAGTTACACAAAATAAACAGGAAATCTTTCAGCCCGAACTCCGCTTTTATCCGATTCATTGCTTCGCGAGCAATCGATCTGAACTCCTTCGCTTGATCTTTGCTTGAAAATTCAACAGAAAATTCGAACTCTAGCTTTTGGTTCAGATCGACCCCACGATCGGCGAAACCGGCCAGTATCGCCGAGTTCTCCGCGATCAAATCTTTAGAAGGTGTCGAACCAGAAACCCCGATCATCTTACAATCGTCCCAGTACGGCGGATCTTACGTTGCAGTTGCATCAGACCGTATAGCAGCGCCTCGGCGGTCGGAGGGCAGCCAGGCACGTAAATGTCCACCGGAACAATGCGGTCACAGCCGCGCACGACCGAATAGGAATAATGGTAGTAGCCGCCGCCATTGGCGCAGGACCCCATTGAGATCACATAGCGCGGCTCGGGCATCTGATCATAAACCTTGCGCAGCGCCGGGGCCATTTTGTTGGTCAGGGTGCCAGCCACAATCATCACGTCTGACTGACGCGGAGATGCGCGGGGCGCGATGCCGAACCGTTCCGCATCATAGCGCGGCATCGAGGTGTGCATCATTTCGACCGCACAGCAAGCCAGACCAAAGGTCATCCAGTGCAAACTGCCAGTGCGCGCCCAGTTGATGATGTCCTCGGTCGAAGTCAGCAGGAACCCTTTGTCCTGAAGCTCGGCATTCAGGGCCTGGGTGGCGACTTCTTTGTCGACGCCAGCGGTGTTTGCACCCGTCATCACTCCCATTCCAGCGCCCCTTTCTTCCATTCATAAGCAAAGCCAATGGTCAGAACGCCCAGGAACACCATCATGGACCAAAAACCCACATCGCTGATGTCCTTGAAGCCGACGGCCCATGGGAACAGGAAAGCGATTTCCAGATCGAAGATGATGAACAGAATCGCAACCAGGTAGAATCGGACATCAAATTTCATCCGCGCGTCATCAAATGCGTTGAAGCCGCATTCATATGCGCTGACTTTTTCCGGATCGGGGTTGCGGACGGCCAGAACGACAGCCGCCAGAATCAGCACTATTCCAAGGCCCACGGCCACGGCCAGAAACACCAGGATCGGGAGATATTCCCGCAACAGCTCTTCCAAGAGTAGCTCCTTTCCTGCGCGATCCATATTGAGCGCGCGGTCAATTGGCGAGTTGACTGGACATTCTCTATCTCTGCGGGGTCAGAGGGTCAACCGATCACAAGCGCGCAGGGGCATCAACCTTGGGGTTGACCATCCTGAAATTTCGCAAGTCATTCTGCACAGCGCCACATTCCGTCTAAGAATTAAACGTCGTTGTCCCAGTTGGGCTTACGTTTCTCAAAGAAAGCGTTAATACCCTCGTGCGCTTCTTCTGTTTCCCAGCGAGAAACCAGCGCATTGATCGTATGGTCAATCACCTGATCGTCAATCTTAGGCCCAAGATCCTGAACCAGCGCCTTGGCCGAGGCAACCGCCCCCGGTGCGCAGTTCAGATAGGGATGAACTTCGTCCTCGATGGCCTGATCCAACCCGTCTGCCGCGACCGTTTTGGCCAAAAGCCCAAGCCTCACCGCCTCGGCCGCATCAAACAGACGCGCTGACATGAAAACCCGGCGGGCCTTGGCCGCCCCCATACGTGCGATCACATAGGGCCCAATCGTCGCCGGGATCAGGCCCAGCTTTGTCTCGGTCAGGCCCATTTTCAGGGTTTCAACACCAATCGCCACGTCGCAGACAGCAGCCAGACCCACGCCACCGCCGAACGCATTGCCCTGCAACGCTCCGATCAGGGGTTTCGGCATCGTGTTGAGCGCTTGCAGCATTTCCGCAAGCTTGCGTGCTTCGATGAAACGCGTTGCCGGGTCGGCTGCCATCTGATCCTGCATCCAACCCAGATCCCCTCCGGCGCAGAAGGATTTGCCAGAGCCCGTCAGCACGACGACCCGAACAGCGGAGTCTTGCCCCAAATCCTGCGCTGCGCGTGTCAGTTCGGCGATCATCGTGGCTGACATCGCGTTGTGTTTTTCCGGGCGGTTTAGGCACAGGGTCGCAACACCGCGTGCATCTGTGACGTCAGAGATCGTTTCGTACATCTTAGCCCCTCATGGCGCGCGCCATCCGCGCGGCTTTATCCAACACGTTGGCATCCAGGCCGGTGGCATATCTCAACCGTTCCAGATGCGCCGCAACGGCTTCGGTCGCGACATTGCCCGCTGCACCGGGGGCGTAGGGGCAACCACCAAGGCCACCAACGGCGGCATCGAATACACGGACGCCCAGTGAAAGCGAGGCATCGATATTGTCCAACGCCCGGCCATTCGTGTCGTGAAAATGACCGGCCAGCCGGGTCACGGGAACACGCTCGCGCACCGCCATCAGCATCCGTGCGATCTTGTCCGGCGTCCCCTGCCCAATTGTATCGCCCAAAGACACCTCATAGCAGCCGTGAGAGAATAAAAGATCCGCAACCTCAGCCACCTTTTCGGGCGGTGTCGGCCCATCATACGGGCAGTCGGTCACGCAAGAGACATAGCCGCGCACTGGCAGGTCGATGTGGCGCGCGGCGTCCAGAATCGGCGCGAACCGTTCAATCGACTCGGCAATGGTGGCGTTGATATTGGCTTTCGAGAATCCCTCGGAAGCCGAGGCAAAAACCGCGATCTCATCCGCTTTGGCTGCCAAAGCATCTCCATACCCCCGCATATTGGGGGTCAGGGCTGCATATCGCACACCCCTTGCGCGCGTTATTCCGGCCAGAACCTCGGCGCTTCCCGCCATTTGGGGCACCCATTTAGGTGAAACAAAGCTGGCCACTTCGATCCGGTTGAACCCGGCATCCGACAGGCAATCGACAAGCGCAATCTTCTCGGCCACCGGAATGTCGCGCGTTTCGTTCTGCAACCCGTCCCGAGGCCCGACTTCAAAAATTTCGACCCGTTCGCCCATGCCTCATTTCCCTTTGGTGTCCAATCTGATCGTGACACATGCTCAGACTTTCGAACAGCCTAGCTATCTGCCAACCGGACCAAGGCGGCACCGGCTTCGACCTGAGCGCCTTCTTCGGCCAGAACCTCTGCGACAACACCATCCCGAGCAGCAAGCAGGGAATGTTCCATCTTCATCGCCTCCAGCACCGCCAAACGGTCGCCTTCCTTGACCGACTGACCAGCCACTGCAAAGACCGCTTTGACAAGCCCCGGCATCGGCGCTTCGATCAGGTTGGTATCCCCAGCCGCGCTGGCCTCGCGGTCCAGTGGGTCGACCAGGTCAAAACTCTGTCCATAATCCTCGAAGACCGTGATCCGGGGACCAGTGACCGCGACATAGGGCATCGGTTTTCCGTTGATCAGCCAGCGCCCGTCCTGGCGTTGTGCCGTGACGACCGTCTCACCCACGTGCCACTCCTGCCGTTCGGCGCTAATAACTTGAACATCAAGCTCGATATGATCCTCACCGGATATCAGCTGAACCGCCCGATGCAGAGGTGCCCAAAGCGAGAAACCAGCGTCTGCCCGCATGTCCACCAAGTTCGAAACCCGCATGGCTGCCGCCACAAGGGTTTCAGGCCGTGGCGGTACCGCCCGCACCAATTCGTCAAGGTCGCGCGCGATCAGCCCCGTATCGACATCGCCTGAGGCAAAGCCGGTATGCCGGGTCAAGGCCCCCAGGAATGATAGGTTTGTAACGGTCCCGGCAACCTCGGTCGCTTGCAGGGCGCGATGCAGCTGTTCCAGGGCGACCGCACGGGTCGGACCGTGCACGATGACCTTGGCAATCATCGGATCGTACCAGGGGCTGATCGTGTCACCGGCACGCACGCCGCTATCGGCGCGGCATTCCACAGGAAAGCGCAGATGAGTCAGCGTGCCCGTTGCTGGCAGGAACCCTTTGGGAACGTCTTCGGCATAGAGCCGCGCCTCGAACGCGTGGCCGTTGATCGAAAGGTCCCTTTGCTGTTTTGGCAAGCTCTCACCCGCTGCCACACGCAACTGCCATTCGACCAGATCGACGCCCGTGATAGCCTCGGTTACAGGGTGTTCAACCTGTAGGCGCGTGTTCATTTCCATGAACCAGAACCGATCCGGACGCAGCCCCTCGGACGCGTCGACGATGAACTCAACCGTCCCGGCCCCTTTGTAGCCAATCGCTTCAGCCGCGCGGACACCAGCCTGTCCCATGGCGTCGCGCATTTCAGTGGTCATGCCAGGGGCCGGAGCCTCTTCGATCACCTTCTGATGCCGTCGCTGCAATGAGCAGTCCCGTTCGAATAGGTGAACTGCGTGTCTGCCGTCGCCAAATACCTGCACCTCGATATGGCGAGGCTTCGCGACGAATTTCTCAACCAGCACAGCATCATTGCCGAAGGCGGTTTTCGCCTCGCCGCGTGCGCTGTCCAGAGCGGACAGAAAATCCTCGGGATTTTCGACCAGCCGCATCCCCTTGCCGCCGCCGCCTGCCACGGCCTTGATCAACACAGGATAGCCAATAGTTTCGGCCGCCTCGGCCAGATGCTCGGGGTCCTGATTGTCCCCATGATAACCCGGCACGACAGGCACGCCCGCCTGTTCCATAAGAACCTTTGCTGCATCTTTGAGGCCCATCTTCCGGATCGCATCTGCCGATGGTCCGATGAACGTCAAGCCCGCAGCCTCAACCGCATCCACGAATTCCGGGTTTTCGGATAGAAACCCATAGCCCGGATGGATCGCCTGCGCGCCGGAATCCAGCGCCGCCTGAATGATCACATCGCCCTTCAGATAGCTCTCTGACGGAGCCGCGCCGCCGATATTAACCGCTTCATCCGCCATCTGCACATGCTTGGCTGACCCATCCGCATCGGAGTAAACAGCAACGCAGGACACGCCCAGTTTCTGAGCCGTCTCCATAACTCTGCAAGCAATCTCGCCACGGTTGGCAATCAGGATTTTATTGAACATTGGTAACCCCTTGTAATCCGGTTCTCCTCTCCGCAGGGTCCAGACCATGAGCAATGACATCTATGACCCCGACTTTGTGGCAGGCGTGTTCGACAGGTGTTCGGATTCCTACCGAAATTGGAGCGCAGTCGCTTCCTTCGGCCTGGTTCGCGCATGGCGCAGAGCATGTGTGAAAGGGCTGACCTTGTCCGAGGACACGCAAGCGTCCGGAGTCGATCTCATGTCCGGCACCGGAGAAGCTTGGCCTCATCTGCTTGCCGAGTTTCCTAGAATCGCGAACGTTACTGCGGTCGACATAAGCCCGGGGATGCACAAGCATGCTATGAGCCGTTTGCACAAAAGCCGGGATGACCGCATCACCCACCTCTGTGCCAATATGTTGACGACAGACCTTCCAACCGCCTCGGCGGATTTTGCGATTTCTACCTTTGGATTGAAAACCTTTAACGCTCAGCAGCATCAGGTTTTCGCCAACCAGCTTTGTCGTATTCTCAAGCCCGGCGCTCCGTTTTCGTTGATCGAGGCAACGGACCCTGTGGATTGGTTTTTGCGGCCTGTTTACCGTTTCTATCTTGACGGAGTGCTTCCGCAAGTTGAGCGTTTCTTTCTGAATGGTGCGCAAGACTTCACCATGATCGGTGAATACACACGGAATTTCGGAAAAGGTGAGACCGTTTTGACAGCCCTTAAATCCGCAGGGCTGAACGTCGAAATGACCTACTATGTAGGTGGCAGCGCTGTTCGGTTTTCTGGAACCAAACCAAACTGAGCGGCGCGTTTCCGTAAGCATCCCCATTTACCGCTTGCCCGCCAGATCTTCGACAAGACGAAAACGCTCGCAGACCAACTCCATCTCAGGATCGAAGCCGCCATTGCGCTCGAAATAGCGGCGGTGATCATCGCGCCACCCCGCAAGCGTTTCATTCTCGCCCTCGGCCAGCGCGAAACATTCGGTCACATCGCAATAGCGACAAATCGTAACCTCGATCGTTTCGATCACCAGTACCGGGTGATCATCCCAGTTCAGAGCAATATCGCGCCGCCCGACCACGGGCATGTCGAGAGAGCCCTCGGGATAGTTTCGCAATGCATCGCAGGTCGCCGTTTTCTTTCCAGCACGCACAAGGGCCAGCAGTTCGTCACTCAGTGCCGCGTTGTCCCCAAACTTAAAGGTCTGCGCGCCCGGGTAGCGGTTTTTTAGCTGTTCCAGATCGGTCATCTTACATCCTGAACACGCCGAAACGTGTCTCCTCAATCGGGGCATTCAGCGCAGCGCTGAGCGATAGGGCCAACACATCACGCGATTTGCGCGGGTCTATGATACCGTCGTCCCAGAGGCGGGCCGAGGCGTAGAGCGGATGCGATTGTTCCTCGAACATCTGCAGTGTCGGGCGTTTGAATTCGGCCTCTTCCTCAACCGACCAAGTGCCGCCCTGCCGCTCGATCCCGTCGCGTTTGACGGTGGCCAGAACACCCGCTGCCTGCTCGCCACCCATCACGGAAATCCGTGAATTCGGCCAAGTCCACAGGAACCGAGGCTGATAGGCCCGACCGGCCATGCCATAGTTTCCGGCCCCGAATGAGCCTCCGACAAGCATCGTGATCTTCGGCACCGAAGTTGTTGCCACCGCCGTCACCATCTTGGCCCCATGCCGCGCGATGCCTTCGTTTTCGTATTTACGGCCCACCATAAAGCCGGTGATGTTTTGCAGGAACACCAGCGGGGTTTTGCGTTGCGAGCACAGCTCGACAAAATGCGCGCCCTTCTGCGCGGCCTCGGAAAACAGTACCCCATTGTTGGCGATGATGCCCACCGGGCAGCCTTTGACATGGGCAAAGCCGGTCACCAGCGTTTCCCCAAACCTGGGCTTGAACTCATCGAACCGAGAGCCGTCGACCAGCCGCGCGATCACCTCGCGGATGTCATAGGGCGTGCGCAAGTCAGCCGGAACAACGCCGAGGATTTCCTCTGGGTCATAGGCAGGGTCTTCGGGGCTGGCCCAATCTACCGTCTGCGATTTGCGCAGGTTCAGCGAGCCAACAGCCCGTCGCGCCAAAGCCAGAGCGTGGGCGTCATCTTCCGCTAGGTAGTCCGCCACACCTGACAGGCGGGTATGCACGTCACCGCCGCCCAGATCTTCGGAACTCACGACCTCGCCGGTCGCAGCCTTCACCAGAGGCGGCCCGGCCAGAAAAATCGTCCCCTGTTCCTTCACGATGATCGTGACGTCAGACATCGCGGGCACATAGGCCCCGCCCGCGGTACATGACCCCATCACAACGGCGATCTGAGCGATCCCCGTCGCACTCATACGCGCCTGATTGTAGAAGATGCGGCCAAAGTGATCGCGATCAGGAAAGACCTCATCCTGATTGGGCAGGTTCGCACCGCCGCTGTCGACCAGATAGATGCAGGGCAGTTGATTTTCCTCGGCGATCTCCTGCGCGCGCAGGTGTTTCTTCACCGACATCGGGTAATAGGTGCCGCCCTTCACGGTGGCGTCGTTACAGACCACCATGACCTCGCGCCCCTGCACACGCCCAATGCCTGCGATGACCCCGGCACAGGGCGCGGCATCGCTATACATCCCATGCGCCGCCGTCGCGCCGATTTCAAGAAACGGAGAGCCCGGGTCGAGCAGGTTCGCCACCCGACGCCGCGGGAGCATCTTGCCCCTAGAAACGTGCCGCGCGCGAGATTTCTCGCCGCCTCCGATACGGGCTGCTTCAGCAGCTTCGGAGATTTGCGCCAGCGCGTCGAGATGGGCGGTGCGGTTTGTTTGTGCGGCTTCCGAACTAGGAAGGAACGCGGATTTCAATTTACTCATTGTGTGCCCCCATATCCGATCAAATCCAACGCGCGCGTTGCTGTTACCCGCAACATACAATCCGCCCCATCTTCGAAGTGGCCCGTTCCGGTTGTCAGATTTCCCCGCGACAGGCATTCAGCGTCTCGAAATGCGATCCAGGCGCGCTGTGCGTCCCTGAGAGCCTCAGCTGCAACGGGCGGCAGTTCTGGATCTGATAAATCTTGGCGCAAAGACCCGTATGCTGTGTTCATCACTGCATCCCAAGCTTTGGTCTCTGCGTCCATGCACTGTGCAACCGCTATGCTGTCATAGGAACCGCTCTCTTCTATGCAGGCATTCGCAAAGTTCTGGACACACATTGCACCAGCATGCCAGCCTTCACCCGCCTCGGCCACACAATGCCAAATATCAGCCTCGGCTACCGGGTCAGGGGCCCAATCAGCCACCGCTTGAACGGGCAGCAGAGACAAGACGGCGATAAAACGATCTATCATACTACCTCCGTGGCCGCCCGCGCCTTCAATTCCTTGCGTATTACCTTCCCCGTGACCGTCATTGGCAGTTCCTCCAAAAACGCTACCTCGCGCGGATAGGAGTACTGCGCCAGACGATCCTTGACCCACTCCTGCAACTCCCGTTCCGCAGCCTCAGCACCCGGTTTCAACACCACATAGGCCTTCACAATCTCGGTCCGCAGCGGATCGGGCTTGCCGACCACGCCCACCGTTGCCACCGCCGGGTGGGTCAGCAGGCAATCCTCGATCTCAGCCGGGCCAATGCGGTATCCGGCTGAGGTAATCACGTCATCATCGCGACCGACGAAGCGCAGATAGTCGCCCTCCCAAACGCCGCGATCCCCGGTGATCAGCCAATTTCCCCGGAATTTTTCGGCCGTCGCTTGCGGATTGTTCCAGTATTCCAAAAGCATCGAGGCCGATCCACGTCGGATAGCAACGTCGCCTTCTTCGCTCGTCGGGTTGCCATCCTCGTCAATCACCGCCACCTTATGCCCTGGAACAGGCTTACCGATACAACCGGGGTTCACAGGAAAATCCTGAGCGCAGGAAGACACCACCATGTTGCATTCGGTCTGACCGTAGAATTCGTTGATCGTCAATCCGAACGCCTGTTGCCCCCACGCTAGCATCTCGGCGCCCAGAGGCTCACCCCCTGACGCGACCGAACGCAAGCCCGGGATGCCCTGATCCGCCGCTTTCAGCATCCGCAGCGCGGTCGGAGGGAAGAACACGTTTCGCACACCACCCTGCGCGATCACATCCGCGCAAGCCTCAGCCGAGAACTTATCCAGCCGTGCCGCAACCACTGGGAAGCCCAACGCCAATCCCGGCATCAGCACATCGAACAACCCACCGATCCAGGCCCAATCGGCAGGGGTCCAAAGGCAGTCCCCGTCGCGCAGATGATTGTGGCTGATTGAAACGCCGGGCAGATGGCCCGTCAGCACCCGATGCCCGTGCAGCGCGCCCTTGGGGCTGCCGGTTGTGCCCGACGTATAGATCAGCACCGCTGGGTCATCCGGCCCAGTCTGAGCAAAGGAAAGTGGAGCGCCGGGCACCCCTACCTCAGATGCGATCAGAGGATTTGCGATCCCTTCGAGCAGCCCGGCGCCTTCGACATCGGTCAGTACAATACTGGCGCCCGCATCATTGACACGAGACCGCAAAGCATCCTGCTTGAATAGCTTGAACAGGGGGACCGAGATCGCACCGATCTTCCAGATCGCCAGATGCGCGGCGGCACACCATGGGGATTGGCTGAGCAGGACACCGACCCGATCACCTGGCTGTACCTTCTGCTGCAAGGCACGGGCGATCCCGTCGGTCATCTGATGCAGCTGTTCATAGGTCAAACGCTGTTCGGAAGGGCCGGTCAGATCGATCACGGCAATACGATCATCGGGATGATCCAGACACTGGCGCGCCATGTTCAACCGGTCGGGCAACTCCCAGCCACCCTCTGGGCGCAAACCAGGTATGCGCCTAGGGTCAAGCATCTGCTAGGCCTCTTTTTTCATTGAATTTTCCCGCCGGACGCAGGCAACCAGAACCAAGCAAAACTTGATACAGATCAGAGCGCGGATTGGCCTTTGCCGCCACACAAGGGGCATCAACAAAACCAAAGGCAAGATCATGATGAAAACGCTCGCCGCTTTGACATTCTCGACCGCACTGGCCGCTTTGGCTGTGCCTGCATTTGCCCAATCGCAAGGCGACTGGACCCTTGGCGTAGGTGTGGGATATCTGGACCCGAAATCCGACAACGGAACACTTGCGGGGCTTAGCGCAGATATCGACGCGGATACCCGCCCGATCTTCACCGCCGAATACTTTATCCGCGACAATCTGGGGATCGAGCTTTTGGCTGCAACGCCCTTCAGCCACGACATAACTCTGGGAGGCAGCACTGATGCGGGCAGCGTCAAGCACCTGCCCCCGACCCTGTCGCTGAACTATCACTTCCCGACCAACAGCGCCTGGAAACCCTATGTCGGGGCCGGCCTGAACTACACGATCTTCTTCGACGAAAGCTCTCCACTGGGGGATCTCAAGGTCGACAACTCGTTCGGGGTCGCGCTGCAGGCCGGGCTGGACTATCAGGTCACCCAAAACGGGGCAGTCCGACTGAATGTGCGCTGGTTCGACATCGACTCGGACGTGACCCTGGATGGCGCTGATATCGGCACCGCCGAAATCGATCCTTGGCTGGTCGGTGTGTCCTACGTCCATCGGTTCTGATCCAATCCAAAGCGCCCCGCCGACCCAAAATCAGCGGGGCGTTTTCTTCACTGCATCTCGCTCATCAGCTCGCGGCCAATCAGCATCCGGCGAATTTCGCTGGTGCCTGCACCGATCTCCATCAGTTTGGCATCTCGGAAAATCCGGCTGACCGGCGCGTCCGACAGGAACCCAGCCCCGCCCATTGCCTGAACCGCCTGATGCGCCTGAGTCATCGCCGCCTCTGAGGCATAGAGACAGCACGCCGCTGCATCCTGCCGCGTCACATCCCCACGATCGCAAGCCTTCGCGACCTCGTAGACATAAGCCCGGGCAGAGTTCATCGCGGTGTACATATCCGCGATCTTGCCCTGCATCAGTTGGAAGCTTCCGATGGGTTTGCCGAACTGTTTGCGTTCGGCCAGATAAGGCATGATCTCATCAAGACAGGCTGCCATGATCCCGGTTCCGATCCCGGCCAGAACGACACGTTCGTAGTCGAGTCCGGACATCAGAACAGCAACACCCTTGCCCTCTTCACCCAGAACATTTTCGAACGGCACTTCGACATCTTCAAAGATCAGTTCTGCTGTATTGGACCCGCGCATTCCAAGCTTGTCGAAATGTGGTGAGGTCGAGAAGCCTTTCATCTCTTTTTCGATCAGAAACGCGGTGATCCCTTTAGAGCCCGCCTCTGGGTCTGTCTTGGCGTAGACGACCAGCGTATCCGCATCCGGCCCGTTGGTGATCCAGTATTTGTTGCCATTCAGCCGGTAATGATCGTTGCGCTTTTCCGCGCGCAGCTTCATCGAAACGACGTCCGACCCGGCCGAAGCCTCGGACATCGCCAATGCACCCACATGCGCGCCAGAAATCAGCCGCGGCAGGTACTTTTGCTTTTGCTCCTCATTGCCGTTCAGCTTGATCTGATTCACGCACAGGTTGGAATGCGCCCCGTATGACAGCGAAACCGATGCCGAGGCACGCGCCACTTCCTCTACTGCAATTGTATGAGCCAGATAGGACATTCCGGCCCCGCCATATTCCTCGGGCACCGTCACGCCCAGAAGGCCAAGCTCTCCCATCTCCGCCCATAGCTCATTGGGAAAAGCATTAGATGCGTCGATCTCGGCGGCCATCGGCTTGACCCGTTCCTGCGCCCAGCGATGCACCATCTCGCGCAGCGCGTTTACATCCTCGCCGAGATCAAAAGTCATTGCCGCCTGGAACATTTGGTCTGCCTCTGCGCTATACGTCAGTAATTGAACATATGTTCATTTATAGCGAGGCGAAGAGTGTCTGTCCAGTTGGAATGCGGTCTAGTGGTTCACGAACTCACCCAAGCTGATCCGCCCATCACCATCTGTATCTATTTGCTCCAAAATCTCAGAAGCGCGGGCGGCGCTGTGCATACCAATGGCCGCTCTGCATTCCGCGCTGACTTTGGCTTCGTCTTCACGAAAGCCGAACTCCAACTCTGCCAAGGTCACAAATCCGTCCTCGTTGGTATCGGCGGATGTGAAATCGTCAGCCCGGTAGCGTTCATTTGCCGCTACGACTTCAGACAAGGTAATGCGGCCATCGTTGTCAGCATCTGAGAAGCCAATTGCATCATCTGCCAGTTCTTCCGGCGACATTGACCAAACCTTCGCCAGTTCGGTTCCATCACAATCGCTAGGTAAGTTCACCTGTTCGGCCTGCTGCGTCATGTAACTCAGCATTTCGATCCGATCGACAAATCCATCGCCATTGGTATCCTTGGCACGAAAGTTGCCAGCGAAATCGGTTTTTGCAGATGCTCCAGACATCGATACAGCGGCTAAGATAGCGATCGTCAGAATTACTGGAGACGCCGCAACTACGGTCTTTTTCATGGTCGAAACCTCCTTCGAGTTTGAATGAGGCACTCCATCTTCAGCGATCAAGCGGCGCAAAGCCGCGCTCATGGTTTCCCCGCGCGCAGCAACCCTTGCGGCGAACGCGTTTTTTTCCGACAGGCTTAGCCTGACTTCCAGAGATTCAGATTTTTTCTCTTTGGTCATGGTTCCGCAATAATATCTGATGGTGTGCCCGCTCAAAGAAGCAAAGACACCTCAATTTGCCAGCATCATAACGTCCGTACGCAAGCGAAATCGTGTCCGGACAAAAGAGTTTGCTGTTTTCAAGCCGTCGCCAGATTGTGGATCCGCGCGACTTCTTCCCGAATTATTCGAGCGATCAGATCACAGTCCTGCAAAGAGAACGTGAGCGGGACACGCATATCCAAAATACCCGTAAGGATGCGATCCGATCCCGGCAAACGTTCGCTTTCGACATAGCGCCAGCTGTCATAGCGAGAGGTGAAGCCTGTCGGTTCAGCCCCACCAAACCATTTCAACTCGACCCCCCGTTTTGCGCACCTATCAATAACCTCGGTGATCCGATCGGGAACCCAGTCCAGAAGCAGGAACTGGATCGACGAACCGACATAGGTTTCTTCCTCTGGCCGGTCCACAATTGTCAGCCCCGGTGTTCCGCGCAGGCCTGCCTCGATGGCCCGGTATCTTTCATTCCAACGCCCAACCTGCCGGTCCAGATCGCGCAACTGCGGACGTAGGATCGCCGCGCGCAGATTATCCATCCGGCCCGAAACATTGGGGGTGTTGTATTTGACGCGCTCGAACACCTCGGGTGATGGTGCGGCCAGATGACGTTCGTACAGCATGTAGGACCCCGACAGCATCGTGGCCTTGGCGGCAAGCTCCTCATCATCAGTGATCAGCAGTCCGCCTTCACCGGAATTGACATGTTTGTACGTCTGGCAGGAATAGCAGCCGATTGCCCCCTGCCGACCGGACAATTGCCCCCGCCAAGCCGCGCCCATCGTATGTGCGCAATCCTCGATCACGACCACACCAGCCGCATCACAAAGTTGCATCAACCGATCCATGTCGCATAGGTGACCGCGCATATGACTGAGCATCAGAACCCGCGCCTGATCCAGCTTGGTCTCAAGATCGTCCAGATCAATCGTCAGATTTTCCGAGACGCCTACAAACACAGGTTTAGCCCCAACAGATGCAATCGACCCCGGCACCGGTGCAAGGGTAAAGGCATTCGTCAGCACCGGATCGCCGGGCTGCACACCCACCGCGCGCAAGGCAGTCGCCAATGCGTAACCGCCTGAGGACACCGCCAGACAGTATTTCGCCCCCATCTGGGCGGCAAATTCCTGTTCCAACAATGCGGTCTCGCCCAGCTCACCCGGTGCGACGTTATAGCGATGCAGACGCCCATGGCGCAGGACGGCCAGCGCGGCCTCGATCGCCTCGTCGGGGATCGGTTCCTGTTGGGTGAAGCTGCCGGTGAATGTCTCAGTCATGGCTCAGTTCTGGGGCTCTATCCGCGTCGGGTCAAGAGATCATGCCGCCGCACCGATCAGATCGGTCACAACACCCGGCAGATCGGCAAAATGATGCAGCAAAGCCTCGGGCTCCAACGCGGCCATATCATCCCCCGATGGCCCGAACGTAACCAGCACAGACGGCACGCCTGCGGCCTTTGCTGTGTTGCGGTCAGTATCAGAGTCCCCGATCAGAACGCACAGATCGGGATGCCCACCTGCCCGCCGCGCCGCCTCGCGCAGGGGTTCAGGGTCAGGTTTGCGCACCGACAATGTGTCCGCACCAACCAGCGAGGCAAACTGATCCCGCACGCCCATCTGGCTCAGCAATTGATCTGCCAGCCGTTCCGGTTTGTTGGTGCAGATTCCAACTCCATAACCTGCAGTTTTCAACGCCTCGACCGCGTCCAACGCGCCCGGATAGAATTGTGTATGGGTGTCGATGTCTTTGGAATACGCCTCAAGCAGCACGGGATAATAGGCGTCTACTGTGCCCTCATGAAAGGCTCCGATCCGTTTCAGACCGTGGGTCAACATCATCCGACCACCCCGCAGGGCGATACCCGCATCCTGCCCATGAACCAGCACATCCCCGTGTCCCATCGCGCGAAAACAATGGTTTGCGGCGGCCAGCAAATCACCGGATGTATCCGCCAAAGTCCCATCCAGATCGAAGATGACCGTGCGCATCGCGCCTCCTTGCTCGGCAGTTTTCCGCCATGTCATGTTGCAATCGGCAATCTTGTTTGATGGCCGAACGGCTTGCGCCTTTGCCCTCAGCGGATAAAACGGTCGGCACCAAAACACAAAGAGAAAACGATTTCATGACCACTGCCCTTGTCATCCTTGCCGCCGGAAAAGGCACCCGGATGAATTCGGATATTCCAAAGGTTTTGCATCCCATCGCCCAGGTTCCGATGCTGATCCACGCCATGCGCGCCGGATCGGTGCTGTCGCCCGAGCGCACCGTGATCGTCACAGGCCACGGGTCCGAAGCCGTCGCCAAGGTCGCGCAGGCAGAGGATGAGACGGCGCAAATCGCCGTACAGGAGGAGCAACTGGGCACCGCCCATGCGGTTGCACAAGCGCGTGAGGCGCTGCAGGGGTTCGAGGGTGACGTCGTGGTCCTGTATGGCGACACACCGTTTTTGCAGCCCGACACGCTGGAGCGGATGATCGAAGCGCGCGCCAAGAACGATTTGGTGATCCTTGGATTCAAAGCTGCCGATCCCGCGCGTTATGGCCGTTTGGTCATGAACGGTGACACGCTGGAGCGGATTGTCGAATTCAAGGACGCATCGGATGAAGAACGCGCAATAAGCTTCTGCAACTCGGGCCTTTTGGCGTGCAACGCGCAGACGCTTATGTCGTTGATCGATGCGGTGGGCAACGATAATGCATCCGGTGAATACTATCTGACCGACGTGGTCGAGATCGCCCGAAATCGAGAGCTGACCGTAACGGCGGTTGCCTGTGACGAAGCCCAAACACTGGGTGTGAATTCTCGCGCCGATCTGGCTGCGGCGGATGCTGTGTTTCAGACACAGGCGCGCGCCGAATTGCTGGATCTAGGCGTGACTCTGATGGCGCCGGAAACGGTTTATCTGGCCGCCGATACGGTCATCGGGCGCGATACGGTAATCGAACCCAACGTGGTCTTTGGCCCCGGCGTGACCGTAGAAAGCGGCGCGACGATCCGGGCTTATTCGCATCTGGAAGGCTGCCATGTCAGCAGAGGTGCCGTCGTGGGCCCCTATGCCCGCCTGCGCCCCGGTGCGGAACTCGCAGAAAACGCGAAGATCGGCAACTTTGTCGAGATCAAGAACGCTGAGATTGCCGAAGGCGCTAAGGTCAATCACCTTAGCTATGTCGGTGATGCTGTAGTTGGTGCCGCAACGAATATCGGCGCGGGCACGATCACTTGCAACTATGACGGCGTGATGAAGCACAAAACCACGATTGGACAGAACGTGTTTATCGGTTCGAACACCATGCTGGTAGCCCCAGTGACGGTGGGCGATGGGGCGATGACGGCGACCGGTACGGTGGTGACCAAAGATGTTGAAGCCGATGCCTTGGCCGTTGCGCGAGCCAAGCAAGAGAACAAATCCGGCTATGCGCGCAAATTGTTTGATATGTTAAAGGCGAAAAAGGCTCGCCGCGATAAAGAGGCCTGAGTTTATGTGTGGAATTGTAGGTGTTCTAGGGCAGCATGAGGTCGCCCCTATTCTGGTTGAAGCGCTGAAACGGCTGGAATATCGCGGATATGACAGCGCCGGTATTGCTACTGTGAATGACGGGGCGCTGGGGCGTCGCCGGGCGGTAGGCAAGCTGGTCAACCTGAGTGACCTGCTGGTCCATGACCCGCTGCCTGGCAAATCCGGGATTGGCCACACTCGCTGGGCCACCCATGGTGCGCCATCGGTCAACAACGCCCACCCGCACAAGGCCGGCCCGGTCGCCGTTGTGCATAACGGCATCGTCGAAAACTACCGCGAACTACGCGCCGAATTGGCCGAAAACGGGATCGGATTTGAAACCGAGACCGACACCGAGACCGTGGCCCTGATGGCCGAACATTTGCTGAATTCAGGCCTATCCCCGGTCGAAGCCGCGTTCAAGACCATTGATCAGTTGGAAGGTGCATTTGCGCTGGCTTTTCTGTTTGACGGGCAAGACGACCTGATCGTCGCCGCGCGCAAGGGCTCTCCCTTGGCTATCGGTCACGGGGATGGAGAGATGTTTGTGGGATCGGACGCCATCGCATTGGCCCCGCTGACAAACAAGATCACCTATCTTGAGGAAGGCGACCGCGCGGTGCTGACGCGCACCTCGCTTGAAATTCGAAATGAGGCCGGTGAACTGGCCAATCGAGAAATGCGCAAGATCAAGCTGGATCATGCGCGGGCTGATAAGGGCGAGCACAAACATTTCATGGCCAAAGAAATCGCCGAACAGCCCGTTGTCGTAGCCGAAGCGATCCGGTCTTACCTGCCAACCGGCGGGGATAAGGTGATTTTGCCCGATATCGATCTGGATTTCACCAAGCTGGACCGCCTAACCATGGTGGCCTGCGGAACCGCGTTCTACGCCTGCCTGACGGCAAAATACTGGTTCGAACAACTGGCCAAAATGCCGGTCGAGGTCGATATCGCCAGCGAGTTTCGCTATCGCGAACCTCCGATCAGCGACCGCACCCTGGCGCTGTTTGTCAGCCAGTCAGGCGAAACCGCCGATACGCTGGCGGCCCTGCGCTATTGCGAAGGCAAAGCGGACAAGATCGTTTCGGTCGTCAACGTCCCCGAAAGCTCGATCGCACGGGAAAGCGATGTGGCACTGCCCATCCACGCAGGTATTGAAATCGGCGTGGCCTCGACAAAGGCCTTCACCTGCCAACTCAGCGTCTTGCTGATGCTGGCGCTCAAAGCCGCCGCCGACCGGGGCACGCTGACCGATGAGGAACTGGCCGATCACGCCGCCGCCTTGCGTGGGCTGCCCTCGGTTCTGAACTCGGCGCTGGACCAAAATCGCGCCATCCGCAAATCCGCCCAGCGCTTGTCCGAGGCGCGCGATGTCCTGTTCTTGGGACGCGGCCTGATGTACCCGCTGGCCATGGAAGGTGCGCTAAAACTGAAGGAAATCAGCTATATCCACGCCGAAGGGTATGCATCAGGTGAGCTGAAACATGGCCCCATCGCGCTGATCGACAAGCATATGCCGGTAGTGGTGATGGCACCGAAAGATACCGTGTTCGACAAGACCGTGTCCAATATGCAAGAGGTCATGGCGCGCAAGGGAAAGGTCATTCTGGTCTCAGACGATGATGGCATTGCCGAGGCCGAGGACGGGGTTTGGAGCACGATCCGAATGCCGCATATCCACCCCAGCCTTGCACCGATCCTGTATTCTGTCCCCGCACAGCTGCTCGCCTATCACACGGCGGTGGCCAAGGGCACGGATGTGGATCAGCCGCGCAATCTGGCGAAGTCGGTGACGGTGGAGTGAACCGCGAAAGGGTCGGTCATGGATCAGCAGGACTCCATTGAGCTATTGATGTCCCTGATGCGTGCTTCGCGCACAGAGTACGAACGCTATTTGGCACAAGGCAAGACATTTGGTCCCGCGCGGGCGTTGCGCGCGACCAACCAACAGGTGCTGGATTTCATCGAAGACACTCCATTCGAAACCGCGCCTGAACTGATGTCGGCGATGAAAGACCTGCAAGAGCATTTGCGGGATTGGGCCCGTATCTGGGATCAAGAGGCCAAATTGCGCGCCCCGGCGGATGAGGACGAATTCATATTCACAGGATACAAAACCTATCCCCGACATCTGGATGCCCTGCTCGCAGAGCGGCGCTCAATCTCCTGAGTGCTGGACCGACCATCCATACGCGCTTAGTTTTGCCACAAACCCCTCTCCCGGAGCGCATCATGGCCAAACAATTCATGCAACTCGATCCGCCGCATCAAGCCTTTATCGAAGATCAGCACATGTTCTTTGTCGGAACCGCCGGCGCAGATGGGCGAGTCAATATCTCGCCCAAGGGCATGGATTCCCTGCGCGTTCTTGGCCCGAACCGTATCATCTGGATGAACCTGACCGGCAGCGGCAATGAAACGGCAGGGCATCTACTGGATGTCAATCGCATGACCCTGATGTGGTGTTCCTTCACCACCCGCCCTTTGATCCTGCGCACCTACGGCACAGCCAAAACGTTCCACACAGGCGATGCCGGTTGGGAGGAACTGTCCCGGCATTTCCCCGCCCACCGCAGTGCGCGGCAGATTTATGACCTGAGCATTGAAATGGTTCAGACCTCCTGCGGCTACGCGGTCCCCTTCTTGGAATACACATCGGAACGTGACACCATGCAAAAATGGGTCGATGGCAAGTCCGATGACGACATCCGCGCCTATTGGGTGGACAAGAACCAGCAGACAATCCACGGCAAACCCACAGGAGTCCCCGTCTGATATGCCGCTGCTTGATCCCTATCTGGCCCAGATCAAAGCCCATGCCGATCCCGAACGCGGTGTGCAAATGGCGGCCTATCACAAGGTTGATCGCCTTTATCTTGGGGTAGCGAACCCAATTCTGAATGATCTGACCAAAACCTGGCGGCAAGAATTGGATGTGCCTCAGCGCGTTCAACTGGCGGGTGAGCTGTGGCAACTCAACACCCACGAAACCCGGCTCGCCGCCTCAAAACTGCTCACCCAGGCGCGTATCCGACCGGATGATGCGGTTTGGGAACTGCTGCAAAGCTGGCTGCCGGATTTCGATGCCTGGGCCGTGGCCGATCATGCGGCTATGGCGATGCAAAAACGGCTGACGGCTGATCCCGCCCGGCTGGATCAGGTCGAGGTTTGGACAACATCAGATCACATGTGGACACGCCGCGCCGCCTTGGTGGCCACCCTGCCCTGGACCAAGCAAAACCATCCCAAACCTGATGATCTGGACCGCCGAGACCGCATCTTGGGTTGGGCAGCCAGCTACGTTCCAGATCGGGACTGGTTCATCCAGAAGGCCATCGCCTGGTGGCTGCGCGAATTGTCAAAACACGATGCCCCGCGCGTTGTCGCGTTTTTGGAGCAGCATGGCCCGGCGATGAAACCCTTTGCGCGGCGGGAAGCCGGGAAGTACCTGAAAGATCAGTTGGCGTAGACGTCAACCTCAACCAGCGCATCCAAAGGCACCAAAAGTGTACGCATCGCATCCAGTGACAACTGGCTGCCGCCGCCTTCTGGTCCGCGCGACGGAATAAGCGTGATATACGCCTGTGCCCCGGTCCGGGGCACCACCACGCGGGCCGTAACCTCGGTATCCACAAGCGGCGTTTGCATCCAGCGCCCTGGCTTTGAGGGGTCCCCAAGAACAGCGGTAGTGGATTTGGCGCCGTCCCAGTTCGGTCGCGTCGTGACCGGCTCAGTTTCGGGTGCGGCTTCGGGTTCTGCATTGGCCTCTGTCTCGGGCGCGGCCTCGCTGCGCCCAAACACACGATCCGTCGTCGACCGCACCGTTTCGCAGCCGGCAAGCAGAACACACAGGAAAACAAGAACGTATTTCATACCCGAAACTTACAGCCACGCATCGATCTGTTCCAGCCCAAAGCATGTTAGCCCCTTGTCGCGGACCAGTTACCGATTTACCTATTACGCATGACTGCTCCGCTGATAGACCCCTTCGCACGTGCCATCACGTATCTCCGCGTCTCGGTAACGGATCGCTGCGATTTCCGCTGCGTCTACTGCATGTCCGAGAACATGACCTTTTTGCCGAAGAAAGATCTTCTGACCTTGGAAGAGTTGGACAGGATGTGTTCGACCTTTGTGAAGCTGGGCGTTCAAAAGCTGCGGATCACCGGGGGGGAACCTCTTGTGCGTCGCAACATCATGAGTTTCTTCCACTCCATGACGCGGCATCTGGACAGCGGCGCGCTCAAGGAACTGACGCTGACAACCAACGGCTCGCAACTTCATCGCTTTGCCGACGAACTCTATGCCGCCGGTGTGCGGCGTGTGAACGTCTCTCTGGATACGCTGGATGAAGACAAATTCGCCAAAGTCACCCGTTGGGGCCGCCTGAAACAGGTGTTGAACGGGATTGATGCGGCGCAAAAGGCCGGTTTGCGGGTCAAGATCAACGCGGTTGCTCTTAAAGGCTTCAACGAACCCGAACTGCCCCGCATCACCGAATGGTGTGCCGAGCGCGATATGGACCTGACTTGGATCGAGGTGATGCCCATGGGCGATATCGGCAACGAGGATCGTCTGGATCAGTATTGGTCGCTGAAGGACGTTCGCAAGGAATACGAAAACCACTATTCGGTCACAGATCTGGCCGAACGCACCGGTGGACCCGCGCGCTATGTAAGGTTGGAAGAAACCGGGCAGAAGATCGGATTCATCACGCCCCTGTCCCATAATTTCTGCGAAAGCTGCAACCGGTTGCGCCTGACCTGCACGGGTGAGCTCTATATGTGTCTCGGTCAGGAAGACATGGCTGACCTGCGCGCCCCTTTGCGTGACCACCCTGACAGCGAAGCGCCCTTGGAGCATGCCATCCGCGCCGCCATCAACCTGAAACCCAAAGGCCATGATTTCGACTATTCCCGCCAAGCCGTTGATGGCCAGATGACGCGCCATATGAGCCATACGGGCGGCTAGGATGCCTGACCATCACCCCGGTAGTCCGACACTGCTGTATCATCTCTACTGCGGGATCATTGCTGTGGCAGCGCCCTTGTTCTGGCGCACCGTGCGCCGCAAACTTGAACCTGCAGGTGTTCCAAACAAACGACAGCAGGAACGGCTGGGTCATGCCAGCCTACCGCGACCCTCAGGACGTCTGATATGGTTTCACGCGGCCAGCGTTGGCGAAAGCCTGTCGGTCCTCAGCCTGATCAGGCGGTTGGGCACGCTTTTGCCCGATGTCGAGTTTCTGATAACATCCGGCACGCCGACATCTGCCGCGCTAATTGAGAAACGCCTGCCCCCCCGGACACGGCATCAATACCCGCCTCTGGATACGCATGGCCCTGTACAGCGCTTTCTTTCATACTGGAAACCCGATGCAGGCGTGTTTGTCGAAAGCGAAATCTGGCCTCAGCTGATCGTCGAAAGCGCCAGGGGCGGCGTGCCACTGGCCCTGCTGAACGCCCGTCTTTCAAAGAAATCAGTCGAGGGTTGGAAAAAGCGGCCTAAAACTGCGCGTTTCATACTGGACAGTTTTTGTCTCTTCCTGACCCAGAATGACCGAACCGCAGCCAATCTGATCGACATGGGTGCTAAACCCGAGTTCGTGAAACCCGGCACTAACCTCAAAGCCATGTCCGATCCGTTGGACATCGATGAACAGGCGCTGTCCGACATCCGCACGCAACTCTCAGGCCGCCCTGTCTGGATCGCCAGTTCCACTCATGAAGGCGAAGAGGAAACCGTGTTCGCGGCGCATAAAACGCTGCTTGAACGCTGGCCCGATCTGCTCCTGCTTCTGATCCCGCGCCATCCGGAACGCCGTGACGAAGTCGCCAAACTTCTACATCAGGCCAATCTCACAGCCGCTTTCCGCACGACGGGTGAACCGGTCACGGAGCAAACTCAAACCTACGTCGCCGACACGCTAGGTGAAACTGGCACGTGGTACGCGCTCTGCCCCATCGTGTTCCTGGGTGGTTCGCTGAAAGAGATCGGCGGCCACAACCCGTTTGAACCCGCCCAAGCCGGGGCCGCCATCCTCACCGGCCCGGGCTATTTCAACTTCGCCGAAACCTTCGCGCCCCTGATCAAGAGCGGAGGCGCAATCGAAGTCCAAACCGCCCACGACCTCTCCGATGCCGTTGCAACCTGGCTATCCGAAGACAGCGCCCTGACCACCGCGCGCAGCGCTGCCCAAACCTGCGTCAGCACTCAAAAAGACGCTCTGAACAAGGTTGCGGAAACGCTCTGCACGCACCTGAACCTTGCACCAAAGGCGCAGGATCCCTCTTCATCTGGCTAAAAATATCCCGGGGGTGTGGGGGCAGAGCCCCCACCCACGCCATCAGGCCGCCGGCATCCGCTGCTCGACAATCTCAGCCCACCAGCTGCACCCGGCGGGAATGGCCTCGTCGTTAAAATTATATTCCGGGTGATGAACCATGGCCGTATCGCCATTGCCAACCAGAATATACGCTCCCGGGCGTTCCTCGAGCATGAACGCGAAATCTTCGCCGCCCATCACCAAAGGTGCATCCTCGCAATCGCCAGAAACAGACCGGGCCACTTCTGCGGCAAACGCGGTCTGCTCGTCACTATTCACCATGACCGGATAGCCGCGAATATAGGTCACATCCGTGGTGCCACCAAAGGTCGCCGCAACCCCGTTGCAGATCTCATTGATCCGCTTCTCGGCCAGATCACGCATGTCGCTGCTCATCGTGCGAACAGTCCCTTTGATTTGCACCGTCTGCGGGATCACGTTAAACGCCTTCGACGACGTCTCGAACGAGGTCACAGAGACCACCACCTGATCAATCGGATCTGCGTTGCGCGACGCGATGGTTTGCAAGGCCAGCACCGCCTGCGCCGTCATCACGGTTGTATCGACGGTTTCCTGCGGTTTCGCCGCATGCCCGCCGCGCCCCTCGAAAGTGATGTCGAACTGATCCGTCGCAGCAAAGAACGAGCCCGGACGGATCGAAAAACTGCCAACCGGTTTGCCCGGCCAGTTGTGCATCCCGTAGACCTCTTGAATGTTCCAGCGGTCCATCATGCCGTCTTCACACATCTCGCGACCACCGCCACCGCCCTCTTCGGCGGGCTGGAAGATTACGACAACGGTGCCGTCAAAGTTTCGCGTTTCCGACAGGTACTTCGCAGCCCCCAACAACATCGCCGTATGACCGTCATGCCCACAGGCATGCATGGCTCCATCTGTTTTTGAGGCATAGTCCAGACCTGTCGCCTCGTGGATTGGCAACGCATCCATATCCGCGCGTAGGCCAATGACCTTTCCCTTGCTGTCAGACTTGCCCTTGATCACACCCACAACGCCGGTGCGGCCAATTCCGGTGACCACCTCATCACAGCCGAACTCTTTCAACTTCTCCGCAACCATTGCGCTGGTACGATGCGTTTCGAACAGAATTTCGGGGTTCTCGTGCAAATCCCGTCGCCATTCGGTGATTTCGGCCTGCAATTCGGCAAAGCGGTTCTTAACTGGCATGTCTTCTCTCTCCTATTTCAAGCCGCCGGCATCCGGCGCTCGACCATTTCGGCAAACCACGAACATCCAATCGGGATGATCTCGTCGTTGAAATTGTATTCGGGGTGGTGCAGCCCGGCGCTGTCGCCGTTGCCCAGAATGATGAAGGCTCCGGGGCGTTCTTCGAGCATGAAAGAGAAATCCTCACCCCCCATCACCATGGGAGCCTCGCCGCAGCTGCCACCAACGGCAATCGCGGCCTCCTCGGCATAGCCTGTTTGTTCTTCGGCGTTGATCGTGACCGGAACGCCTTTGTTGTACGTCACGGTCGCCGTGCCGCCCATCGTTGCTGCGATCCCGGTCGCAACTTCGGTCAGCCGCTTTTCGATCATGGCGCACATCTCATTGGAATGGGTGCGCACCGTTCCCAGCACGCGGGCCGATTGCGGGATCACGTTGAACGCCTTCGATGATGTCTCAACTGAGGTCACAGACAAAACACCCTGTTCAATCGGGTCCGCGTTGCGCGCGACAACCGTTTGCAGCGCCACGATCAGCTGAGACAGCATTACCGTAGTATCCACCGTCTCCTGCGGTTTGGCCGCATGCCCGCCATGACCTTCCAAATGAATGTCAAACTCGTCCGCCGCCGCCAGCAACGGGCCCGAGCGGATGGCAAATTGGCCGGTGGGCAGGCCGGGCACATTGTGCATCGCATAGACTTCCTGAATGCCGAACCGGTCCATCAGCCCGTCCTGGCACATGGCCTCGGCCCCATTCCCGCCTTCTTCGGCGGGCTGAAAGATCACAACTGCTGTGCCGTCGAAATTGCGTGTTTCGGCCAGGTATTTCGCAGCCCCAAGAACCATCGCTGTATGACCATCATGCCCGCAGGCATGCATCGCATCAGGCGTTTTTGAGGCGTATTCCAGCCCGGTCTGCTCCTGCATGGGCAGCGCGTCCATGTCCGCCCGCAACCCAATGGCCCGACCTTGCGTATCAGTCTTGCCCCTAATTATGCCAACCACACCGGTACGACCGATGCCGGTGACCACCTCGTCACAACCGAATTCTTTCAGCTTTTCCGCCACCAAAGCGCTGGTGCGGTGGGTGTCGTAGAGGATTTCGGGGTGTTCATGAATGTCACGCCGCCAACCGGTGATTTCTTGATGCAGCTCTGCAAGGCGGTTTCTGATCGGCATGGCATTCTTCCTTTGTTAGGCGATGGGCAATCGTCGTTCCACAAGCTCGGCAAACCAGCTGCAGCCGGCCGGAATCGCGTCGTCATCGAAGTTGTATTCCGGGTGGTGGCACATGGCCGTGTCCCCGTTTCCAACAAAGATGTAGGCTCCGGGCCGTTCTTCAAGCATGTAGGCAAAATCTTCTGACGGCATGATGGGATCGGTGCTATCGTTCACCTTGCCCGCCACAGCAGCGGCGGCCTTGGCGGCATAGCCCGTTTCCGCCTCGGAATTCACCGTAACCGGATAACCCGGCGTCCATGTTACCTGCGCAGTCGCGCCAAAGGCCGACGCCGTGTCTTCGGCAATCCGGCGCACACGTTCTTCGGCGATGTTGCGATATTCGGGGTCAAGCGTCCGCACAGTTCCCCTCAGCCTGACCGTATGTGCAATCACGTTCGAGGCGACGCTGTCTGTCTCGAACGTACCGACGGTCAGAACAACGCGTTTAATCGGATCGACAGTTCGCGCTACAACCGACTGCAAAGAAACAACAATATGCGAAGCAACGAGCGTTGTATCGACGGCTTCATGCGGGGCTGCAGCATGTCCACCTTTGCCCGTTACAACGACCTCAAACTCATCGGACGACGCCAGCAACGCACCGGGCCGGATCGCGAATTCGCCAACCGGTAGGCCGGGCATATTGTGCATCCCATAAACTTCCTGAATGCCCCAGCGATCCATCAACCCGTCCTGACACATGGCCAGCCCGCCGGCCCCACCTTCCTCGGCAGGCTGAAAGATCAGCACCACAGTACCGTCAAAATTCCGCGTCTCTGCCAAATACTGCGCCGCCCCCAGCAGCATCGAGGTATGGCCATCATGCCCGCACGCATGCATCTTGCCGGGAACTGTCGAGGCGTAATCCAATCCCGTTGCCTCTTCGATCGGCAAGGCATCCATATCTGCGCGCAACCCGATCACGCGACCTTTGGTATCCGTGCGGCCCTTGATCACAGCAACAACGCCGGTTTTACCGATGCCCGGGGTGATGTCATCGACGCCAAACTCTTTCAGGCGGTCGATCACAAAACCCGCAGTCTCGTGGACGTCGTACATCAGTTCGGGATGCATATGCAGATGGCGGCGCCATTTGGTGATCTCATCCTGCATCTCGGCAAGTCTGTTTTTTACCGGCATCGGATGCCTCCTTTCAAAGGGCTAGTCAGCCTGAAAGTTTATCGACCAGTCGCTGCATGAACGCGTGCCCTGCTTCGAACTGCGCGACCGAGATAAACTCGTTCGGTTGATGCGCCTGTGCGATGTCGCCAGGGCCACAAATGACCGCAGAATACCCTGCTTCCTGAAACTGGCCCGCTTCGGTGCCGTAACTGACCACATGGCTAGCATTGTCACCGCTCAGAGCGCGCACCAGAGCTTCGGCCTCACCATCCTGCTCGGGCACCAGACCGGGGATCGAGAAGTTCTCGGAAATTTCGATCCGAGCTTCGGCATGTACGGCTTGCATGCGCGCCTCAACCTCGCGCACCTGCTGGAAATACGCATCTCGCCAGTCGGCCTTGGCTTCATCCGGCACGGTCCGGAAATCCATCATGAAATGGCAATCCTTGGCGGTGATGTTATGAGCCGTTCCGCCTTCGATCATACCCACATGAACGGTGGTCCAGGGCGGATCAAACACCGCCGCCGTGTCACTTGGCGTCGCAGCCCGGTTGCGGGCGTTCTGTTCGTTGGCCCAATTGATCAGAGGCGCCGCCTCCATGATCGCATTGACGCCTGTATGCATGATTGAGCTATGGACCTCGAACCCGATCATATGCGTGTCATAGCCAAAACCGCCCTTGTGACCCGTCACAGCCTGCATCACCGACGGCTCGCCCACGATCACAGCCGACCCTTTGGGTAGAACTTTCTGCATCGCCTCAATCATGGGCGGTGCTCCGGTGCAACCGACCTCTTCATCAAAGCTCAGCGCCAATTGCAACGGGCGTTTTAGATCGGCGTAGTGCGCCTCGACCAGGGCCCAGATCGCCAACGCATCAAAGCCCTTCATATCGCAGGTGCCGCGACCAAAATACTTGCCGTCTTTCTCGGTCACAACAAAAGGGTCGGAATCCCAAGGTTGCCCGTCGACCGGCACCACATCTGTGTGGCCAGAAAGGACGACCGCGCCTTCTTCCCACGGCCCCACATGCGCGAAGATCGCCGCCTTGTGCGGTTGGTTCGGATCAGGCCAGCGATGCGCCTTGATCCCGTGCTCGCCCAGATATCCTTCGACCCAATCGACCAGCGGCAGGTTGCTTTCGCGGCTTACAGTTGGAAACGAGATCAGCTTGGTCATGATCTCAAGCGGCGTCAGACGCTGTGCCATGTGGGTCAGTATCCGCTATCCGTGGTCAGGATAAAGTGCCCCGGTTCGACCTCGCGGTACTCAGACGGTTCCGGCTTGTAGTCAATTGGATGAATGGGCGACGGAATTGGTTTGAAATTCAAGTCTTTTTCCGACTTCCGCTGGTTCGGATCGGCAATTGGAACCGCCTTCATCAGCGCCTGCGTATAAGGATGTTGCGGGTTCTCGAATACACGCGCGCGCGGTCCAAGTTCCACGATCCGACCCAAATACATAACGCCCACATAGTGGCTGACACGCTCGACCACAGCCATGTCGTGGCTGATGAACAGGTAGGACAGGCCAAGCTCAGATTGCAGCTCCATCATCAGGTTCAGAACCTGCGCCTGCACAGATACATCGAGGGCCGAGACCGCCTCATCCGCGATGATCAGCTTGGGGTTCAGGGCCAATGCACGGGCGATGGCAATCCGTTGACGTTGACCGCCAGACATTTCGTGCGGGAAGCGACGCATGAAGCTGCGAGGCAATTGTACCTTGTCGAACAGTTGCGCGACCCGGTCCTGCAATTCCGACCCTGAGGCGACGCCATAGTTGCGCATCGGCTCGGCCACCTGATCGACCAGTTGCATCTGCGGATTGAGCGAGGCAAACGGGTCCTGGAAGATCATCTGCATGTCCAGCCGCGCCTTACGCAAGCCGGAAGGATCCAGTTTCATAATGTCGACGCCGTCCAGATTGATCTCGCCGGCCATAGGCTCGACCAACCGCAGGATCGAGCGCCCGGCCGAAGACTTGCCGCAGCCCGATTCGCCCACAAGGCTCAGCGTTTGTCCTCTGTTGAGGGTGAAAGACACATCTTCTACCGCATGAACGTTCGAGATTGTACGACGTAGTAAGCCACCTTTGACCGGGAACCGCGTTGTCAGGTTGTTGACGGTCAGCAGAACCTCTTCGGTGCCCGGAATGGGGGCGATGTTCTGACCTTCGACGCCAAGCAGTTTCATGGGCTCAGGCGCGGATTTGCCGCGCATCTCACCCAGCTTCGGCACCGCCGCCAGCAGCGCTTTGGTATAATCATGCTGCGGGTTCTCGAAGATTTCTTTTACTGTGCCCTCTTCAACCTTGTTGCCTCGGAACATGACGACAACCCGATCCGCCATCTGCGCCACCACGGCCATGTCATGGGTGATAAACATCACCGCCGTACCTGTTTCCCGCTTCAACCGGTCCATCAACGCCAGAATCTCGGCCTGAATGGTCACATCCAGCGCGGTCGTGGGTTCGTCCGCGATGAGCAAACGTGGCTCGCACGCCATCGCCATCGCAATCACAACACGCTGTCGCATGCCACCCGACAATTCATGGGGGTACTGTTTCAATCGACGCTCAGGTTCAGGGATTCGAACCTGACGCAGCAGCTCAAGCGCGCGTTCTTCGGCCTGCGCCTTGGACATATCTTTGTGGATGCGCAGCCCTTCGGTCAGCTGGCGTCCGACCGTGAAAACCGGGTTCAGTGCGGTCATCGGCTCCTGAAAGATCATCCCGATCTCATTGCCGCGAATCTGTTTCATCAGATCCTGATCGGCGTTTGAAAGGTCCATCTCTTCGCCGTCGCGGCGGTCAAACAGCAGTTCTCCACCCGCGATTTCGCCGCCACCGAACTCAACCAGTCGCATCAAAGACAGTGAGGAAACCGATTTCCCTGAGCCAGATTCGCCAACGATACAAACGGTTTCGCCGGGATTTACTTCGAACGAGACATCCTCGACACCCACCACAGGGCCATCTTTCGTTTGAAACTCGACCCGCAGTTTCTTGATCTGTGCAATAGGTTGATCCAGCACGCACGCGCTCCCGTTGGTAGTCTTTTTTGTTCGGATGCCCGACGCTAAGGCGGCAAGGCAGGAAAAGTCAAACCCGTTGCCATTTTTCCCGACGGCAACCCTTGCTTTTTTCCAGAGTTCTGTTTCGATACCTTGCGTAACCGTGATGGGGAGATCATGGATTCCGTAAGTCTTAGTCGATTTTGCGGTCACAATTCAGACCCTTACCCAAAGCGGCAACGCCAAATCCGCAGGCCTTGCGGAGATAATCGAGACACGGAAGTGTCCTTTTCGGGAGTTTATTATGAAGATCAAAACCCTTTTGCTTGGTGCGATCGCAAGCACGGCGATGGCCCCGATGGCCTTGGCCGAGCGTGGATCGGACGGCAATGTCAGCATCATTTATTGGCAGGCTCCGTCGATCCTGAACCCCTTCTTGTCGGGCGGAACCAAGGACGTTGAATCCGCATCGCTGGTGATCGAACCGCTCGCGCGTTATGACCAGGACGGCAACATGGTGCCCTATCTGGCGTCAGAGATCCCGACCGTTGAAAACGGTGGCGTCAGCGAGGACCTGACTTCGATCACTTGGAAAATTGCGCCGGGAATCACCTGGTCGGACGGCTCGGCGTTTACCTCGGCAGATGTGGTCTTTACCGCGAATTACTGCATGGACCCCGATGGCGGCTGCGCGCAGGTCACCAAGTTTGAAGGCGTCACCAACGTCGAAGCGGTGGATGATCTGACCGTCAAGGTCACCTTCGACAAGCCAACCCCGTTCCCCTATGGCCCGTTTGTGGGTGGCGAAAGCCCGATCATTCAAGCCGCTCAGTTCGCGGATTGCATGGGCGCGAAAGCCCCCGAATGCACCGAGCAGAACTTTAACCCCATCGGCACTGGCCCATTTGTTGTCACCGAATTCAAGCCAAATGACGTGATCACCTTCAAGGCCAACGACAACTATCGTGATCCGGCGAAACCTGCCTTTGCGACGGTCACCTTCAAGGGTGGCGGCGATGCAACGGCGGCTGGTCGTGCTGTTATGGAAACCGGCGAGTTTGACTATGCCTGGAACCTGCAACTGGCGCCCGAAGTGATCGCGCAGATGCAAGAAGGCGGCAAAGGAACCCCGGTTGCGGGCTTCGGTCCTCTGGTAGAGCGTATCATGCTGAACCAGACCAACCCGTCGCCTGACCTGCCGGAAGGCGAGCGGTCGACAGCAACGCATCCGCACCCGTTCCTTCAGGACCCGGCCGTTTACAAAGCCATGTCCATGGCTATCGACCGCCCGCTACTGGTTGAGATCGGCTATGGTCAGGCAGGTAAAGTGACCTGTAACTGGGTTCCGGCCCCGGCTGCGTTCAACTCGACCTCGATGACTTGTGACACGCAGGATATCGCTGGCGCGAACGCCCTACTGGACGAAGCAGGTATCGTTGACACCAATGGCGATGGCGTCCGTGAAAAAGACGGTGTTCCGCTGAAAGTCGTCTATCAAACGTCTACCAACGCCGTCCGTCAGGACTTCCAGGCGCTGATCAAGGAATGGTGGAGCCAGATCGGTATCGAAACCGAACTGCGCAACATCAACGCGTCGGTCTTCTTCGGTGGTGACCCGGGCTCGCCTGACACCTTCCAGAAGTTCTATGCCGACGTTGAAATGTACGCCAACACCTTCAACGGCACTGACCCTCAGTCCTATCTGGGCAACGGTCTATGCGACAAGGCTCCTCGTCCCGACACACAGTGGCAGGGTGAAAACATCAGCCGCTTCTGCAACGAAGAGTTCGATACGCTGCATGCGCAGCTGGCCGAAACTGCCGGTCTGGAACAGCGTGCCGAGATCGCGAAACAGCTGAACGATATCATGGTTCAAAACGGCGGTATGATCCCGCTTGTGCACCGTGGTCGCCTGTCGGCACACGCAAACACCCTGGGTGGCGTTGTTCTGAACGTTTGGGACAGCGAACTTTGGAATATCGCTGACTGGTACCGCAAGACCGGTTCCTAAGCGTTAGCCTTGCAAAGCCGCGCCCCGATCTTCGGGGCGCGGCCCTTTGCACACCACTCCAACAAGAAGACGCATATAAAGGCGCCTCTTAATGCTTAATTTTACCATCAGACGACTGATATTGGCGGTGCCTACACTGCTGTTCATCAGCCTCGTCATCTTCCTGCTCCTGGAACTCGCACCTGGCGATCCGATGGCACAGGTTCCGCTCACCGTTCCTCCCGAAGTCAAAGAGAAGATGCGCGAGGCGCTTGGCCTGGGCCAGCCGATGCATATCAGGTTCTGGAAATGGATCGTGCAGTTCTTCTGGATCGAACCGCAGGTCCTGGTCGACCATATGTTCGGCACCACCTTCTCGGAAGGTGATCTGCGAGTGATTTCGTGGCAGACCCGCTCGCCCGTCATGGACATCGTCGTTCAGCGCATCCCGCAGACCCTGTGGGTTGTCGGCACCGCCTATGTGGTTGCCATCCTGATAGCCCTGCCCATCGGCATCTATTCTGCCTACCGCCAGTATTCCTGGTTCGACCAGATGGGAACGTTTGTGTCGATGGTTGGCTTCTCGGTCCCGCCGTTTTTCTCGGGCGTGCTGGTGATCGTGATCTTCTCGGTCCAACTGGGCTGGTTCCCATCGATCTATGACACCACGCTGGTGGTCAACAGCTGGGACAGCTTTGTCGTGCAGCTCAAGCAGATGATCATGCCGGTCATGGTTCTGGCGCTTCAGATCACCGCACAGCTGAGCCGATTCATGCGCGCCTCGATGCTGGACAACCTCAACCAGGATTACGTCCGCACCGCCCGTGCCAAGGGACTCAGCGAATACACCGTCGTCATGGTCCACGTCCTGCGCAATTCAATGATCCCCGTGGTCACCGTTATCGCGCTGGGTATCCCCGCCATCTTCGGTGGCGCCATCATCACCGAACAGGTTTTCAAGGTGAATGGCATCGGCCAGTTGCTGATCGGGGCCATTCAGGCCAATGACCTGCCGATGGTTCAAACCCTGACTTTCATCTTTGCCGTCCTGATCGTACTGTTCAACCTGATTGCAGACGTGCTCTACGGCATTCTGGACCCGAGGATTCGCTATGACTGATCATGATCGTACGGATACGCTGGTCCCGGATGAAGGTATTGCGCCGGCCTCCACCGCCCTGCCAACCGCAGGTGTGATGGACGATCTGACCACCCCACCCCGCAGCCAGTGGCGCGACGTGTGGGATCAGTTCAAAACCCACAAGGGCGCGATGATCGGGGCGATGCTGTTCATCTTCATCGTCGCTGCAGTGTATCTGGGCCCGTATCTCTGGACCATCGACCCGACGCAGATCGACATCCGGTCGCGTAATCAGGGGCCAAGCTGGGCGCACCCGTTTGGCACCGACCAATTGGGGCGTGATATTTTGGCACGGATGATGTCGGGCGGACAGACCTCGGTATCGGTCGGCATCACCGCGATGCTGCTGGCGCTGTTCCTGGGCTCATTCATCGGCGTGGTTGCTGGGTTCTTCAGACGGCTCGACGGGCCGCTGATGCGCCTGACCGATCTGTTTCTGGCCCTACCTCTGCTGCCCTTGCTGCTGGTCATGATGCTGCTGTTCCGTGAGCCTCTGTCTGCCGCATTCGGGCTGGAGCGCGGGATTTTCATCCTGATCGTCTGCGCCATCGGCATCACCTCGTGGATGCCCACCGCACGGATCGTGCGCGGTGACGTTCTGGCCATCAAGGAACGAGAGTTCGTTCTGGCCGCCCGGTCCATTGGCACCAGCAACAGCCAGATCATCACGCGCCATATCCTGCCGAACGTGCTGTCTCCGATCATGGTGTCGGCGACACTGGGGATTGCCACTGCGATCATCACCGAAAGCGCCCTGTCCTTCTTGGGGCTGGGCTTCCCGCCTGACTTCCCGACCTGGGGCCGCTTGCTATTCGATGGCGTCGATTACCTGCAGCAATACCCCGAGCGCGTGTTCTGGCCCGGCCTCGCCATCTCGCTCACGGTGCTGAGCGTGAACTATCTGGGTGACGGCCTTCGCGACGCGCTGGATCCGCGTATTCGCGGACGTTAATCAAACTCAGTCGGCGCGCCTAAGCGCGCCGGCGCACACGACGATCAGAACGGCAAGCGGCAGCAAGACACCAAAGGCCATTCTCAACGTCAGCAACTCTGCCAAAAACCCAATCAAAGGCGGGCCGATCAGCAAACCGCCATACCCAAGCGTTGCCACGCTGGCGATGGCCTGCCCCGGCGGTATCTGCGGATCATTCGCGGCCCGGCTGAACGCCAGTGGCATAATCACAGCATACCCTACGCCCATCAGCATGAACCCCACCAACGCGAGCGAAGCAGTGCCGGCCGAGACAACACAAAACACGCCCATAGCGGCAAACATCCCGCCACCCCGTGCCGCAGCAACCGGCCCAACCAACGCAATCACCAGCCCCCCCGCAAGACGACATACGACCATCGCGACCGAGAACACGGCGTAGCCTAAGGTCGCAACGCTTTCCGCAGCGCCAGTGACGTCATGCAGGAAAATCGCACTCCAATCCGCGACGGCCCCTTCGCCCAGCGCACCGCACAGAGCCGTGAACCCTACCAGGATCAACACACCGGACGGGAACGCAAAAACTGATCCCTGCGACTGCACCGACCGGCGAGACGTCCATTGCACCCAGGACAAGGCCAGAGCCAACACAACGACCAAACCGCCCGCCGACAGGAAATGCTGCAACACGCTCATCTGAAGTTGTACAGCCGCATACCCGCTGATCGCACCCAAACCTGCCCCAAGGCTCCACATCGCGTGGAATGAGGACATCAGCGGTTTCTCATAGGCGCTTTCAACTTCGGCAGCCCAGGCATTCATGGCCACATCCATCGACCCGTGAAACGCCCCGAAGATAAATAGAAAGACACCCAGCATAGTGAAACTGCCCGCCAGCCCCAACAGCACAAGCGACCCGGTATAGAGAACCGCGATAACCCGCGTGATCGCAACAGCGCCAAACCGGTCGGTCAGTCGCCCGGTGATAGGAAAGGAGCACACCGCGCCTGCTGCCATGAACAGCAGGCCATAGCCCAACGCCTCATGGCTCAGCTGCAGCTGATCCCGAACCGCCGGAATGCGCGAGGCCCAGATACCAAACAATGCACCGTTGAGGATGAACATCGCGGTTACAGCCCGCCATGCTGAAACGACACTGATCACAGGGGTGCTCCGATTGTGTGGCTATCGCTGCCGGTCACTAGTACAAAGCTTGCCCTGCTGTGCAAGTGACGTCATTCCAACCGCTTGCGAATTCTGTGGACGGCAGCCCAGACCATCAAAATGACCGGCAGCGTGATCAAGGCGGTCAATGTACCTTTGCTCAACCCGGTCGACGTGAGCGGATACAATATGTAGCTCACCAGCGAGACGGCATAGTAGCTGATGGCAACAACCGAAAGCCCCTCGACCGTATGCTGTAGGCGCAAGGCCAGGTCCGCACGCTTGTCCATGCTTTCCAACAAAGCCTGGTTCTGTGCGCTGCGTTCAACATCAACGCGTGTACGCAGCAAATCCCCGGCGCGGATTGCTCTGTCTGAAAGGGTTTGCAGGCGTTTTTCTGTCGATTTCACAGTGCGCATAGCCGGGTCGTAACGGCGCATCATGAAATCGGCAAAGCTCTGACGGCCCATGAACCGTTCTTCCCGCAACACGGCAATGCGCTGATTGACAATGGCTTCATAGGCACCAGTCGCCCCAAAGCGAAAGGCACAGCGGGCAGACAAGGTTTCCAACTCAGTCGAGATGCGCAGCAGATCAGGTAACAGATCATCAGGATGGTTTTCTCCATCCGTCATCTCGCCCATCAACGTGGTCAACTTCTGGTCTAACCCACCGATGCGCGGCGTCAGGTTTTTAACCCTGGCAAAGCCCAACATGGACATCGCCTTATACGTCTCGATCTCGCACAAGCGTTGAATGATCCGCCCGATCCGTCGCTGACCCGTGCCTTCGGAAATAAACACAGCAAAACGCATATGGCCCGCTGGATCGATGCGAAAATCGCTGGCACAGATCGCCGCATCATCCAGAACGCAAGAAACGGCCAGGCTTTCGGGTTCGAACCAGTCAGGCAACACAGCACGGACCGCATCCTGATCTGGCCGCCGCACGACACGCATCAGAATCGATGTGATCCTTTTGCCCGGGCTGGCCATAACCCAATCCGCCGGGAACACTTCAAAATCAGCTGGGTCAAATGCCCGCGTGCTCACATTCTGCGAGATCGCGGTATAGGTCACAAACTCGGTATGTTGTTCCCACTTCAACCAATGACGCCCAATCTGACCTGCATAATGCGTTGCATCCGGCTGGGGGCGAGACGCACCATAGCGCGTCAACAGATCGGTCAAATGTGCGATATCAGCCTGACGATCTCCATCGACCGACTCAGTCGGCTTCTTGATCGCCAGAAATGCAACTGTGCAGGGCACCTCGGCGCTTGGAAAGGGCCTTGCGTGCAGCTCGTTGGCCAGCGCATAGCGCAAGGGATGATCATCAATCGGCGTCATTTTTGGCTCCGTCTTATCCGGGGCACTATACGACACAGTCGGAATACATCAATTCTCTTTTTATTTCATATACTTACAGGAATGCAACGGTATACAAACCCGCTATCTCATTGATTTGGCTGCCACAGCTCGATCGGATTGCCTTCCGGGTCATGAATGCGGGCGAACTTGCCAACCTCGCTGTCCCAGTCGGGATGGGTCTCAACCTTGATCCCCGCGGCCTCAAGCTGTGCGGAAATCGCCGCAAGGTTATCAACGCGAAAATTGATCATCCATTGCTGCTCCGCCCGGCCAAAATACTCGGTATCCTGCGCAAATGGCGCAAACACTGTATACCCCGCGCGCTGTTTCCAGGGCACAGGGTCATAGTGGTTAACGCCCAGATGCCTTTCATACCAATCCCGCAACGCCTCAGGATCCCGGGCCCGAAAGAAAACCCCGCCAATACCATTCACTTTCTGCATAGCCACCTCCTGTTACCGTGTTCCGGCTCAGAATAGCACATTCCACAGGCTTCATCTGGCGACAAATATCCTGGGGGTTTGGGGGCAAAGCCCCCAACTCTACCCAAAAAAGGAAAGGGCGCCCGCAGGCGCCCTTTGCAATTTACTAGCAACGGTTGATCAGTCGATCATCGGCAGCAGCTTGTCCAGCGACTGCTTGGCATCGCCATAGAACATGCGCGTGTTCTCTTTGAAGAACAGCGGGTTCTCGATACCCGAATAGCCAGTGCCCTGACCGCGCTTCGACACAAAGACCTGCTTGGCCTTCCAGCATTCCAGAACCGGCATACCGGCGATGGGGCTGTTGGGATCCTCCTGCGCGGCAGGGTTCACGATGTCATTCGAGCCAATGACGATGGCCACATCCGTGTCCGGGAAATCATCATTGATCTCGTCCATCTCAAGCACGATGTCATACGGCACTTTCGCCTCGGCCAGCAGAACGTTCATGTGGCCCGGCAACCGACCCGCAACCGGGTGGATCGCAAAGCGCACCTCTTTGCCCTTGGCGCGCAGTTTGCGGACCAGCTCGGACACCGATTGCTGTGCCTGAGCAACAGCCATGCCGTAACCCGGGATGATGACAATGCTGTCCGCATCGTTCAGCGCAGCGGCCACGCCGTCCGCTTCAATCGCGATCTGTTCGCCCTCGACGGCCATCTGCTCGCCCTGCGGGCCACCGAAGCCGCCCAGGATCACGCTGACAAAGTGACGGTTCATCGCCTTACACATGATGTAGGACAGGATCGCACCCGACGAGCCGACAAGAGCGCCAACCACAATCAGCAGGTCGTTTCCAAGGCTGAAGCCGATCGCCGCAGCCGCCCAACCCGAATACGAGTTCAGCATCGACACAACCACCGGCATGTCAGCACCACCGATACCCATGATCAGGTGATAGCCGATGAACAACGCTGCCAGCGTCATCAGGAACAGCGGGAAAAACCCACCCGAGCTGGTATACCAGATCAGACAGATCAGCGAGAGACCTGCAGCCGCCGCGTTCAGCATATGACCTCCGGGCAGTTTGGTCGCCGCCGAGGTCACTTTGCCCGCCAGCTTGCCGTAGGCCACGACCGAGCCGGTAAAGGTGATCGCACCGATGAAGATGCCCAAGAACAGCTCAACATGCAGGATCGCCAGTTCTGCCGGGGTCTTCTTGGCGATAAGCTTGGCGAACGCGCCCAGATCAGACAGGTTCGCCTGGCTGGCACTATCCGCAATCGCCATGACCTGCGCCACATTTCCGATCTCAAAATGTGCGTTAAAGCCCACGAACACAGCCGCCAGGCCGACCAGCGAGTGCATTGCAGCCACCAGCTGCGGCATCTCTGTCATCTGGACGCGCTGCGCCACGTATTGACCGATCAGACCACCGCCGATGATCAGCAGAATGGACAGCAGCCACAGGCCCGAACCCGGACCGACCAGCGTAGCAAAGACCGCCAGTGCCATACCGACAATGCCATACCAGACCGCGCGCTTGGCGCTTTCCTGGTTCGAAAGGCCGCCGAGCGACAGGATGAAAAGGACAGCCGCAACTACATAAGCGGCAGAAGTAAAGCCAATCATGTGCCCGACCTCCTTAAGATTTCTGGAACATGGCGAGCATGCGCCGGGTTACGAGGAAGCCGCCAAAGATGTTGATCCCGGCCATGAAGACAGACAGCGCCGCCAGCAGAATGACCAGGAACGACCCGGACCCAATCTGCATCAAGGCCCCGACGATAATGATCGACGAGATCGCGTTGGTGATCGCCATCAGCGGAGTGTGCAAGCTGTGCGCCACGCCCCAGATCACCTGGAAGCCCACAAAGATCGCCAGCACAAATACGATAAAGTGCTGCATGAAGCTGGCCGGAGCGATCAGCCCCACCAACAGCATCAGCGCACCACCGACACCCAGAAGGGTGAACTGCTGCTTGGTCTGCGCCTTGAAGGCCGCGATTTCCTGCGCCTTTTTCTCTTCCGGGGTCAGTTCCTTGACCTCGGGTTTCTTCTGCGCCGCAATCGCCTGCACCTTGGGTGGCGGCGGCGGGAAGGTGATCTCGCCTTCGTGCGTGACAGTCGCGCCACGGATCACGTCATCTTCCATGTCGTGATTGATCTGACCGTCCTTTTCAGGCGTCAGATCGGTCATCATGTGACGGATGTTAGTGGCATAAAGCGACGAGGATTGCGCCGCCATCCGGCTGGGGAAATCGGTATAGCCGATGATCGTCACGCCATTGGCGGTCACGATCTTCTCGTCCGGCACGGTCAGCTTGCAGTTGCCGCCCTTTTCCGCCGCCAAATCCACGATGACCGAGCCCGGCTTCATCGCTTCAACCATATCCTTGGTCCAAAGCTCGGGCGCTTCGCGGTTCGGGATCAGCGCCGTGGTGATGACGATGTCCATTTCTGGCGCAAGCTCACGGAACTTGGCCAGCTGCGCCTCGCGGAATTCATCCGACTGAACCGAGGCATAGCCGCCTGTGGCCGCGCCGTCCTGCTGGTCTTCTTCAAAGTCCAGATAGACAAACTCGGCCCCCATGGATTCAACCTGTTCAGCCACTTCCGGGCGCACGTCGAACGCATAGGTGATCGCACCCAGGGAAGTCGAGGTGCCGATTGCGGCCAGACCGGCCACACCAGCGCCGACGATCAGCACCTTGGCGGGCGGCACCTTACCGGCCGCTGTCACCTGACCGGTGAAGAACCGGCCGAAGTTGTTGCCGGCCTCGATCACCGCACGATACCCTGCGATGTTTGCCATCGAAGACAGCGCATCCATCTTCTGCGCGCGTGAAATACGCGGCACCATCTCCATGGCGATGACATTCGCGCCTTTGGATTTGGCCAGTTCCATCCCCTCTTCATTGCCCGCGGGGTTGAAGAACGAGATCAGCGTTTTGCCTTTGGTCAGACGCTTCATCTCTGTTTCGGTCGGGATGCGCACCTTGGCGACAATATCCGCCGCTTTCCAAAGCGCTGCTGCGGTTTTTACGACTTCAACACCCGCAGCCTCATACGTCGCATCCGAAAACCCGGCCGCCGCACCGGCCCCTTTTTCGATCAGGCACTCATAGCCCAGTTTCTGCAACTGCACGGCCGAGTCTGGCGTCATTGCCACTCGGTTCTCGCCATCCAGTATTTCTTTTGGTGTGCCTATTTTCACTGGCAGTCCCCCTTGCTTCTAAGGCCGGTCAGGTCCTCTGGTATGGATTGTTAAGAAAAGATGTATCTTGCGCAATTTTATTTCGCAAGCGCAGCATCCATTACGTTGTGTCATTCGGTTGATCTGGCTACACCCACCGACTTGTCTTTTGTTCATAGTGGGCGAAATCCGCGCGGAAGGTGCGGCGCATGCGGTCCTCCTCGGGCAGGATGAATCGACGTTCAAGCACCCAGACGAAGATCGGCACTAAAGCCAGTGACAGAACGGCGTCAAAGCGCAGCACCAAGCCCACCAGGATCAAAACATCTCCTAGGTAGATCGGATTCCGGCTGCGTTTGTAGATACCGGATTGCACGATTGCACTGGGTGTTTCATGCGGAATAACAGTCGTCTTGTGACGTCGGAATTCGGCAACGGCCAATACGGCCAGAAGGATGCCACCCCCGATCAGCACACCGCTGAGCAAATCGATCAACCCACCGTCAAGGGACAGGCCAAATCCCATATAGCGCCCCTGTAACCAGGCAAGCAGGGCAAAGCCCACTAGCCAGACAGGGGGAAGGTCGATCCAGCGCATCGTCGATCCTCGGGGCTGACGTCACGTAAGGGCACGTGTCGTTTCTGGGCGCTGTCCTACCGCTTTGGGACCGAAAAGGCAAAACCCCAGTTGTCGCATCAATGGACAGCAGAGATGGGATGATTTACGCCCTAGGAGCAATGCTATCCAAATATACAAAAAAAAACGGGCCGCCATGACTGATTTCGCGACGACCAAAGACATGTTCATTTTGCCCGAGGGGATGATCTACCTCGACGGAAACTCTCTGGGCCCGGTTCCGAAGGCGGCGGCGGATCACGTGCATCAGATGATGACCGACGAATGGGGGCAAATGCTGATCACGGGCTGGAACAAAGCCGGTTGGATGGGTATGCCCGCGGCGTTGGGCGACCGGATTGGCAAACTGATCGGAGCAAAACCGGGCAGTGTTGTCGTGGGCGACACGTTATCGATCAAAGTCTACCAAGCGGTAGCATCCGCTTTGGAGCTAAACCCGGATCGCAAAGTTGTGTTGTCAGACAATGGCAACTTCCCAACCGATCTTTACATGGTTGACGGGCTTTTGCGTTCGCTCGGCGATGACTATGAGTTGCGCGTGGTCGACCCTGAACAGGTGGCCGATGCCCTGACGGATGACGTCGCCGTTCTGATGCTGACTGAGGTCGATTACCGGACCGGGCGCAAGCATGACATGAAAACCCTGACCGAATTGGCGCACTCCTTGGGCGTGGTGACCGTTTGGGATCTGGCCCATTCGGCTGGGGCGATTCCTGTAGATCTGACGATCTGCAATGCCGATTTTGCAGTGGGCTGTACCTACAAATACCTTAATGGCGGGCCCGGTGCTCCGGCCTTTGTCTATGTCGCCCCTCGGTTGGCGGAGCGGGTGCGCCCAGCGCTATCGGGTTGGCTGGGGCACGAGGCTCCGTTCGCTTTCGATCTCGACTATCGCCCCGGCCCGGGGATCGAACGGATGCGGGTCGGAACCCCTCCGGTCATTCAGATGGCCTCACTTTCGGTGGCGATGGATATCTGGGATATGGCCGATATGGCCGATGTCCGTGCCAAATCCATCGAATTGACCGAGCTTTTCATTCAACGGGTCGAGGCCACCTGCCCTGATCTGACGCTTGCCAGCCCCCGCGACCCGCTGCAACGGGGCAGTCAGGTCTCATTCCGATTTGCCGAAGGCTATGCCGCGATGCAAGCCCTGATCGCGCGTGGCGTGATCGGAGATTTCCGGGCACCGGATATTATGCGCTTTGGCTTTACACCGCTTTACATTGACGAGACGGATGTGGAGCAAGCGGTTGATATTCTGGCCGATATCATGCGCAACAGGCAGTGGGATCGGCCAGAATACAAAATCCGTCAGCGGGTTACCTGACTTCAAGCCCCGCGCCGATCATCGCAGCCAGCTGCCGGGTGCGCTGTTCGAACTCTTCGGCGCTGGAGGCGGTCAGCTTGATCCCTTTCAGGCTGGCCGTAATCGTCTTTGCAGTGTCGTGGGGCGTGTCGAACACGCGGGCGCGTCCTTTGGCCTGCATATCGGTCAGCCAGTCGGCAAACAGCAAGGTCAGTTCTGCCTCACCCTGTTCGACAATATCGGTGGACATGGATTTGGTCGTATCCAGCATCTCGACCCCATGGGGTGACGCCAATATCGCCGCCATTCCCTCCATTTGCGCCTGAATCGCTGCGTTCAAAACGTGCGAGATCGATCCTGCGCTCTTCAATGCAGTGGCTACGGCATTTGCCTTGTCAGCATAGTGCAGCCTAGTTAGTTCGCGAACGATCGCCTCTTTGTTTTTATAGTGCAGATACACGGCAGGGCGGGACATACCCGCACCTTTTGCAATGTCATCCATCGATGTCTTGCGGAACCCGTATTTCGAAAAAGCCTGAAAAGCCGAAGCCAGAATAGCCTTTTGCCGTATTTCGTCGCTCGTATCCTTCATTTCAGAAGCTCTGACAGTTTTCGTATATTTTGTCAATTGACACACTGACACTTTTCACCAATTATGTCAGAAACTGCCACAGCTAACGAGAGGCGCGCCATGGCGACCACCCTTAAGATCAACGGAACCGCACATCAGGTGGATCTGCCTGATGATGTCCCCCTGCTTTGGGTGCTGCGTGATGAGGTCGGCTTGACCGGTACCAAATTCGGTTGCGGTGTCGCGGCCTGCGGGGCCTGTACCGTGCACATCGATGGCGAGGCCGTGCGCTCTTGTCAGGTGGCTTTGTCGGATGTTTGGGGCGACGTGACAACGATTGAAGGCATCGGAACGCCTGCGGCCATGTCAGCACTCCAACAAGCCTGGGTCGACCATCAGGTGGCGCAATGCGGCTATTGTCAGTCCGGTCAAATCATGCAGGCCGCAGCTTTGCTGGTCGAAAATCCCGCGCCCTCAGATACCGATATCGATGACGCGATGCAGGGCAACCTGTGCCGCTGCGGCACTTATCCCCGGATACGCGCAGCAATTCACGACGCCGCTGGCAAACTGAAGGAGGCGTAAGAGATGGGCAAAGTTGGAAAAATCCTGCGCCGCACCTTCCTGATCGGGTCCGCCGCGATTGTCGGCGGTGTGGCCTTCGGTGCGTATTACGTCAGCCGACCCGCCGCGAACCCGCTGAAACCCGGCGAGGGTGAGGCTGCACTGAACCCATTCATTCTGATCGACCAGAACGGTGTAACGCTATTCGCGCCCCGCGCGGAAATGGGACAGGGCGTGCAAACCACATGGGCCGCGCTGATTGCCGAAGAACTGGACGTTGACCTTGATCAGGTCACCGTTCTGCACGGGCCTGCCGCTGCGGCCTACTACAACTCGGCTCTGATTGGCGAAGGTCTGCCCAATAAGGGCTATGACATCCCGGATATCCAGTACAATTTGGGTGAAGCACTAGGGGTGTTGGGGCGTACACTCAGCCTTCAGGTCACCGGTGGCTCGACTTCGATGAAGGACGGGTATGAACGCATGCGTCAGGCCGGGGCTTCGGCGCGCGAAACCCTAAAACGCGCTGCTGCCGACCGGCTGGGCGTTGACCCAGCAGAGTTGCAGACCGTGTCTGGCCATGTAATCGCCCCCAATGGTGACAAAATCCCTTACACCGATTTGGCTGTTGATGTCGCCGATCTTGAGCCGGTCGAGGTTCCCCTGCGCGATCCCTCCGAATGGCGCTATCTGGGGCAGTCCCAGCCGCGGCTGGATATGGTGGAGAAAGCAACGGGTACGGCAGAGTTTGGCGTCGATGTCCGCTTGCCGGGTATGAAATTCGCCGCTGTGCGCATGAATCCTAAGCTGGGTGGCGCGATGAACGGATATGATGACAGTGCCGCAACCTCGATGCCGGGTGTTGAGAAGGTTGTCGATCTGGGCACCGGAGTTGCGGTCATCGCCAACAACACATGGCTCGCCCAACAGGCGGTTGACGCCATTGATGTGAATTGGGGCGACGCCCCCTACCCGCCCGAAACCGATCAGGTCTTTGCCGAGATCGCCAAGGCGTTCGACGACGCCCCAAACTCGACAATGCGCGACGATGGCGATGTCAGCTTTATGCCCGAGGGCGCAACAGAGATCACAGCCGAGTATCAACTGCCCTATCTGGCCCATGCAACGATGGAGCCGATGAACGCCACCGCGCTTTACACCGGAAACGCACTGGAACTTTGGTGCGGCAACCAGGCCCCCACCCTGATCCAGTTCCGCGTTGCCAACACAGCCGGGTTGGAGACCGAAGCCGTGCAAATTCATACCACCTATCTGGGTGGCGGCTTTGGCCGACGCGGTGAGCTGGATTTTGGTGACATCGCCACCAAGGTCGCCATGGCGATGCCGGGCACTCCGATCCAAACCACCTGGAGCCGTGAAGAAGACATGCGCCACGACTACTACCGCCCCGGTGCCATCGCCCGGATGCGGGGTGCGGTTCAGGATGGCAAAGCGGTTTTGATCGATGGCGCCGTCGCCTCACAGTCCTGTACGCAACAAGCTGTTCAGCGCTATACTGGCCTGCCTGGCGCCGGCCCGGACAAGGTATTGGTCGAAGGTTTCTTCAACCAGCCCTATGGCGTCCCGAACTATCGCATAAGCGGACATATCGCCAATCTCGATATCCCTGTCGGGTTCTGGCGCTCGGTCGGCAACAGCCATAACGGGTTCTTCCACGAGACATTCATGGATGAACTGGCCCATGCTGCAGGCCGTGACCCGCTGGAATTCAGATTGGAACTGATGCAAGACGAGCACGCCCCTTCCGCAGGATGCCTCGAAGCGGTCCGCGATATGTCGGGCTGGACGGGTCAAACAGCCAACGGTGTCGGGCGCGGTGTGGCCTTCACCTACAGCTTCGGCACCCCTGTTGCGCAAGTCATCGAAGTGGTGGATGAAGACGGCACGATCCGTATCAACAAGGCGTGGATCGTTTGTGACATGGGGCTTGCGCTGGATCCCGAGAATGTCAAAGCCCAGATGTTCGGCGGCATGATGTATGGCCTATCAGCGGCCTGCTACGGCGAGATTACCTTTGCCGACGGCGAAGTGGAGCAGTACAACTTCCCCGACTATGACGCGATCCGCATGCACACTGCGCCACAGGTTGAGGTGCGCGTGCTGGAAACCAACCGCCATATGGGCGGCGCGGGTGAGCCCGGCACGCCGCCATCCATGCCCGCGCTTGGGAACGCATTGTTCGACCTGACCGGGGAACGAGCGCGCAGCCTGCCTTTGATTAGTCAGTTCGATCTGTTGATCTGATGACATAGTGGCGGTCCGGCACCCATCGCCGGGCCGCTGACAATATCACGCCAATCTCTGCATCTGTTGCAGCGCGGTTCCTGAAGCCCAGTTCCGCACAGCCGCCCCAAACGCTTCAAACAGCGGACGAGACACCGGATCATTGATCGCATCCCATTCCGGGTGCCACTGAACCGAAAGGGTAAAACCGGGCGCATCCTTGATATAGATCGCCTCAGGTGTGCCATCCGGCGCATGGCCGTCGATCACAACGCGTTCGCCAATCCGTTTGATGCCCTGACCGTGCAACGTGTTAGTCATCACCTCGGTCGCACCAAAAAGATCATGAAACATACCATTTTCCGACAGGGTTACGATGTGGCGGAGGGCAAATTTTTCCTCAAGCGTCCCATCCGGCGGCATCCGGTGGTTCATCCGTCCCGGCAAGTCCCGGATTTCGGGATAAAGCGTGCCGCCCATGGCGACGTTCACCTCCTGAAACCCGCGGCATATTCCCAGGAAAGGCTGGCCGCGTTCTACACAGGCGCGCACCAAAGGCAGCGTGATCGCATCCCGCGCCCGGTCGAAATCGCCATGCGCATCTGTGGCCGCTTCGCCATATTCCTCGGGATGTACGTTGGGGCGACCACCCGTCAGCAGGAACCCGTCACAGACCTCAAGCAATTCATCGACCGAAACATACCGCGGATCAGCCGGGATCAGAAGCGGCAGACAACCCGATACATTGGCCACGGCATCCGAATTCATCGTCCCACCCGCATGTGTGGGATACTGATCATTCATCAGATAAGAATTGCCGATAATACCAACAACGGGTCGCACCATTCCAATGTCCTTGCTTTTGCATTGATTGGAACTGACGCTATCGACACAAAGCAGCCCGTGCAACAGAGCACAGGCTGCATAACAGCGCAAAGCAATGTTCAATTGCGCACACGCCTATTAACTGGACTCTGCCGGGTCAGATTTCGCCCGTTAGTCCAGCTGCTTCGATCCCTGCCTTGCCTGCAACAGCATCATTGTCCGAGGTATCGCCTGTCACACCAGCCGCACCGATCACGGCACCTTTGCGGTCGCGCAACAGAATGCCGCCCGGCACTGGCACGACCTGTCCGCCATACACGCCGTTCACCGCGGCCATGAAATAGGCCTGAGCTTCAGCCCGCTGCATCTGCGCCGTGCCTGCCATGCCCAGCATGACCGCACCATAGGCCTTGCCCTGCGCAATAGCGAACCGGCCAGGGGCGGCACCGTCTTCACGCTCAAACGCGATAACATGACCGCCGGCATCCAGAACCACAACCGACAGTGGTTTTAGTTCCATTTCCCGCCCTTTTTCCATCGCTTTACGTATAATGGTCCGCGCCTTGCGCAAAGAAATACCCATACCTGATCCCTTCATCTGGCTAAAAATATCTACCGTGTTGCTTTCTTCAACACCTGGTCCCAACGTTAGCATGGGCAAAGAGCGTGTAGACGCCAAATTTCGGAACGCTCTTTGCCCATGCTATTTCAGCAGAGCAGCCGTTCGTCGCGCGTGCGGCGGAATCAACGAGAGAGCCGATACTGTTGAAAAACTCCGTTTTTGGCGAAATCGGTGAAATTTTTGCCCGTACAGCGCGACCAACTTTCCGAGGCGAGGGGTTCGGCCAAATTGGTCTTCTGCCGTTCATGTGGCAACTCACTGCGCTTCACGGCAAATCTCATCTGACTTTTCGGTATCACGGGTTCTTTCCGAAAAATTACGACATCTGAAATTCGGAGTTTTTCAACACAATCAGCCCATTTTACCGGATGATGCAGACCGCACGAACGTCGGCTACATCAACTCACACCGAGGATTTTGATTAGTTGTATCTTTTCCACTTTTCTGTCTCGCTATGTCAATTCGGTGCCGCCATCAGCGCGTCGTCGATTTTACGCGCCTGCATCGCTGCGGGACGCGCTGTGAGGCGTTCGGCGTATTCCGCAAACCCGGGTCTATCAGGCAAACTGCCGAGCATTTTTCCCCAGAGAATTTGTGAACCGACATATACATCAGCTGCGCTGAACGCCCCTCCTGTGACATAATCCCGCCCGTCCGACAGCATCGCGGCAAGCGCGTCCGCGACCGAGTCTAGCGAACCGTAACCGGAACGCCCTCGTGCCTGCGGGTCATCAGGCAACTCAAAATTGAAGTAAGAGTTGGTGATTGCCGCCTCGCCGGGGCCTGCAGCAAAGAACATCCAGCGCAGATAGGCCGCGCTCTCCGGGGTGCCCGGTGCCGGAGTAAGTCCTGCTTCTGGGAAGGCGGCGGCAAGGTAGGCGCAGCAGGCAGCGGCTTCAGTTACTACGGCCTGTCCATGCCGCACAGTGGGAACTTTGCCCATGGGATTGATCGCCAGATAGTCTGGCGATTTCATAGGCGGCCCATAGTCCAGCACCCGCGTCTCGTACGGCTGGCCTAGTTCCTCAAGCATCCAACGCACAATTCGTCCACGTGACATGGGATTCGTGTAGAAGATGATCTCAGGCATGGCTGGTGTCTCCCTGCATAATATTTGCCTCGCGTTATCGGCTGTAGCGCTGATGTATGCAAAGAGAAAAAAAGCAGAAACTAATGTATGGAGGTTAGTGGTTTCTCTCATTACTTAAAGCTGCCGTTGGTGCTGTTGCAGCGAAAGTTGACTTCGTTGCGCTTCTTTCCAGTTCGGACGCGGCGCAGCGAACGGCAGCAGTCGCGGTCATGCTGCACCATAGCGGTTTGATGCCTGCCCTTCTTTGAGAACGGCATTCATAATTACGATGAGCTTGCGCATGATGGCGGTGAGGATCACTTTCGACGGCTTTCCGCGTGCTCTCAGCTTGGCGGCGAAATCGCGGATTGCCGGGTTGCTGCGCAGCGCAGATAGTGCGGCCATGTAAAGACTGGCCCGCACATCCTTACGCCCGCCCGCAACATGGCGACGGCCCTGATATGTGCCGGAATCCTTTGCATACGGGGCCAGTCCAACAATGGCCGCAGCCTCGCCCTTAGTCAGATCTCCAAGTTCCGGCAGGTATGCCAGACAGGCGGATGCTGTCTTCGGGCCGATCCCTTTGATGGATTGCATCAGCTCAGCCTTGCGTTTGAACGCGGGTGTCACAGCAACCAGCTCCGCGATTTGTTTGTCCAGTGCATTGATCTCTCGGATCATGGTGCGAACGTGCCGTTGCAGCGAAAGACGCACCTCTTTATCGTCGCATGTTCAAGCCGGTTCTGCTCAATCCGCATGATCTTCGCCAGATCATCGCGACGGCGGCGCAAGGCTCGCAGTTCTTCAGCTTCTGCTTCAATCGGTTGCCAGAGACGCAGCCCATCTGACTTCTGCGCGAACAGCGCCAGCATTCGCGCGTCGATCGAATCTGTCTTGGAAACGAGGCCCAGAAACCGTGCGAAATTGCGTGTCCGGGTGCCATGCGCGCGATGAACCGGCAAGTCAGCGGCGGCGCAGCAGGCCAGGACATGCCGCTCGTAACCACCCGAGGCTTCGCAAATGGCAAAAGATGTTTCCAAATTGTCGAATTTTCCAAGCAGCTTACTGATCGCCTTTGGAGCGTTGTCGATCACCACTTGCCGGTCTTCCGGCCTCAAATGCACCGTCAGGCTGGCTTTGGAAACTTCGAATGCGATGATGCGCTCAGGCGCGGATTGAGTTGAAATGCTCATGTTGGTATCCTGATCCTTGATTATGTGCGGCCGCGAAGGCCCTTCTACCGTTCGGATGGCCGGACATATGGCGCGGCGGGTGGCGAGATATTTTACGACCGAAAAGCTACCAGCTTCAGGTCTTCCTAGGGGTCGCCCGCCCGCCACCAGTCCTCCGGATGGCCACCCGGAAAACCGACCGCCTCCAATCTGACACAGGCCAAATCAACGGCAATGACAAACACATAATCCTCGGGGGTGAATTGGCCTGTAGGGCCAAGAGGGGGCAGACAGCCCCCTCGTTCCCGCAACTATCACTCAATCCTGACTGGCTTTGAATTCCAACCGCCGCGCATGCAGAACCGGCTCGGTATAGCCTGACGGCTGAACCCGGCCCTTGAAGACCAGATCGCAAGCAGCCTGAAAAGCGACACCGTCAAATCCTGGCGCCATCGGAACATAGTTTGAATCGCTCGCATTCTGGCGATCCACTACAGCTGCCATTTTCTGTATCGCGGCCATCACTTGTGCCTCGCTCACCACATCATGATGCAGCCAGTTCGCCAGCGCCTGGGATGAGATACGGCAGGTTGCACGATCCTCCATCAACCCGACATCATGGATGTCAGGCACTTTTGAACAGCCAACACCCTGATCGACCCATCGGACCACATAACCCAGGATGCCTTGCGCGTTGTTCTCGATCTCGCGGGTGATTTCCTCATCGCTCAGGTTGCGACCACCCAATAGTGGAACGGTCAGCAGATCATCCAAAGTGCCGCGCGCGCCACCAGCTGCGATTTCGTCCTGACGGGCCAGCACATCCACCTTGTGGTAATGCGTTGCGTGCAGTGTTGCGGCGGTTGGCGATGGAACCCAGGCACAGGTCGCGCCCGATTGTGGGTGACCGATCTTGGTCTCCAACATCTCGCCCATACGGTCGGGCATCGCCCACATACCTTTGCCGATCTGTGCCTTGCCCTTGAGACCGCAGGCCAGTCCGATATCGACATTGCGATCCTCATATGAGGCAATCCACGGCGTGGTTTTGATGTCCCCCTTGGGCAACATCGGACCCGCTTCCATTGAGGTATGAATCTCATCCCCGGTGCGATCCAGGAACCCGGTATTGATAAACGCCACCCGCGATTTCGCGGCGCGGATGCACTCGGTCAGGTTTGCCGAGGTGCGGCGTTCCTCGTCCATGATGCCCAGTTTCACGGTGTTGCGTGGCAGTCCCAGAACGTTTTCGACCATGTCGAAAATCTCAACCGCGAACGCCACCTCTTCGGAGCCATGCATCTTGGGTTTGACCACATAGACAGACCCTTCGACCGAGTTCCCGCCGTCGCGCTTGAGGTCATGCATTGCGATCAGCGTGGTGCACAGCGCATCCATCAGCCCCTCACCGATCTCATTGCCTTCAGCGTCCAACACGGCCGGGTTGGTCATCAGGTGGCCCACATTCCGCACCAGCATCAGCGACCGGCCCTTTAGCGACGCCTGACCTCCGTCTGCAGAGGTGTATTCCACATCATCCGCAAGCTTACGGGTGAAGGTTTTGCCGCCCTTCGTGACCTCTTCGGTCAGGTCGCCCTTCATCAAGCCCAGCCAGTTGCCGTAGGCGACAACCTTATCTTCGGCATCCACGCAGGCGACCGAATCTTCGCAATCCATGATGGTCGACAGCGCTGATTCCAAGCGCATATCGGCAATGCCCGCTGGATCGCTTTTCCCAATCGCGCTGGACGGGTCGATCATGATTTGAATGTGCAAGCCATTGTTTTTCAACAATACGAACGCAGGCTTATTTGCTTCCCCGCCGAAACCGGCAAACTGTGCAGGATTGGCCAGCGCGGGGGTCAACGCGCCGGCATCGATGGTCAGCCCCGCGACATCAGCCCATGATCCTTCGGCAAGCGGCGCAACCTCATCCAGAAACGCCTTCGCCCATGCAATTACACGCGCCCCGCGCTTTTCGTCATAGCCCCCACCCACAGGCAGGTCGCCCATTGCGTCTGTCCCGTAGAGTGCATCATACAGGCTGCCCCAGCGGGCGTTTGCCGCGTTCAATGCAAAGCGGGCATTTGTAATTGGCACGACAAGCTGCGGACCAGGGGTCAGCGCGATCTCTGGGTCCACATTTGCCGTTTCGATCTGAAATGCCTCGCCTTCATCAACCAGATACCCGATCTCTTTCAAGAAAACCTGATAGGCGGAGGGATCCATGGGTTGTGATTTTTCTGCGAGATGCCAGCCATCGATACGACTTTGAATATCCGCGCGTTTGGCCAGAAGGGCACGGTTCTTGGGCCCCAGCTCTTGAACCATACGTGCAAGACCAGCCCAGAAATGCTCGGGCGATACACCTGTCCCTGGCAGCGCCTGCGTCTCGATAAACTCAACCAGTATTGGGTCTACCTGCAACCCGCTCAGGGTCTGTCTGCCACTCATATGTTGCTCTCCCGCGTTTGTGTGCCGATGTATGCCAAACTGACTTAGGCCGAATGTTTCCGATAGGCAACTTCTGTCTGAGGTTTCTCATCGCCCGATTTTGTCCAAAGCTGTTTCAAAAGCGGCAAGGCAATCGCGCGGGCCGGTTGCAGCCCCGGATCGAAGCTCATAACGTCGCGAAAAACCCAAAACCGATGCGAGGCCTCGGATGCGCGACGAAACCGGCAAAACGATCTATCTGAAAGACTACACACCCTTTGGGTACCTGGTGGACAGCGTTCACCTGACCTTTGATCTTGCCCCGCATGCAACGCGGGTTAAATCGCGCATCGCGTTTAGGCCGAACCCCGATGCCTCGGACCGCCGCTTCTTTTTGCATGGGGAAGAGTTAAAGCTGATACGTGCGTCCATTGATGGCACAGATGTGAACCCTGCAGTGACCGAGCAAGGTTTGACCGCCGATGTCCCCGATGCGCCATTCATCTGGGAGGCCGAGGTCGAAATCGACCCGGGCAACAACACGGCGCTGGAGGGGTTGTACATGTCAAACGGCATGTACTGCACCCAATGTGAGGCCGAGGGGTTTCGCAAGATCACCTTTTATCCCGATCGCCCCGATGTGATGACCACTTTCACGGTACGGATCAACGGCGACCTTCCGGTCCTGTTGTCGAACGGCAACCCATCCGGCAAAGGTGAAGGCTGGGCTGAATGGACCGATCCGTGGCCCAAACCCGCCTATCTGTTCGCGCTGGTCGCGGGCGACCTGATCGCCCATCCCGGTCAATTCACCACCATGTCCGGCCGCGAGGTGGAGCTGAACCTCTGGGTCCGCCCCGGCGATGAGGGCAAATGCGCTTTTGGGATGGAGGCGTTGAAGAAGTCCATGAAATGGGACGAAGACGTCTATGGCCATGAATATGATCTGGACGTGTTCAACATCGTCGCCGTGGATGATTTCAACATGGGCGCGATGGAGAACAAGGGGCTAAACATCTTCAACTCTTCCGCTGTTCTGGCCAGTCCCGAAACCTCGACTGATCTGAATTTCGAACGGATCGAGGCCATCATCGCGCATGAGTATTTCCACAACTGGACCGGCAATCGCATCACCTGCCGCGACTGGTTCCAACTGTGCCTGAAAGAGGGTCTGACGGTGTTCCGCGATGCGCAGTTCACCTCCGACATGCGCTCAGCTCCGGTGAAACGCATTCACGACGCCATCGACCTGCGAGCACGCCAGTTCCCCGAAGATAATGGGCCGCTATCGCACCCGGTGCGACCGGAAAGCTTTCAGGAAATCAACAACTTCTACACCTCAACAGTCTATGAAAAAGGCGCTGAGGTCATTGGCATGCTGAAACGGCTGGTAGGCGATGATGCCTATGCCAAAGCGCTAGACCTCTACTTTGACCGCCATGACGGGCAGGCTTGCACGATCGAGGATTGGCTACAAGTGTTCGAAGACACAACTGGCCGCGACCTCAGCCAGTTCAAACGCTGGTACAGCCAATCCGGCACGCCAAAGGTTTCGGTCGCCGAAGACTGGAACGATGGGACCTATACCCTGACGCTGAGCCAGCGCACAGAGCCGACCCCAGGACAGGATGAGAAGCTGCCTCAGGTCATCCCCATCGCGGTCGGCCTGCTTGGTCCAAACGGGGACGAAGTGCGCGCCACCGAAGTGCTGGAACTGACCAAAACCGAGCAGAGCTTTACCTTCTCCGGTCTCACGGCCAAGCCGGTACCGTCGATCCTGCGAGATTTCTCGGCCCCTGTGATCCTTGAACACGATCACACCAACGCAGATCGTGCCTTCTTGCTGGCTCATGACACCGACCCATTCAACCGCTGGCAAGCCGGGCGTTCGCTGGCCGAAGATACGCTACTGCGCATGATTACAGAGGATGCAACACCAGGATCCGACTACCTGGACGGGTTGCTAGCCGTGCTGCGCGATGGGGATTTAGACCCCGCCTACCGAGCGCTGATGCTGGGCCTGCCCACACAATCGGAACTTGCAGCGGCTTTGCACGAACGGGGCCGTACGCCCGATCCGATGGCGATCTGGACCGCAACCGAAACCTTGCGACAAGCCACAGCCCAGCACCTGCAAGACCTGCTGCCCCGCCTTCATGGCGAAGCCCTCGTGGACGCGCCCTATGCGCCGGATGCCGAACAATCCGGCAAGCGCGCACTGGGCGGCGCGGCACTGGCTTTGACCACCCGTCTTGATGGAGGCGCATTGGCTGCTGAATCCTACGCGAAGTCGGATAACATGACCTTGCAACTCTCGGCCCTGTCCTGCCTTTTGCGCGCCGGGAAAGGCGAGGCAGAATTGGCCGGGTTCTATGATCAATGGAAAGAGGACCGGCTGGTCATCGACAAATGGTTCGGTTTGCAAGTGGCAATGGCGGCGCCCGAAGTCACGGCGGATGTCGCACAGAAGCTAACGGAACATGCTGATTTCATTTGGAAAAACCCCAACCGATTCCGCGCTGTGATGGGTGGTTTGGCAATGAATCATGCAGGCTTTCATCAGCTTGATGGCGCAGGGTATCAACTACTGACCGATTGGTTGATCAAACTGGATCCCGTGAACCCGCAAACCACGGCGCGCATGTGTTCGGCCTTCCAGACCTGGAGGCGGTATGATGCGGGCCGACAGGACCTGATTCAGGCGCAACTGACCCGCATCTCCGAAACACCAAACCTGTCGCGCGACACGATCGAAATGATCTCGCGCATACTAAACGCATGACGACCTACACGTTCACGCGGCGCAATCGGAACCCTCGGACAGTCATTCTTCTGATCGGCATCTACGCGGCTTTGCTTGCGCTGATTATTCTGTTTGACGCTGTATGGTGGCTGATGGCTTTGCTGGCTTTGACGACCCTGCCCACGATATGGGATGTTTTGCACGACAGCAGTGCGGGTATTCAATTCGATCAGGATAGCCTGCGATGGTATTCCGGCAAACGGCAGGGCCAGATCGCTTTGGAAGAGGTTGATTTCTTTCGATTTGATACGCGCTGGGATTTCTCGGTCCGCGTCTCATTGGTGCTGAAATCGGAAAAGCGCATCCGCCTGCCTGATGAGTCGCTGCCGCCGCACCGAGAGTTTGAAAACGTTGTCACCCAAGCCGGTTTCCGCGTTGAGCGCCATCATTTCTCTGTTTTCTGAAACGATCCACGCAGCCGAGTGCGATTACACCGGATTCATGGAAGGTAACGCGCATTTAACTTGAAATCGTCGGATTTTCCGGCCAGCCTACCTTGCAGTTACCAGTTTTTAAGTTCTCGAGTTCCACTATGTTCCGCATTGCACGGGCAATCTCTGCCCGATTTTCACCTCAGAAACCGCAAGCTGCACCCGATCTCTGTCCGGCTAATTCTGCCTTGGCCGCCGCTCTACCCGAACAGGGCCAGTTGAACATTCCCGTTGCCAAGCTTGACCCCAAGGATCTTGTGGGCCGTGAGATGATCGAACGCGGGCGTCATCTGGCGCGTCAGGATCGGTGGGATGAATTGTCCGCAGAAATGCGCGCTGCAGATCAGACAGGCGCGACGGCGCCGGATGGGATGCCGATTGCCGATTTGTTGGGTTTTGGCGCCCGGTCTGACGTGGTTTTGGCGGCGGAACATGCGTTGTCAGATGGCAAGGCCGTTTCCGACTATGATCTTCTGGGGGGAATTTCGGAACTTGAAACCGAGATGCGCGATCATCCGGGTGATCCTATGATTGCTGCAATCGTCGCGCTGGCACATATTGATATTGCGTGGGCTTGGCGAGGCAATTCGGCGGATGCGACTTTGCCTGCGCTGCACAGTTCGCGTTGCGCGGCCCATTTCGATCGCGCCGGGCAAATCCTACCGGACTGCACAGCCACCGCACCCGATAGCCCGCTTATCGCTGCGGCCAACTGTGCGTTGCTAGCCGGTCAACGCAAGGAGACCGCTCGGGTCGCCGAGAAGTATGAGCGCCTAATTGACCTCGACCCGAAAAACCAGCGCCATATGCGCGCGATGGGCAGTCATCTGCTGCCTCGCTGGTTCGGCAGCTATGAGGAGCTTGAACTACAAGCCCTACGCAACGCGGCCAGAACACACGACACATGGGGCGCAGGCGGTTACACATGGGTCCAGTTCGACGCCATCGCGATGGATGCCGAAGCTTGCGCGCGGGTGGATGTCGAGTATTTCCTTGAAGGCCTGCGCGATATTCTGCGGCTGCACCCCGGTCAGCAAATGGTTAATATGCTGTCCGCCTATTGCGCGATCACGGTGCAAAATGGGCTGGGCTTGAACGAGAAGGCCGATCAGGTCCGCAGCCAGATGCGCGAGACCGCCAATTGGCTGATCCGTGACCATCTGACCGAGCTGCATCCGCTGATTTGGGCCCATGCAACTGCGGGCTTCAACAACTCAGTGCGTATCAATTCACCCGAGCGATTTGCAGCACGTGGACAGCGCGATGCGTTGCGCACGATCGGCGATTTCTTCCGGGATGAGTTGGGCAGCGGCAAGGACGTGACATTTACTCCTACCGGTCTGCAATTCTCGCAGCACTGAATCGCGCCTTCCCCCCTTGCCCCTAGGCCCCGCCGGGCCTAATACGCAAGCTTAGACTTCTGCAGAAATAGAGGCGCGCCATGCTCGACCTGACATACGATATGCCCACACCCAAAACCATTGCTGGGGCCAAGCACGATTGGGAACTGGTGATCGGGATGGAGGTGCACGCTCAGGTCTCGTCCAATGCCAAGCTGTTTTCCGGCGCGTCGACCCAATTCGGGGCCGAGCCGAACTCGAACGTGGCCTTTGTTGACGCGGCGATGCCGGGCATGCTGCCTGTGATCAACGAATATTGCGTGGAACAGGCCGTGCGCACGGGTCTGGGTCTGAAGGCGGATATCAACCTGAAATCGGCCTTTGACCGCAAAAACTATTTCTACCCCGACCTGCCGCAGGGCTATCAGATTTCGCAGCTGTACCACCCCATCGTGGGCGAAGGTGAAGTGCTGGTTGAGATGGGCGACGGTACGGCACGCATGGTTCGCATCGAACGTATCCACATGGAGCAGGACGCGGGCAAATCAATCCACGACATGGACCCGCATATGTCCTTCGTGGACCTGAACCGGACCGGTGTCTGCCTGATGGAGATCGTCTCGCGCCCCGACATCCGTGGCCCCGAAGAAGCCGCCGCTTACATCGCTAAGCTGCGCCAGATCATGCGCTATTTGGGTACTTGCGATGGCAACATGCAGAACGGCAACCTACGGGCGGACGTGAACGTCTCGATCTGCTTGCCGGGTGCGTATGAGAAGTATCAGGAAACGCAGGACTTCTTGCATCTGGGCACGCGTTGCGAGATCAAGAATATGAACTCGATGCGTTTTATCCAGCAGGCGATTGAGGTCGAAGCCCGCCGTCAGATCGCCATCGTTGAGGCCGGCGGAACGGTAGACCAGGAAACCCGCCTGTACGATCCTGACAAGGGTGAGACCCGCTCGATGCGGTCCAAGGAAGAAGCGCATGACTACCGCTATTTCCCAGACCCCGACCTGCTGCCTTTGGAGATCGAGCAGGCATGGGTCGACGACATCGCCGCCAAGCTGCCTGAGCTTCCCGACGAGAAAAAAGCGCGGTTCATCGAAGCGTTCGGCCTGACCGACTATGACGCCTCAGTGCTGACCGCCGAGGTCGAAAGCGCCGCCTATTTCGAAGAGGTAGCAAAAGGCCGCAACGGCAAACTGGCCGCGAACTGGGTCATCAACGAACTGTTTGGCCGCCTGAAAAAAGAAGACCACGACATCACCGACTCGCCTGTGTCTCCGGCGCAGTTGGGTAGGATCATCGATCTGATTTCCTCGGATGCCATCTCGGGCAAGATCGCAAAGGACCTGTTCGAGATCGTCTACACAGAAGGTGGTGACCCGGCGCAGATCGTGGAAGAGCGCGGTATGAAGCAGGTGACCGACACCGGCGCCATCGAGGCCGCCTTGGACGAGATCATCGCCACCAACCCGGCGCAGGTCGAAAAAGCTAAAGTGAACCCGAAACTGGCAGGCTGGTTTGTCGGTCAGGTGATGAAAGCCACAGGCGGCAAGGCCAACCCCAAGGCTGTCAACGAGCTGGTTGCCCAAAAGCTGGGTTCTTAAGCCCGTTTTCAATGTCACGGAACGGAGTCAGGCCATCTGCTTGACTCCGTTTTCTTTTGCGCCCTTTCTTTCGCGCAGGAGAAGTGCCATGACCAGAAAATTCGATCAGGAACTTGAAGACCGTCTGATGCGCTACGCGGCTATCGACAGCCAAAGCGATGAGACATCGCCTTCGACCCCCAGTACGCCCATTCAGTTCGACATGCTGAACCTGTTGCAGCAAGAGTTGACGGAAATCGGCGCGCAGGATGTCGAGATGACCGGCGACAGCGTCGTTGTGGCAACCATTCCTGGCACCGCCGAAGGGCCGACCGTGGGGTTCCTCGCCCATGTCGACACCGCCCCGCAATTCAACGCAACCGGGGTCAAACCGCGCGTCATCAAGGGCTATAACGGCGGTGAGATCACCTTTCCCGACGATCCCGATTTGGTTCTGTCCCCGGAGGAACACCCTTATCTGGCCGAAAAGATAGGTCATGATCTGGTCACCGCTTCGGGTACGACCTTGCTCGGCGCCGATGACAAGGCCGGCGTGTCGATTCTGATGACCATGGCGCGGCACCTGATCGAAAATCCAGACATTCCGCACGGCCCCATCCGCATTGCTTTCACCCCGGACGAAGAAATCGGGCGTGGCGTGACCGAGCAACTGCCCAAGGACCTCAAGGCCGATTTCGCTTATACGCTGGACGGACAAGAGGTGGGCGAAATCGAATATGAAAGCTTCTCGGCCGACCGTGCGGTCATCAAGATCACCGGCGTGTCGATCCATCCCGGTTTGGCTAAGGAAAAGATGGTCAATGCCACCCATCTGGCCGCAAAGATCGTACAGACCCTGCCGCAGGCGACGTTGACCCCCGAAGTCACCGACGGGCGCGAAGGGTTCATCCATGTCACCGACATGAATGGCGGCTCGTCCGAGATGGAAATCAAGCTGATCCTGCGGGATTTCGAGATGGAGGGGCTTGAGGCCCAGCGCAATCTGGTGCGCAAGGTCTGCGACGCTGTTCAGGCCTCGGAACCGCGTGCGACCATCACCTGCGACATCAGCCATCAATACCGCAATATGCGCTATTGGCTCGAGAATGACATGACACCCGTCGATCTGGCGCGCGAAGCCTGTCAGGAACTGGGCATCGAGCCCCTCTCCGTTCCGATTCGCGGCGGCACCGATGGCTCTCGGCTGACCGAATTCGGCACGCCCTGTCCCAATCTGTTCACCGGGATGCAGTGTATTCATGGGCCGCTGGAGTGGATCTCGGTCCAGGACATGGCGCTGGCGACGGAGCTTTGCCTTTCAGTAGTGACCAAAGCGGCACAGGCCAGCGACAACATGCGGAGCTAAATCTCGCCGATCCCGCAACGATGCTTTCGCCCGGGGGCCAGCATGTTAAGTTGGCGCGAATATGGTTTAGGAACAGTTGATGCAGCGCTACGAATACAAGGTCATCCCCGCCCCGCAAAAGGGTGTCAAAGCCAAGGGCGTGAAAACGATCGAGGGCCGCTTTGCCGCCTCGGTCGAGCAGGTGTTGAACCAGATGGGCCAGGGCGGGTGGGAATACCAGCGCGCTGAACTGCTGCCCAGCGAGGAACGCTCGGGCCTGACCGGATCAACAACGAACTGGCGCAATGTGTTGGTGTTTCGGCGTGCGGTGGCACAAGATGCGCCTGACGTCGAGGCTGCGCCCGTGGTCGCCGCGCCGACCCCTAGCGAAACGCCCGAAGGCGTACCCCTGGCGCAACCGGTCCCCGGCCCGGATTCGGTTCAGGCCCCTGAGCCTATTGCCGAAGAGGCGGACGAGCCGCCTTTGACGTTGAATTCGTCGCCGACCAGTCCAACAGAACCGAAAAAACCTTCGGATTGAACTAAGCGTCTTCCTGCATGGGCCAACAAGCACTCGAACAACGTCGCGTTTCTAGTTGACGACTACAATTACGCGCAGCAAAGAAATGTCCAGCTTGACGGCATCCTCTGCGAAGTCCCCCGTCAACAGTTGGTATGGACCCGAGCTTAAACCCACAAGAAGCACGCCAAGCACCTTATCAGAAGAACGCCGAGACGGCATCGCCAACTCTTTACCCTAAATAGATATTCTTCGACCTACGGTCCCCGCAAGCTGAGCGACGTAAGATACCCCCAGTGTATTCTCGTCCTGATCATCCGCAAAAGAAAACTGCGACGGCTTGATCGAAATCGGGCCAAGTACTCCGTTCAGTTTCGCAAATGCAGCGTATGGCACAAGATGCGACCTGAATGCACATCCTTGCACAGTAATATCTATGCTCAAGTTAAGGTGCTGTTTGATGCGCGCAGCATCCACCGCCGTGGATTGGTAGTTCTCCGGCGAATGTGTTTCCACGGACAAACGTCCGATCTTGTTCGCATCAATCTGAACATCCAACTGAACCGGTTCAAAGCCGTTTTCGCATGCATGTTCAGCACCAACTGACGGCGCGGGTTTCAGATACGCAATTGCAAACTCGTCCTGCCGGAAATCTACCTCCCATACACGAGCCGCGGCCAGGCTCACCAAGGCGAGCACAAACAAAGCTGAAAAGCTCAACAGTCGGCACAGAATGCCAAGCATATCGCGCTGCTTCATCACCGCGCCCCCTCATCGGTAATTTCAATGCGTGTCAAAACCCACAAATCAGCTAAAACCTGCGCAGTTCCACCCTCAAGTTGAAATGGCAAATCTTGCAGCAGGAAGTTCAGGTTAAGAACCCCAACGGTCGAAGGCGGCGGAGCATCGACCCAGTAGCTAGGATAGCTGCGCCTTTCTCTCCGAAAGGTTAAAGAAAGCAGGTCATCAGAATTAGCTGCAATCGAGCTTCGCTTGTTCACACCGAAATTGCCGATCGTTCCGGACAACGTATACACGATGCCTACGAATTCAGGGAAACCAGACAATTCGCAGACGTAGAGAATGGTGCGCAGCTTTAAATCCGTAACCTCCGAAGCAAGCTCAGCTGAGATATACCTTTTGCCAAAACGCGCCACGTTGTCACGTTTCTCAGTTTCAGCTTCCACCTGACCGCTGCGGCGAATGACCACGCGATTTGTCGTACCCGGCCCCCCTAGAAAGGGAGCCAGGTCGCTACCGTGAGAATCTAACTGAAAAACCGCATCAACTTTCGCGGGTTGCATCGAATCTGGACATTCGAAAGCCGCCGAAGCGTCCACAGGCATTATAGTGGTAGCCACGCTATGGTCGGTTAACCTCAAACGCGGGTTCAATCCGTCAGCTGTCGTTTTTGATGCGACGATGCATGAGGCGAGAATCAACGCTGTCGAAAATAGTTGTGATGATGTTTCCAATTGCAGAATATCCCGTATCTTTCGAAATCGGTCCACTAAACCCCAATATCCAACGCCAGTGCGTGGATGCGTGGCACGACATCGCCCAACGCCTTGTGCACCGCCCGGTGACGCGCGACGCGCGATTGACCCTCGAAAGCGTCAGCGCGAATGCGGATGTTGAAATGGCTCTCACCGCCTTCCTGAAAGCCTGCATGGCCGCGATGGCTTTCGCTGTCGTCGATCACCTCTAACTCTCTCGGGTCAAAGGCGGCTTGAAGGCGGGTTCGGATGTCGTCGGTTATGCTCAATTTTGTGCTCAGCGGCGAAAAAACTTGCCGCCCCCCTCTTCTACTTTCGGCAGCTTAGACTAAACTGCTGCCTCCGAGTCGAAAAGATGCGTTCGTGAGGATTAAAGCATGGCGAAATCAGACCCCTTTGGATTCGATATGTCCGTTTCCAGCGCCAAGAAAAAGAACCCGCGCGGGCGTCGGGGCATGTCGGGCGCGTCTGAAACCTCGGTGCGAATCTGTGACCATCCCGGATGTCAGGAGCCGGGAAAGTACCGCGCGCCCAAGGCCCCGGATGTGTTGGATGATTTCTACTGGTTCTGCCAACAACATGTGCGCGAATATAACCAGAAATGGAACTTCTTCGATGGCACCACCGAGGCCGAGCTGAATGCGCAACGCTCGAAAGACAAGGTGTGGGAACGTGAAACAAAGCCCATGGGTGATCCAGAAGCGCGCGCATGGGCCCGTCTGGGCATCGAGGACCCGCATCAGGTTCTGGGCGCAAACAGCACCCAGAACAAAGGCCGCACGTCGGGTGGTGGCGGTCGTCGCCTTCCGCCGACCGAGCGTCGCGCCATTGAGATTCTTGAGGCCAATGACAGCTGGTCCAAAGCCGAAGTGCGTAAAGCCTATAAAAAGCTGATCAAAGTCCTGCACCCTGACATGAATGGCGGCGACCGGTCACAAGAGGAACAGCTGCAAGAGGTGGTATGGGCCTGGGATCAGATCAAGGACAGCCGGAACTTTAAGTAGCTTGGGGCTGAAGGTTAGTCCTTTATCGCAAGCTCTAAGATACTAAGCAGGCTGGCCGCGCCTTCGGCCAGATTCATCCCAAGCTCTGCTTTGTCAGCCGGGGACAAGTTCGACCACAAGCGGCCCGAGTGTTCACCTTTCAAAATCACCGCATCCGCGCGACCAGTTTCAATATCCACTGTCATGCTGAGGTCTTCGGTTTCCATCTGCAACGCAGGCGCCCCGTAGGTCAAATGGCGCAAGGCGGCCTTTCGCTCGGATTGCAGCTCTGCAATGCGCTGTTCGCGTTCGGCCTGATGTAGCGTGGCTGCTTTGTCCATGTCTTTGCGCCAGGCCCGCATCGCGGCAAGCACTGCGCCCCCTGCCGTAAGCGGCAACAACGGTGGACACAGGACCCCAGCCACAACACCCAACCCGACCCCGGCACCAACGCCATGTTTCAGAGCTCGACCCCCTGCATTCAGCCGCATGGATATCGGAGTCAAAACGGTGTCAGACAGTGCACCAGACACGGTTTTCTGCAAATTCTCGAACAATGCCGGAGCAGACGCGGCGCGCGACAGTGTACCTGAAACACCGCTCTGAAGGCCGCTAACCAGATTGGGCATTGCTCTTGCATGCGATTTCGCACCCTGCCACGCAGAGTCCGAAGCAGAAGCAAGGCCGTCGAGCGCGCGCGTAAGGCGCGACGGCTTTTGATAGGGTTCGTCCGGGACCGCCGCGTATTGGGCAAGCACCTCAAGCTCGGTCTTGGCATCCGTCAATTTGGATTGTTCCATGCGTCGTCTAGCTACTTTGGCCAACTGCGCAGCTCGATGAACCGAAATCAGAATCTGGTGTTTTTCATCATCCGAGACAGACACCATCTGATCCATGTCATCGAATATCGACATGATGGCGAGGAAGCTTGGTACATGAACGATATGGAATGCCTTGTTTTGCCGCCACTTGGCAGGCTCGGCTCTTAGGGCATTGTCTATGTAGACGAGATCATCCTTTAGGGTTCCAATAGCGCGTCCGAAATCTCGATCAACGGATTCGCGTCTTTCAACGAGCTTGACTAGAGCATTAATATTGCTCAGTTTTTCATCATCAATATCAATCATTTCTAAACTAGGACACGCTCTGCATAAAAGTATTTTTTGTTGACGTAGTTCTACCGACAGATGCATCGGGTTTCGAGTTCTTTTCTGTCAGAAACGAACTTTCGCGCGCTTTTCATGACTCTCAAAATAACCGAGGCGCCGCACTGAACCTTTAACCGGCTTTGGGGTCCTCAACCTGTTACAAAGCCTTGCTACGGCCTGTCCCTATGGGCTGCGCACTGTGCCCATATCCGAACATGACCTTTGACAATGGAATTCGATATGGAACCCCTCATCTATCACGTTCATACGATTGCTCTTTGTGTTGCTCTGGGCTCGGCCTTGTTGCTGAGCGGATATCTTTCTCTGAATCTGCGCCTTCCGCAGCTTGGCCTATGGCCCAGCGCAAACGGATGGCGGCATCATACGGCTTTTGGCCTGTTTCGGTTGTTCTGCGGTGCAACCGTTGTGTTTGCCCTGTCCGAAGTATGGGTGAACGGCTGGGGTCATTGGATCCGCTATGTGCTAGGCCTGCCGATCATGCTGATGTCCTTTGGCATCACGCTTTGGGGCTACCGTTTCCTGGGGCTCGATAACACCTATTGCGAAAGTGATGGGCTGGTCACTGGCGGCATGTATGCCTATTCGCGCAATCCGCAATATGTCACCTCGGTTCTGGCAACCATTGGCTTGGGTATCGCCAGCGGGTCTTGGCTGACCCTTGGTCTGGCGGCTATTCTGTTTGTGATCTACTTTCTGTTCGTTCTGAACGAAGAACGCTGGCTGCTGCAGGGTTATGGCCGCGCCTTCCGCGACTACATGCACCAGACCCCGCGTTTCGTCGATGAACGCAGCCTAGTCCGCATGCGTGACGCCATTCTGGATTAAGCGTGGTTCTGCCCGCTATAAGGCCAGTTTGAAAGAAAGATCCTGTCAGCCATTTCATCACGCGGCTTTCCCTTGCCCTTGTCTGCAATATGTTGCACCACACACGGGTTCAAACCCGGTGAACGGGCCAAAGGATAAGGACAAGGCGCATGGCTGACGGATCGATCGACATCAACGCAAAACCAACCGAAGAGATTTCGGTCCGTGAAGTGTTCGGAGTTGACAGCGACATGGCGGTCAAGGGTTTTGCGGAAGCAAGTGACCGTGTACCGGTCATCGACCCAACCTATAAGTTCGACCCGGAAACCACGCTGGCGATCCTGGCGGGCTTTGCTCATAACCGCCGCGTGATGATCCAGGGCTACCACGGCACGGGTAAGTCGACCCATATCGAACAGGTTGCCGCCCGCCTGAACTGGCCCGCCGTGCGTGTGAACCTGGACAGCCACATCAGCCGGATCGACCTGATCGGAAAGGACGCGATCAAACTGCGCGACGGCAAGCAGGTCACCGAGTTCCACGAGGGCATCCTGCCCTGGGCGCTGCGCAACCCGGTTGCCATCGTGTTCGACGAATACGACGCGGGCCGGGCCGACGTGATGTTTGTGATCCAACGCGTGCTGGAGCATGACGGCAAGCTGACCTTGCTGGACCAAAACGAAATCATCACACCGAACCCGAATTTCCGCCTGTTTGCCACCGCAAACACCGTGGGTCTGGGCGACACCACCGGCCTCTATCACGGCACACAGCAGATCAACCAGGCGCAGATGGACCGCTGGTCTCTTGTCTCGACGCTGAACTACCTCAGCCACGATGCCGAGACGATGATCGTGCTGTCCAAAGCGCCGCTGTACAACACCGCCGAGGGCCGCAAGACCGTCAGCCAGATGGTTACCGTTGCCGATCTGACCCGGACCGCCTTCATGAACGGTGACCTGTCGACCGTGATGAGCCCTCGGACCGTGATCAACTGGGCCCAGAACGCCGAGATTTTCCGCGATGTCGGCTACGCCTTCCGTCTGTCCTTCCTGAACAAATGCGACGAGTTGGAACGCCAGACCGTGGCCGAGTTCTATCAGCGCTGCTTCGACGAGGAACTGCCAGAAAGCGCAGCGAGCGCCAGCGTGGGGTGATACTTGGAGCCTCTATTGGATGATAGATTCTGGTATTTTATCGGCCTAATCCAAGGATCAAAGCGGCGAGATCCAACAACCGATCTCACTCCGCTAGTGTCCGCTTTGCGCGATCAGGACGAGAATGTCATTTTTTCGTTTGAAGAGGCACTCGCAAGAAAAGCTCATGCCTTGGATACAAGAGCTCACTATCGACGCATGTGTGGGTTATTTCCCGGTAAAGCCGACACCTTTCTGTACAAGAGATTGGCTGTTGTGGCGCAGGGCCCAAAGGTTTTCGCTGCGCTCCTGTCCAATCCGAAGCACTATCGTCGATGGCAGACTGATTGGCTTGAAGGCTTGCTCTATGTAGCTCGCGAAGCCTATGAACTAAAGAATGGTGAAGAGATGCCCTATGCTCCAACCGTTTGTATCGAGAGTTTTCAGAACGAAAGCGGATGGCGATCATGAGCAAACCAAACGACAACCCCGCTGATCCGTTCAAGAAGGCTCTGGCCGAGGCCACCAAGGTCATGGCCGATGATCCTGAGTTGTCGGTAAGCTATACGGTCGACCCGTCTGGCCTTTCGGGTGAATCGATGCGTCTGCCTCAGGTCAGCCGCCGGATGACCCGCGAGGAGGTTCTACTGGCGCGGGGCACAGCGGATGCCCTGGCCTTGCAGCGCAGATATCATGATGATGCGACCCATGCGCGCTATGCCCCTCCGGGGGATATGGCGCGGGACCTCTATGAGGCGATGGAAACCGCCCGGTGCGAGGCGATGGGCACGCGCGATATGCCCGGCACGGCGTCGAACATCGATGTGAAAATCGGCCATGAAGCGCTGCGGCGCGGATACGATCAGTGCAAACAACCGGCCGAGGCGCCTTTGTCCGTGGCAGCAGGCTATCTGATCCGGCATCTGGCCACCGGGCGCGATCTGCCGCCCGCGGCTGAGAATGTCATGAACCTGTGGCGTGGGTTTATCGAGGAACAGGCGGGCGGAACGCTGGAAAACCTCGATGATATTCTCTCGGATCAGGCGGAGTTTGCCAAATTCACACGTCAGGTGATCAAGGATCTGGGCTATGGCGACCAGCTGGGCGATGACCCGGATGAGCTGGACGACGAACAAGAAGATCAGGCCGAGGAAGACGCCGAAGAACAGCCCGATCCCGACAGCACCGGGCAGGATGATCAGGACGAGCAAGACGCGGACGCCACGCCCGAGCAGATGCAGGAAGAACAGCAGGACCAGTCTCAGGCGCAGGTCTCGATGGATGAGATGGCCGACGAAGAGATGTCGGATGAGGCCGAGATGCCAGATGGCGAGGCCCCGCTGGAGCCGCCTGCCCCTCCACCCGTGTCCGAGGCTGACCCGGACTACAAGGTCTACCTGAACACGCATGACGAAGAGATTGCGGCCGAGGATCTGGCGGAACCAGCGGAACTGGAACGGCTGCGTGCTTATCTGGATCAGCAGTTGGACCAGTTGAAAGGCGCAGTTAGCCGTCTGGCCAATAAGCTGCAGCGCCGCCTGCAGGCGCAACAGAACCGGTCTTGGGAGTTTGACCGCGAAGAAGGTATTCTGGATGCCGGTCGGTTGGCCCGCGTGGTGGCAAATCCGACAACCCCGCTGAGCTTCAAGGTCGAAAAGGATACCGAGTTCCGCGATACGGTGGTGACCCTTCTGCTGGACAACTCTGGTTCAATGCGCGGACGCCCGATCTCAATCGCGGCTGTTTGTGCGGATGTTCTGGCCCGTACACTAGAGCGCTGCAATGTGAAGGTCGAAATTCTGGGCTTTACCACACGGGCATGGAAAGGCGGACAGGCTCGCGAGGCGTGGCTGAACGATGGCCGACCGCAGCAACCCGGTCGCCTGAACGACCTGCGTCACATCATCTACAAGGGTGCCGATGCGCCCTGGCGGCGTGCACGGGCCAATCTGGGCCTGATGATGAAAGAGGGCTTGCTGAAGGAAAACATCGACGGTGAGGCACTGGAATGGGCCCATCGCCGCATGCTGGCCCGGCGCGAGCAGCGCAAGATTCTGATGGTAATTTCGGATGGTGCGCCGGTCGATGACTCAACGCTCAGCGTGAACCCGGCGAATTACCTGGAGAAACACTTGCGCGATGTGATTGCGATGGTGGAAAAGCGCAAGATGGTCGAACTGCTGGCCATCGGGATCGGCCACGACGTAACGCGCTACTACGACCGCGCGGTGACCATCACCGATGTCGAGCAATTGGCAGGCGCGATGACTGAACAGTTGGCCGCTCTGTTTGACAGCGATCCTCGCGCCCGTGCCCGCGTCATGGGCATGAAGAAGGCAAGCTAGGCTTGCTGCGCTCGAAGGGTCCAGAGGCCTGATAAGAAGGCGAAAATGCCCTGCGGGAACGGTCGGCGCGACCTCTTGGTGCGGGCAGCGTCGTTGCGCATCTGGTAGCGTGTCGGGTGGTGCTTCAGAAGCGCTGTGTCAAAGGGTGGCAACATGTTGAAATCTCCTGATGTTGATTGTCATTTTGCCACTCAGCTAAGCTGACCGCTTGAAGGCGGCATTGAGAAATCCCTAAGAAACCTTTGGGATTGCCATTGGCGCTTGTGAGACCGCCCAAAACCGGATGTATTAATCCCATGCGCTATGAATTTGCAGATTGTGTTCTGGACGTGGATCGTCACGTTCTGACCCGCCAGGGCGAGGCGGTGCCTGTTGAGCCGCAGGTCTTCGATCTGCTGAAACTTCTGGCTGAACACCCCGGCAAACTAGTGGCGCGTGATGAGATCATCGAGCGGGTCTGGAACGGGCGCTTCGTATCGGAATCCACCATCAGCGCCCGCGTGGCCGCCGCAAGGCGAGCTGTTGGAGATGATGGCAAGGCGCAGCGGATCATCCGCACAATCGTGCGCCGCGGGCTGCAATTGGCCGCGGATGTCACATGTGAAGGCGATCCTCTACACGGCCCCGCACAGCAACATACGCAAAGACTACGCTACGCGCACGGCAAGAATGGACTGGTTGTTCCATATACCCTCAACGGTGAGGGCCTTCCGGTGCTTCGCATCGGATCGATTATCCATGATCTGGAAGCAGAATGGCGCTTAACCTCCGAGAGAAAACGCCTGACGGATTTGGCAAATCGTTTCCACCTTCTGCGATACAACAAGGACCACGGCGTAAGTTCGAACAACGACCATCAGGCGGTCTACGACCACCGACTGGAAGAGATTCTGACCGTGGCAGATGCAGTGGATTTTGACCGTTTCTCGATCATCGGAGAGTTTGGCGGCGCCTTTCCTGCTCTTCACTTTGCAGCGCGTCATTCTGATCGGGTCAACAAACTGGTTATCGCCGGAGGTTGGGCAGAAGGCCGCGATCATCGTGCAGATAGTGGACAACCAGATTCGATCAGAACACTGATCGCCGAAGGCTGGCATATGCCCGGCGGTGGATATGCTATTGGCTCAACGCTCAGCTATTTTCCAGATGGACCATTGGATGATGTCCGCGACATGGTGACGGAGATGCAAACGCTTTATTCGCGCGATCAGAAACTGCACTATCGCGATGTTGGCAATAGCATGACAGCAATGGACCTTCTGCCGCAGGTAAGGTGCCCAACTCTGATCCTTCATGGACGACACGCGACTGTTCATCCCTTGTCCGAGGCGCACAAGCTCGCGTCCGGTATACCTGACGCATCTCTCGTTATACTGGAGACCGCAAACCAAATCCCGTTGCCCGGCAACAAAGCCTATGCCGCCTATATCAATGCAATTGATGACTTTCTGAACGCGGACGCATAGCAGAGCTATCGCAAGCTGGACATTTCCCCCGACAGGCCGCAGGTTTCAGCGCAAATCGTCCGAAGCAAGAGGCCCTTATGTTCCAGTCTTTCCAAGTCACCGCGCGCCCGGAACAGGGGCCACCCCGGCTGGCTGCCCTGCGCGCCGAGATTGCGCGCGCAGGGCTTGATGGATTTCTGATCCCTCGCGCGGATGCGCATCAAGGTGAATACGTAGCGCCTCGGGATGAACGTCTGGCCTGGTTGACCGGCTTTACTGGCTCGGCCGGATTTTGCGTCGCGCTCGGGGATGTGGCGGGTGTGTTCATCGATGGGCGATATCGCACACAGGTCAAGGCGCAGGTCGCTGATGTTTACACCCCAGTCCCATGGCCGGATGTTAACCTGAGCGCCTGGCTGAAAGAGCAATTGCCGCATGGTGGAAAGATCGGATTTGATCCCTGGCTGCACGCAGCGGGACAAATCTCTACCGCGGAAATGGAACTCGAAGACAGCGGCATCGAGCTGGTGCGCTCCGACAATCTGGTCGACCGAGTGTGGGAGAACCAGCCTGCCCCGCCGATGAACCCGGTCAAAGCACACCCGTTAGAGTTTGCGGGAGAAGCCGCACGTGACAAGATCACGCGATTGGCGAGTGGGGTACAGGACGCAGGGTGTACGGCAGCGCTGATCACGTTGCCGGATTCGATCATGTGGCTGCTGAACATTCGCGGCTCTGATATCGCCTATAATCCGGTTGCTCATGGTTTCGCAATTTTGCACGCCGCAGGCCAGGTGGATTTGTTCATGGCCGCGCAGAAACTTGTCGAGGTGCGCGATCATCTTGGAGATGAGGTTTCGATCCATGACCCTGTTGATTTTCTGGATGCGGTTCAGAAGTTGGACGGGCGTGTTCAGGTCGACGCAGGCACGGTGCCGCAGATCGTGGCAGATGTGCTGGGCGACAAGATGGTCGATGGTGGCGATCCCTGCGCCCTACCTAAGGCCTGCAAAAACCTCGCCGAGATTGCAGGCAGCGCCGAGGCGCATCTGCGCGATGCGGTCGCAGTTGTCGAGACCCTGTGTTGGCTGGATGCGCAACAGCCCGGCAGCGTGACCGAAACGCAGGTCGTGACTCGGCTGGAACATAACCGGCGCAAGGACAATGCGTTGCAGGACATCTCGTTCGACACGATTTCAGGCACCGGCCCAAATGGGGCCATCATGCACTACCGAGTGACCGAGGAGACTGACAATCAGCTGCAGAATGGCCACCTGCTGGTTCTGGACAGCGGCGGGCAGTATCTGGACGGCACCACTGATATCACCCGAACCATCGCCATTGGTGAGGTGGGTGATGACGAAAAAGCCTGTTTCACCCGTGTTCTAAAGGGCATGATCAACCTCTCGATGTTGCGCTGGCCCGTCGGTCTGGCTGGACGTGACATCGAATGCATCGCGCGCGCCCCACTGTGGCTGGCCGGGCAGGATTTCAATCACGGCGTCGGCCATGGTGTAGGCGCATATCTCAGCGTGCACGAAGGCCCACAGCGCCTGTCACGCGTCAGCCATGTGCCGCTGAGACCCGGGATGATCTTGTCCAACGAACCAGGATACTACCGCGAAGGGGCCTTTGGCATACGCATCGAAAATCTGGTCGTCGTCGAAGATGCCCCAGCCCTGCCTGGTGGCGATGATGAACGCGCGATGCTGCATTGGCGCACTCTGACCTATGTGCCTATTGATCGCCGGTTGATCGTTGTGGACATGCTTACCGCTGCCGAACGCAGCTGGCTAAACGGCTATCACCACGACGTTGCGGAAAAAATCCGGCCAAGGCTGGGCCCTGACGCTCAACTGTGGTTGGATGCCGCAACTGCGCCGGTCTGACACCGGACTGTTACATAGAACGGGCAGAGGAGAGCCCCACGCGACGCTGAAGGAAAGGCAAGAAATGACAGAGATCACAATCGAGAAAGCTGATGGCAAGTGGAGCGTCCGATCAGGCGGTGCAATTCTGGGCGAAACAAACAATGCTCTGATACTGCTGGAAGGCGATCTGGAACCCGTGATCTATTTCCCTCGGTCTGACATCGCGATGGCTTTTCTGGACCAAACGGACAAGGTCACACATTGCCCGCACAAAGGGGATGCGACCCATTTCTCGATCGTCAACAAGTCATCGGTCACCGAGAATGCCGCCTGGAGCTATGAGAGCCCGATACCCGGCGTAGCGCAAATCAAAGACTACATCGCGTTTTATCCGGTGGAGTCGGTGAAGGTAGAGCAGATCTGACAGTTTAGTGCACTGTCAGACTGACCTACGCACAGATTTGATACCGGATTAATCCGGTTCGAAGCTCAAAATATCGCCTGGCTGGCAGTCCAAATATCTGCAGATAGCCTCAAGCGTTGAGAACCTGACACCCTTGATCTTGCCGGACTTGATCAACGACAAATTGGTCTCTGACAAGCCGATTGCCGCAGCCAACTCACGCGAGGAGACCTTGCGCTTAACAAGCATCAGGTCGAGATTTACCTGAATAGCCATGGTGCCCCCTAAAGAAAATGCTTGTTTTCGTCTTCGGCCTGCCAGGCGCGTTCTAACGTTTGGGATATTGCAAGCAACACCACACCCGTAATCGCAAAAACAATATCCAAGTCGAGCGGCGCCCAACTAAAATCAAAGCCTTCGGTTGATTCCAATCCAATTACGATCAGATGCGGCATGACGAGAGCTATTACGTTGTAGCCGATCCAAAATCCGATCAGCCCGCAGGCCATATGCCGCAGGTTTCGTCCAAGATCCCGAAAATCCTGTTCTGGCCCTCCCTTGAGCACAAGCCATGCACCGCGAAAGGCGCCAGCAAGGGACACGAGCGCTATCAGGGTTAAAATCAGACCAACAACCAGCGTCCAGAATGGCGGCGAAGTGTCTTGTTCGGGAAAGTCGAACATATCCCAAACCAGACCGTGAATCCCCAACATCTCACCAATCCAAACGAATCCGAACAATAGGAAATAATAGCTCAGACTAAGCGCCATGGCGGCTTTTGCGAAAAAAGTCATCGGTCCTCCTGCAGTAGCAAGCGTTCTTTAGCGCAAATCATCGAATCAATAAATCCTTACTTTACGTAATTTAAATAAAACGTAAAAAAGTTGTTGATTTATTGATATTGTAACTCTACCTCAGCTTCCGAGCAATTCAGACTGAACAGAAGGATAAAAGTTTATGAAAATGACAAAAGCATATGGGTTGATGGCGCTTGGACTAACCCTAACCGCGTGCGCAGACGCGAATGACCCACTGATCGTTGACGGGCACCGAAACCCAAACTTCCAATCAGATCTGGCAGCGTGCGAGCAGGTGTCTTTGCAAAAAGAGAAATCCAATGACTCTGCTATCGCAGGTGCCATAGTAGGCGGGCTTGTAGGTGCTGCCGAAGCCGATAGCGGAGATGCGCTTGCCGGGCTGGGCGTCGGCGCAGCTGTCGGAGGGCTTCTGGGAACGGCAGAAGACTCTAGCGAGTTAGATGAAGCGAGAAAGAGTATTGTTTTTAACTGCATGCGCGGTCGAGGGCACAATGTTGTCGGCTAGGCTGAGACGCACCCGCCGCTGGCGCTTTGGAAAGTATGCTGCTGTAATGGCAGCATTGGTGGCGGTCGTGCTATCTGGCTGTACCCAGATGGCTGTTATGGCGTGGAACCAGGTCCCAATGACCGAGTTCCGCGTCGAAGGCACAAAGCTGTTTATGCATGGAGCGATCAACTCGAAAACTCTACAACAATTCGAGGAAATCTATGCCCAACACCCCGACATCGAGACCCTGGTTGAACTTGATGTGCCGGGCTCACTGGATGACGATACCATGATCGCATTGGCCTACCGAGTGCGCGAACTGGGCCTCAACACGCATCTCACATCATCCAGTCTCATCCACTCGGGCGGGGTTGAACTTTTTCTGGCAGGTGTCAGAAGAACCATGGATGACGGGGCAGAGATTGGTGTACACGCATGGTCAGATGGTTCAAAAGAAGCATCCGACTACCCGCGCGGCGCGCCTGAACACGAGCAAAACCGACTTTATGTCGAACGCATGCTAGGGCATGACGCTTTCTACTGGTTCACAATCGACGCGGCCCCGGCTGACGACATACACAAGATGTCAAAATCCGAGATTCGCAAATACGGATTGCTAACTGAGTGACACACTTAGGATCTTGACCTTCAGTTGGGATGCAGGGGTCGCTCCTCGATTATGCCGATTTATTCAAATGCGATGTGTTTGGAATCGGCTGCGACGCGCATAACGAAAGGCTCACGCCCCAATCACGACGCTGTTGAATGAAAGTGAGTGCAACTGAAGGCATACTATACATGTACGACCATGGAGGATGCCATGTCAGTTTCACGCCGCAGCTTTGTTGGGGGGCTGAGCCTCAGCGCGCTGGCACCACAGGCGCTTTGGGCGCAGCAGGACCCGGTGCTCGAGGCGCTGCGCAGCACGCTTTATTCCGGTCGAACCGAGTTTGAGGCACAGATGGCCTATCTGACGCAGCGCGGAAAGCCGGATGTGGTGCCTGCCCTGCTGACTGCGATGCGATACGGGGATCGACGACGGGATGAAATCTCGGAGGTGATGGAAACCCTCAGTGGGCAAAAGCTGGGCACCGATTGGTTTGATTGGATGCTCTGGCAAGAGCGGAACCCGCAACTGATCCCGCACCCATCGCTTATTCCGTTCAAGCGCGAGGTTCTGCTAGGCCTCGACCAAAACTTTGATCTGTTCCTCAGGCCCGAATACCTGACACGGGATCGGATGAAAATCAGGCTGGAAGAGATCGCCTGGGGTGGGGTTTACAAAGACGGCATCCCCTCACTGGACAATCCAACCCTCATCTCGGCGGCTGATGCCAGCTACCTCAAAGGGGATGATCTGGTCTTTGGCGTCTCGATCAACGGGGATGTACGCGCCTACCCACTGCGGATCATGGGGTGGCATGAAATGTTCAACGAAGTGATCGGAGGAGTTCCGGTCGCATTGGCCTACTGCACCCTGTGCGGGTCGGGCATTTTGTTTGAAACGCAGGTTGCGGGTCGGCGCAAACCGTTTGTCTTTGGCTCCTCTGGCTTCCTCTACCGGTCAAACAAACTAATGTTTGACCGCGAGACACACTCGCTGTGGAACCAATACACCGGCAAACCTGTGGTCGGCCCATTGGTTGATAGCGGGATCGAATTGAAGCAGCGACCGGTGGTGATCACGACCTGGGACAATTGGAAGACCTCGCATCCTGGTACCCGCGTGCTGTCGCTGGATACTGGGCATCGCCGAAACTATGGGTCTGGCGTGGTCTACCGCGAGTATTTCGCCTCGCCCGAACTGATGTTCCCCGCGCAGGTCGATCAATCCCAGCACCGGCAAAAGGACTACATCTTCACGATCCGCCAGTTTGGCGCAGCGCGCGCTTGGCCTTTGGACGCGTTCAGCCGAACCCGCGTGATCAATGATGCGATTGCGAACCGCCCGCTGGTTTTGATCGGAAACCCCGATCGCCGGACCGTGCGGGCTTATGAGCGGGCGGAGCACAGGTTCACAGCCTCTGACGGCGGGCTCGTGGACGAAAGCGGTCGCAAATGGACCCTGTCCGAAGAGATGTTAACCGGACCAGATGGCGCGCAACTGCCACGCGTCGCCGGGCATATCTCTTATTGGTTTGCCTGGGATAACTATCTGGGTGATGCGGCCAGCGTTTACGATGGCTAGGAATGCTCTTCGGCCGCAGTGGCCGCCAACGCCCTGTTATGAGCCTTCAGCGCATCGACATGATAAAGCGCGCCGATCGGGGTTTCTGACCCGTCCTCTTCAAGCACAATCACCGGAATGCATGGAATGTCTTCTCGGTCGAAATAGGGCATGGCGGCTTCCAGTGTGGCGCTCGCTTTGACGCAGAGGCCCCGCGCGATCAGTTCCTGCGCCTCATCCTCCGTTATCGAGCGCGGGTCGCCTATTGGCCGCATCACCGCCCCGGCACGCAGCATGGCAAGCAGATAAGCTTGCGGGCCAGCGGCCAGATGCACATTTCGACGCTCCAGCTGGGTCAGGAAGAAAGACCGGTCCACCAAACGAGATGCCAGCGCCGTCGACATCGAGACCGAAACCATCACCGCCAAACCGATCTGCCAGTCTCCGGTCAGTTCAAACACGATCAACGTGGTCGAAATCGGTGCGCCCAGCACCGCAGCTGCAACCGCTCCCATCCCCGCAAACGCATAGAGCGTGTGAGTCCCCGACACATCCGGCAGCAACCCCGTTGCAATCAAACCGAAGGCCAACCCGGTCAACGCCCCAATCATCAGAGAGGGCGAAAACACCCCGCCGCCCATGCGACCACCCATGGTGATGGCCACTGCGATGGTTTTGATCACGGCCAGCAGGATCGCGGTCGTCAGAACCAGATCACCAGTCAACGCACGGATCGTGGTTTCATAGCCGACACCGATAATATGCGGAAACCAGATGGCCAAAACGCCCAGCATCGCCCCAGACACCGCCGGACGTAGCCATCTCGGCAAAGACAGGCGGTTCTGGACGTGGGTGCCGATGTCCTCGGCAAAAAAGATTGAGCGCATCAATACCAAAGCAACAAGGCCGCAGATGAGGCCAAGGATCAGAAACGCAGGCAGTTCCACATAGAACTTCAGGGACCCAGGCGTATCCAGCGCGAATTGGGTCACATCCCCATAGGCCAGCCGATTGATCACCGTTCCTGCGACCGAGGCTATGACGATGGGTGCAAAAGCGTGAACTGCGAAATGGCGCAGCACGACCTCAAGCGCAAACAAAGCCCCGGCAATGGGTGCGTTGAAGCTGGCCGACACAGCAGCCGCAACAGCGCACCCCAACAGGTCCCTGCCTGTGATCCCATCCGCATGAATACGGTTGCTGACCCATGTTGAAATAACCCCTGCCATATGCACAACCGGCCCTTCTCGACCGGTCGAACCGCCTGAGCTGAGCGTGATCAGTGAGGCGAAGAATGAGGCGATACCCGCCTTCGTCTCGACCCGACCATCGGTGACAGCAGCCCCTTCGATCACATCCGCAACCGACCGCACACGGCCATCATCGGTGAACCGGTTCAGGATCACGCCAACCAGCAAACCGCCCAGGATCGGGATGATCAGAACCATATACCACGGCAGTTTCTCGGCATGGCTGTGCAGCAGCAGGATATTATCTGTATCGTACAAATAGGCCTGTAAAAACTGGATTGCCTTGCGAAACCCCAGGGCCATGAACCCGGCGGCAATCCCGATCACCAAAGCGATGAACCAGAACTGTATTTGACTGGGCCCGCGTCGGCGCATCACCCAAAAGGCATCCTTGATCGCGGCGATGGCCTGATTCAGCTGGTTGCGCATTACGGTATAGGTTGATTGAGTCATCTGCCTTCGGGGCTCGTCACTTAACCCTTAGTAAGCCAAGGGGCGGTCATATAAAAGCATGGCAGGACAAAGAAGGCGGTGCTGATACATCACGCCTTCAACAGCGCACGTGCTGCGGCGCGCGCCTCGTCGGTGATCGTATCGCCCGAAACCATCCGGGCGATTTCGTCCACGCGGTCACCTTCGGCCAGCGGGACAACGGTAGACAGCGTCTGCCCGTCGCTGACCTGTTTCTGCACCCGCCAGTGATGCACTGCCCGCGCGGCCACTTGAGGCGAGTGTGTCACGACCAGAACCTGCCCTCCCTGCGCCAACGCCGCCAACCGCCGGCCAACCGCATCGGCGGTGGCGCCCCCAACGCCCCGGTCAATCTCATCAAAAATCATGGTGCGCGCACTGTCATCGCCAGACAGACAGACCTTGAGCGCTAGTAGAAAGCGGCTGAGCTCGCCGCCAGAAGCGATCTTGTTCAACGGACCGGATGGCGCGCCAGGGTTCGTGGCCACGGTAAAGGCAACCGCGTCGATACCTTCGGGCCCCGGCTCCGCTGTAGTGATTTCGGACTGAAACACGGCGCGTTCCATTTTGAGCGGTGTAAGCTCGGCCATGACTGCTGCATCCAATTGACCGGCCGCCTTTTGACGGGCCGTACTGAGGGTCGCAGCCTTGGCGTTGTAAGCGGCCTGCGCGGCCTCGACTGATGCGCGTCGATCGGCCAGATCGGCATCGCCTGCATCCAAACGACCCAGCCGATCCCGCAGGGTATTCGCAAAGGCCCCCAGTTCATCCGGGGCGACATCATGCTTTCTGGCAAGTGCGCGGATCGCAAAGAGGCGTTCCTCGGCCGCTTCCAGCTCGGCCGGGTTGAAATCCAGCGCCTGAAGGCAGGCGTTCACGCCGTCCTGTGCTTCGCCCAGCTCGATCAGCGCGCGGCCTAAAGCACCGATCGGGCCTTCCAACTGCCCGCCTGCATTGTCCGAGACACCTTCCAGCCAGCGCATCGCATCCGACATCACCCCTTCGGCGCCTTCGCCACCCAGCAGGTCAAAAGCCCGGGCGACATCATCGCGGATGCGTTCGGCGCCCTGCATCATGCGACGGCGGGCATCTAGGTCGGCATCTTCACCGGGTTGCGGGTCCAGCTTGTCCAGTTCGGCAACGGAATGGCGCAGGAATTCTTCCTCGGCCCGCATCGCGGCGAGCGCCGCTTCGGTGTCGGCCAATGCCTTGCGACTGCGCGACATCTCGGACCACGCGCGGCGCACCGAGGCCAGTTGGTCTGAGACCTGAGCGTAGTCATCCAATAGCAAGCGATGCCCACGCGGGTTCAGCAATCCGCGATCATCGTGCTGGCCGTGAAGCTCGACCAGAGTCTCGGACAGGGCGCGCAGAACTTCACCGGAACAGCGGCGGTCATTGACCCAGGCGGTCTTACGGCCTTCGGCAGTGTTGACACGGCGCAGGATCAACTCTTCCCCACCCGGCAAACCTGCCTCGGCCAAAACCTCATGTGCGGGGTGCCCCTCGGTCAGTTCGAATTCGGCCACGACCTCACCTTGCGCAGCGCCCTGCCGGACCAGCTCGGCCCGACCGCGCCAGCCCAGAACAAATCCCAGCGAATCCAGAAGGATCGACTTACCCGCCCCGGTCTCACCGGTCAGTGCGTTCAGTCCCGGCTGGAAGGTCAATTCCAGCCGGTCGATGATCAGCATGTCACGGATATCTAAGGCACGTAGCATCGGGTGTTAGCATCCCCTGCCCGTCAACAGCTTACAACCATTGGCCCTTGATCGTCTGACGATAGATCTGGCTGAGCCAGTTGTTGCCGCGGCTCTTCAGGTCCAACCCGCGCGAGGTCAGCAACTTGTAGGCATCGTCATACCATTCCGAGGATTGGTAGTTATACCCCAGGATCGCACCAGCGGTCTGCGCCTCATCAAACAGACCCAGAGACAAATAGGCCTCGACAAGACGATACAGGGCTTCGGCTGTATGGGACGTAGTCTGGAAATCCTCAACAACAACGCGGAATCGGTTGATGGCCGCGACATAGTGATCCTGACGCAGATAGTAGCGCCCGATCTCCATTTCCTTGCCCGCCAGATGATCGAAAGCCAGATCGAACTTCAACACCGCAGAGGTCGCGTATTCGCTATCGGGATAGACTTCAATGACGGTTCGCAGAGCTTGCAGTGCCTGAAAGGTCAGACCCTGATCGCGACCCACTTCGTCGATCTGATCATAGTAGCTGAGCGCCAGCAGATACTGCGCATAGGCGGCATCTTCATCCGTGGGATAGAAATCGATGTAGCGCTGCGCAGCGGCACGACTTTCTTCATAATTCTTGTCGGAGTGGAACGAAAACGCCTGCATGATCAGCGCGCGTTTTGCCCAGTCAGAATAGGGATAGAGACGCTCAACTTCCGAGAAATACCAAGCCGCATCATCCGATCGATTCTGCGACAGTTCATACTCACCACGGGTATAGATCTGCTCGGGCGTGAAGCCTTCGAGGTTTTGATCGCGGTCTGCGCCCCTGTTGCCGCATGCCGTCAAAACTGCTGCCAGAAGAATCGCACCTGCGAACCTGACTGCCGCTTTGCTGCCAACCATACCGCCCATCCTTGTCATCTTACTCACCGGGGTTTGCCCCGAATTGAGCCATGGTCTAGCATAGATATTTCCGGTGCAAAACGCCTTATGCACCCTCTGTCGCAAATGTCGTCAAAGGTGAACGGATCAGGCCACCGCCGGAATCTCTTCCTGAACCAGACCTTGCCCCGGCAGGCGTGCCGCCTGTTCTGGGGTACACAGGATCGGGCGCACAGCGCCGGGCGTTTCAAACAGCTTCCGCAACAGCGTGTTGGTCATAGAATGTCCGGACTTGTCACCGGTGAAATGGCCCAGAATCGGGCCACCGGCAAGATACAGATCACCCAGAGCGTCCAGCATCTTGTGGCGCACGGCCTCATCCGCGCGGCGGAAACCGCCCGGTGTCAGCACCTCTTCGCCCTGCACCACCACTGCATTTTCTAGTGTACCGCCCAAGGCCAATCCATTTTCGCGCATTGTTTCGACATCAATGCGGCGACAGAAAGTGCGGCAATCGCTCAGCTCACGCACAAACGAGCCATTGCGCATGTCCAGTGTCTTGGTCTGGTTACCAATTGCGTCATCTTCAAAGTCGATGTGGAAATCGATGATCAGACCATCCGCAGGCGCAATCGTTGCACTGGCACCTTCGCGGGACGCAGTAACGGGCTTTAGCACTTCGTAAGCCAGAACGGGGCTGGCCTGACGGCGCACGCCCTTGGCCATGATGCCGCGCACGAAATCAATCGACGAGCCATCCATGATCGGAACCTCGGGGCCGTCAATCTCGATCAGCGCGTTGTGAACACCACAGCCCGCAAGTGCGGCCATGATATGTTCGACGGTAGAAACCGATACGCCTGCGTCGTTCACCAGACGGGTGCAGAGCGGTGTCCGCTCGACCACGTCATAGATCGCAGGGATCAGCGAATTGCCCAACTCAATATCCGTCCGCTTAAACCAGATTCCATGACCTGCCGCAGCGGGTTTCAGAACCATAACGACAGGCTGACCGCCATGCAGTCCGACGCCGTTAAAGGTAACCGGAGATTTGAGCGTATGTTGCAAATTGGGCCTCAGCGAGTGGTGTCCAGCCTGTTACAGCTGTGTTGGCCACTCAGTTAAGGAAGCACGGGTCTATGCTCAACTCACTCTTTGTAACTGAATGAAACATGGATGTGACAGATCGGCAAAACCCTGCTTATCCCCCTATATCCATCTGTTAACAAAGAAAAAAGGATCGCCGGAAGGCGACCCTTTGCATTCATTTTGTTACCGCGATCAGTTGGCCTGACGGCGCAGGAAAGCAGGAATTTCGATCCGATCCTGATCGGGGTCGGCCTCTTCATGCGCAGGTGCCGTCGCGTCAACCTGGCGCATCGCGGGCTGCTGACGGGCTGGCTGAGAAGGTGTATCTGCCGCATGTCCGGTCATCCGATCGATCAATCGGTTGAAGCCAAAGCGCGAGCGTTCCTCGGTTTCTGCCTGCGCCTGAGGCGCCGGTTCCTGTGGTCGGGTTGCCGTCAGACGCTGCGCCGAAGAAGGTACGTTCTGGACAGCGGCCTGCAACCGCTGCAGCGCTTCTGGCGAAGGTGTTCCTGCGGGTTCCGGCTGCGGCGCAACATAGCTTTCGGGGGTCTGTTCGAAATGCTCTGGCTGCGGTTCAAACTCGGCGACCCGAGGCTGATAGGCTGGCGGAGGCAGGCCGTCATCCTCCTGCTGATCCTGCGGCTGGAACTGGGTTGCCGGGTCTTCGGTGGCTTCGAACAACGTCGGCTCACGGTTTTCCACCACTTCAGGCGCAGGTTCAGTAACTTCAGCAGCAACAGGCGCTGTCTCGGGGGTCGGTTCTTCGGCAGATACGGTGCGGGTCAGCGGCTCGGACATCGAGCGGCGCGCGACCGGCACATCGCTGGATTTTTCCGTGGCATCGATCCCGGTTGCCACCACCGAAACGCGCATTCCGCCTTCCATAGCGGTGTCGAGGGTCGAACCAACGATGATGTTGGCCTCGGGGTCCACTTCCTCGCGAATGCGGTTGGCGGCCTCGTCCAGTTCGAACAACGTCAGGTCGTGCGAACCGGTAATGTTGATCAACACGCCCTTCGCGCCTTTGAGGCTGATTTCGTCCAGCAGCGGGTTGGCGATGGCTTTCTCGGCCGCCTGAATGGCGCGGTCTTCACCAGTTGCTTCGCCTGTGCCCATCATCGCCTTGCCCATCTCGTCCATCACGGCACGAACATCCGCAAAGTCGAGGTTGATCAGGCCGGGGCGCACCATTAGGTCGGTAACACCTTTGACGCCCTGATACAGAACGTCATCAGCCATCGAGAAGGCTTCGGTGAAGGTGGTTTTTTCGTTGGCCAACCGGAACAGGTTCTGGTTCGGAATGATGATCAGTGTGTCGACGACCTGTTGCAGCGATTCAACGCCATCTTCGGCCTGACGCATCCGCTTGGCCCCTTCGAACTGGAAGGGCTTGGTAACAACACCAACGGTCAGCACGCCCAGTTCCCGAGCGGCTTGCGCTATGATCGGCGCAGCACCCGTACCGGTGCCGCCGCCCATACCGGCGGTGATAAAGCACATATGCGCGCCGGCCAGATGATCGACGATCTGCTCGATGCTTTCTTCTGCGGCGGCTGCGCCAACGGTCGGGCGGGCCCCTGCCCCCAGACCTTCGGTGACTTTCACACCTAGCTGCACGCGTGCAGAGGAATGGCTTTGCTGCAGCGCCTGCGCGTCGGTGTTTGCAACTACGAAATCAACGCCGTCTAACTGCTTTTCAATCATGTTGTTGACTGCGTTGCCACCCGCACCGCCAACACCAAATACTGTAATCCGAGGCTTCAGTTCGTCGTGCCCGGGCATCGAAAGGTTCAATGTCATGCTCTGTCCGCCTGTATTTTTGTTCCGCCAAAGCGGTGTTTTTCTTACCTATCCTTGTTCGATTCTATCGTTGTGATGCGCAAAGGTCACGCTAAAAATCGCGAATTCCCACAAAATATGGAGGAAATAAGGCGCTACCCGGCGGTATTTCGCGCCACCTGCGAAATCTAGCGGATTGACTTAACGATGCTACAAGACAGCAGAAATGTGCGTGATACCTTTCAGCTCACGATCGGGTTGCATTCCCGGATTTCAAAGGGCGGAAAACTGCTCATGGTCCTGCCGCCGGGCCTCTGACGGGCCTTGTGGATATCTTTATGGATAAATGCCTGCGCTGCAACCGGTTTCTTTAGCTGGTGGGCGCATTCGGACAGTTCAAACCATTGTCAGAGATGTTTCGCGTTTCCTGTATTTCCCCATCCGACAATGAGGCCAGTCGCACCATTAGCCGGTCCTGATACAAAAACGGCCACCAACAGACCGGCACCCCGTCCGCGTCATTGTCATACAGAAAACATATCTGACCATCCGGCGTGGTGATCTGACCATAGACGCAGCCGCGGCCTTCTTCCCGCCAGACAGAGGTTCGGTGATTCAGAAACTCCTCGGTCCCGACCAGATCGCCGCTGCGAATCTCGTAGAACATGACGGTTTTACCAACAACAGCATCCAGAAAGGCTTCGGGCGTGATCCGGGTTTGCGCCACAGCATCGCCCGACCACAGCGTCAGAGTAGTAAGGCCGAGAACTCTACCAATTGTCACGGAACCACCGGACGGCGCGTTTGAACGGGCGCGCGGCATAGGTGTCTACCGGAATTTCGAAATCCCACCATTCGTCCTGCGGATGGGCCGCAAACAGGCTGAGGCCGACGGCGGATGAAAAGCCGGGCCCAGTAGCCGATTGCGGCAGACCATGAACGCGCAACGGGCGGCCCAGGCGCACGCGTTGACCCAGGATGCGTGTGGCCAGCCCGTCCAGCCCCATGATCTGACTGCCACCGCCAGTCAGAACGATTTGCTGGCTCGGCATATGCTCAAAGCCTGCTGCATCCAGGCGCACGCGGACCTCTTCCAAGATTTCTTCAACACGGGGGCGCATGATGCCGATCAACTCGGCCCGGCTGACGGTGCGGCGATCGTGCTCCCAATCGCCGGTATCTCCCCCAATGTCGATCAGGTCGCGGTCATCGGCACCGGTCGCGTGGACACCACCGTTGAAGGTTTTGATCCGCTCTGCCACGGCCGCCGGTACGCCCAACCCCATTGAGATATCAGCGGTCACGTGATCCCCACCCATGCGCACGCAATCGGCATAGATCATGTGTTTCTTCATGAAGATCGATACGCTGGTCGTACCACCGCCCATATCGATACAGGCGGCACCAAGCTCCTGCTCGTCTTCAACCAATGCAGAAACACCCGACACATAGGCCGAGTTCGCGATACCGGCCAATTCCAAATCACAACGCTTGATGCAGCGCACGATGTTCTGGATCGCAACCGCATCGACAGTAAGCATATGCATATCAACGGCCAAGCTTTGACCCAATTGCCCACGCGGATCGATCAGGCCCGAACGATTGTCCAACGCAAAGTTCACGGGCTGTGCATGCAGCACCTCGCGCCCTGCCCCGTAATCCGGAACGTCGCAGGCGTTGAGCACGCGACCCACCTCGGCCTCAGTCACCAGCTGCCCTTCCAGATCAACCTGAGCGTCCAGACCATAAGAGCGCGGGTTTGCGCCCGAGAAACAGGCAATCACGTGATCGACGCGAATATCGGCCATTTTCTGCGCCGCTTGCAGGGCGGTACGGATGGCCCGCTCGGTTTCCTGCATCGCGGTAACTTCGCCGAACTGCACACCTCGCGAACGCGTTGTAGCGGCACCGATGACGCGGAACCCGGTCTGACCGGCCATGGATCCGATCATGTTATCCTCGTTCAGGCGACCGGTTCCGTCAAAGCGCAGAACCAAACAGGCAATCTTGGAACTGCCCACATCCAGAATGGCAATGACACCCCGCTGCATCGCTTGTCTTCGCATCTGCCGCATGGCGCGTTGGGACTGATAAAGATCGGTCATCATGGTCGTTACTGCCCGCTACTCACGTCTGTTTTTGTGTTCCACCAGTCTTCGCTGGCGGCTTTGGTCATTCTGACCGTGGGACGCTGCCCAAGGCGCATGTCGACGATGGCGACATCACGTTCGAGCAAGTCCTGTACTTCATTGACGGCCAGTACGCGTTCCAGCGCGCGCACCGGACGCTCGGTCGGCAGCATAATGCGCTGGCCGCGATCCAGAACCAGATCCCAGCGCCGTTCGCCCATGCGCACAAGCCCGCGCACCCGCGTGCCAAGGCTGCGCGCGGTCCGAAAAATCTCCAACGCTTCGGCAACGTGCAGATCCGCGCCCTCGCCCGCGATCAGCGGCAGATCAACGTGATCTTTGCGCGAGGCGATCTGATCGACATGAACCCCGGTTTCATCAAGCAGCTCAATGCCGCTCCGGGTGCGCCAGACAATGACGGGCTGGCGTTCGAACACATCGACCTGCAATATTCCGCCGGGCCGGATGCGCACGCTGGCCGTTTTCACGGGGTCCAACCCGATGATCGTGTCGCGCATCTGTTCGACATCCAGATCCCAGGAACTGATCGGGAAATCCAGCGGCACGACCTCGCGAATATCCTCAGCAAGGCTTGATCCCGCGCCATCGATGGCCATTAGGTTGACCATAAATTCCGGACGTTCCTGAATCGAAGTGCGGATGTCGGCAATGTAGGTGCTGACCGCCTCACGCCGTTCGGCAGAGGCAAAGTAAAGCCCCACACCCGCAACGACCGCACAAATCGGCAAGCCCAGCTTGACACCCAATCGAATGCCAGGCGTCAGCATCCAGCGCTGAAACCTATAGCTCAGCCGCGAAGGCGCCGGGTCCGAGCCTCGTGACGTACGCCCAAACAGCCGCGCCCCGCGCAGACGCAAGACGGGGTCCACCTCATGCGTTTCTGTATCTGCAGATTCGTAATCCGCATCCGGCCCTGCAACGGGTTTGGTCCGGTGGATCACCGGCGCGCGGGTGGCGCTTAGCGGTCGCATGAGGCGTCCTCCACCATCCAGGCGCACAGCTGGCCGAATGTCATGCCGCAATTCTCACCCTGCTCGGGGACCAGCGAGGTGGGAGTCATCCCCGGCTGAGTATTGGTTTCCAGCAACGCCAGACCATCAGCGCCTTTGGTGTCATCCCAACGGAAATCGGTCCGACTGACGCCTTTGCAGCCAAGAGCATTGTGAGCGCGCAGGGCGTAGTCCATACAAAGGTCAAAAATCTCTGCGGGAACCTCAGCTGGTAGAACGTGCCACGAGCCGCCGGGCTTATACTTGGCGTCATAGTCGTACCAGCCATCGGTCATGATCTCGGTCACAGTCAGGGCCCGGTCACCCATGACGGTCACGGTCAGCTCTCGACCGGCCACATATTGCTCGACCATCACCTCATCCGGCATGTCTTCGGATAGCTGTGGAGGGCCATTTGCATCTTCATGCACCAGATAAATACCGACGCTGGAGCCCTCATTGTTGGGTTTGACCACATAAGGTGGCGCCATCACGTGATCGGCCATCACGTCCCGCTTGGGCACGATGATGCTGTCTGCAATGGGCAGGCCGTTGACGCGAAACGCCTCTTTGCTGCGTTGCTTGTCCATTGCGAGGGCCGAGGCCAAAACGCCGGAATGCGTGTAGGGAATTCGCATCCACTCAAGCAGCCCCTGCACACAGCCGTCTTCGCCCCAGCGGCCATGCAGAGCGTTGAAAACCACATCCGGCTTGATTTCCGTCAGGCGCGCATAGAGGTCCGGACCCGCGTCCAGCTCGACCACGTCAATGCCTTCTCCCACAAGGGCGGCCGCGCATTCGCGCCCAGAGCTGAGAGACACCTCACGTTCCGCCGAGGGGCCGCCCATCAATACCGCCACTTTGGGGTTTGTCCTGCTCGACATACCCAATGTGCGCCTCAATGTCCCCGGACCTTATGTAATGGTCCGTACTGCGTTGTATGCCTTTGATCCGTCGCCTGAATTTGCCTGTTTTGGTCTGACGGTTGGGGCTTTATTCTGTCAGCGGATCACCGACCCGCATGATTTCCCACTCTAGCGTGATGCCGCTTGTTTCGTAAACCTTTTTTCGCACTTCTTCGCCCAGACCTTCCAGATCAGCCGCGGTGGCGTCACCAGTGTTGATCAGGAAATTCGAATGCTTCCGGCTCATCTGCGCGCCACCTTTGGTTGCGCCACGCATCCCGGCATCATCGATCACCTTCCATGCCTTGAGGTCATGAACGTCATCCGCACGCCCAGTCGAGGAAAACCCCGCCGGATTGCGAAAGGTCGACCCGGCGCTGCGTTCTTTGGTGGGTTGGGTTTCGTCACGTTTCTTCAGCTGCGCCTCCATTCGGGCGTGCAGCTCTGCCGGGTCGCCCTTGGGGCCTTCGAATGTGGCCGACACCAGAACAGCCCCTTCAGGCAGGTCGGATTGGCGATAGCGGAAGTTCAGTTCGGCGGCGGTGAGGTCTATCAACTCACCCTGCCGCGTGACGATTGTGGCTTTGCGTAGGACGTCTGCCGTATAGCTGCCGTAGCAACCCGCATTCATTCGTACCGCCCCACCGATCGATCCGGGGATCGTGCGCAGGAATGTCAGATCAACCCCCGCATCCGCCGCCTTTCGCGCAACATGCGCATCTAAGGCGGCAGCACCTGCCGTGACGGTCGTTCCCTCGACCGAAATTCCGTTGAAGCCACGCCCCAGCCGGATCACCACGGCACGCAAGCCACCGTCGCGTACAATCAGGTTGGAGCCGACGCCCATAGGGAAGACCGGCACATCTTCGGGTAGCTCGCGCAGAAATTCCTGCAAATCCTCAAGATCGGCAGGCTGAAACAGAAAGTCTGCCGGGCCGCCAACGCGGAGCCATGTCAGGTCGTTTAGGTCACGATTTTCGGACAGTTTGCCACGTAGAGTGACTGAATTCAGATCTGACTTCGTTTCCGCAACCACGTTCCTATTCTCCACGCGAGAACTGCAATCAATCCAAACATCACATGAAGAGAAATTAAGTAGCCGAGGCCCGCACGCGTGATGTCATAGGTTTCAACGGACCACGCATATAGCGCCAGCCCCAAAAGGACAAACCATAACGTGGTTGCGGCATAAGCAAACCAGAGCTTTCGACGAAAAGCGGCGTAGGAAGATGCTAGAAACCATCCAAAAGCGCCGCATAGGATCAAACCGTAGATCAGCACATATGAATGCATCATCATATCAGATGATCAAATGCGTCGACGGATCCAGCGACCCAGATAGATCACGGGCCAGCGCAGCATGGACATGCCCGCAGCCAAAACCAACAACCCGATCCATGGGCCGTTTTCATAGGTAACATAGCCAAGGATTGGAATGCCCACAGCAATCAAGACATAGGCGCGCGTCCAGTGGTTGTCCTTGCTGGGGATCATCGCCAATAGGTTCGCGGCAAGGCCCCACAGGGCGGCCAGAGCGAGTGACCAGCTCATTCCATCACCTCCCCGCGCACCCATTTGCGCCAGTAGTAGCGGATCGGGTTGCGGAACATTGAGACAAAGCCGCCAAAGGCGAGAGCCGACCAGAACCAGCCGTGATCATAGCCCAGCCAGACAATCAGAACTGGCGCACAAATCAACAAGGTGACACCCGGAGGGAATTGCAGCCGCATGGGCAACAACGCCACAATGGTGGCGCAGATTACCCAGATCGCGGCAAAGATCATCGAATAGTCCATGCGCCCCCTCCGAGGACTCGCGGTAGCTGAGGTTATTGTATCACACTTTCAGGTTGTGCTGCAAATGAGGAGTGCCGTCAAACTGCTTGTTTTCTTTGCAATCTCTCAGGCAGCCCATTCGCCCAGGCGCTGATCGTACCGGCACCAAGGCAGACAACCATATCTCCGGGGCGCGCCTGTTCGCGCACGAGGCGTTCAAGATCGTCCTCGTCCAGTAACGCACGAGCATGCCGATGCCCATGGCGGATCAGCCCCTGCACCAGATCATCGCGCGACGCCCCTTCGATCGGGTCTTCGCCGGCGGCGAAGATATCGGCGATGGCAATGACGTCAGCGTCGTTAAAGCAGGTGCAGAAATCATCGAACAGGTTGGACAGACGGGAATAGCGGTGTGGCTGATGCACGGCAATCACGCGTCCCTCAGTCGCCTGACGCGCAGCTTTCAGCACCGCAGCGATTTCCACCGGGTGATGGCCGTAGTCGTCGATGATGGTGACCCCATCAATCTCTCCGACTTTGGTAAAGCGGCGGTTCACGCCTCCGAAATTAGCCAGCGCCTCGCGGATTTCAGTGGTTTTCATCCCCAGATGGCGGGCGACAGCCACTGCAGACAACGCGTTTGAGACGTTGTGATCGCCAGGCATCGGTAGAGTGCAACCTTCGATTACCTTGTCTTCGTATTGCAGGTGGATATCGAAATGAGCGACGCCGCCTTTATAAGTCAGGTTCATCGCCCGCACATCGGCCTGCGCGTTGAAACCATAGGTTCGAACGCGACGGTCAGTGATGCGCCCGACCAGAGCCTGAACTTCGGCATGATCCGTGCAGCACACGGCCAGACCGTAGAACGGCAGGTTCGAAACGAACTCATAAAACCCATCGCGCAACTTGTCGAAATCGCCCCAATGCTCCATATGCTCGGGATCGATATTGGTGACGATGGCGATGGTCGCGGGCAGACGGTTGAACGAGCCGTCGGATTCGTCTGCCTCGACCACCATCCATTCGCCCTGCCCCATCCGTGCGTTCGAGCCGTAGGCGTGGATGATGCCACCATTGATGACCGTAGGGTCGAAATCACCCGCCACCATCAATTCGGCCATCATCGTGGTCGTGGTTGTTTTGCCATGCGTACCAGCAATGGCGATGTTCGACCGCAGGCGCATCAGCTCGGCCAGCATATCCGCACGACGGACAACAGGAAGACCTTGCGCGCGCGCCTCATCCAGTTCCTGGTTGCCCGGTTTGATCGCGGTCGAGGTGACGACCACGGCGGCGTTTTGCAGGTTTTCGGCTTTCTGCCCCACAAAAATCTCGGCCCCCAGAGACGCCAGCCGATCCGTGATCTTCGAAGCCTTTAGATCTGACCCCTGCACCCGGTAGCCAAGGTTCAGCAACACCTCGGCGATGCCCGACATCCCGATCCCGCCGATCCCAACGAAATGGATCGGCCCGACATCCTGCGGCAGTTTGGTTGCTGGGGTCATGTGGTCTCCTTCTGCGCCAATTGCTCGACCAGGGCGACCAGACGCTCGGTGGCGTCGGGGGCTCCGACCGACAAGGCGGCATGGGCCATTTTTTGTGCGGCTTCGGGGTTGGTCAAAACCGTGGTCATTTGCTCGGTCAATGAGGGAACGTCAAGCGCCTTTTCGGGGATCATGATCGCCCCACCCGCCTGCACCAGCCCTCGGGCATTGGCGGTTTGGTGATCCCCTACGGCGGCGGCGAAAGGGATCAGGATCGACGGGCGGCCGATGACCGAGATGTCGGCCACGCTCGACGCGCCCGAACGGCTGATGACAAGCTGCGCATCCGACATGCGGCGCGGAACGTCGTCAAAGAACGGCTGCACATCCGCGCGGATACCGTGATCGGCGTAGAAGGCCGTGACACTCTCACCATCCTCGTCGCGGGCCTGATGCGAGACGCGGATAAAACCGCGTAGAAATTCCGGGAGAGCAGCAATTGCCTCGGGCACCACATCGCTGAGAATCCGCGCACCCTGACTGCCGCCCATCACCAGAACCGACATCGGATACTCGCCTGGCGGGATATAAGGCGCACCGGCCCGCTCCAGCACTGAGGCGCGGACCGGGTTACCGGTGTGAATGCCGCTGGAACCTTCGGGCAGATCGGTCGGCCAAACACCACAGGCCACTTGGGCCACGCGTGTGGCGAAGAGCTGGTTCACACGCCCCAAGACGCCGTTTTGCTCATGGATCATACGCGGCAGTTTCAGCAGCGTTGCCGCGCCCAGCGCCGGGATCGATGGATAGCCGCCAAAGCCCACAACCACGTCCGGGCGGTCGCGCAACATCTGCATCGCCATGCTGGTTACGCCGCCCGCAATCTTCGGCCCCACCAGCGCCTTTGCGGCCAGACCGCCGCGTGCGAAAGTGGCCGAGGACGCCTCGACAATCTCGGTCGTGTGCGGGAAGCCCTCGGTATAGCTGGCACCACGCGGGTCGGTCGACAAGCGCACGCGCCAGTCCTTTTGCAGCATCGCCTCAGCCAAGGCCTGCGCCGGGAACATATGGCCCCCTGTGCCGCCAGCTGCAATCAACAGGTAAGGTTTGCCCATCAGCCTCGTCCGCGCAGAATATCGCCAAGCTCGCCTTGCGGGCGGGTTCGGGTGAAGGCCAGCAACATACCGATGGCGATGCCGCCTGCGATCAGGGACGAGCCGCCGTAACTTACAAAAGGCAGCGTCATACCCTTGGCAGGCAGCAGTCGCACCGCGACACCCATATTGATCATTGCCTGAACCCCAAACATGCAGGCAAGGCCCGTTCCCGCCAAGCGGATAAACATATCCCGTTCACGCATCAGCCGCAGCAGCGAGCGCACGACGATAATCGAGTAGAGCGCGATGATGATCAGCACCAGGATCAGGCCATATTCCTCAGCCGCGACAGCGATGATGAAATCTGTATGCGCATCGGGCAGAGACCATTTCACCTGCCCCTCGCCCACGCCGACGCCGAACAAACCGCCTTCGCGAATGGCATTGGTGGCATAGCCAAGCTGAGTGGTCGGATCGACCTCTTGATTCAAGAACCCGTCAATCCGGCGCGCGAAATGGTCCGAGTTGGAATAGGCGAACATCCCCGCCAGAATGACTACCACTGCCATGCCAACCAACAGCAGCATGGGGGCGCCTGCCACGAAATACATCACACCCCAACCAAACAGGATAAGGCATGCTTGCCCGAAATCAGGCTGCATCACCAGCATCACGACAATCGCCATACACAGGGCAAAAGACCACAACCGCCCCGGCGGACCGTTGATTTCCTGCGATGCCGCCAGCAACCACGCGGCAACAACCACAAATCCGGGCTTGAGAAACTCCGAGGGTTGCAACGAGGCAAAGCCGAGCGAGTACCAACGTACTGCCCCTTTGCCGAAATCCGTGCCAAAAATCGGCAGAAAGGCAAGCGCAACAAACGCCCCCAGAAAGCCCAGCACCGCCAAACGGCGCACCAAAGTCGGCGACATCATCGAGGTCAGCAACATCGCAATCAGCGCCAGCCCACCGAACAGCGCCTGCCGTTCGACATAGTGAAACGGATCGAAGCCGTTGCGCCCTGCCAGTGGCGGCGAGGACGCCAACCCCAATAATAGCCCGATGACAAACAGGATCAGAACGCAGGACATCGTCCAGCGATCAATCGTGCGCCACCACTTTGGTAGAATCGGTTCGCCGCGCTGGTCCTGGACCGCGCCATACACCATCTCAGTCATGAGATACCGCCACTTACTGCCTCGTTAACGCCCCGTTTTCGGGGTCTGGGTCGAAGTGTACAGGGATTTTAGGGATTGGGCTAGGGAAATGAGGGCTAGTGGCTGAAATAGAAGCGCTGTTGATCTCAAACGAGCGAAACACGGGTTAACACGCAAATCGCTACTACGAAAAAGAGGAACACCATCGACTTCAGCGACCAAATAGAGCGATGATTACCCGAGAGCGGGAGCCTCTAACATCCTATGTCCACACGATAAACCACCCGATCCGCCCAATAGGTGACTTGGGTCTGGTTTGAAATCAAGAGTTCGAACCAGGTGGATGACTCCACCATGATCTCAGGTGTTTCCCAAGCGAAGCCTGAAAGTCTATAGCCGGAACTGTTTTCCTCTTTCACCTCGATCGGCCATCGTTCAGTAGTCTGTCCGTAGCTCACTTGGACCCATTCGGGTTCGGAACGAAGAAGATAAAGACGATACGAGCCTCCCGGAAAGCTGAGCGTCCAATCCGAAACATTTAGATCCAGCACCCGTGTCTCTGGAATACAATTCCATTTATTCATTTAGCGACAAGACTCGATCAACCGCTTTATCGCAAGCTTCATGCGCAGACATCGATTTTGTCAATCGAGACAAAATCTGACGATACAAAACGACGTTTCTTACAAACCGACCAAGGCACCAGTACTGGTGGCGCCGCAGCTATTGCCATTTGTCGGAAACCCAGCCATCCCCCATCCATGACCTACGATACGATCATCCTTGGGGCCGGAGCGGCCGGCATGATGTGCGCCGCCCATTGCGGCGGACGCGTATTGGTGATCGATCACGCGAAAGCGCCGGGTGAGAAAATCCGTATTTCTGGCGGCGGGCGCTGTAACTTCACCAATATGTATGCTGGGCCTACCAACTTCCTGTCGCAAAACCCACATTTCTGTAAATCCGCCCTGGCGCGTTACACGCAATGGGATTTCATTGATCTGGTCGGAGGCCACAACATCGCGTGGCACGAGAAAACACTCGGCCAACTGTTCTGCGATGGGTCCTCCAAACAGATCATCCAGATGCTGCTGGATGAGATGACGCGTACCGGAGCAGAGCTGTGGGTGCGGACCGAGCTGAAGGACCTGCGCAAAACTGAAAGTGGATTCACGTTGGAGGTCGAGCGCGAAGGGCAGCGCCAAAGCCTGACTTGCTCCAATCTGGTTCTGGCCACCGGCGGCAAGTCGATCCCCAAAATGGGCGCGACCGGGCTGGCCTATGATATCGCGCTGCAATTCGGGTTGCGAATGACTGAAACCCGCGCCGCACTGGTCCCGTTCACGTTCTCAGATGGGAAGTTCAAAGACCTCTCGGGTGTCTCGCTGCCAACACGATTGTCAAACGAGCGTACCAGTTTTGACGAAGCGCTTCTGTTCACTCATCGCGGCCTTAGCGGGCCGTCGGTTCTGCAACTCTCATCCTACTGGCGCGAGGGTGAGGCGATCTGCGTGAACCTGATCCCCGATCTGCCTTTGTTCGACCTGCTGCGGGATCAACGCCAAAGCGCTGGGCGCAAGGATTTGACCACAGAACTGGCGCGCCACTTGCCCGCGCGACTGGTCGATTACCTCAGCCAACAGATGCCAATGCATGGCAATCTGGCCGACCAGTCTGATGCGGCGCTCAGCGATCTGAGCTCCGCCCTGTCCAACTGGCAACTGACCCCATCGGGCACCGAAGGCTACCGCACGGCCGAGGTCACGCTGGGCGGGATCGATACAGATGAGCTGTCCTCAAAAACGATGGAGGCCAGGGATGTGCCCGGCCTCTATGCAATTGGTGAAGCGGTGGATGTCACCGGATGGTTGGGTGGATACAACTTCCAATGGGCGTGGTCCTCGGGCCACGCCGCCGGAACCGCCATCACAAGCCGCTCGTTTTGACGATCAAACCTTAGCCAACGACGTTATAGCCACGCCCGCGCATGCAATTGCGCACGATAACCTCTTGATTTTGGGTGTTCTGTAGCGCACTTGCGCCTGCGCCGATTAAAGCACCCGCAACAGCGGTACGGCCCAGATCGCTGGCACTGTCATCGATAATCGCTTTTGTACCAGCAGCGCCTGCAGCACCAATCGCCGCCGCACCCGCTGTTCTGCCATCAACCGTTGGCTGTGTTCGGGCCAGAGCCTGACACTGCGCCAGGTCTGCGTTGTAATTGGGACCGATGTTGCCATCGATGATCGGCGTGTAGTTCGCACCCGAACTGGCACAAGCTCCGACCAACAGCACCGCTGGCAACACCATAAATTTCTTTCGGTTGGACATATCCGTAACCTCGTTTTCTAAAACCCTGCCAAGGCAAGACCAAATCCGCTAGGGCGTCAAGACGATAGCCCATTTGCTCTTGTGAACAAGCGGCAAACTGTAATCGCTCTATTCAGCCAGTCTTTGCAGAACATTGTCAGCAAAATCCTCGCCACGTCGTTCAAAACTATCATACTGGTCAAAACTTGCAGCAGCAGGCGCAAGCAAAACGGTATCACCTGCTTCGGCATCTGCCATCACCTGTTCAACCGCCGCAGCCATGGTTGTGCAAACCTGTGTTTCGACGTTCAATTGCATTGCAAAATTCGCAGCCTCACGCCCAATGACGTAAGCCTTCAGCACATCCGAGGTCGCATCGTTCAGAGCAGCCAGACCACCCTCTTTCTCCAACCCGCCACAGATCCAGCGTATCCGCTTGAACGCCCCCAACGCCTTGACCGCACTGTCGACATTTGTGGCTTTAGAGTCGTTCACATAAGTCACACCCTGCGCTTCGGCGATAATCTGGCTGCGATGTGGCAGGCCCGGATAGCTGTGCAGCGCGTCCTCGATCACCCGAGGGGCCAAGCCCAACGAACGGCAGGCGGCATATGCCGCACAAGCGTTCTGGTGGTTATGTGTCCCCGGCAAGCCCTTTATGGCGCGCAGGTCAATCGAGCCCACCTGCCGCCCCTTGCGGTATTCCGACAAGAACCCCTTGCGGGCAAAGACCTGCCAGCCCGGACCGGTCAGCTTATGATCGACCGAAACACGGATAACTCGGTCATCCGCTGGCCCCTCGGCCATCTGTCCGGCCAGAAACGCGCCTTCGGCCTCATCCACGCCAATGACAGCACGATCGGGCCCACCTTCGGCAAACAGGCGTCTCTTGGCGGCGAAGTAACCACCCATGCCGCCATGGCGGTCTAGATGATCTGGCGAAAGATTGGTGAACACGGCCACATCCGGTGTTAGCGACCGGGCCAGTTCAGTTTGATAGCTGCTGAGTTCTAGCACCACGACCGAACCATCCGTGCCGGGATCAATATCCAGCACGCCCCGTCCAATATTCCCAGCCAGTTCAGCGGATCGTCCGGCCTCGGTCAGGATATGATGGATCAAGGCTGCGGTGGTCGATTTCCCATTCGACCCGGTAACGGCGATCACACGCGGCGGGGTATCGAAATTGCTCCATTCCGGCCCTGCGAAGGAGCGGAAGAACAGGCCGATATCATTGTCCACCGGAACACCCGCGTTCAAGGCGGCCGCAACGATAGGGTTTGGTGAGGGGTAAAGATGTGGGATCCCCGGCGACACAATCAGTGACACAACGCCCTCGAACGCCCCATTTCGGCGCAGATCAGTACAGTCAAACCCCTCGGCCTGAGCAGCGTCCCGTGCGTCTGGGTTGTCATCCCAACATACCGGCTGTGCCCCACCCGCACGCAGCGCCCGTGCGGTGGTCAGCCCAGATCGGCCCAGCCCCAGAACCGCAACTTTTTGTCCTGAAAACCCTTTGACCGGGATCATGTCGTCTGCCCTTTGTTTAGCTGCGCCTCAAACCAATCTGCCCGGTCTGCAACTGGCTTTTTCGGAACAAGCGCAGTTTGAAACCCGAGCGTTGGTAAGCGGTCGCACAAAGCCTCATACTCTTCAAGTGCGTCGGACAAGTCATGCCTTCGCTGTTCGTCTTTTACATAAATTTCGGGCCACGGTGGGAACAGATAAACGCAGTGATCGTATCCTAGGCTTAGTATCTTATCCCGGAGTGAACTCTCCAGATTGGCACCGGTTCGATCAAACCAAATCAAGGCGTCCAGCGCGGAACGGTCAAATAAGACCAAACCATCTGGAGCCTTGGTCACATCATCGAAAGATGTTTGGATCACTTTGCGGCAAAACGACTCGGGATTGATCCAGGGCAAACCATCTCCGCTGTGCTCTTGCTCGGCTGCGATCACCCGACGACCCGGTTCCGCGACCGTGGTATAGCCGCGTCGCGCCATTTCCTCTAGTAGGGTGGACTTGCCACCGCCCGAACATCCGGACAGTACAACCCGACGCTTCTTCACCGAACCTTCAGCGTCGCCAACCCAATCATCGCCAGGATCAAGGAGATGATCCAGAAGCGGATCACAATGGTCGGCTCGGCCCAGCCCTTTTTCTCATAATGATGATGGATCGGGGCCATCAGGAAAACGCGCTTTCCGGTGCGTTTGAAATAGAGGACCTGGATAATCACGCTCAGCGCTTCGACCACGAACAAACCGCCAACAACGGCCAGCACCAGCTCGTGCTTGGTCGCCACAGCAATAGCCCCCAGCGCGCCGCCCAGTGCCAGTGATCCGGTATCGCCCATGAACACCGCGGCGGGCGGGGCGTTGTACCACAAGAAGCCAAGCCCCGCGCCGAACAGGGCCGAGGTGAAGATGAATATCTCTCCGGTGCCCGGCACGTAGTGGACATCCAGATACTCGGTAAAGTCGACCCGCCCAACGGCATAGGCGATGATCCCAAGCGTCGAGGCCGCTATCATTGCAGGCATGATAGCCAAGCCGTCCAAGCCATCGGTCAGGTTCACCGCATTGGCAGCGCCCACGATCACAACGATCGAAAATGGGATATAGAAGATCCCCAGATTGACCAGTGTGTCTTTGAAAACGGGCACGGCAAGCTGGTTCTGTAGGGCTTCGGGGTGGTGTAGAACAGCCCAAAGCGACGCCAGAACAGCGATGATAATGCCCAAAGCCATCCGCATCCTACCGGAGACGCCCTTGGTATTTTGCTTTGATACCTTTGAGTAGTCATCCGCAAAACCAATGGCCGCATAGGCCAAAGTTACGAACAAAACCATCCAGACATAAGGGTTGTCCCACCGCGCCCAGACGAGGGTCGAAGTGACCAGAGCGCCGACGATCAGCAACCCACCCATGGTTGGGGTACCAGCCTTGGAAAAATGCCCCTCAGGGCCGTCGTCGCGGATCGGCTGGCCTTTGCCCTGCTTCTTGCGCAGCACATTAATAAGCGGTTTTCCGAAGATGAAGCCAAAGATCAGCGCCGTTAGAAAGGCCCCGCCTGCGCGGAAGGTAATGTAGCGGAAGAGGTTCCAGAAATCCCCTCCGTCCGACAAGGCGGTCAACCAATACAGCATTACAAAACCTTTCTTACACGAGGCTTATGGGTAAGTTCACCCTTCAAGCGCGCCCCCTTGCCCCATTTTGCGCAGACCGTCAACAATCCGCGCTAAGGCCATGCTTAGCGAGCCCTTGGCCAGCACGGTATCGCCGGTTTTGATCAGATCAGGCAGGTGCTCAGCCATCTCGACGCTGGTTTCAAACCACAGCCCGCGCTTATCATCTGGCAGAGCCCGATGCAGCGCTTGCATCAGCGGGCCGATGCAATGCACCTTATCCACACCGGCCATCGCATTGACCTGCGCCATCGCCGCGTGCATGGCCTGTTCCTGCGGCCCCAGCTCTTTCATGTCCCCCAGAAAGGCTATCCGGCGCGCACCTTGGGATACCGCCAGAACATCCAAAGCGGCTTCCATCGAGGTCGGGTTGGCATTGTAGCTGTCGTCCAGCAGTTCGATCTGCCCACCATTTGCCAATGGCAAAGTCTCGCGCACTCCGCGACCTTTGACCGGAGACCAGTGCTGCAGCCCATCGATGGCCTGTTCCAGATCGACACCCAGTTCGACACAGGCCGCCAAGGCCCCCAACGCGTTCATTGCAAAATGCGTACCAGCGGATTGGACATCGAAGATGAACTGCGTGTCACCAACCGAGGCTTGGGCCTGAGTCGAATTCGGCCCGGCGGTCACATCCGTCAGTTTGTAGTCTGCGGCCTGTCGACCAAATTCGACGATCCCTGCGCCGTGGTCTTGCGCCGTGCGGCGCAGAATTTCGGCATGATCGATATCGGCATTCACGATGGCTGCGCCGCCGGGTTCTAGCCCCTCGAAAATTGCCGCCTTTTCATGGGCGATCCCTTCAACCGACTCAAACGCCTCAAGATGCACCGCGGCTACCGTTGTCACCAAAGCCACATGCGGGCGGGCCTGACACGCGAGTGGAGCAATCTCGCCGGGGTGGTTCATCCCAATCTCAATCACAGCATACTCCGTGCCCTGCGGCATCCGCGCCAGTGTCAGTGGCACGCCCCAATGGTTGTTGTAGCTGGCAAAGCTGGCATGGGTCCTGCCCTGCCTTACCAGAATGGTCACCAGCATTTCCTTGGTCGAGGTTTTGCCGACACTGCCTGTCACCCCGACGATACGTGCCTCAGTGCGCGCACGCGCGGCTTGGCCCAGTGCTTCCAAACCGGCCTGAACATCCTCGACGATCAACAGCGGTGCGTCTTCGGGCACTCCCTCCGGGACATGCGAGACCAAGGCTGCCCCCGCGCCTTTCTCAAGCGCCTGAGCTACGAAATCATGCCCATCGCGCGCAGCTTTCAAGGCAACAAACAGGTCGCCAGGCTGCAAGGTGCGCGTGTCAATCGACACACCGTTCACCGTCCATTCAACCGTCGCACGACCGCCGGTGGCCTCAGCAGCCTCTGCCGCTGTCCAGAGCGTCATGCGACCCTCCCGTCCAGGGCGGCCACGGAGATGCTGGCTTGTTCAACATCATCGAAGGGCAAAACCTGATCGCCAACGACCTGGCCGGTTTCGTGCCCTTTGCCTGCAATCAGCAGCGCATCGCCCGGCTGCAAAGCGTCAATCCCGCGCAAGATGGCTTCGGCCCGATCACCCACTTCGGTCGCGCCTGGCGCACCCTCCATCACGGCCGCGCGGATGGCGCCGGGGTCTTCGCTGCGCGGGTTGTCATCGGTGACAAAAACGATATCGGCGTGATTGGTTGCGGCCGCGCCCATCAGGGGACGTTTGGTGGCATCGCGATCTCCGCCCGCGCCGACGATAGCAATCAGACGTCCCATCACATGCGGGCGCAGCGCTTTCAAAGCCGTCGCAACAGCGTCGGGCGTGTGAGCATAGTCTACAAACACCGCCGCGCCATTGTCGCGGGTGGCGGCCAGTTGCATGCGGCCTCGGACCGTTGTCAGATGCGATAGGGTCTCGAACACTCTCTCAGGGTCGTCGCCTGCTGCGATGACCAGCCCACAGGCTAGCAGGATGTTTTCAGCTTGAAACCCACCGATCAGGTTCAGGCGCGTCTGGAAGGTCTTGCCCTGCCAAGAAAACCGCAAATCCTGCCCAGTTGAGTCAAAGCGTTGGTTCATAAGGCAAAGATCGGCCTCGCCCAATCCGACTGTCAGCACCGACTGCCCCCGCGTCTCGGCAATCTTGCGCACCTGCGCTCCCTTAGGGTCGCTCAGGTTGATCACTGCGGTGCCGTCCTCAGGCAAAACCCGGTCGAACAAGCCCATCTTCGCTGCAAAATAGGCCTCGAAGGTTTCGTGATAGTCCAGATGATCCTGCGTGAAGTTCGAGAACCCGGCAGCAGCCAGATGTACTCCGTCCAGACGCCGTTGCTCCAGCCCGTGCGAAGAAGCCTCCATCGCCGCATGGGTCACGCCGTTCTCAGCCGCCTCGGACAGGCATCGATGCAGGGTGATCGGTTCGGGCGTTGTGTGAGCCAGCGGTGCGGTCCAAGCGCCCTCGACTCCGGTGGTGCCAAGATTGACGGCGGCATGGCCAAGCTCAGCCCAGATCTGGCGGACGAATGTGGCAACCGAGGTTTTGCCATTGGTTCCGGTGACCGCAACAATCGTCTGCGGTTGCGCACCGAACCAAAGTGCAGCGGACCCGGCCAATGCTTGGCGCGGGTCTTCAACTACAACCAAGGCAGCGTCGGATGCGGCCAGTTCGGCCTCGGCGATCTTCGCGCCTTCGGCGTCGGTCAGAATGGCGGCGGCCCCCATGCGCAGAGCGTATTGAATGAATTCACCGCCATGGACGCGTGTACCGGGAAGTGCCGCAAACAGAAAACCCTCTTTGACCTCGCGGCTATCGACGGCCAACCCGGTGATATCCGGATTTGCGCCACCACGTGCGGTCAGGGCCAGTTGGCTGAGTTTCTTTGTTCTTGCGCCCATGACCCACCTGTTCTCTGGCACCCTAATTCGAGGTCAGGGTTATAGCAGCGCCCGCCTCAGGCTCAAGCCGGGGACGCAGGCCCAGCAAAGGGGCAACCCGCCCGATCAATTCAGCCGCCACGGGCACCGCCGTCCATCCTGCGGTGCGACGCTTTTCGCCGTAGGCGACGATCGACGGTTCATCCAGCGTAACAATCAGCACATATTTTGGATCGTAGGCTGGGAAAATAGTGGCAAAGGTCGCGATCACCTTATCATCGTAGTACCCGCCGCGCGGCTTTGGCTTGTCTGCCGTTCCGGTCTTGCCTGCCACATCATAGCCTTTGACATCACCAAAGCTTGCTGTGCCGTCGGTCACCACCTTGCGCAGCATCTTCTGCGCCTGCGACGCAGCACTGTCCGTCAGAACACGCGGGCCGTATTGCGGGCCGTTTTTCTTCAGGATCGTCGGGCTGACATAATGCCCACCATTGGCAATCGCGGCATACCCCGCTGCCAGATGCATCGGGCTAGTCGACAGGCCGTGACCATAGGAAATGGTCACCGTACTCAGTTCACCCCATTTTTTGGGTTTGAGTGGCGCACCCCCTGAGGCCTCGACAATCTCGAACGGTGTTGGTTCGAACATGCCCAGCGTTTCCAGAAACTCCTGTTGTCTTTTGGCCCCGATCTGCAAGGCCAGCCGGCCGGTTCCTCGATTCGAACTGTGGACGATCACATCAGCGACGCTGATCTTGCCATAGTTCTTGCCGTTGAACTCACCAATCGGAAAACGACCGATCTTCATCGGGCCGGAGGTATCGATGATAGTATCAGAATTCACCAACCCAAGCTGCACAGCCTGTGCTGCGGTGAATATCTTGAAAACCGAGCCCAGCTCGTACACGCCCTGCACATAGCGGTTGAACAACGGGCTGTCGGAGGGATCAAAACCCGAGGTCGGCGGGCGCGGGCGATCATTGGGATCGAACGAAGGCAGAGACGCAGCCGAGACAACCTCACCCGTATGGGCATTCATCAAAACCGCCGAGGCCCCTTTGGCATTCATAATCTTCATGCCGCCATACAAGACCTGCTCGACCGCGGCTTGAATGGTCAGGTCCAGCGAAAGTTGAAGCGGTTTGTTGCCATTGGCCGGGTCGCGCAGATAGTCATCAAACTTCTTTTCGACGCCAGCGACGCCAATCACTTCGGCGGCACTTACGCCCTCACGTCCAAAACCGGACCCCCCCAGAATATGCGCAGCCAGTTTGCCATTGGGATAAAGGCGCATTTCGCGGGGGCCAAACAGAATGCCCGGATCGCCGATATCATGAACCGCCTGTTTCTGCTCGGGTGAGATACGTTTCTTGATCCACAGGAACTTGCGGTTGCCAGTGAAGTCCTTGACCAGACGTTCTTTTTCCAGATCGGGGAAGATCGCTACCAACTGGTCTGCCGCCGCAATTGGGTCGATCATCAAGGGCGGCTGGGCATAGACGGAATAGGTGTCCAGATTGGTCGCCAGAATACGGCCTTCACGATCCACAATATTGGCACGTTGCATAGCAATCGAAGCCCCAGGCGCGCTTGCCAGCGGCTCTTGCGCTTCAGAGTTCGCAAGCATGCCCATGCGGGCACCAACAACCGAAAACGCGCAGAAAAAGAACAGGCCGAGCACCAGCAAACGCCCCTCAGCGCGGGAACGCGCGCGATCTTTCATCTGCTCGTGGCGTTGCCGGATATTCTCGCGCTCGATGACCTTGGGGTTTTCCCCTTTCGCGCGCGCCTCAAGAACACGAGCCAGTGGGCGGAGCGGTGTACGTGTCATGGCAACTGAACCTCGCCCAGAGCCTGCAGATCCGTTATGGCCTGCAACTCAATCGGATCAACAATTGGCAGATCGGGGTCCTCGGCATAGGCGATCTGATCCGCACGCCCGAACTGTTCAGCCCGCAAGGGCAGCAGGCCCAGACGTTCGAAGTTCAAATCGGCCAGTTCACGCAGACGATCCGGGCGGTTGAGATAAGCCCATTCGGCGTTTAGAACCGCCAGCCGCACCTGCGCCGTGCCAATCTGACCCTGCAATGACTGGGTTTCTTTCAGAACCTGCTGGGTGCGGTAGTTCTCTTGATACGCCCAAAGCGCCAAACCAAATACGGACATGGCAGTCAACACATACAGAATACTCTTCATCTTGCCCTCTCCCCCAGCTGCGGCATGCCAATGGCACGCGCATCGATTTCCCCTGCCGGAGCCTCTGTCCGAACCGCAACGCGCAGCTTGGCAGAACGCGCGCGTGGATTTTCCTGCAACTCCTGCTCATCCGGCCCCACGGCCTTGCGGGTCTTCAGGGTAAATTGCGGCAGTTCCTGTTCGATCTCAGGCGCGTATCGATTGGCCCGACCCGTCTTACCCGCGCGCGATTGCAAGAACCGCTTGACCATCCGATCCTCGATGGAATGAAAGGTGACAACGGCCAGTTGCCCGCCGGGTTTCAAGGCCCGCTCAGCCGCCATAAGGCCCTGAAACAGCTCCTCATATTCGGCATTCACCGCGATCCTCAACCCTTGAAAGCTGCGAGTCGCGGGGTGCGATTGACCCGGTTTCGGACGTGGCAGACAGGCTTCGATGATCTCGACCAGGCGCAACGTCGTCGTGATCGACGCATCGGCGCGCGCCTTGACGATAGCTTTCGCAATGCGCCGACTGGCACGCTCTTCACCAAAGTGAAACAGAATATCGGCGAGCTGAGCCTCGGTCGCGCCGTTCACCAGATCAGCGGCGCTTTCACCCTGTTGGCTCATGCGCATATCAAGCGGCCCGTCTTTCATGAACGAAAACCCGCGCTCGGCCTGATCCAATTGCATCGACGACACGCCAAGGTCCAGAACGACTCCGTCCAAATCCTGCGCATATTCATCCAACCGCGAAAACACACCCGGCTGCATCACCAGCCGGTCGCCGTAATCGCACACCCAATCTGCTGCCATCTCAAACGCAAGCGGATCGCGGTCCACGCCGATCACCTTGTCCGCGCCGGCCTCAAGCAGACCCCGCGTATAGCCGCCTGCGCCGAAGGTTGCGTCCAACCATACACCCGACACCGGAGACACCGCCGCCAGCAAAGGGCGCAGCAGGACAGGAATATGTGGGTTCGAAGATGAGGAGACCGCGCCGGACATGCCGTTACGCGTCCCCAACGCCATCGAGATAGACCATCGGGTCGAAATCATCCGGCAGATCGTCCATCCATTCTTCGGTCTTGGCCAGTTCTTCGACCTCATAGGTCTCGGGCTTCCAGATCTGGAAGGTGTCACCGGCGGCAATAAAGAATGCCTCATTTCCAAGGTCGATCTTGTTGCGCAGCTTGGCAGGCAGGACCAGACGCCCGGTCTCATCTACGGTCGTCGGAAACGACTGACCGTGAAACATACGCTGCAGCATCCGCCGCTCCATCGAGCCGCGCGGCAAGGCATCGATCTTGTCATCAACCTCATCAATTGCCTGCATCGTATAGCATTCAAGGTATTTGCGACGGTGGTCGCCATAGACAATCACAAGCTCAGGAGTATCACCGGGCTGCCAGTTGGGATCAGACGCTTCAAGCACACGGCGAAACGAGGCCGGGATCGACACCCTGCCCTTCGTGTCCACCTTATGGTGGCTTTCACCTCTAAACCTGCGCGCCAAGACGACTGTCCCTTTCGCTTGCGCCCCACCTCAAAATTCACGTCCCCGGATGAAAAACGGCGGGTTGATCTGCTGCCACTGATCAACCCGCCGCATTGACCCGCTGTGCGGGATGTCCAGCTGCGCGCGCCACCTGGGGGGATGTCTGCTCGCTCGCGCGCCGGATCTTCAGAGTGATGAAAGCGAAGTGCCTGTATGAAACCTGTTTGTTATTTGGTTTGGGGTCGTTTTGTGCCCCTGCTGCCTCGTCCTCATCGGATGCATATAGGGATGCCATGGGAATTCATGGAAATCAACAGGAAATTTAGGCCCGATACCAACTCAGTGGCCAAACAATGGCCCTCAAATCTTTCTGTAGAAAACCTCAGGCACCTCCTGTAGTGCCCCTCGTCAAGCAAGGCACTATATATATGCAAATCTCGTCGACCCATTTGACCCCATGATTTCCCATACATTCTCAGATTTTTTCAGAGAACCGGGTGTTTTCACCGATTTTCTTGCTCGTGAAGTCGAATCACCTCTCAAAAAACTCAGAGATATCGCCCGAGTTCACCGCATCCCACGAATTCCCAGCAAGGTCATAGGACGCCTCTAAAGGACCCCAACACCGTTCGATACCCGGTCCGTGAACGCCTAAATTTTGTGATTTGTCGCTCAAACATCGCGCACTCAGATCGTGCATCAATTTTTTTTCAATGTAGCGATTTTGCAAATGATCTGCCCAGAACTCATGTTTTTAGGGGCAATCGAGGTGCAGGGCATCAAGTTTTTGATATCTATGCATTTGCTGCATAGCAGCATTGTTATCGCTACCTATTGTGCAATTGCAGCATTGGCTTATCTTCAGTCTCAAGCAAACGCTGGAAATGACCAGCACAGAGAGATGAAAGCGAGTGAGCAAATGGCAGTCGCAACCAACACTTCCGCGCTGAAAGGCGCACACAGCAACGCACTGAACGCATGGATCGAAGCCGCCAAAACCCGCTTCGCCAGCTACCGGATGTACCGTCAGACAGTCAATGAGCTGTCCAACCTCTCGGATCGGGAACTGGCCGATCTCGGCCTGCACCGGTCGATGATCCGACGTCTGGCCAAGCAAGCCGCCGACGAACACACAGCGCGCTAAGCGCCCAGAACAACCGAGATCAGGCCCTTCCTCCTCCCTTTAGGGTCTGTAATCAGCGGCAGCATCTACCTCCTCCCTGATGCTGCCGCACCTTATACCGGCCCAAATAGCCGGAAACTGATACATCGGGGCTCTCCTCCTCCCTGCTCTGATGTTGAAAGCGCGCGGTGACGTCTACCTCCTCCCTGACGTCGCCGCGTCTTCCCCATACCGGGCTCAAACCCGGGTGCTGATACATCAGGGCTCTCCTCCTCCCTGCTCTGATGTTGCAAAGAGCGGCGGTTCCCTCTCCTCCTCCCTGGGAACCGCCGCTTTTCTTTTGCAAACAGCAAAAAAGGGGCGCGAACGCCCCCACCTTCTTCTGTTCAAAAATACCTCGGAGCGCGAGGCAGAGCCTCGAAAAAGATCAAAACGGCACGTCGTCCTTGGCAGACAGGAACCGAGAGACAACTTTCTTCGTCCCCGCCTTGTCAAACTCGACCTCGACCTTGTCGCCTTCAATGCCAACCACGCCGCCATAGCCGAATTTCTGGTGAAACACCCGCTCACCCAATGTAAAACTGGCCACTGCCGTTGCATCGATCACCGTATTCCGGCTTTCCTTGGGTTGCGACATCCCGTACTGTCCCTGCCGCGCCTGCATCCGTTTCCAGCCCGGCGAGTTATAGACATTCGCCTCGGCTGCGCGGGTTTCAATGCCAGCCGACACCTGCCCGCCGCCATACAACCCCGGAGGGGTCAGCACCTCCACATGATCCTCGGGCAATTCATCAATAAACCGCGATGGCATGGAGTTCTGCCACTGCCCAAACACCCGCCGATTGGCCGCAAAAGATATCGTGCAGACCTCTTCCGCACGGGTGATGCCCACGTAAGCCAGGCGCCGTTCTTCTTCGAGCCCCTTGAGGCCCGATTCATCCATTGACCGTTGTGAGGGGAACAGACCATCCTCCCACCCCGGCAGGAACACGGCGGGAAACTCCAGCCCCTTCGCCGCGTGCAGCGTCATGATGGAAACCTTGGCCCCATCCGAATCCTGCTCATTGTCCATGACCAGGCTGACATGTTCCAAAAACCCTTGCAGGTTCTCGAAATTGTCCAGTTGGTTCACCAGTTCCTTGAGGTTTTCTAGCCGCCCCGGCGCTTCGGGTGTTTTGTCATTCTGCCAGTGACCGGTATAGCCGGATTCGTCCAAGATGATCTGCGCCAGCTCGATATGCGTGTGCTCGGGCGCGCCATAGCGAATGGGCGAAATCCCATCGTCAATGACCGAGTCGTCATCGACCTCGATCCGAGGCCCCCGCGTCAGCGCATTCCACCGCGCAAGCCCGTCGATCAATTCGCGCAGAGCCTTGCCGCCCTTACCCTTGATTAATTGGTTCTCAACCGCAATCCGCGCCCCTTCGACCAGAGATACCCCGTTCTCACGCGCCACAACTTGAATCGTCTGCTGCGCCTTGTCGCCAAGGCCGCGTTTGGGAGTGTTCACAATCCGCTCAAACGCCAGATCATCCTCGGGGCTGACCACCAGCCGAAAATAGGCCATGGCATCGCGAATCTCCATCCGCTCATAAAACCGAGGGCCGCCGATCACCTTGTAAGGCAGACCAATCGTCAAAAACCGATCCTCAAACGCGCGCATCTGGTGTGAGGCGCGAACCAGAATGGCGATCTGGTCGAGGTTCATCGGCCGCACACCACGCGTGCCGCCCTGCATCGCGTCAATTTCCTCGCCGATCCAACGCGCCTCTTGCTCGCCATCCCAATGGCCAATCAGGCGAACCATTTCGCCGTCTTCGCGATCGGTCCACAGTTCCTTACCCAACCGGCCTTCATTGCCGCGAATGACATTCGAGGCAGCCGCCAGAATATGTGGGGTCGAGCGGTAGTTCTGTTCCAGCCGCACCACAAACGCGCCGGGGAAGTCCTTTTCAAACCGCAGGATGTTGCCCACCTCGGCACCACGCCAGCCATAGATCGACTGATCATCATCGCCCACACAGCAAATGTTCTTGTGCCCCCCAGCCAGCAGACGCAGCCAGAGGTATTGGGCCACGTTGGTATCCTGATACTCATCCACGAGGATGTAGCGGAACCAGCGTTGATATTGTTCCAAAACGTCCGAATGGGTCTGAAAAATCGTGACCATGTGCAAAAGCAGGTCGCCGAAATCCACTGCGTTCAGCTCACGCAATCGGGTCTGGTATTGGGCGTAAAGCTCAACACCTTTGTTATTGTACGCGCCAGCATCCGCAGCGGGCACCTTGTCAGGCGTCAACGCACGGTTCTTCCAGTCGTCGATAATGCTAGCCAGCATCCGGGCAGGCCAACGTTTGTCGTCTATGTTGGCCGCCTGCACCAACTGTTTGAGCAAACGCAACTGATCATCGCTATCCAGAATGGTGAAGTTCGACTTTAGATCGACAAGCTCGGCGTGACGCCGCAGTAGTTTGACGCAAATCGCATGGAAGGTGCCAAGCCACGGCATCCCCTCGGCGGGACGACCCAGCATCCGCCCAACACGCTCTTTCATCTCGCGCGCGGCCTTGTTGGTAAAGGTCACCGCCAATATTTCGTTTTCGCGCACCCTGTGGGTTCTGAGCAAATGGGTGATCCGCGCCGTCAGAGCCTTGGTTTTGCCCGTTCCAGCCCCGGCCAACATCAAAACCGGCCCATCCAGATGCTCGACCGCTTCTCGCTGCGCGGGGTTGAGATCATTAAGATACTCTGCCGAGGCTGCAGGCATCGCCCGCGCCGAAAGCGATGCGCCCTCGAAGGCGTCCATTTCGTCGTAACTGCTCATACCCCCAAACTACGCGGGTTGCGTGCTGAGGGGAAGAGTTTGTTCACGGCTTGTTCACTCATTTTTTTGAGGCCGAATACCCACAAATCACGCACGAACCCCAACTGAAAGTATAGGCAGACCCGTAGAACAACCTCAAATGCTTGCCGAATCGCAGCACAAGGCGGATCAATCCGCATGGATTTGCATAGCACTTACCCTGGTATTTCGGACCTGAAGCACAGCGCGCGACGGCGGTTGCCGCGCTTTGTCTGGGATTATGTGGAAAGTGGCACGGGCATGGAAACTGCCCTGCAGCGCAATCGGGATGCCCTGGACCGTGTACAGCTTTATCCCGCAATCCTGCGCGGTGAGAGTGATTTTGACACCCGCACGCAGTTTTTGGGCCAGAACTACCCGATGCCGTTTGGTATTGCCCCGATCGGTATGTCGGGACTGGTCTGGCCGGATGCCGAAGGTCTGCTGGCCCGGACCGCCGCCAAGGCCCGGCTGCCCTACACGCTCTCTACGGTCGCGGCCCAAAACCCTGAAGATTTGGCACCCAGTATTGGCGAAAATGCATGGTTCCAACTCTATCCGCCCAAAGACCCTGAAATACGCGCTGATTTGCTATCTCGCGCACGCAACGCGGGTTTTAGGACTCTGGTGCTGACCGTCGATGTTCCTGTGGCCTCTCGGCGCGAGCGTCAGACACGCTCTGGCCTCACGCAACCCCCAAGGCTGACACCACGATTGTTGGCCCAGATCGCGATGCGACCCGCCTGGGCGTTGGGGATGTTGCGGCGGGGGACGCCTAGAATGCGCACGCTGGACAAGTACATAGACAGCGGACAGAACTTGCCGCCAACCGCTCATGTGGGGTATCTGCTGCGCACTTCGCCAGATATGGACTACGTCAATTGGCTGCGCGATCACTGGAACGGGCCATTGATCGTCAAAGGTGTAATGCGTGCAGAAGACGGCGAGCCGTTGAAGCGCGCGGGCGTTGATGCGCTATGGGTGTCAAACCACGGCGGGCGCCAGTTCGATGCAGCCCCGGCCAGTATAGAGGTTTTGCCAGAGCTGCGCGCGGCAACCAAGCTGCCCCTGATCTTTGACAGCGGCATCGAAGGTGGCCTGGACATCCTGCGGGCGCTGGCCTGTGGTGCGGATTTTGTCATGCTGGGGCGAGCGTTTTTGTACGGGATGGCAGCCTTGGGTCCGCGAGGTCCGGCGCATGTGATCGATATTCTCAAGCAGGATATGCTGTCCAATATGGGACAGATGGGCACCTTTTCCTTGGATCAACTGACCCAAAGTAAATTAAGGAATTGATGCTGCAACGCAGCGACGTTAAGAAAAGCGCACAAATAAAAGGCGTTTGCGAGCGTTAACATGCCGGTTCTACCCAGAAAGACTGATGTATCTGTGCGTAGTGTCCGGCTAAGAACACGCCCAAACCATCAACACCGGGACCTGCTATGACTGACTTCAAAAAGATCCTCATCGCCAATCGCGGCGAGATTGCCATTCGCGTGATGCGCGCCGCCAATGAGATGGGCAAACGTACAGTCGCAGTCTATGCAGAAGAGGATAAGCTGGGTCTGCATCGCTTTAAGGCGGATGAAGCCTATCGCATTGGCGAAGGGATGGGCCCGGTCGCCGCTTATCTGTCGATTGATGAGATCATTCGCGTCGCCAAGGAATGCGGCGCCGATGCGATCCACCCCGGATATGGCTTGTTGTCGGAAAACCCCAGCTTTGTGGATGCCTGTGTGAAGAACGGGATCACGTTCATCGGGCCCAAAGCGGAAACCATGCGCGCCTTGGGTGACAAGGCCAGCGCGCGGCGGGTCGCCATCGAAGCAGGTGTGCCCGTGATCCCGGCAACCGAGGTTCTGGGCGACGACATGGATGCGATTCGGGCCGAAGCCAAGGAAATCGGCTATCCCCTGATGCTGAAGGCCTCTTGGGGTGGTGGCGGGCGCGGCATGCGCCCGATCGAATCCGAGGACGAGTTGGAAGAGAAGGTTCTAGAGGGTCGCCGTGAAGCCGAAGCCGCCTTTGGCAATGGCGAGGGCTATCTGGAAAAGATGATCACCCGCGCCCGCCATGTCGAAGTGCAGATACTGGGTGACAAGCATGGTGAGATTTACCATCTGTATGAACGCGACTGCTCGGTCCAGCGGCGGAACCAGAAAGTCGTCGAACGCGCCCCTGCCCCGTATCTAAGCGACGAGCAGCGTGCGGAAATCTGTGAACTGGGCCGCAAAATCTGCGCCCATGTGAACTATGAATGCGCTGGCACGGTCGAGTTTCTGATGGATATGGAAACCGGCAAGTTTTACTTCATCGAAGTGAACCCGCGTGTTCAGGTGGAACATACCGTTACCGAAGAAGTAACCGGTATCGACATCGTTCAGGCCCAGATCCTGATCGCCGAGGGCAAGACCCTAGCCGAAGCAACAGGTGCCCCTAGCCAGGCCGACGTGCATCTGACCGGCCATGCGCTGCAAACGCGGATCACCACCGAGGACCCGCAGAACAACTTCATCCCCGATTACGGCCGCATCACTGCCTATCGCTCGGCAACGGGCATGGGCATTCGTCTGGATGGCGGAACGGCTTACGCAGGCGGGGTGATCACGCGATACTATGACTCGCTGCTGACCAAAGTGACCGCGAAGGCAACGACTCCTGAGGCTGCGATTGCGCGGATGGATCGCGCACTACGTGAATTCCGGATTCGCGGTGTCAGCACCAATATCGACTTTGTCATCAACCTGCTGAAACACCCGACCTTCCTGTCAAACGAATACACCACAAAGTTCATCGACACGACGCCGGACCTGTTTGCCTTCAAACGCCGCCGTGACCGCGGCACAAAAGTGCTGACCTATATCGCAGATATCACAGTGAACGGGCATCCCGAAACCAAGGACCGCCCCGAGCCGCGTGCTGACCTGAAAGAGGCCAAACCTCCGACACTGCGGGGTGAACCGCAGATGGGCACACGCAATCTGTTGGAACAAAAAGGACCGCAGGCGGTTGCCGACTGGATGAAAGCCCAGCGTCAGCTGCTGATCACAGACACCACCATGCGCGACGGGCATCAGTCGCTGCTGGCCACGCGGATGCGGTCGATCGACATGATCAAGGTGGCGCCGACCTATGCGGCCAACCTGCCGCAACTGTTCTCGGTCGAATGCTGGGGCGGTGCGACCTTCGATGTGGCTTACCGCTTTTTGCAAGAATGCCCGTGGCAGCGTCTGCGTGATCTGCGCGAGGCAATGCCGAACCTGATGACCCAGATGCTGCTGCGTGGTGCGAACGGAGTTGGCTATACCAACTACCCCGACAACGTGGTGCAGGAATTCGTCCGTCAGGCCTCGCAGAATATCGACGTGTTCCGTGTGTTCGACTCGCTCAACTGGGTCGAAAACATGCGCGTCGCCATGGATGCGGTGGTTGAGAACGGCAAGATCTGCGAGGGCACCGTGTGTTACACTGGTGATATCCTCGACCCCGACCGCGCCAAATATGACCTGAAATACTACGTCGGCATGGCGAAAGAGCTGCGCGATGCTGGGGCACATATCCTGGGCTTGAAGGACATGGCCGGCCTGCTGAAACCCGCCTCGGCCAAAATCCTGATCCGCGCTTTGAAGGAAGAGGTCGGACTGCCGATCCACTTCCACACGCACGACACCGCCGGTATCGCCAGCGCCACCATTCTGGCTGCCTCTGAGGCGGGCGTGGATGCTGTCGATTGCGCGATGGATAGTTTCTCGGGCAACACCAGTCAGGCGACTTTGGGCACCGTGGTCGAGGCCCTGCGCCACACTGACCGCGACACTGGTCTGGACATCAAGGCGATCCGCGAGATCAGCGACTATTTCGAAGCCGTACGCGGCCAGTATGCGGCGTTTGAATCCAGCCTTCAGGCGCCAGCGTCCGAGGTCTATCTGCATGAGATGCCTGGCGGTCAGTTCACCAACCTCAAAGCACAAGCCCGTTCATTGGGATTGGAAGAGCGCTGGCATGAGGTTGCGCAGATGTATGCCGATGTGAACCAGATGTTCGGCGATATCGTCAAGGTGACGCCGTCATCGAAAGTGGTTGGCGACATGGCTCTGATGATGGTCAGCCAGGGCCTGACACGGGACGAGGTGGAAAGCCCAGAGACGGAAGTGGCCTTTCCAGACTCGGTCATCGACATGATGCGCGGCAATCTGGGTCAGCCTCCAGGTGGATTCCCGAACACCATCATCCAGAAAGTGTTGAAGGACGAAGCACCGAACACGCAACGCCCCGGAAAGGACGTAGCTCCGGTCGATCTGGAAGCCACCCGCGCCGAACTGTCCAAGCAATTGGATGGCAAGGAGGTTGATGACGAAGACCTCAATGGATACCTGATGTATCCCAAGGTCTTCCTGGACTATATGGGACGTCACCGCACCTATGGCCCCGTCCGCACCCTCCCGACTCGAACCTTTTTTTACGGTATGGAACCCGGAGACGAGATCACCGCCGAGATCGACCCAGGCAAGACGCTGGAAATCCGCTGTCAGGCCATCGGAGAGACCGATGAAAAGGGTGAGGTCAAGGTCTTTTTTGAACTGAACGGGCAGCCTCGGGTGATCCGGGTGCCGAACCGTATGGTCACGTCATCCACGCAGGCGCGGCCCAAGGCGGAGGCGGGTAACGCAAACCATATCGGCGCACCGATGCCGGGTGTTGTGGCAACCGTGGCGGCCAGCGTCGGACAACAGGTCAAAGAAGGTGATCTGCTGCTAACCATCGAAGCCATGAAGATGGAAACCGGTATTCACGCCGAACGCGATGCGGTGGTCAAAGCGGTTCATGTCCAGCCTGGCGGCCAGATTGACGCAAAGGACCTGCTGGTGGAACTGGAATAAGCTGTAGAATCAGCTAAGCTTTGAATGGCCGCGCGGGCAACTGCGCGGCCATTTTGCATGACCCTGACGGAGGCCCCAAGAATGCTGACCATTACCCCGATCTATGCCGCATTGATCGCAATTCTTTACGTCTGGCTCAGTGCAAAGGTCATCTCGGCGCGCCGCAGCGGGAAGGTCTCGGTCGGAGATGGGGATGACAAAGCCCTGATCAAAGCGATGCGAACACACTCAAATTGCGCGGAGTATGCGCCTTTTGCGCTGCTCTTGATTGCAATGGTCGAGTTGCAGGGCGCACCAGGTCTGTTGGTGAATCTATTGGGCTTGTTGATTCTGGCCGGACGGCTGATGCATGCTTATGGCTTTGGCCGCAACCCTCAGGTTGTTATTCTGCGGCAGATCGGAATGGTTTTGACTTTTGCCGCCATTCTGGTCAGCGCTATCGCAAATCTTGTACTGGCTTTATAGGTCCCTCGGCCGGGCTTACCCCGGCAGCACGCTGAACTCGGCCACGGACGACGCCATATCCACTGGATATGCATGGCCTACGCGATCCGGCTCGGCTTTGATGATCCAAAACCCCATCACAATCATCACCGCAAGCGCCACCATTTTCAGGTCTGTAATTTGCATCATCTGTCCACCTCCGCCATTTTCGTTCTCAATTGCTTTGGTTCTTCAACGCACCAAAAGCCCGTTTCCGTCGAAAGATTTTTGCAGAATTTTGTGTTTTTCCGCTTGCAGCCTCGCGTGGGACTTTATACATCCCTCCTCACTCAACGGCGCGGGCGTAGCTCAGGGGTAGAGCATAACCTTGCCAAGGTTAGGGTCGGGCGTTCGAATCGCCTCGCCCGCTCCATTGAGAGGTTTTTGGACCATACAAGTATCTGATGCGGGCGTAGCTCAGGGGTAGAGCATAACCTTGCCAAGGTTAGGGTCGGGCGTTCGAATCGCCTCGCCCGCTCCAGATACCAACCTTTCTCGAACATGCTGGTCCTTTGCAAAGCGTTGCGCCATTCTGGCGACAATATGAATTGCAGGATCATTTACCATGTCTGACTACGTCATCCGCCCCTTGACTGCAGCCGAACTTCAACACGCCGTTGACTGGGCCGGGCGCGAAGGGTGGAATCCCGGTCAGCACGATACCGCGTGTTTCCGCCCTACTGACCCGCATGGCTTTCTGGGCGGGTTTCTTGATGGTGAAATGATCGCGTCAGTATCCGCGGTGAACTATGACGATGCGTTTTCTTTTCTGGGCTTTTACATCGTCCGTCCCGAATTTCGCGGATCGGGCCATGGGCTGGAGATCGCCCAGCACGCGCTGGCCCATTGCGAGGGGCGCAATATGGGTCTGGATGGTGTGGTCGAGCAACAGGACAACTATCGCAAATCCGGCTTTACCTTTGCCTATAACAACTACCGCTTTACCGGAACAAAGACCGGGATATTGGCCGCTCTTGGGTCGCAAGCGACTGCGCATATATCCGTCTTGACTGAGATATCCGAGGATTTGCTGACCTATGACCGGGCCCTATTCCCTGCCCCGCGTAGCGTTTTCCTGCGTGAATGGCTCCGCGCGCCTAGCCATGCCTCACGTGCCTTTATCGAAAACGGGATGATCAAGGGCTATGTGACCCTGCGCCCTGCCAGACCGGATATAAGATCGGGCCTTTGTTTGCAGACAATTCCGACATCGCACAGGCGCTGCTGGTCTCGGTCCTCAACACCATCCCCGAGGATCACGCAACGCATGAGGTGTTTATCGACATGCCCCAACCCAACGCCGCCGCCTTTGCGCTCGCTGACGCGTTGGGACTTGAGAAGGTCTTTGAGACCGCACGAATGTATTCGGACCATGAACCCGATATCGACCTGAACCGGATTTTCGGCGTGACGACGTTTGAGCTGGGCTAGAACGCCTTGAACGTCATCGTCGTCAATGAGCGTTCGATACCGGGAATCACCAGCAGGTTTTCATTGATGAAATGGCCCACATCTTCGGATTCTGGAATATAGAGCTTGAGCATCAGGTCATATTCACCGCTGGTAGAATAGAGCTCGGAGTGGATTTCGCGCAGCGCGATCTCTTCCGCCACTTTGTAAGTGGTGCCGGGTTTACAGCGGATCTGGATGAAAACGCAGGTGGACATGGGCCGGGCCTTGTTGGTTCGTATTGTACGCAGGCTGGCACGGGCCGCGCCTGTGTGCAATCCCCTGCAACAGTTTGCAGCGAAGGCATCAAGCGGTCTGGATAGGCAGCCCGTCCGCGTCTATAAGCGCCCCTGTAGCAAAAGGAATTCGCCCATGCGCAGCGCTAAGATCAGTCGTCAGACCGCCGAGACCGAGATCTCGGTCGAGGTCAATCTGGACGGCACCGGCCAGTATGACAACCAGACCGGTGTTGGTTTCTTTGACCACATGCTGGATCAGTTGGCGCGTCATTCGCTGATCGACATGACGATCCGGGCCAAGGGCGACTACCACATCGACGACCACCATACGGTCGAGGATACCGGCATTGCGTTGGGTCAGGCGCTGACTCAGGCTTTGGGCGATAAAAAGGGGATTCGCCGCTATGGTGAATGCCACCTGCCCATGGACGACGCTCAAGTGCGTTGTGCGCTGGATCTGTCTGGCCGCCCGTTCCTGATTTGGAACGTGGACCTGCCAACCCAGAAGATCGGCACGTTCGACACCGAGTTGGTGCGTGAGTTCTTTCAAGCGCTCAGCACCCATGGGGGCATCACCTTGCATATCGACCAGCTGCACGGCTTTAACAGCCATCACATTGCCGAAGCCGCCTTCAAAGCGGTTGCACGTGCATTACGCGAGGCGGTCGAAACCGACCCGCGCAAGGCAGATGCGATTCCATCGACCAAAGGTGCCTTGTAGATGCTGACTGCCATTATCGACTACGAGAGCGGTAATCTGCACTCGGCCGAGAAGGCGTTTCAACGCATGGCACAGGAACAGAACGCGGGCGAGGTCGTGGTGACCTCGGACGCGGATGTCGTTGCACGCGCCGATCGGCTGGTGCTGCCCGGTGATGGAGCCTTTCCCGCCTGCGCGGCAGAGCTGCGGGGGCATAAGGGCATCTACGACGCTATGGTCGAAGCGGTCGAACAGAAAGGCCGTCCGTTTCTGGGTATCTGCGTCGGAATGCAACTGATGGCCTCAAAGGGCCATGAATACAGCGAAACCGATGGTTTGGGCTGGGTGGCTGGCGATGTGGTGCGGATTGAACCGTCAGATGCTGCGTTGAAGGTGCCACATATGGGTTGGAACAATCTGGTTCTGGAAAGCGATCACCCTGTGTTCAACGGGGTCGCATCCGGTGATCATACCTACTTCGTCCACTCCTACCATTTCCGCGTCACAGACCCGGCGCAGCGTTTGGCGTATGTGGAGTATGGACAAGAGGTCACGGCCGTGATCGGCCGCGACACGATGGTAGGCATGCAGTTCCACCCCGAAAAAAGCCAGGATGTGGGCCTGCGCATGATCGGGAACTTCCTGACTTGGGCCCCGTAAAAGCTTACTGAACGCGGGCCCAGGTCTGACCTATGCAGATCAGGCCACCCGCGACACAGCCTTTGACGGTCAGCTTGTTCTGGCCGTCCAGCGTCATTTTTGACTTGTAGGTCTTATCTTTTTCCGGGTGCCAGATTTTGCCGTTGTCATAGGTGCCATTTCCTTCAGGAATCATGTCCCAGATGAGTTGCTTGCCCAGATTGGGGTAGTCCAGTGCCTCATTACCTTGTGCATCAAAAGCGTTGTCGATCGTGCCGCAGATGGCGCTGCCGCATTCAGAGATCGTTACATGCAGGTAACCGCCGCTTTCGCCCGGTCCGACCTTCCACAGACCATCCACCGGATCGTCGGCCAAGACTGCGGTGGCCATCGCGGCGAACGATGCTGCCAGAGTAAATGTCTTCATGGTTGTCTCCCTGTATTTCCCACCAGTCTGGCCCGTCGTTCAGCACTGGGCAAGGCTGACTTTGCGTCGCGTTGCGCACCTGCCTCGCCTGTGCGATATCGCGGGCGTGTAACAGTGATATAGGGCCACCCGACATGATCCTCTACCCCGCCATCGACCTCAAAGACGGCAACGCCGTGCGCCTGCTGCGCGGAGAGATGGATAAAGCCACCGTTTTCAATGAGGACCCGACCGCTCAGGCCCGTGCGTTTGTCGAGGCCGGGTGCGAGTGGTTGCACCTTGTCGATCTGAACGGCGCTTTCGCGGGTGAGCCGGTGAATGCCGCCCCGGTCGAAGCGATCCTGAAAGCCTGTGATGTGCCCGCGCAGCTGGGCGGTGGTATCCGGGACATGGCAACCATCGAGACCTGGATCGACAAAGGACTGGCCCGCGTCATTCTGGGAACAGTCGCTGTCGAAAACCCCGATCTGGTGCGCGAAGCGGCCAAAGCCTTCCCCGGCAAGGTCGCCGTTGGGATTGATGCACGCAACGGCCTGGTCGCAACCAAAGGCTGGGCTGAAGAAACGGACGTTCAGGTCACCGATTTGGCGCGCAGTTTTGAGGACGCAGGCGTTGCGGCGATCATATACACCGACATCAACCGGGACGGGGCGATGCAAGGCCCAAATATCGACGCAACCGCCGCGCTGGCGAAAGCTGTTTCAATCCCTGTGATCGCTTCGGGCGGCGTCTCTTCGATTGAAGACCTGCTTGCCCTGCGCGATTGTGGCGCAGCCTTGAACGGTGCTATTTCCGGCCGCGCCCTTTATGATGGGGCGATCGATTTGAAAGAGGCTCTGACAACTCTCAGAGAATAGCGCGATGTTCCATTCCGCTGTCAAACGCACGGCACTATCGGCCCGAAGCTTGCTTCACAAACGAATCAAACAGGGCGATTTTCTGGACTGTTTCAGTGTTGCGTCGGATTTGTCTCCACGTCAGGCAGCAGAGATTATCACCAGCTTTCCGGCATGGGCCATGGCGCTTGTTCGGCTACGCGGAGTATTGGTGGCGCCGTTCGGGCTCAGCGCCAGCGGGCCCAGTGCGAGCGACAAGGTCGGGATATTTCCGGTTGAACATGACGATGAGACCGAGGTGATCGCAGGCTTCAACGACCGTCATCTGGATTTTCGTGTGTCAGTCTTGTCTGAAAATGGCCGTATATCGCTGGCGACCTGGGTTCACCGGCACAATCTGGGCGGACGCTTGTACCTGGCAGTGATCCTGCCTTTCCACATCCTGATCGCCAGAAATGCGCTTGCACGCGTCAGTCGCGCAAGCGCCTAGGGCTTAACCAGCCGCCGCCGCAGTCAGTTTGGCCAGCGCTCCGCGCATTTTCTCGACCACGGGTGAGTTTTCGACGTCGTCCAACTCGTCCATCGTTTCTTTCGGGTCCTCATAGGCCAACCAGACCTGACCCTCTGCATCTTGATAGGCCTGCACCTTCAGCGGCAGGAACAGCCCTGCACGAGGGTCAATCAGCATGGCAGGCGTGCCCAGAGCGGGGTTTCCAAAAATCAACACCTGGTTGGGTGGGATCGGCGTGCCCACCTTTTCGGCCCCCGCCGCGTGGTCGATCCGCGCAAAAACGGTTGCGCCCGCATTGCCCACAGCGGCTTCCAATGCATCCAGCGCTTCGGTCACGGATTTTTCAGTTTGTATCTTGATAATATCGTCAGCCATAGCGGTCAAAGCGCCTCCGATTGTAAAAACTGATGCCAGAAGAAGATGTCTCATCGCAGTCGTCCTTTTGCTGAATTTCACACCTAATTTCCATGGCTTCGCCACAGATCACAATCACAAGTCTGGCATCGGCGGGGCTTTGCCGGTAGAGGTGCGCCAAGCAAAGGAAGGTTCATGCTCAAAACCCGCATCATACCCTGTCTGGATGTTGCCGATGGCCGCGTGGTCAAAGGCGTGAATTTCGTGGGCCTGCGCGATGCGGGCGATCCAGTGGAATCGGCCAAGGCCTATGACGCAGCAGGCGCGGATGAGATCTGTTTTCTGGACATCCACGCGACGCATGAAAACCGCGGCACGATGTTCGATGTGGTTCGGCGTACGGCTGAACAATGCTTTGTCCCCCTGACCGTTGGTGGAGGCGTGCGCACCAAGGATGATGTGCGCGCCCTGTTGCTGGCGGGTGCTGACAAGGTCAGTTTTAACTCGGCCGCTGTCGCCAACCCGGATGTGATAGCCGAAGCTGCAGACCAGTTTGGGAGTCAGTGCATCGTCTGTGCCATCGACGCCAAAACCGTAAGCCCGGTGAAATGGGAGATTTTCACCCATGGTGGGCGCAAACCCACCGGGATTGACGCGGTCGAATTCGCCAAGACCGTTGTAGCCAAAGGTGCAGGAGAAATCCTGCTGACGTCTATGGACCGTGATGGCACCAAGGTCGGGTTCAACCTGCCCCTAACCCGGGCGATCAGTGATGCAGTGGACGTGCCAGTGATCGCCAGTGGCGGTGTTGGCACCCTCGACCATCTGGTCGAAGGTGTAACCGAGGGTGGCGCGAGCGCAGTTCTGGCCGCCTCGATCTTCCATTTCGGCGAATACAGCATCCGCGAGGCCAAGGAACACATGGCTGCTGCGGGTATTCCGATGAGGTTAACATGAGCATTCTCCAAGAACTTGCCGCGACGATCGAAGCCCGCAGAGGGGCTGACCCTGACTCCAGCTGGACCGCCAAACTGCTGGCCAAGGGCCCAGAAAAATGCGCCGAGAAATTCGGGGAAGAAGCGATTGAGGCGATCATAGAAGCCGTCAAAGGCGATAAGGACAAGCTGACCTCCGAGGTGGCAGATGTGCTTTACCACCTGTTGGTGATGCTTGCCGCGCGCGATGTTGCGCTGGATGATGTGCTGGTTGAACTCGAACGACGTCAGGGCACCAGCGGCATTTCTGAGAAGTCCGCACGCTAAGTAAGCTTCCGATCCGTCAACCCCAGCCTTATGATCCTTCGAGATACCCAGTAGGGAAAATCGGAATGATCAAAGCTTTGGCAATTATTCTGGCTCTTGTGGGTTTGGCATCCTGCACTACCCCTCCCCCGCAGACTGGGGATGAGGTTCAGCGTCTTGCAGTCGAGATTCGGACCTTAGGGCCCGGGATTGACCCAGAAGAAGCCGACCGCGCCGCCCGGATCGCCTATGCCTACACAGCCCAGCTGGCGCAGGAATATCAGATCACTGATCCCCCGTTGATCCACAACACGAAGGTCAACAGGGGGCTGCGCCCGCGCGGGCTGTGCTGGCATTGGGCCGAAGATATCGAGCGTCGATTGAAGCAGGAAAACTTCGAAACACTTACACTGCATCGCGCCATCGCCAATGCCGACAACCCTTTCCGCATCGACCACAGCACGGCGATCATCAGCCGCGCCGGAGACTCGATGTACGAAGGTGTTGTTTTGGACCCTTGGCGCTATGGCGGGGTTTTGTTCTGGTCCCCGCTGTCAGATGACAGCCGATATGACTGGGTTCCGCGAGATGTTGTTCTCGAAAAACGGCGCCTCGAACAAGTGGCGCGGTTGAAACCCTATGTCGCCAACTAGGTTCAAAGCTTCGATGAGATGATGCCAGTGCTGAACCCGCCCATCCGCAGTTCACCAAACAGGCGCTGATATTCGATTTTGGGGCAACGGTTCATTACCACATCCACCCCGCGGGCCTGCGCCGTTTCAGCAGCCTCAGGATGCTCGACTCCGATCTGCATCCAGATGGTCCGAAGCGTGGGGAACACCTCAAGTGCCTCATCGACGATGGGTGGAACAGCTTCGGAGCGCCGAAAGATATCGACCATATCGACAGGTTCAGAAATCTCGGACAGGGCACCACGTACCGTTTGGCCAAACAAGTCCTTGCCAGCATGGCCCGGATTGACGGGGATCACGATATATCCTTTCAACGAAAGATACCGCGCCACATAATAGCTGGGTCGCACCGGATTCATCGACACCCCAACCACCGCGATGGTTTTGGTGCGTTGCAGGATGGTTTTCAGATGATCGTCGGAATAATCAGCCATGGCCGCATCCTAATCACAGCCGCGAAAAAGAAAAAAGCGCCCAAGAAGCCTTGGGCGCCAGTTGTTGGAACGAGGGACAGTGAAATGACCCGCGGCAGTTCCGTTCCGCGGTCACTGTGACATTTAGGCATGATCTGGTTAAAAAAAAGACCAAGCGCTCATTTTTGTGATGACTTTTCACAAAAAACGGAAATTCGCCTAGTCTTCGTACAGAATGACGGGCCAATTCTCTTCGGCCAGATGGATATTTGCCGTCCTGTCCTGTTCCCAGATTCGCTCAACCGCCGGGGAATGCGTGAGATACAAACGCCCATCCACGACTTGCCAAGCCATCGGGTCGGTGCTTTTCAAAACACCATTTGCCATCGCATAGGAACAATAACCCCCGAACTGAGGCGCAAAGGCACGCGGGTTGCTCTCAAACCGCTCGCGATTTTCCTGCGACGCAAAATGCCACTGGGCCCCCTTCCACATAACGGCAATGCTTGGTTCACCACGAACCGGTACAGCACTGTCGAAATAGGACACCGGATCGTACCCCGCCATCGCGGTGCCATCGGTCGCAAAATAGACAGGTTTGTCCTGCGCCCAAGCGAAAGGTGCAAAAGCGATGGCTGTCAGTATACCGAATATGAAACGGCGGTTTTGCATCTGGGTCCCGTAGCAAAGAATCGAGCACCTAAGATGCAATTTTTGAACCGCTGTGAAACCCCCGTTGACGTGGATGTGAACATCCTTGCGAATGCATGGCAGCCCTTAATCAAAGATGTCTTCTATAACATCCCAGGCTTCATCCAGAACACGATATAAAGCGCTCTTTTTCTTCTTCTTTTTTCGAGACTTCGGGGGTGCGACGTGGCTGATCGCCGTACGAGCAGGCTTTGATTTCTGAACCTTTTGCTTTGGCAACATCTTAAGGTCGTGCAGAGGCGCGCCACAGCTTGAACAACTCAGCTCGTGCCGTTTCTTCCCGGTCAGAACCAGGGCAGCCCGAGTACCGCAATAGCAGCAGGTGGCGATTTTGGACGGTCCGGAAATAGCGCTCTCCTGTCTAGTGGTGTCGAGAGGCATATAGGGCGATTGCGGCAGCATTTGAGACGTTCAGCGACCCAAATCCCCCGGATGCGTCAATTTTCACCAATTGATCCACAGTCTCTTTGGTCTTTTGCCGCAGTCCCGGCCCTTCAGCACCCAATACCAGCGCCACAGGTTGATCCCTTTGATCCCCCAGGGCTGTTTCAATAGTTTGATCCGCCTCGCCATCCAAACCGAGCACCAGAAATCCCATCGACTGAAGCTCGGTTATGGCATCGGCAAGATTGCGCACCCTTAGATAAGGCTGACGTTCCAATGCGCCGCTGGCGGTCTTGGCCAGTGCCCCGGTTTCAGGGGCCGAATGATGCCGGGTTCCGATCACAGCACTTGCACCCAGTACTTCGGCTGACCGAAGAATCGCACCCACATTATGTGGGTCCGTTACACGGTCCAGTAGGATCACGCGGGGATGTTCCCGTCCGATGCAGTTCTCGGCCAAACCGCCCCACTCCAGCGGCTTAACCTCAAGCGCTGCCCCTTGATGCACCGAACCCGCATCGATCGGGGCACTGAACTTGCGCGGATCAACCATCTCGGCCTCGATCCCTGCGAATTCAATGGCTTCGAGCAGTTTGTCCCGCGCGTTTCGTGTCACAATCAGGCGCAGTTTCTGGCGCTTGGGGTTCATCAAGGCGTCGCGCACGGCGTGTAAACCAAACAGCCAAACCGTCTCGGCCGCTGCTGCTTTTCGTGCCTGTTCCTTTTCAACAACCCACTTGGGTTTTTTCATTCTGAGGGCCTCCGGGCCATGAATTCGCTTTCCTGCGTCAATGCCGTATTTTCCTGTTGACGCTCCTTTGGTGCGCTAGTAATCACGCCTCCACGTCAGGTGCAACGCCTGACAGTGGGCGACAGGCCGCAAGGTGTGGCAGGGGACTGTAACTCCCTCGCGGAGACGCACGCCTGGTTCGATTCCAGGGTCGCCCACCACTCTTACAAAGCTTCCAGATACCAAAGCATAACGCCCCCGCCATTGGCCTGTGTCTGCTGTTATGGAGAGCAGTTTAGTTATTCGTCAAACATTTGGTTCAGTGAAGTGGTCGCTGTTAAACCTTTCGAAAGCCGCAAGCTAAGCCCAGCCATGCCGCCCAGCGACTGCCACAGGTCGTTTTTCTGCACCCGACGTTGCGGTTGTCGGCGACACGCTTGACAAGCACCGTATCAGTGCCGCATGTCCGATCCGTTGGTGTCCTCGTAAGAGGATGAAAAGGGAATGCGTCAACGGGTTTACCGCCAAACGCAGCCGCCCCCGCGACCGTGACCGGAGAGGGTGCCCAAAGCCACTGGCCAAAGGCTGGGAAGGCAGGACATCCGACAGGGTATACACCCTGACATCCGCAAGCCGGGAGACCTGCCAGCGCCCGAAGATGAAACCGGACGGGGTGTTCCGGTGTGGGGCTTGGATCGGCCCACATGAAACCCCGTCCCCCAGATTTGACTAAGGGGGATGAGAGAGATGAATAAAGCCGCACCAGTTGAACTGCTGGTCTGCACCACATGCCGCCGTGGCCTGGCAATCGAAGATGACGCCCAGCGCCCCGGCGCTTTGCTACATAAGGCGCTGGAACAGGCTGGCGTGCCAGATGGGATCCATCTGAAACCCGTAGAGTGCCTGTCAAATTGCGATCAAGGATGTTCCATCGTGTTGCGTGGCGGACCCACGCGTTGGACTTTTGTCTACGAAAACCTCAACGAAACCGACCATGTCGAAACGATCATCGAAGGTGTGACCAAGTATTTGGCCACTGACGATGGTTTGGTCAAATGGCGCGAACGTCCTGAACATTTCCGCAAAAACTGTGCGGCCCGTATTCCCCCGATTGGAGCTTGACCCATGTCTACTCTTGAAAAACTTCCCGTCACTGTGATCACCGGCTTTCTGGGCTCGGGCAAAACCACGCTGGTCAAGCACCTGATGCAAAACCCGCAGGGCAAGCGTCTGGCAGTGGTGGTCAACGAATTTGGCGATGTGGGCGTTGATGGCGACATCCTGAAATCCTGCGCAATCCCCGAGTGCCCGGCGGAAAACATCATGGAGCTCGCGAACGGCTGTATCTGCTGCACCGTGGCCGACGACTTCATCCCGACTATCGAAGCTCTGATGGCGCTGGAGCCGCGCCCCGACCATATCCTGATCGAAACCTCTGGCCTCGCCCTGCCCAAGCCGCTGCTGAAGGCGTTCGACTGGCCCGATATCCGATCGAAAATCACCGTTGATGGCGTCATCGCTCTGGCCGATGCCGAGGCTGTCGCCGCCGGTCGCTTTGCGCCGAATGTCGAAGCAGTGGATGCCCAGCGCCTGGCCGATGACTCGATCGACCATGAAACGCCCCTATCCGAGGTGTTCGAGGATCAGATCTCCTGCGCCGATATCATCCTGCTGACCAAGCCTGATCTGGCCGGTCCCGAAGGCGTGGCCAAAGCGAAAGAGATCATCGCCGCCGAGGCCCCTCGCCCGCTGCCCGTTGTCGAAGTTGCCGAAGGCGCCGTGGACGTACGGGTCGTTCTGGGTCTGGAAGCGGCTGCCGAGGATGACATGGACGCCCGCCCGTCGCATCACGACGGTCACCACGATCACGAGCATGACGATTTCGAAAGCACCATCGTCGAGTTGCCGGAACAGTCCGATCCCGCCGATTTGGTCGCCAAGATCGAGCGCCTGGCCACCGAGCTGAACATTTTGCGTGTCAAAGGCTATGCCGCCGTTCAAGGCAAGCCGATGCGCCTGCTGGTTCAAGCCGTGGGTGCTCGTGTGCGTCACCAGTACGACCGTCCGTGGGGGCCCGGCGAGGAACGCCGCTCGCGCATGGTATTGATCGCCGAGCATGACGACATCAAAGAAGCAGAAATCCGCGACATCCTCGCAGGTGTAACCGAGGCCGCCGAGTAAGCAATGCACGTCGTCTTCCGCGAAAGCCACGGGTTAGAAGAAACGGAAACCCCAACCAATCTGGGCCAGAGCCCGGCGGATTTGGTGGTGCTGTCCTTCTCGGACAGCGACCTTGGCGCTTTCGTGGCAGGCTGGCACCGTGGTGGCGGTTCGGAGGGGCGCATGCCCACGATGCGGTTGGCGAACCTGACGGCGTTGAAACATCCTCTGTCCGTTGACACCTATGTGGAACAGACGCTTGAGGGCGCAAAGGGCATTCTGATCCGCCTCATTGGCGGTGTGCCTTACTGGGCTTACGGCCTGCAGCAAGTTCTGTCGCTGGCGCATGCCAAGGGCATCGCGCTGGCCGTCCTACCCGCCGACGGGCGTGAGGATACGCGGCTGGATGAATATTCCACCCTGCCCGTCTCGACCCTGCGCCGTCTGGCCCATCTTTGCGACACAGGCGGTGAAGTCGCGGCACAGGCCGCCTTGGCGCAGATGGCATTGGCGGCGGGGCTTTACGCCGGCCCGGTTATGGGTGCCAAGACCCTGCCCGAATCTGGCGCGTGGTGTCCTGATCGCGGCGCGATCCCGGTTGAGACAGCCTTCTCGGGCAACGCAAAACGTATCGTCGTCACCTTCTATCGCGCCTATCTGACCTCGGCGGATACGGCCCCTGTCGCCGCCGCGATCCGCAGCTTGCGGGATCGCGGGTTCGAGGCCGTCGGTCTCTTCGCCCCTTCGCTCAAGGCTCCTGCTGCCGCAGAATGGCTGCGTGATAACATCGCCGCGTTGAAACCTTCGGCGATCATCAACGCGACCTCGTTCTCGGGCAAAGGCGCATCGGGCACATCTCCGCTCGACGCGGCGGGCGTGCCTGTGTTTCAGATGGCCCTCGCCACATCGCGCCGCAAAGCTTGGGCCGAGGCAGAACGGGGCCTCTCCCCCGCCGATCTGGCCATGCACGTGGTGCTGCCCGAAGTAGACGGGCGCATTTCGGCGGGCATCGCCTCGTTCAAGGAGCCCGGCAAGCGTGATCCGCATCTGGAATATTCCCGCTTTGCTCACCGGGTTGAGCAAGAACGGATCGAAGCGATCATCGACCGTGTAACCGGCTGGCTGACCCTGCATGATAAGCCCAAGGCAGATCAGGTACCCGCGCTGGTGCTATCGACCTACCCCGGCAAAGACTGGCAAATGGCGCACGCGGTAGGCCTCGACGCGCTGGCCTCGGCCGAGGCGATGCTGGCCGATCTTCAGGCCGAGGGCTACAGCACCGCACCGGCTGAGCCGATTGCTGAAACCCTGCTGGACGCGCGCATCTCATGGTCTTTGGAAGAATACCAAGCAGCCCTAGCTGACCTGCCTGAGCAACTGCGCGCCGATCTCCAAGCTGTTTGGGGCAAGTCAGAAGACGACCCGGTTTTTACCGAGGGCGCGTTCCACTTCACCGCCCTGCGTCGAGGCAACGCGCTGGTTGCACTGCAACCCGAACGCGGCACACCCGAACTGCGCGATGACGACTATCACGACCTGTCTCGCACCCCGCGTCACAGCTATGTCGCCTTCTATCTGTGGCTGCGCAAAGGGCTGGGCGCAGACGCTTTGATCCATATCGGCGCGCATGGCACTCTGGAATGGCTTCCGGGCAAGTCCGTTGCTCTGTCGGCAAATTGCTGGCCCGAGGCGCTGATCCGCGACCTGCCAGTGATCTACCCCTTCATCGTTAATGACCCAGGCGAGGCCGCGCAGGCCAAGCGTCGGATCGGTGCTGTCACGCTGGGCCATATCCCGCCCCCAATGAAGGAAAGCGGCACCCCGGATCGTATGGTGCGGCTGGAATCTCTGCTCGATGAGTTCTCGAACGCCGATGGGCTGGATCCCAAACGCCGCGACCGCCTGCAGGAAGACATCCGGGATGAGGCGCAGGCCATCGGGTTGGAGAGCGATCTGGGCCTTGATCAGGCCACCTGCACTGCCGAGGCGATCACCCGCATCGACCGCTTTGTCTGCGATATCAAAGAAAGCCAGTTCGGCGACGGGCTGCATATCTATGGCCGCGCGCCCGAGGTTTCCGGCACATTCGACCCCGCACCCTCGGCCCATGCAGAACGCAACGCTCTGATCGACGCGTTGGCCGGCAAGCGGATCGAGGCTGGGCCGTCCGGTTCCCCCTACCGCGGCCGCTCGGATGTTCTGCCGACCGGGCGGAACCTATATACCACCGACCCCCGCTCGGTTCCGACGCGGGCGGCCTATACCCAGGGCGTCAAACTGGCCGAGGAATTGGTTCGGCGTCACCTTCAGGAAGAAGGCGACTATCCCAAGGGGCTGATCGTCGATCTGTGGGGCTCGGCCACGATGCGGACGGCGGGCGAGGAATTCGCCATGGCGCTGCACCTGCTGGGCGTGAAACCGGTTTGGGACAAAGGCTCCGAGCGGGTCTCGGGGATCGAGGTGCTGCCGATCACTGACCTCAGCCGCCCACGTCTGGACGTGACGCTGCGTGTGTCGGGCCTGTTCCGGGACGTCTTCCCGACCCTCTCGGCGCTTTACGGTCAGGCGATCCGCGCGTTGGCGGCGCGCGATGAGGCGACCGACTGGAACCCCTATGCCGGTCAGGCACCGTCGGCTCGCGTCTTCGGCCCCGCGCCTGGCAGCTATGGCGTCAACATGACCCAACTGTCCGAGGTCTATACTGACGAGGCTCGCACGCAGGCGGGTGAGGCATGGCTTGAGGCCAGCTCCTTCGCACTGGAGGGCGAGAATATCTTTCAGGACAAGGCGGGCATCACCCAACGCGTGGCGCATGCCGACAGTTTTGTTCACCTGCAGGACCTGACCGAAACAGACTTGTTGCTAGCCAACGACTACGCCACGCATGAGGCCGGTTTTGCCGCCGCCAAGAAGGCCATGGGCGGCACCGCGCAGCTGTATCATCTGGACAATACCAATCCCGAAAACCCGCGCACCCGCACCCTGCCGGAAGAGATCAGCCGCGTCGTCCACGCCCGCGCTGCAAATCCGGACTGGATCGCCGGGATGCAGCGGCATGGCTTCCGTGGCGCGGCCGAGATCGCGGCGACGTTGGATCACATGGCCTCGTTTGCGCATCTGTCGGGTACCGTTGCGCCGCATCTGTTCGACCTCTACCACGATGCGACACTGGGCGATGAAGACGTGGATGCCTTCCTGCAGCAGGCCAATCCGCAGGCCCATCAGGCCATGCAGGACCGGTTCCGCACGCTGCTGGATGCAGGCTTGTGGAACACGCGGCGTAACTCAATCCGGGCGGATCTGGAGGGGCTGGGATGAGCGCGCCCCCCCCAAAACCAGTCGTCCAAGGTTGGTGCCCTGGCGCCCACCAACCGATGATGTCAGGGGACGGGCTGGTGGTGCGCGTGCGCCCTCGGCTGGCGCGGCTGACCGCGCCGCAAGCCCTTGGCCTGTGTGAACTGGCCCAAAGGTTCGGCAACGGCACAATCGACCTGACCAACCGTGCCAACCTACAGTTGCGCGGCGTGCAGGAAAGTGACCATCAGGCGTTGCTATCGGAACTGTCGGCACTTGGGCTGCTGGACGCAGAGCCGGGTATCGAAGTCCGGCGCAACATTCTGGTCTCACCGCTTTACCAGCCAGGCGATCTGACCGCGCGGCTCACACAGGAATTGATCGACCGCCTGAGCGAGCTTCCCGTGCTACCCGCCAAATTCGGCTTTGCCATCGACACCGGACCGGAGCGCCTGCTGGCGGCGGACTCGGCCGATATCCGGTTGGAGCGTTCCGCCGACGGGCTGATCCTGCGCGCAGATGGGGCAAAGACAGGACGTGCAGTCTCTAAGGCCGAGGCCATTGATCACCTGATTGCGCTGGCCACGTGGTTTGCCGAGGTCCTCACACCAGACACCCGCCGCATGGCCCGGGCCGTGGCGGCTTTTGGTCTGCCTGCGGAGTGGCAGGGCCGCGCTTCCGGACCCATCGGCGCACCTTTGCAACCGGGTGCTTGCGATCTGGGCAGCCTATACGGCGCGGCCTTCGGGCAATTGCCCGCTAACGAGTTGCATGCACTGATCCACGACAGCGGCGCCAGTGCCTTGCGTATCACCCCGTGGCGACTGATCCTGCTGGAAGGCGGGGCGGCGATACCCGCACCGGGTTTTGTGACGGACGGCACCGACCCGCTAAGGAACACCGACGCCTGCCCCGGCGCACCGTTCTGCCCGCAGGCGCAAGCGGAAACCCGGAAGATTGCCCGCGCGTTGGCCCCGAGTGTACCCGGCACCCTTCATGTCTCTGGGTGTTCCAAAGGCTGCGCTCGGATGGGCCCCGCGGATGTGACTTTAGTCGGTCAGAACGGACGATTTGACCTTGTCAAACAGGGCCGTGCGGGGGATGAGCCAATCCTCCGCGGGCTGGACCCCGAAACACTGATGACGATGGACTTCACTTGATGCCCTACACTTACGAAACCGACGGCGCGGCGATCTACAAGGAAAGCTTTGCCACCATCCGGTCCGAAGCGGATCTGGCCCGGTTCAACGCCGATGAAGAGCAGGTCGCCGTTCGGATGATCCACGCCGCTGGCATGGTCGGGCTGGAAGAGTTCGTCCGTTTCTCACCCGGTTTTGTATCCTCCGCGCGGACCGCGCTGGAAGGTGGCGCGCCGATCCTGTGTGACGCGCGTATGGTCAGCGAAGGCGTGACCCGGTTCCGCCTGCCCGCTGAGAATGAGGTGATCTGCACCCTGCATGACGAACGCGTGCGGCCACTGGCCGCCGAGATGAGCAACACGCGTTCAGCCGCCGCGCTTGAGCTGTGGCGCCCGCATCTTGAGGGCGCTGTAGTCGCCATCGGCAACGCGCCCACCGCGCTGTTTCATCTACTGAACATGCTGGAGGACCCCGACTGCCCGCGTCCTGCTGCTATCATCGGCTGCCCTGTCGGCTTTGTCGGCGCGGTCGAATCCAAGGACGCCCTGTGGGAGGCGCAGCCGGTGCCGTCCTGCATCGTCAAAGGCCGTCTGGGCGGCAGTGCGATCACCGTTGCCGCTGTAAACGCCATCGCGAGCCGCGCCGAATGAGTAACGGCACCATATATGGCGTTGGCCTCGGCCCTGGCGACCCAGATCTGATGAGCGTTCGGGCTGACCGTTTGCTGCGCAATGCGCGCCATGTGGCTTTCTTTCGCAAGCCGGGCCGCAACGGTCAGGCGCGCAAGATTGTTGATGGCATGATTCCCGCCAATGCGACAGAGTTCCCGATGGAATACCCCGTCACCACGGAAATTCCACTGTCTGATCCACGCTACAATGCCTTGCTCTCTACGTTTTACGAAGATTGCGCCGCGCATCTCAAAAACCTGTCAAACACAGGTGAAGATGTCGTGGTTTTGTGCGAGGGTGACCCGTTTTTCTATGGCTCATTCATGCATCTTTACAGCCGCTTGCGAGATGAAGCTCAAGTTGAAATCGTGCCCGCCATCACAGGCATGTCCGGGGCATGGACCGCTACGGGCGACCCGATCACCTGGGGCGACGACGTCCTGACTATTCTGATGGGAACATTGCCCGAAGATGATCTGGCCCGACGCATGGCGGACACCGACGCTTTGGTCGTTATGAAAATCGGACGCAATATCGAAAAGGTCAAACGCGCCTTGAAAACCGCAGGCCTGTATGACCGCGCCTGGATCGTGGAATACGCCCAGATGCCCAATCAGCGGGTCTGCAAATTATCGGATGATTGCGAAGAGATCGCGCCCTATTTCTCGATCATTATCGTTCACGGTCAGGGACGGCGACCATGACGGGTTGGGTCAAGATTGCCGGGCTTGGTCCAGGAGATGAAGCGCTGGTGACACCTGAAGTCACAGCTGCCTTGGCCGAGGCTACGGATGTGGTCGGATATATCCCCTATGTCGCACGCGTGGCAGATCGCACGGGGCTAACCCTGCATGCCAGCGATAACCGCGTTGAAATCGACCGGTCCCAGCACGCTTTGAAGATGGCATCCGAGGGGAAACGGGTTGTTGTGGTCTCGTCCGGAGACCCCGGCGTGTTTGCCATGGCCGCCGCCGTGTTTGAGGCGATGGAAAACGGGCCGGTTGAGTGGCGCGATATCCCTGTCGACGTGTTGCCGGGCATTACGGCCATGCTGGCTGCCTCGGCCCGCGCGGGTGCGCCACTAGGGCATGATTTCTGCGCCATCAACCTGAGTGACAATCTCAAGCCGTGGTCGCTGGTCGAAAAGCGGCTGCGTCTGGCTGCACAGGGCGATTTCGCGATGGCATTCTACAACCCACGCTCAAAGTCCCGGCCCGAAGGATTTGTAAAGACGCTGGAAATACTGCGTGAGGAATGTGAACCTGAACGCCTGATCCTGTTCGCCCGCGCCGTGTCGCGCGCGGATGAGGCGATCCGGATTTCGACATTGGCAGAAGCGACGCCCGAAATGGCCGATATGCAGACCGTTGTGATCGTCGGCTCATCCCTAACCCGCGTGATCGAACGCGAAGGCGCACCGATTGTGTACACACCAAGGTTCACTTTGACCGAGGGTCAGGAATGAGTCAGCCAGTCCAAAACCTGATCGACCGAAGAAAGCTCTTGCCGGGACGGCAGACTGGGGCGGTCGATCATCAGGACGGGCACATTCAGCGTCCGCGCGGCATCCAGCTTGGCGCGCGCGCCCGTGCCGCCTGCGTTCTTCGAAACAACCAGTTCGGTGCCGTGGTTTTTCATCAGCGCAACATCGTCCTCAACCGTGAAGGGCCCACGCGAGACCACAATACCCGCGTTGGGCAGAAGTACAGTTTCCGGTTCATCGACCAGACGCAACAAATAATGATGTTGAGGCTGAGCCGCGAAATCCCGCAAATGCATTCGACCTACAGCCAGAAACACGCGCCGAGCGGGACCGTCAAGCGCCGCAACAGCTGCCGGGATATCCGGCACATGTTGCCAGCTATCGCCCTGCTGAGGGCTCCAAGCAGATCGGGTCAAAGCGGTAAGCGGAACATCCGCAGCGTTACACGCGGCGATAGCATTGGCACTCATCTTTGCTGCGAACGGGTGCGTTGCGTCCACAACATGCGTAATCGCGTTGTCGCGGATGTATCCGGCCAGCCCATCGACTCCTCCAAACCCACCCACGCGAACCGGCAATGGTTGCGGGCGAGGATTGTCCACGCGCCCGGCGTAAGAGTAGACTGCGTTCGTCCCCCGTTCGGCAAGGCTGCGAGCAAGGGCGTTGGCCTCGGTCGTGCCGCCAAGAAGCAGGAGTTTGGGCATGCATGAAGCTCCGTGGCTGACCATTCTGGGACTGGGCGAAGATGGACTGGATGGCCTGCAACCCGCAAGTCGTCAAGCCCTGGACCGGGCCGAAATCGTCATGGGCCCGCCACGGCATCTGTCGCTGGTTCCAGAAACTCAGGCCGAACAGATCGAATGGCCTGTGCCATTTGCCGATGGAATACCGATTTTATACGACCTGCGCGGGCGACCCACCGTCGTGCTGGCATCAGGTGATCCGTTCTGGTTCGGGGCCGGTTCGGTCATTGCCCGGACCTTTGATGCGGGCGAATGGATTGCCTTGCCGGGTCAATCCACCTTTTCGCTGGCCGCTGCCCGGTTGGGTTGGCCGTTGGAAACCACATTGACCTTTGGGCTGCACGCCGCGCCCCTGACCAGGTTGCGCCCACATCTGGCGGCAGGGCTGCGCGCGATCCTTCTGCTGCGCGACGGCAAGGCGGTGGCTGAACTGGCAACCTATCTGACAGAGACCGGTTTTGCCGACAGCGCACTGCACGTGATGCAAGCCCTAGGCGGACCGCGCGAAAATACGCAGACGGTTTCGCTGACCGAAGCCCTGCTGGGCACTTTTGATCATCCCGTTTGCGTTGGGCTTGAGGTCACCGGCCCCGGCCTCGCGTTCCCCAAAGCTTCCGGCAAGCCGGACGACATCTTTGAAACCGATGGCCAGATCACCAAACGCCCCATCCGCGCGCTGACCCTGTCGGCACTGGCACCGCAAAGGGGTGAGCACCTGTGGGATATCGGCGGCGGCACTGGTTCCATCAGTATTGAATGGCTGATGTGCGATCCGACCTTGACCGCCACCTCGATTGAGCCACTGGCCGAGCGCGCAGACCGCATTAGGCGCAACGCGGACACGCTGGGGCAGGATCGATTGGAAGTCATTCACGGCACCGCGCCTGAAGCTTTGCCAGGCTTGGCTGATCCAGATGTTGTATTCATCGGCGGCGGCTTGTCCGAGGCCTTACTGGTCTGGTTGCGCGACAGTCTGCCAACGGGCACGCGGCTGGTCGCGAATGCAGTAACGCTCGAGAGCGAGGCGCTGCTGGCGCAGTGGCATGAAATGCTGGGCGGTGACTTGCTGCGGATTGAATTGGCGCAGGCGGGCCCTCTTGGTGCCCGGCGTGGATGGAAATCCGTCTACCCGGTGGTGCAGTGGAGCGTGACCCTATGATCGTCGCCGGTCTTGGGTTTTCTAACGCCGCCACGGTCGACAGCCTGAAGGCGGCCTATGATCAGGCGTCCTCGGGCCATGCGGTGGATGCGCTGGCGACGGTCGCGGACAAGGACGGCCACGCCGCGTTGGACGCCTTTGCGGCAATCGTCGACCTGCCCTTGCATCTTGTTGCACCCGCTGACCTGGCCGGACAGCGCACCCTGACATGCTCAGCCCGCAGCCGCGCCACCTATGGCACCGGCAGCGTGGCCGAAGCATCCGCTTTGGCTGCCGCCGGATTCGGCGCGCGGCTGATTACACCCAGACAGATTTCACACGACCGGCTGGCCACCTGCGCCATTGCCATCGGAGGACAGACATGACCGTTCATTTCATAGGAGCCGGACCGGGTGCCGCCGACCTGCTGACCCTGCGCGGGCGCGATATCATCGCGTCCTGCCCGGTGTGCCTTTATGCTGGCTCGCTGGTGCCGGAGGAGATCCTGAGCCATTGCCCCGAAGGCGCGAAGATCGTGAATACCGCGCCGATGGATCTGGACCAGATCATGGCCGAAATCGAAGCGGCGCATAAGGCAGGGCAAGACGTGGCACGTCTCCATTCCGGGGACCTGTCGGTCTGGTCCGCCATGGGGGAACAGGTCCGTCGATTGAAAGAGATGGGCATTCCGGTCAGCGTCACCCCCGGCGTGCCGTCCTTTGCGGCAGCAGCTGCGGCTTTGGGCACCGAACTGACACTGCCCGGTCTGGCGCAATCTGTGGTGCTGACCCGGACGCCCGGGCGGGCCTCTTCTATGCCCGAGGGTGAGACGCTGGAAAACTTCGCGCGTACCGGAGCCACGCTGGCCATTCACCTGTCGATCGGCAATCTGGATAAGGTCGTCGCGGATTTGACACCAGCCTATGGGGCCGATTGCCCCGTAGCCGTTGTTTATCGCGCCAGTTGGCCCGAAGAGCGGATCATCCGCGCCACTTTGGAAACCCTCAAGGATGCGCTGGACGTAAGCATCTCGCGCACCGCTTTGATCATGGTCGGACCGGCGTTGGCAGGCGAAGGCTTTGACGAAAGCTGCCTGTATTCAAAGACCTATGACCGCCGCTATCGCCCGCAAAGTGCGGATAGCCCGTGGTCCAGCTGGGAACATGGCGATGACTAATCCTCCAGGCATCCTGATCTCGGCCCCGTCCTCGGGAACCGGGAAGACCACCGTCATGCTGGGCCTGTTAAGGGCACTGGCCGAGGATGGGTTAACCGTGCAACCGTTCAAAAGTGGCCCCGACTATATCGACCCGGCCTTTCACCGGGCGGCGGCGGGGCGGGCGTCGTTCAACCTCGACAGTTGGGCGATGGGTGATCCGCTGCTGAACGCGATCTCTGCGCAGGCGGGCGGGGCAGATATTGTTGTTGCCGAAGGCTCGATGGGATTGTTTGACGGCGTGGCCAAGCCCGGAGAGCTCGGACACGGTTCCAGTGCTGAAACAGCGCAGCGGATGGGGTGGCCGGTGGTGCTGGTGCTGGATGTTGGCGGACAGGCGCAATCGGCGGCAGCCACGGCGCTGGGTTTCAAGATGTACAACCCCGATCTGCCCTTTGCAGGCGTGATCCTGAACCGCTGCGCCAGCCCTCGGCATGAGCGTCTGACCCGGCTGGGGATGGAGCGTGCAGGTCTGCCGGTTCTCGGCGTCTTGCCGCGACGCGGTGATCTGACCCTGCCCGAGCGCCATCTGGGCCTGATCCAAGCGGTCGAGCATCCCGATCTGGAAAGCGCCATTGTGGGCTATGCGGCATTCCTGCGCGAACATGTGGATCTGGAGGCGATCAAGCGGGCGGCCTCCTCAGGCCCATCAGGGCCATCGTCAGCCGCGCTGCCGCGTCCTCCGGCGCAGCGGATCGCATTGGCGCGGGACGCAGCGTTTTCCTTTACATATCCGCATTTGCTGGAGGGCTGGCGTGCGGCTGGAGCTGAAGTTTTGCCATTCTCGCCCTTGGCAGATGAGGCCCCGGCGGCAGATGCCGATCTGATCTGGCTGCCCGGGGGGTACCCAGAACTGCACGCGGGCAAACTGGCGGCAGCAAACACCTTCCTGACCGAGTTGCGTCGCCACGCCGAAACCAAACCGGTGCACGGCGAATGCGGGGGCTATATGGCGTTGGGTGAAGGATTGATCGACAAGGACGGCACACGGCACCAAATGGCCGGGTTGCTGGGGTTGGTCACCTCCTACGAGAAACGCAAGTTCAATCTGGGTTATCGCCGCGCCGAATTGCTGGCCCCGATGCCGGGACTTGCTGCAGGCACCGCCCTGCGCGGACACGAATTCCACTATTCCTCGATCATCGAACAACCCGACGCGCCGCTGGCACGCGTGTTTGATGCCGAAGGCACGGAAGGCCCCCAAACCGGGTCGGTGCGTGGCAATGTCACCGGCACATTCTTCCACCTAATCGCTGAGGCTTCGGCATGACGGGTTTTGTCTCGTTCATCGGCTCTGGGCCTGGTGACCCGGAACTTCTGACGCTCAAAGCCGTGGATCGGCTGCAAAAAGCCGATGCGGTGCTGTTCGATGACCTGAGCAGCGGCCCGATCCTGAACCATGCGCGCGAGGATGCGGATTTGGTTGGGGTTGGCAAACGTGCTGGCCGCCCATCGCCAAAGCAGAACCATGTCAGTCGCTTGCTCGTGGAGTACGCCCAGACAGGGCAACGCATTGTGCGACTGAAATCCGGCGATGGCGGGTTGTTTGGACGGTTGGAAGAGGAACTGGTCGCGTTGCGCGAGGCCGGGATCGACTATGAGATCATACCGGGCATCCCCTCTGCTGTCGCGGCGGCTGCCTCGGCTGGCATTCCTCTGACACGTCGTCTGACCGCGCGCCGGGTGCAGTTTGTCACAGGGCACGATGTGAGCGGGCAATTGCCCGAGGACCTGAACCTGCCCGCCCTGGCCGATGGCCTGGCCACAACAGTTGTGTTCATGGGCAAACGCACCTTTCCCTTGCTGGTTGACGCGCTGCATGCACATGGTCTGCCGTTGGAGACGCCTGCGTTGCTGGCGGAATCTGTCTCCACTCCGGACCAGACCCTTCATCGTTCAACCATCGGCGCATTGGCCGACAAGCTGAAATCCGAGATCGGAACAGCCCCCGCGCTGATCCTTTATGGCCCGCTGGCGGAGTTCGAGGATGTATGAGCTGACCCTGATCGGCATCGGAACCGGCAATCCCGACCACGTGACCCTGCAAGGCGCGCAGGCCATCCGAGACGCCGATCTGATCCTGATCCCGCACAAAGGCGAAAACAAAGCTGATCTGGCCGAGGTGCGGGAGGAGATTATCGCTAAGGTCAGTGAGACGCCCCCTAAGATCGCCTATTTCGACATCCCCAAGCGCCGCTCGGATGAGGGATATCTGCAAGGCGTGGACGATTGGCATGACGCCATCGCACTGCGCTGGCAAGCGGCCATTGCGCAACATCCCGATGCAACCAAAGTGGCCTTGCTGATCTGGGGCGATCCATCGCTCTATGACAGTTCTCTGCGCATCGCAGCCCGGCTGGACCCGCAACCGCGCAAACGCGTGATACCGGGGATTACTGCCTTGCAAGCCCTGACGGCTGCACATGCGATCCCGATCAACGACATTGGCGCACCTTATGTGGTCACAACCGGTCGGCGACTGCGCGATGAAGGGTGGCCGGTAAGTGCCTCGAAGGTTGCAGTGATGCTGGACGGTGAATGCTCATTCCAAAGCCTTGATATGGCGGGTTATGACATCTGGTGGGGTGCCTATGTCGGGACGAAGGAGGAAATCCTGATCCATGGCCCGCTGATCGACGTCGCCCAACAGATATTGGACACACGCGCCAAAGCGCGCGCCGATCACGGCTGGATCATGGATATCTATCTGCTGCAAAAACCCACACGGTAATGTGAGTGCGAACCCCGTCAAAGTCTGGCATCAAGACATGAACACTTGACGGAGATCTCAGACATGAAAGCCCTGTACGCAGCAATGTGCCTTATGGCCCTGCCCGCCTTGGCCGACGAGGCACTGCCCGGCTGGGCAGTGTATGAGACCGACAAGACCTATGAGGCCTTAGTCGCGGACACCAAGGCGGCAGTCAAAGCAAACGGGCTGATCGTAGTTACGCAGGCCGGTCCAACCAAGGCAGCGGCGGCGCGCGGCATCACCATCCCCGGCAACCGGGTGATCGGCGTGTTCAACAATGACTATGCCGTGCGTGTTCTGGAAACCTCGACCGAGGCGATGATCGAAGCCCCGATCCGGTTCTATCTCACCGAGAATGAGGACGGAACCGCAACCCTGTCCTACAAAACGCCCAGTTTTGTCTTCGCCCCGTATGCCAACCAAGGTGGCGCAGCCTTGTCTGATATCGGCGCGGAATTGGACGTAAAATTTCAATCCATTGCGGAATCGGCGCTCAAATAGTCACACTGGCGTGATCCGGCTTGCCTCTGGTGCGAAGGTCAGACATCTGCTTGGCAAAGAAAATCTCGGAGCTCATTGATGCAGGACCTGTCCCCCCGCGCGGCTGATTTGCTGGCCCAACGCTTGTACGAGGCCGGATGCCGCCATGCTTTTGGCATGCCGGGCGGAGAGGTTTTGACGCTGGTCGATGCCTTGGAACAGGCAGGAATCACCTTTCATCTGGCCAAGCACGAAAATGCCGCCGGTTTCATGGCCGAGGCCGTGCATCACCGCGATGGCGCGCCCGCCATTCTGGTGGCCACTATTGGCCCAGGTGCGATGAACGGGATCAACGTGGTCGCCAACGCGTTTCAGGATCGGGTGCCGATGATTGTCCTGACCGGCTGCGTCGATCCGGACGAGGCGCTGACTTATACCCATCAGGTGATGGATCACAGTCAGGTCTATCGCTCAATCACAAAGGGCACGTTTGTGATGACCGCTGAAGGCGCGGATATCATCGCCGACAAGGCCGTATCCTTAGCCAATCAACCCCGGCCCGGCCCGGTTCATATCGACGTACCGATCTCGGTCGCGGATACGCGCGTGTCATCAACCAAACGTCGGCGTTTGGCGAAGGTTGCAGCCGTTGCTCCGGAAGGCGATTGCCTCGCCAAAGCACGTTGCTGGGTGTCCGAGGCCGAACGTCCCGTGGCGATCATTGGACTGGATGTTCTTTATGATGACTCGTGCAGCGTGGTGCAGGCTTTTCTGGAACACTTCAATATTCCGTTTGTGACAACCTACAAGGCCAAGGGTGTCATCCCCGAGGATCACCCGCTTTGTCTGGGCGGTGCAGGGTTGTCGCCTTTGGCTGATAAGCACCTGATCCCGCTGATCGAACAATCCGATCTGGTGCTGTGCCTGGGCTATGACCCCATCGAAATGCGCCCCGGTTGGCGCGAAATTTGGGACCCGGACCAAAAGCGCGTCATCGATATATCGGCTGTGGTCAATGATCACTATATGCATCAGGCCGGGCTGAATCTTGTGGCTCACACCGGCGAAACGCTTGAGGCTATGGCCAAAGGCACCCCGGCGCGCGCGACATGGCCCGGCGGAGGACCTGCTCAGGTGAAGGCGGCGCTGGCGCAAGCCTTTCCGCAAGATGATGACTGGGGGCCTGCCGCAGTTATCGCCGAAACCCGCGCGACCCTGCCACAGAACGCTCTTGCAACGGCAGACAGTGGTGCGCATCGCATCCTGCTGAGCCAGATGTGGGACTGTCATGAGCCGCGCGGGCTGATCCAGTCTTCGGCGCTCTGCACGATGGGGTGTGCCCTGCCCATGGCCATCGGCCTGAAACTGGCCGAACCCGACCGTCCGGTGATCAGTTTCTCGGGAGATGCCGGTTTCCTGATGATAGCCGGAGAGCTGTCGACCGCCGCCGAGATGGGCGGCAATCCCATCTTTCTTGTCTTTGTTGATGCCAGCCTTGCGCTGATTGAACTAAAACAACGCCAGCGCCAGATGGGCAATCGGGGCGTTGATTTCGACCGCCACGACTTTGCGGCCATGGGGCGCGCTTTCGGAGGCTATGGACATACTGTTCGCAACCGCGCAGAACTGCGGACGGCGCTGGAAGAGGCGGTCAAAGCCGACCGTTTCACCGTGATCGCCGCCGAGATCGAGCGTGGAGGATATGATGGCCGCATCTGACGGGCCGCTGAAGGGCGTCAAAGTACTGGACCTGTCTCGTATTCTGGCCGGGCCGACTTGCACACAATTGCTAGGCGATCTGGGCGCAAGCGTCATCAAGGTTGAAAACCCGGCCTCGGGCGGGGATGACACGCGGCAATGGGGACCTCCATATGTGACGGATGCCGAAGGCAACCGCTCGGACCTGAGCGCCTATTACATGTCGGCCAATCGAAACAAGAAATCCGTCGCCATCGACATCGCAACGCCCGAGGGGCAGGCCGAGATCAAGCGCCTTGCCGCCCATGCTGATATCCTGATCGAGAATTTCAAACCCGGCGGCCTGGCAAAATACGGCTTGGACTACAACAGCTTATCGCAGGATCTTCCGGGCCTCGTCTATTGTTCGATTTCCGGCTATGGGCAAACCGGACCTAATTCCAGCAAGCCCGGATATGACCTGATGGCGCAAGGCTATGGTGGCGTCATGTCACTGACCGGCGACCCCGACGGCGCGCCGATGAAAGTAGGTGTCGGTATCTCTGACGTGATGTGTGGGATGTACGCCGCTGTCGGCATTCTAGCCGCCCTGCGCCATCGCGACATGACGGGCGAAGGGCAGCAGATCGATCTGGCTCTGGTGGATTCGCAAGTGGCTTGGCTGATCAACGAAGGCGTCAACTATCTGACGTCAGGCAACGTCCCGCAGCGGCGTGGCAACGGACATCCCAATATCGTGCCATATGAGGTCTATCAGACCGCCGATGGCCACGTGATTTTGGCTGTTGGCAATGACAGCCAGTTCCGCCGTTTTTGCGATTTCATCGGCCATCCCGACCTGGCCGATGACCCGCGTTTCGCCACCAACCCGGTCAGGCTGGAGCATCGCGAAGCACTGAATGCTATCCTGCGGCCTGCGCTCCAGTCACACAGTACGCAAACCGTGATCACCGAACTCGAACTTCGCAAAGTCCCTGTTGGTCCGGTGCAAACACTGGATCAGGTGTTCGACACCGATCAGGTGGATGCGCGCGAGATGCAGATCACCATGCAAGCCGAACCGGGTGAGGTGAATCTGATCGGGAATCCGCTGAAACTGTCCCGCACGCCTGTAACATACCGGCACGCCCCGCCGGTGTTCGGTGCAGACACTGATGACATTTTAGGCGCTGAAAACCCCTTTGAGGACTGAAACACTTGCCCATTTCGGCGGCAAGTTGCTGAAACATGCCCTTGAATCGGCGGTTTTTTTCAATTTTCGCACACACGGGTTTTCACCAATTCGAGAGCAGGGTCGATACTGTTACGACCCGCCCGCACACTCTGATAAATCAAACAGTGTCGAATATCTCAGTCGGATTGGACCCAAGTATGAAACAAGACGTTTTTGGACAGATGAACACTTTGACCCACTCGGCCAGTGCCGAAGCGTGGGATGGTGTTCTGCTTGGGTTCATGGCGCATGCGGCAATCACCCCTCAGCATTTGGGCAAGGTGCTTGAGCTGGAACCGGATTTTGCCCTAGGCCACGCGATCAAAGGCTTGTTCATGGTTCTGCTGGGCCGGCGCGAAATGCTGCCTGTTGCGACCGAAGCGCTGAGTGCGGCCACCACCGCAATGGAACGCCAACCCGTATCTGCGCGTGAACGGTTGTATGTTGAGGCACTGTCACTCTATCTGTCCGACCTGCCCTCGCAAGCGATCCAGAAGTTCGAAGAGATTCTGTGCACCCATCCGACCGATACGCTGGCGATGAAACTCAGCCATGCAACCCGGTTTGTTCTTGGGGACGCCGAAGGGATGCGTCGGTCGATCGAACGCATCCTGCCTGCTTATGAGCCCGATCATGCCGGGCGCGGCTACTTGCTGGGATGCCATTCGTTCGCGCTGGAAGAAACCGGTGCTTACCAGAAGGCCGAGATTGCCGGGCGTCAGGCGCTGTGGATGGTGTCGGACGATGCCTGGGGCCTGCATGCGGTGGCCCATGTGCACGAAATGACGGGCAATGCCCAACTGGGCCTTGATTGGCTGGCCGGGCGTGAGGACGCTTGGGCCCATTGCAACAACTTCCGCTATCACGTCTGGTGGCACAAGGCGCTGATGCATCTGGATCTGGGTCAGGTCGATCAGGTGATGGCATTATACGACCAGCATATCCGTAAGGATAAGACTGACGACTACCGCGACATCTCAAATGCCACATCTCTGCTCTCGCGGCTCGAACTTGAGGGGATCGATGTCGGCAACCGTTGGGAGGAACTGGCCGATCTCAGCGCCGCTCGGACCGAGGATGGCTGCCTGATCTTTGCTGACCTGCACTATCTGCTGGCCCTGACCGGTGACAATCGTGGCGAAGCAACCGGGAAAATGCTGCAGCGTATCCAAAAGGATGCGCAGCGCAATCAGGGTGACACCCCGATCCGCATGTCTGATCCGGGCATTGCAGCCGCCAAGGGGCTTGAGGCGTTTGGCGACGGGCTTTACGGCGCGGCCTTTGACTTCCTTTCAACCGCTCGGGCCGGTATGCAATTGGCCGGTGGCAGCCACGCCCAGCGTGATGTATTCGAGCGCATCACAATTGATTCCGGCCTGCGTGCAGGTCGTCTGGATGCAGTCGAGCGCATTCTGGATGATCGCCGGGCAAAACGCGCCGGGGGCGAGGACAATTACGCACTAGCGCGCCGCGCATTGATCGAAGCGGCCCGCGACAGCGGCGACGCGCAAAGCGTCCCGGCTGAATAACCAAAAGACTAAGAAGGACAGAAAACGTATGGCGACTGTTTCGCCCGCTTCTGATTTTGCGCCTGCGGCGGCCCATGCGGCTGCCCCTGCCACCATGCGCGACCCGCGGTTGGATTTCTATCGCGGCATTGCGATGTTCATCATTCTGGTGGCCCATATTCCCGGCAACGCCTGGACCGGCTGGATTCCGGCCCGGTTTGGGTTTTCCGACGCGACCGAGATATTTGTGTTCTGCTCCGGCATGGCCTCGGCCATTGCTTTTGGCGGAGCCTTCATGCGCAAGGGCTGGTGGATGGGCACGGCGCGGGTAGCGTTCCGCATCTGGCAAGTCTATTGGGCCCATATCTGTCTGTTTTTCTTTGTCGCGATGACTATGGCCGCGCTGGACCAGACCGGTGCATTTGAAAAGACTTACATCTCATCCCTGAACCTTCAGCATTTCTTCAAAGACCCAGCCTCTCAGATGGTGGGGATTTTCACGCTGACCTATGTGCCGAACTACTTTGACATCCTGCCGATGTATCTGGTGGTTCTGGCCATGATGCCGCTTTACATGGCGCTGTATCGGGTCAATTTCTGGCTGATGGTCGCCGTTTCAGTGGCGATCTGGTTTATTGCGCAAACTGGCGCACTGGCCCTACCGGCCGAACCGTGGTCGGATCGTCAATGGTTCTTCAACCCGTTTGGCTGGCAACTGTTGTTCTTCACCGGCTTCGCCTTCATGCGCGGCTGGATCCCGGCCCCGCCGGTTTCTAAAACGCTGATCTGGGCAGCGATTGCGTTCCTTGTTCTGTCCGCGCCCATCGGGTCCTGGAAGGTGTTCCTGTGGGTGCAGTCCGCAGCCCCCGGTCTGGCCGAGCAAATCCGCGAGATCTGGCCCCTGACCAAAGAGCTGCGCGGCAAGACCGAGTTTGGCCTGTTCCGCTATATCCACTTCCTGTCATTGGCCTATCTGGGCTGGGTCGTCGCCGGTGAACATGGACACCGTCTGATCTCTTCGGGACACAGTCTTGGTGTGCGCATCTGGCAAGTGGTGTTGAAACTGATCACCAAAGTGGGCCAGCAATCGCTGGCGGTCTTCGTCTTTTCGATGGCCGCAGCGCGCCTCATCGGCGTTGCCTTGGATCAGGCTGGGCGGGATTTTGCCACCGTCTTCGCCGCCAACACGATTGGCTTTGCCATGATCATCGCGGTGGCCTATCTGGCGGCCTGGTTCAAATCACAGCCTTGGAAATCAAAGAGATGACCCTGACGCGCCGCGCATTTCTGGCTTCAACTTCAGCGCTGTTTCTGGCGCCGGCCACCTTTGCCTCGGGCGGGGATGTGCCGTTTGACCACAGCCATGTGATCGAGCTCGCCCGCGAACTGGCCAGCCGCCCCTTTGCTGAGCGCGAGATGGTGCCGCAGGAATGGCAGGACCTGACCTATCAGCAATATCGCTCAATCCGGTTCCGGCTGGATCGCGCGCTGTGGTATGAAACCGAGACGCCGTTCAACGTCGATTTCTTCACGCCCGGCCTTTACTTCCCACGCGCGGTCAAAGTGTCGACGGTTGACAATGGCATGACCAAACCGGTCACCTTCGATCTGGACATGTTCGACAAGTCCACAGATGTTCCGGCGCTACCGATCGACGAAACCCTGGGTTTCTCTGGCCTGCGCCTGCGCACTGAAATGCACCGCCCCGGTGAAACTGATGAGTTCTGCGTCTGGCAAGGGGCTAGCTATTTCCGCGCTATCGGTCTGCACGAGGTTTACGGCCTGTCTGCACGGGGTCTGGCGCTGAAAACGGGCGATCCGGATGGCGAGGAATTCCCCGAATTCATCCGCTTCTGGCTGGAACGCCCTGAACCGGGCCAGCGCAATATGGTGGTCCACGCCCTGATGGACAGCCCCAGCTTAACGGGGGCTTATCGATTTGATGTGACCGCAGGCGCTGATTGCATCATGGATGTCGAGGCAACCTTGTTCCCACGTACCGAACTGGATCACGTTGGCATCGCGCCCGGAACCTCGATGTTCCTGTTCGACCAAACAAATCATAGCCGCTTTGATGATTTCCGCCCTGCCGTCCATGACAGCGACGGGCTGCTGATCCGCAACGGCGCGGGTGAGGTGATCTGGCGACCACTGGCCAACCCGACCCGCCTGCAGATCTCATCCTTTGTGGACACGAACCCTCAGGGCTTTGGCCTGATGCAGCGTAAACGCGAATTCTCAGACTATGCGGATCTTGAGGCGAATTATCACAAGCGCCCCAGCCTATGGGTCGAGCCCGGCTCTGATTGGGGCAAGGGCACGGTGACGCTGGTTGAGATCCCAGCCGATCAGGAAATTTATGACAATATCGTCACTTACTGGCGCCCGGCAGAACCCTATGCTGCTGGTGGTCAAGTTGATCTGACCTATCGTCTGATTTGGGGTGAGGAACCGCAGCGCACCCCGATGCCACGTGTGATCAACACGGCCATGGGTGAAAATACCTTTGGCGAGGGCCGTCTGGCCGTGATCGATTTCGAACCCAGTGAGCTGTTCGAGGATCTGGATGCGGTTACCATCTTTGCGAACTCTCCTCATGCGGAAACCTCAGCTGGTGTGTTGCAACGCAACCCCGATACCGGCGGTGTGCGGCTGGCGTTTTCCTTCCAACCCGGTGAGCGTGACCATGTCGAGCTGCGCGCGCAGCTGCTGGTCAACAAACGCCCGGCCTCCGAAGTGTGGCTGTATCGTTGGACTGCATGAACAGCGATTTGCATATCATGCCACCCGAGGCGCCACTGGCCATGCCCGCGCAGGACTTTAGTGCCGGGTTCCGCGATGCCGAGGTGCCATCAAGCAAACATCGCTCGGCCGGGTTCTGGCGCGCGCTGGCCTTTTCCCCGGCCATGGTGGCAACGCTTGGCCTGCTATGGGTCATGACCGATTGGTTCGGGGCTGAGGGTATCAACCTAGTCGAAGGCATTCTGTTGGCGTTGATCTCGTTTAATTTCTTCTGGATATCCTTCACGGTCTGCACCGTTCTGCTAGGCATGATCTCACTATCGCGGCAAGAGCGACCCGTCGCTCAGGTCCGCGCACAGCCGCTGCGCGTCGCCCTATTGATGCCGATCTACAATGAGGTTCCATGGTTCGTACTGGGTAATGCCCGCACTATGCTGGAACAGCTGCGCGCACGCGGTGGGCGACACGAATACGCCATGTTCATCCTGTCGGATACACGCGACCCTGAAATCGCCGCACAAGAACAAGCCAGTATCGAGGCGTTGCGCACCACGCTGGCCCCCGATCTGAAACTCTATTATCGCCGCCGCGAACAGAACACGGACCGCAAAGTCGGCAACATCGCTGATTGGGTTAGCCACTGGGGCGGCGACTGGGATGCGATGTTGGTGCTGGATGCGGATAGCCTGATGACCGGTCGCGCTATTGCCCGCCTGACGGATTCGCTGGCCCGCGACCCCGGTGCAGGGCTGATCCAAAGCTACCCGCAACTGATCGGCGCGCAGTCGGTCTTTGCCCGAATGCAGCAATTCGCCAATGGCGTCTACGGCATTGCATTTGCCGAAGGTCTGGCCCGCTGGTGCGGACAAGAAGGCAATTACTGGGGCCATAACGCCATCATCCGCACCAAGGCTTTTGCCACCTGTGCGGGCCTGCCAAAACTGCGCTCGCTGAACGGGCAGGACACGTTGATCATGAGCCACGACTTCGTCGAGGCTGGTCTGCTGCGCCGTGCCGGATGGGGCGTGCGCTTCCTGCCGCGTATCCGTGGATCATACGAAGAAACACCACCCACCCTCATCGATCACGCCATGCGGGATCGCCGCTGGTGTCAGGGGAACCTGCAACACCTGAAACTGCTGGGCTCGCGCGGGTTCCGCTCAGTCTCGCGGTTTCACATGTTCCATGGGGCGGTTGGCTATCTGATGTCACCGCTGTGGTTTGCGCTGCTGCTGATGTGGGCGTTGATCGGTCAGGGTGAAGAGGCGTCGGTTCTGCACTATTTCAGCCCGGACAACCCGCTGTTTCCGCAATGGCCCGAGATGAGCGAAACCCGTCACGTGCTGATCATTCTGGTGATGTACGCGATGCTACTGGCCCCCAAGGTTCTGGGCGTGGCCGCCCTACCCCTCAGCGGTGTGCGCTATTCAGATTTCGGTGGTTGGCGGCGGTTCTTCACCTCGTTCCTGTTCGAGGTCATCCTGTCGATCCTCTACGCACCGGTCCTGATGGTGCAGCAGATGATTGCCGTGTTTCGCACCGCCTTGGGCCTGCAAAAAGGTTGGTCACCGCAGGCGCGCGACGGAGGCAGCTATGGTCTGCGCACACTGATCTTTTGCCACACGCTGGAGACCGTCAGTGGCATCGCGCTCAGTGTTGGTATTCTGGCCGGTCTGGTTTCAGCCTGGCTGGCCCCGATTGCCATCAGCCTGGCCTTTGCAATCCCACTGTCTGCACTCAGCGGAGTGTCCGCCGGGGCGGCGCGCCAGATGGTCGGAATGCGCGAGGATTTTGCTGAGCCAGACATCACCCGCTTGGCCCGTCGTCACCGCGATGAACTGAAACGTCTGATCGAAGGTAAGGGAAGCATGACCCCAGCAGAGTGATTATCCGCCGGGCAGACCTTCGTACCAATCCACCATCATGTCAGCCCAACCATTGGGCACATTATGGCCACCCGGGAACAGAGCAAATTCAAGCGCGCTGCCATCAGCGCAGCCGCTCCAATACCGTCGCATGAACGGACCGGTCGTGGAAAACCCGCTGGGTTTGGTGTCAACGCATCCGTTGGCAACACGCCAGATTTCAAGCCCAGCAAAGATATCACCCTGATGAAAACGACCACCCCCAAGCAGCCGCCCTTCGAGCGGCACGACATTGTCGATCCAGCCATGCGTATGGAACAGGCGCACCGGCCCATTGCAGGCTTCTGGATGTGGTCGCCAGAACCCCCCTGAAACCGGTACATAAGCCGAGAATGTCTCGGGCGCGTCGCAGGCCAGATAGTTCACCATGAACCCTCCGGCTGAAAATCCACCCAGAACCGCGCGGTCGCTGTCGATGCCGAACCGCTCTGCCGCATCGTTCACCACTTCGCTCAGAAAGGCTGTCTCATCCCGTTCACCAAAGCCCGGGTAGAAATTCCAGCTTTTGGTGCCGCCGCGATCCGGTCGTTCCAGACCCTCGGGGGCCATGACGGCGTATCCACGGGCCAATAAGGGCTCGACCATGCTGCGGTTGTTCATGGTGCCGGACCCGCTGCCGCCATATCCATGCAAGAACACCAGCAAAGGCGGGTTTTCGGCATTGGGCAGTTCGATGTGATATTCGCCCAAGGCCATCTTGCATGTGCCCTCATTCGGGCCGCAATCAGCATATGCGGATTGGGCCGCAACGGCCAAACAGGCAGACAACCAGTATTTCATCTTGCTCAGGTCCCCTCAGAATACGTCTCGACCGGCAATCCAGACCGAACCCAACCCGGCCCTGCCGCTGATCCCAGCATACCTTCCGGCACGTCGATAATATTGGTAAATCCCGCCTCGGTCAGTTGATTGCTCAACCGCGCAGACCGCACGCCCCTTGCGCAGATCAGTGCAATCGGGCCGGATTGATCCCCGTCGGTCAATTGCAACAAAGCTGAAACGAAATCATCCCGCCGCATATCCAGCGGTTGCGCGCCCTGCCCGATGCCGGTCGCCTTCCATTCGCGCAGGGTGCGAATATCCACCAACAGAATGTCACCTGAAACCGCACTTTGATGCGCCTGAGCGACATCAAGCTGATCGCCCGAATAATCCTGTGGAATCAAACGGTATTCGCGGATTGCAAATCCAGCGACAAGGGCCGCCCCACCCCCCAGCAAAACCCATCTTCGGGCGAGGTTTGTCTTCTCTGCCATGCGGCACCCTTTTGTGTTGACCGCCTTGTTGTAGCACATCAAAGACAAAGAGGCTTTGATCAAGAATGGCCACTGCGATCAAGTTCGCGTCATTATCACACAGCAGGGTTCCGCCCGAAATACGCCCTTTAGTCCTTGTCGAAACCTTGCAATTTCCCGGCAGCCAATAAATTATCCTTCAGAATTCAGTCATATCGACCGCCCACACCGGAGTATCGCACTTGTCCCTATTCCTTATCGCGGCCCTTCCCTTTCTCGGAGCTGTTTTTCCAGCCCTTTTGATCCGGGCAGGACGAAACGCAGCCGCATCTGCCGCTGGGTTGACCACGTTTCTTGCCCTCATGGGGTTGCTGATCCACATCCCGGCCGTGATGCGTGGCGAGATCGTGACGGCGCGGTTCGACTGGATCCCGGGCCTGGGCCTGAACGCGAATTTCATGCTGGATGGGTTGGGCTTCCTCTTTGCCCTGCTGATTTTGGGTATCGGCCTTCTGATCATCCTTTACGCGCGGTTCTACCTGTCGCGCGAGGATCCGATGGGGCAATTCTACACCTATCTATTGCTGTTTCAGGGTGCGATGGTCGGAATTGTTCTGTCCGACAACATCCTGCTTTTGCTGATTTTTTGGGAACTCACCTCGCTCAGTTCTTTCCTGCTGATCGGGTATTGGAAACACCTGCCTGAAGGTCGACAGGGCGCGCGTATGGCGCTGGCGGTCACGGGCGGCGGCGGGCTGGCGATGATCGCCGGGATGCTGATCCTGGGCAATATCGTGGGGTCCTATGACCTAAGCGTCATTCTGCAGAACAAAGAGCTGATACAGGCCTCACCCTACTATCTGCCCGCCCTGATCCTGATCTTGCTGGGCTGCTTCACCAAATCGGCGCAGTTCCCGTTCCATTTCTGGCTGCCGCACGCAATGGCCGCCCCGACGCCGGTCTCGGCCTACCTGCACTCGGCTACGATGGTGAAGGCAGGCCTATTTCTGATGGCGCGTATGTGGCCGGTTCTGTCAGGCACCGACGCATGGTTCTATATCGTGGCCACGACAGGTCTGGTGACCATGCTGCTGGGTGCAGTGATTGCGGCATTCAAAGATGATCTGAAGGCCCTGCTTGCGTTTTCGACAGTCTCACATCTGGGACTGATTACAATGCTGCTGGGGTTTGGCACCAAGTTCGCCGCAGTCGCAGCCGTTTTCCACATCATCAACCACGCGACGTTCAAAGCCGCCCTGTTCATGACCGCCGGGATCGTCGATCATGAGACCGGTACACGTGATATCAAACGGCTGGGCGGGCTGCGCCACCTGATGCCAGTCACCTTTACAATCGGCACGATTGCAGCGCTTTCGATGGCTGGTCTACCACCGCTGAACGGCTTCCTATCGAAAGAAATGATGTTGGAAGAAACCGTGCACACCACATGGTTGCACTTGCATTACCTTGTGCCGGGTCTGGCCCTGGTGGCAGCGCTGTTTTCGGCGGCCTATTCCTTCCGATTTGTCGGTCACGTGTTTCTTGGGCCTGAGCGCAACGACTACCCTGCCCATCCCCATGATCCGCCGGTTGGATTGTGGATTGCGCCAGCTTTCCTAGTGGTGCTGGTGATCCTGATTGGACTGAACTCAGCAGCTATTGTCGGCCCTTTGGTGGCCGTAGTTTCAAGCGCAGTTATTGGCGGCGAGAAGCTGCCCTATTACTCACTGAAGCTTTGGCATGGGTTCACACCTGCCTTGTTCATGTCCGTCGTCGCCACGCTCGGGGGCCTGTTCCTGTTGGGGCTGCACAAGCATTGCGAACGGTTCTGGAACACCCTGCCCCGCCCCGAGGCCAAGGTGATCTTCGAAGCACTGATCAACCACTTCACACAGCTAAGTCGCTGGATCACGGATGAGCTTCATAACGGTGTGCTCAGCCGCTATGCCATCATCTTTGTCGCTTTCACGGTTGGGCTGGGCTACTACGCCTACACGACCGGCACGATTGGTGTTGAGACCCGCATACCGCTGCCCGCGCAATTCATCCCGATCATCGGCTGGATTTGCCTGGTCGGCGCGACGCTGGGGATCATGTGGTTCCACCGCAACCGTCTGCTCTCGCTGGTGCTGATCGGCGTTGTTGGACTGATCGTTTCGGTTGCCTTCAACTATCTGTCGGCACCAGACCTGGCGCTGACCCAGATCTCGGTCGAAGTGGTAACGATGATCCTGCTGCTGTTGTCACTGAACTTTTTGCCCACCGAAACACCGTGGGACAGCAGTGCGGCGCGGCGTTGGCGCGACGCGGCAATTTCCGTAGTCGCTGGTATCGGGAGTGGAGCCCTCATCTACGCAATCATGCTGCGCGACTTTGCCTTCCCGACGATCTCGGACTTCCATCTGGCGAACTCGTACAAAGGCGGCGGTGGCACCAATGTGGTGAACGTCATTCTGGTCGACTTCCGGGGCTTTGATACCTTTGGTGAGATCATCGTGCTGGGCATTGCTGCGCTGATCATCTTTGCCCTGACCGAGGCGGTTCTGGGCACAAATGTGCGCGGTTACCTGTTGAACCGCAAACCGCATTGGCCACAATCGGGGGACTCGCATCCGCTGATGATGGTGGTTGCAACACGCGTGATGATGCCGATTGCACTGATGGTCGGGGCCTATATCTTCTTCCGCGGCCACAACCAGCCCGGGGGCGGCTTCATCGCTGGTCTGATCGTGGCAATTGCGTTCCTGATGCAATACATGGCCAGCGGCTACACATGGGCCATCGAACGACAAAGGTTCTATTATCACGGCACCATCGGTTGGGGTGTACTGATCGCGGCGGCCACTGGTCTAGGGGCCTGGTTCAACGAACGCCCCTTCCTGACCAGCGATTTCGGATACATCAACTGGCCCCCGCTGGAAGAGTTCGAATGGGCCACTGCCATGTTGTTTGACACGGGCGTTTTCCTGGCGGTTCTTGGCGCGGTGATGCTGGCGCTCGATAGCCTGTCGCGCTTTGCGTGGCGGCCCGGCATGGCGCAGGAATTCCCAATGGATATCAATCCGCTGCGGGATGATCCCCCAGAACAAGACGAAGAGAAGGAGCAGGCCTGATGGAAGCGCTGGTTGCCTCTGCCGTAGGCATTCTGACCGCCGCAGGGATTTTCCTGATCCTGCGTCGCCGGACATTCCCGGTCATTCTTGGCCTGTCGCTGATCACCTATGCGGTGAACGTGTTCCTGTTTGCCACCGGACGTCTGGCGCTGAACGCGCCTGCTGTTCTGAACAAATACGAGGAAGTCCCTTATACTGATCCACTGCCACAGGCGTTGGTGCTGACGGCCATCGTGATCTCATTCGGGATGACAGCCGTGATCGTGATGATCGCGCTGTCGGCCTATCTGTCCTCGAAGGATGACCATATCGACATGAGCCCACAGGACAGCGTAGACGCGCCGGGAGAAGACGCATGAACCACTGGATCGTTGCGCCGATCGTCCTTCCTGCGATCCTGGCTCCGTTTATCATCATGGTCCTGCGATATCATCTGGACCTGCAGCGTATTTTCTCGGTCGCGGGTGTTGTCGCCTTGCTAGGCATCGCACTGACCATCACCGCGCAGGCGTCGGGCGGGGATATTCAGGTCTATGAGCTGGGCGATTGGCCGGCCCCTTTTGGCATTGTCATGGTTTTGGACAGGCTATCGGCCATGATGGTGCTGCTGACCGCATTGCTTGCTCTGCCCATTGTGCTCTATGCCATAGCCTCGGGCTGGGATGATCGAGGGAAACATTTCCACGCGCTGTTCCATTTCCAGCTTATGGGCGTGTGCGGGGCCTTCCTGACCGGTGACGCCTTTAACCTGTTTGTGTTCTTCGAGGTCCTTCTGATCGCCTCCTATGGTCTGATGACCCACGGGGGCGGCTCTGTTCGCCTGAAAGCAGGCGTGCAGTATGTCGCCTATAACCTTTTGGGCTCGACCCTGTTCTTGTTTGCCTTGGGCACGCTTTATGGTGTGACAGGCACGCTGAACATGGCCGACATTGCCCTTCGTGTGGCTGAGATTCAAGCTGAAGATACCGCGCTGTTGCGGGTGGGCGCTGTGCTGCTGCTGCTGGTCTTCTGTATCAAGGCCGCCGTTCTGCCACTACATTTCTGGCTACCGGCCAGCTATGCCAATGCGCCACTGCCGGTGGCCGCGCTGTTTGCGATCATGACCAAGGTTGGCGCCTATTCGATCATTCGGATGTACACGCTTGCCTTTGGGCCCGAGGTCGAAGCGACCCAAGGGTTGGCGGGCGACTGGTTGCAACCGGCGGCTCTGGTTACCCTTGCAGTCGGAGCCATAGGTATTCTGGGATCTCAACACATTGCGCGTATGGTTGCGTTCTGCGCGATCGCCTCAATGGGAACCCTGCTGATTGCGATCTCGCTGTTTACGCCTGAAGCCAGCGCAGCCGCGCTTTATTATGTGTTCCATTCGACACTGGCGACCGCACTCATGTTCCTGGTCGCTGATCTGGTCATGGAACGGCGTGGCGGGGCCATAACCCCGATGACACCCATGGCGCAGACCGGGCTGATATCGGGGCTGTTTTTCGTGGGGGCCATCGCCATGGCCGGTATGCCGCCCCTCTCGGGTTTTATCGGCAAGCTGCTGGTTCTGGATGCTGCACGCGACGCGCCGGGTTCCAGCTCGGTATGGGCGGTTGTTCTGATCGGGTCGTTTGTGACAATCGTCGGACTGGCACGGGCCGGGTCTTTGATCTTCTGGAAAAGCCACGATGCCGAACATATCGGCTCCGAGGACACTGCGGATGAGGAGGCCACACCCCTGCCCGCACCCGAACCGCAAACGGGCCTGGCCTTTACGTCGGTCTTTGGATTGGTTGCCGGGCTGATCCTGCTGACCATCTTTGCCGGACCGGCACTGAATTACACAAGCCAAACCGCTGAACAATTGTTCACGCCCGAGCACTACATCTCGGCCGTGTTGGGAGGGGAAGAATGATCAAGCTGCTGCGCCGCGTATTCCCGCACCCGCATCTGACCTTTTTACTGACAGTTGTATGGGTCCTGCTGGCCAACAACGGGTCTTTGAACTCGCTGGTGTTCGGTTTGATTTTGGGGATCATCATCCCCTTTATCACACAGCCCTATTGGCCAGATCAGCCGAAACTGCGCAATTGGCCCATGATCGTGGAATATTTGCTGATCGTTCTGTGGGACATCGTGATGGCCAATATCACCGTTGCCCGGATCATCCTGTTCAAACGCGATGCAGAGCGCCAACCCAATTGGGTCTGCATTCCGCTGGAACTGCGTACACCCGAAGCGATTACAGTGCTGGCGGGCACCATCACCATGACTCCCGGTACGGTCAGTTGCGATCTGTCGGCACAAGGTCACAACCTTCTGGTCCACTGTCTAGACGCCCCGGACCCCGAGGCCGTCCGGGATCAGATCAAACAACGCTATGAACGCCGCCTGAAGGAGATTTTCGAATGATCGATTACGCCATCTACTTCGCCTTCACCTGTTTCGGAGCGGCAATCCTTATGTGCCTGTGGCGGATCATCACCGCAGACGGCGTTGGAACCCGTGTTCTGGCACTGGACACGATGGTCATCAACACCATCGCTCTGATGATCCTTTACGGTCTTGATCAGGGCACCGAGATTTTCTTCGAGGCGGCCATGATCATCGCCATGTTGGGCTTTGTCTCAACCGTGGCTTACGCGCGCTTCATGCTGCGCGGCAATATTATCGAGTGAGGGCGGGATGACATTTTTCTTCGAACTGCTGATCACAGTGTTTCTGATCGTATCGGGCATCTTTGGCTTTGTCGGCTCGTTTGGCATGATCAAGCTGAAAGATCCTATGTCACGCCTGCATGCGCCCACTAAGGCAACAACCTTGGGGGTGGGCGGCGTGCTGCTGGCGTCGATCTGCCATTCGGTTCTGCTGGAAGGCAAGCTGTCGCTGCACGAGTTGTTGATCACGTTGTTTTTGTTCCTCACGGCCCCGATCACGGCTCTGTTCATTGCAAAATGGCATGTTCACCGCCATGAAAAGCCGAGCGATCTGCCGGATGCGGGCGAGGATGAGCTTTGGGCCACCCACGCGGTCGAGCAGGTCGAAGACGTCCCGGACCACAGCACGAACTGAGCCTTATGCAAAATCCTCCGCTGCCCCTGACCCGTGATCTGGTTCTCATTGGCGGTGGGCACACACATGCGCTGCTGCTGCGCAAATGGGGGATGAACCCACTGCCCGGTGCGCGCGTGACGGTGATCAACCCCGGCCCGACAGCGCCCTATTCCGGAATGTTACCGGGCTATGTTGCCGGGCACTACGAGCGGTCTGAACTGGACATTGATCTGGTGAAACTGGCGCGTCTTGCGGATGCGCGGATTGTTCTGGGTTCGGTCGACGCAATCGACACCGATCAGCGACTGATCCATATGCCCGGTCGGTTACCCGTTGCGTTCGATGTCGCCTCGGTCAATGTCGGGATCACGTCAGATATGCCCGGCATACCCGGCTTTGCCGAACACGCCGTACCCGCCAAACCCCTTGGTCCTTTCGCCAGCCGATGGGCCGCGTATCTGGACAAGTCAGGCCCCGCAGCCGTGGCTGTGATCGGTGGTGGCGTCGCGGGGGTTGAACTGGCAATGGCCATGGCCCACGCATTGAAAGCCCGGCAACGACCTGCACGGGTTACGCTGATCGACAATGCGATAGCCCTGTCTGCGATCGGACCTAAAGCCGCCGCTACGATCCGCGAGGCGATGGATGATCTTGGTGTCGAGGTACTCGAAGAGATCGCGATCAAGGAAATCGCTGCGGATCATGTGACATTGCAGGATGGCCGCCAGATCGAGGCTGACTTTGTCACCGGCGCCGCGGGGGCCCGCCCCTATGACTGGATCACCCGAACCGGGCTAGATTTGCAGGACGGGTTCATCCGGGTGAATGCCCATCTTCAATCCAGCGATCCAGCTGTTTTTGCCGCTGGTGACTGCGCCCACCTGAGCGATAACCCGCGACCCAAGGCGGGCGTTTACGCGGTGCGTGAAGCTCCGGTTCTGTTCAACAACCTGAGGGCAGCGCTGGGGGCCGGGAAAGTGAGGCGCTATGTGCCGCAGAAGGATTACTTGAAACTGATCTCGCTGGGCGGAAAATCCGCGCTGGGGGAACGGCTGGGCACTTCGTTCAGCGGTACATTGATGTGGCGATGGAAAAACCACATCGACCAGACATTTATGAATAAGTTCCGCGACCTTCCCACGATGCAAACTCCGGCCCTGCCGCGCGATCATGCGGCGGGACTATCCGAGGCATTAGGCGATAAACCCATGTGCGGTGGCTGTGGGGCCAAGGTTGGCAGGGGTGCCTTGCAACGTGCATTGCACGCGCTGCCAAAACCCATCCGGCCCGATGTGACATCCCTGCCGGGCGACGATGCCGCCCTTTTGATGACGGGCAAGGCGCAACAGGTCATGACCACAGATCATCTGCGCAGCCTGACCTCTGATCCCGTTCTGATGACGCGCATAACCGCTGTCCATGCGCTTGGAGATATCTGGGCCATGGGGGCCCAACCCCAGGCCGCGACCGCGACCATCATTTTGCCGCGCATGTCCGCCATGTTGCAGGAACGCACCATGTCCGAGATTATGACCACAGCCAATGAGATCATGCAGGACGCCGGAGCCGAGATCGTGGGCGGACATAGCTCGATGGGTGATGAGATGACCCTTGGCTTTACCATCACCGGTTTGTGCCCCGAACTGCCGATCACATTGGCCGACGGGCGGCCCGGCGATGTGTTGATCCTGACCAAACCCATCGGCAGCGGCGTTTTAATGGCGGCTGAAATGGCGGGGCAGGCGAATGGAGCGGATGTCGCAAAAGCTTACAAACTGATGACCCAGCCACAAGGTCAGGCGGCTAAGATTTTGTCGCGGGCACAGGCGATGACGGATGTCACAGGGTTCGGGCTTGCCGGGCATTTGAAAGGCATATGCGACGCCTCATACTGTGGCGCGATTTTGGATTTGGACGCGGTTCCGGTTATGCTTGGAGCCCTTGAACTGAGCAATTTCGGCGTTCACTCCACACTGTTTTCTGACAACCGATCTATCGCACCCGAGCTTCCCTCGGATGGCAAAGCCGCCCTGCTGTTTGATCCTCAAACTGCAGGCGGATTATTGGCTGCGGTTGCTGCGGACGACGCAGACGCCATGTTGAACGCACTGAGTACAGCGGGCTATCCGGCGGCCAGGATCGGCCATCTGACCGACACACCGGGGCTGCGCCTTCAAAGCTGATCCAGCGTGGTTTCTATCTCTGCCGCCGCGTGACTCAGGCCGCTGCTGTCCAGCTTTTGCACCTCGACCCTGGAAACGGGGTCTACAGGGTGAGCACGGCGCGACTTGGCATAGGCCGGGTCATAGTGCTGTTCGATCAACGCTCGGGTCAACGCGCGCTTGTCGCCCGCATCGATCAATGCCAGCCACGCATCCACGACCTCATGCCCACGGTGAACCCGCAACGGGGCCAAGCGATCGCGCAAACGCGCGCTGTCGGACAGAATATCATCATAAGCCTGCATCAAATACGCCGCCCGTGCCGCGACCGGAGCAACGATCTGAATGCGCGAGGCCGCACACATCGCCGTCCACAGGCTGGGTGGCAGGATCCGCTCACCGATCTTCGAGGATTCCGCCTCGACCACAACCGGGCGTGCCGGATCAAGCGCGCAAAAAGCAGCGGAAAGCGCTGACTCGAACGCTTTCTGGCTGGGCTGCCCCCCGGGCATCTCACCCAGCAGCGAGCCCCGGTGATTGGCCAAGCCTTCAAGATCGACGACCTGAACACCGCGACGCTGCAAATGGTGGAGCAACTCGGTTTTAGCCGTTCCGGTATAGCCATCCAGCGCAAACAGTCGAATGGGCAATGGTTGCTCATATAAATAGGCGTTCACTAAACGCCGATAGGTTCGATACCCGCCCTCAATGACCTCGGCCCGCCAGCCGATCTGCTGCAGTGTCCACGCAAACGACCCGGATCGCTGTCCCCCACGCCAGCAATAGACCAGCGGCCGCCAATTCCCTTCATGATGGCTGAGGCTGTGTTCAATGTGATTGGCCGCATTTCGAAACACCAAAGCCGCCCCAAGCTTGCGGGCCAGAAACGGGCTTTGCTGTTTGTAGATCGTTCCGACTCGGGCGCGTTCGGCATTGTCCAGAACCGGCAAGTTGATCGCGCCGGGCAGGTGATCCTCTGCAAATTCAGCCGGGCTGCGGACATCGATCACGGTGTCGAAACCATGGGCGTATAGCTGCGGTAAGTCTGAGTATTTCAACACCATCCCAGCGGTTTACTTGCCCGTGCCCTAGAAAGAAACCCCGCAGTACCCCGCTTTGAAAAAGGGTTTGGACCGATGAACCAATCACTGTGCAAAGAAGTGTTGTTGCAAACCGTCACGTCGTGGGGGATGAACACGTGTGGATTCGTCTCATCAACCTAGGTCACGTGCGGTCACATGAAAAATCAAACGGCGAAATCTCTGAAAGACAAAGCCATCGAGCTGTTGCGGGCTGAAAAACTGCCTCAAGCTCTGAAAAAGGCGCAGCTGGGGATCAAGAAGTACCCAGGCGATTGTGATTTCCAGGCCTTGGCCGGTTTCATTTTGACCGAGATGAAACAGTATAAACGCTCGATCCCGCATTTTGTTGAAGCTTCGCGGATGAAACCGGACGATCCGCAATTTGCGGAAAACCTCGCGAATGCGCTGATGCAAACCGGTCAGATCGAGCGTGCCCTGGCCTATGCAGAACAAAAGTTCGAGAAGTTTCCAAACAACAAGGAACTCGCCAGGGTCATTGAGGAAATCTCGCTCAAAGGCAGCAACTGGCGATCAATCATTGATTATGCCAGCCAGAAGCTGATGCATGATCCGAACAACGCGGACCTGCTGATAAACCGTGCCCGTGCATTCGCAAAGATAGGCTTTGAAGACGAAAATGCGCGTGATGTTGCCCGCGCATTTGAACTCGCTCCCGAAAACCCGGCCGTTGCCTTTGCCAAGGCGCTTGTGTTGCACCAAGGCGGCGACAAGGACGGCTCAGATGCTTTGCTGAACGGGATTCTTGTTGAAGACCCATCCCACAAAAACGCCCTCCTTCAGCTGTCGACGATTGTTGACAAATCCAAGGCCTCGGAGCTTCTTAACAAAGTCGAAGCGGCGATGGACGCCAGTGACGAGGACCTGCAAGAACTTCAATTTGCCAAGGCACATCTGATGTCCAAGGTTGAGGGACTGGATGCAGCACTGCCTTATTTTGCAAAGGCCAACGCGACACAGCACAGCACGAACCCCTACCATTTTGCCGCCGAAGAGAAAAAGTTCGCCGCGATCACTGCGCTGTTCCCAGACCGCGAGCATCTGGTGAGTTCGGACATGGCCGAGACCCCCACCCCAATCTTCGTGATCGGGCAACCACGATCCGGAACCACTCTGATGGAGATGATGCTGAGCGCAGCGCCCAACATCACCGGATGTGGCGAACTGACCTTGGCAGCAGACCTGTCCGTCGATTTCCAGGATGGTGAACGCAATTTCGATTCTGATGCAGCACGTCATATCGCGCAGGAGTTTCGGAATCTGATGCCCCCGATCCCCGCAGATACAACTGCCTTTGTCGACAAGATGCCCCACAACTTCCAGCGTGTTGGCTTTATTCTGTCGGCCTTTCCGAACGCAAAGGTCATCAACATGCTCCGCGATCCAAGGGATGTGGGCCTGTCGAAATGGATCAGGCGTTTCCCGGCAGGTGGTATGAACTATGCCTCGAACCTTAAATCGATTGCCCACTCGGCTAACCTCTATCGCCGATATATGGCCCATTGGGATGCTGTGTTCACAGATCGAATTTTAACCGTTCCCTATGAAAAGCTTGTTGCCGATCCCGAGAGTTACAGCAAAGAAATCGCCGCGTTTTGCGAGATCGAATGGCACCCCTTGATGGTACGACCTGAGGACAATACCAAACAGGTGCGAACGGCTAGTGTCGATCAGGTCCGTAGCAAAATCTCGACCAAGTCCATCGGCGGCTGGCGCAATGTCGTTGAGCATATCCAGCCCATGCTGGATGGGCTGGATCCACAGCTTTGGCCAGAATACGATATCGACTGATCAAACAAAAAAAGCCGCATCACGAGGATGCGGCTTTTTAGTTTTTTGCAGGGCGTTACTTCTGCTTGATACGCCCGTCTACATACGGTTGGTAGGGTGCGTTTTCAGCCAGGTATTCGGCGGTTACATCCGCCAGATCGGGCCCGAAATCATAGGCGTTCTTATCGTCACCTTCGAACATCTTGTACCCGTCACCACCGTTTCGCACATAGTTGTTGGTCACGACAAGATAGGTCGCCTCCGGGTCGATGGGAACAAAGCCGTCACCCTCTGCCACCATCACTTCGGTGATGCGTCCTTCGTTCGGGGCAACCGACGGATCCCAGGTGAAGCTCAGCCCGGCGACCTGAGGGAAGCGGCCTTTGACTTCTTCCACTTGGCTGACGCCGTTTTCCAATGCATCAATCACGCCCTGACCGCTGATTTCAAAGGTCGAAAGGGTGTTCTGGAACGGTAGAACCGTCAGAACCTCACCCATGGTGACCTCACCTTCGTCAATCGACGCGCGCAGACCGCCCGAGTTTGCGATTGCGATCTGAGCGCCTTGATCAGCGACACGGGCCAGCATTGCGTCGGCAACCAGATTGCCCATCTCACATTCCTGTACGCGGCAGATATCGCGCGAACCTTCAACGGCTGCGCCGGTTTCAGCGACCACGCGTTGCTTCATCTCTTCGATCGGGGCACCCATTTCAGCGACGCGCGCAGCAATGTCTGCATCCGGCGTTACTGACGCATCCAGCAGGATCGGCTCACCTTCTGCCGAGATCAGGTTACCGTCATCGTCAAAAGTTAGTGTGACCTCACCCAGATATTTCGAATAGGCATAGGCTTGCACGACCGGGACATCGCCCACCATCATCGGGTACGGGCCAGCCGCGTCTTCATTGGTGTTCGATAGCAGCGTGTGCGAGTGCCCACCAACCACCAGATCCAGACCCGGCACCTGAGCGGCAATCTCTAGGTCTTTGGCCAGACCCACGTGGTTCAACGCGATGATGATGTTCACACCCTCATCCTGCAGCGCGGCAACGTCGGCCTTTAGGCTTTCGATCTCATCCTGGAATACCACATCCTTGCCGGGGCTCGAGGTGTCGACCGTGTCGGTTGCCAGCGCGGAAATGATACCGATCTTCTGGCCGCCAACCTCAAGAACCACATGGTTTTCCACCTTGTCCTTGAGTTCAGCCGATGTCGACAAATCCAGGTTACCCGAAATCACAGGGAAGCTGACCGCATCAATGAACGCAGCAAGGCCTTCGGGACCGTCGTCAAACTCGTGGTTGCCGACGGCCATCACGTCATAACCGATCGCCTCCATGAACTCGGCCTCTGCCGCACCTTTATAGGTGGTGTAGAACAGCGAGCCTTGGAACGGATCGCCTGCGTCCAGAACCAAAACATTCTCATCCGCCATGTCTGCGCGCTTTGCATCCAGAATGGTCTTCAGTCGTGCAACGCCGCCAAAACACTTGCCTTCGGCTTCACCTTCCGCGTCACAGGTCGAATCGTATTTGTTGATCGACTCAATACGGCTGTGGATATCGTTTGTGTGTAAAATCGTCAGTTTATAGTCGGCAGCCGCAATCCCAGCGGTCAGCCCCAATACGGCAACAGAGGCCATGAAACGGGTCAACATACGAATACTCCCTATCGTTGTTTGACCAGATCGTGCGCTGATGGCGACGAAGAGTCAAAGGGGCAAATCTGACTTGATTCCCCGTTCCGTGCGGGGCATCACCCGAGGCATGCTGATTTACAAAATATTTCGGGCCGATGAATGGGCTCTACTGCAGGCCGAGGGTGCCTCGGACGGCGCGCCGATTGATGTTGCCGATGGGTACGTGCATTTTTCGACGGCCAAACAAGCTTCTGAGACGGCTGCCAAACATTTTGCCGGTGTCGATGGGCTGACCTTGCTGGCGTGCGACGGGGATGCGATGGGGGATGACCTGAAGTGGGAGGTCTCGCGCGGTGGGGCGCTGTTTCCGCACCTCTACCGTCAGATCAGGATGAGTGATGTGCTCTGGTCGCGGCCCCTGCCCTTTGATGGCCAAACCCATCTATTCCCCGAGGAAATGGCATGACCGCCTACATCGATCCCCAGCGCGAACAGTTCGACGCTTTCAAAGCGCTGGATCGGAATGAGCCGATTGAGATGTTGAACCTTGTCAAGTTTCGTCCAACGGCTGCTTACCCAGCGGATCATGAACTGGCCGCTGCTGGTCTGACCGGGGCGCAAGCTTATCGCAACTACGGGGCTGAGACGGCCCCGATTATCGCCAGATTGGGTGCGTCAATCCTATGGCGCGGGGCGTTTCAGACCACGTTGATCGGACCTCAGGACGAGGCATGGGATGAAGTGTTCATCGCCCGCTACCCCTCGGCTCATGCGTTTCTGGAAATGGTGACCGACCCGATCTATCAAATGGCCGTGGTGCATCGCCAGGCCGCCGTTGAAACCTCGCGCCTGATCCGATGCGGCGCGGCCAAAGGTGGGGCAGCGTTCGGATGAAACTAGCCGAAAAACTGGGCCTTGCCGCGCTGCATCGATTTGATCCTGAGACGGCGCATGGCCTGTCGATCAAAGCGCTAAGGGCCGGGCTGGCCCCCATGCCGGGGCCGGTGACGTCTGCTCGGCTGGCGACAGAAATCGCCGGCTTGCGCCTGCCCAACCCGGTTGGTCTAGCCGCTGGGTTTGACAAGAACGGAGAGGTCCTGACCCCGCTGTCGCGCGCCGGGTTTGGATTTATCGAAGTGGGCGCAGTGACCCCACGCCCGCAACCTGGGAACCCTAAGCCACGTCTCTTTCGGCTAACCGAGGATAGTGCCGCCATCAACCGCTTTGGCTTCAACAATGAAGGCATGGAGGTTATGGCCCAGCGGCTCGCCGCCCGCCCCGCGGATGCGGTGATTGGCCTGAATCTGGGGGCAAACAAAGACAGCGACGACCGGCCCGGTGATTTTGCCAAAGTGCTGGCCCACTGTGCCGCGCATCTGGATTTTGCCACCGTAAATGTATCCTCCCCCAACACCGAAAAGCTGCGGGACCTTCAGGGAAAAGCCGCCCTTGGCGCGTTGCTGGGAGGCGTGATCGAAACGCGCGACGCGCTGCCCCAGCCGCTGCCTATCTTCCTGAAGATCGCACCGGATCTGACCGAGGCCGAACTGCAAGACATTGCAGACGTGGCTGTCGAGACGGGCGTGGATGCGGTTATTGCCACCAATACCACGCTGTCCCGTGAAGGGTTACGTAGCGCGCATAAGTCTGAACAAGGCGGCCTGTCAGGCGCGCCGTTATTCGAGAAATCGACACGTGTTCTGGCAAAGCTCAGCCAATTGACCGAGGGCAATCTGCCCCTGATTGGCGTCGGCGGGGTCAGCACGGCAGAACAGGCCTATGCCAAGATTTGCGCCGGGGCATCCGCCACGCAGTTCTACACAGCGATGGTCTATGGCGGTCTGTCTCTGGCCGCCGAGATTGCCCAAGGTCTGGATGCCCTGCTGGCCCAAGACGGGTTTGACACCGTGGGGCAAGCTGTGGGCAGCAAACGAGGGGATTGGTTGTGATTGAATATTGGCATAACCCGCGCTGTTCGAAATCCCGCATGGGTCTGGCCTTGTTGGAAGAGCGCGGCGCAGAGGTTCAGGTTCGGAAATACCTTGAAGATGCACCCTCGGTCGACGCGCTGCGCCAGGCGCAGGCATTGCTGGGCGTACCCGCCATTCAGATGATGCGCACGGGTGAGAAGCTGTTCAAGGAACTGGGCCTGTCGAAAGATGCGCCAGATGCGGAATTGATTCAGGCCATGGCAGATCATCCGATCTTGATCGAACGCCCGCTGGCTATCACCGAAGGCAAAGTCGCACTTGGTCGTCCGCCCGAGAACCTGCTGGATTTGCTTTAGGCAACCTGCGCCTCAAGCCGAGGGTAGCGCCAGCCCATGGTCACGCCGCGTGCTAGGTTCAAAACCATCAGCGCGCCCCAAAGCCCATGATTGCCGAACGCAGGAACCAAAACGAACAGGGCGACAACATAGATCGCCACAGATTGCAGCATTGCGTTGCGCATCGCCCGGGTCCAGGTCGCACCGATATAGATGCCATCGAACATCCAACTGGCCACGCCCATGAGCGGCGCGATGGCCGCCCAGAACAGAAATTCGCGCCCGGCCTCGCGGACTTCGGGTGATGTGGACATCAAGTCGATCAAGGCGGGACCTGCCGAGAAGTAAATGACCGCCAGCAAAACGGCCCCTCCGACGCCCCATTGCGATGATATGATCGAGGCCCGCCGCACCTGATACCGATCCCGTGCGCCCACAGCGCTGCCAACCAGCGCCTCGGCTGAAAAGGCAAAGCCGTCCAATGCAAAGGCGGTGATTTCCAGGAATTGCAGAAGCACTTGATTGGCGGCCAGATTGACGTCCCCCAAATCCGAGCCCACAAATAGGAAGGTCGTGAACGAACCAGTCAGCAAGATCGAGCGGATCACGATATCGCCGTTCACTTGCAACATCCGGCGCAAACGCACGGCATCAAAGATGCGGGGCCAATCCCGCCAGATGCGGTCTCGAAATCCATCGCGGCAGAGCCACAGGCCCAGCGCCAACCCGGTCCATTCCGCGATCAGAGTGGCAATCGCCACACCTTCGACACCCCAGCCCAACCCCAGAACGAACCACAGATCCAGAACGATATTGAGCCCGTTCATCCAGATTTGCAGAATAAACACGCCCCGCGTACGCTCAACCGCGATCAGCCAGCCTGTGACTGCATAAAGAGCTATCGTCGTGGGAGCGCCCCAGATTCGGATCTCAAGATAGGTGCGAGCAAGGGTTTCGACCTCGGGACTGGCTGGTGACAGCAGAAACGCACCGCTGAAAATTGCGACCTGCGCCAATATGAAAACCAGCCCTGCAGCCCCGCCCAGCATCAGCCCGCGGATCAGCAGCGCGCGCATCTCATTGGTGTCCCCTGCCCCGCGTGCCTGTGCGGCAAGGCCGGTGGTACCCATCCGCAGGAACCCGAAAATCCAGTAAAGCGCAGACAGGATCACCGCACCGATACCGACGGCTCCGATCGGAGCGGCAGCGCCCATCTGACCCACCACGCCGGTATCTACCGCACCCAGAATAGGCACAGTTGCATTGGACAGCACAATGGGAATGGCGATTTTCAGCACCCGCCCATGCGTTATGGGCGCCGAGGCACTTGTCATGATCAGCCCTTATCCTGGGCTGGCTGCGGCATCAGGAAATGCCCGGTCGCTTGCGCAAACAGTTTGGCATGGTTGTCTTGCCAGGCCTCGACCCGGACCGAGGCATAGCGTCGACCGGCCCGATTGACGAAGGCCCGCGCATAAGCATCCCGTGGCAGGCCTGACCGCAGATAGTCGACGGTGAAATCGATAGTCTTTGGAAAACGGATGTTTTCGTCGGTCACGATGGCCTCAGCATCGATTTCACCGCTTTCGATTTCGGAAAACATGTGCTCCCAACTCAGCGTGATCACGGCTGTGACCTCGAGAAACGCGGCCGTTACACCGCCGTGAATGGCGGGAAGGAATGGGTTTCCAATTAGTTTCTCATCGAAGTTCAGAACGCCGGTCAGCTCATCGCCCCTGCGATCAAAACTTATGTTCAAGAATCGGATGTAAGGCACGCCGTCGATCAACGCACGCAAAGCGCCATCGCGGCGTTGCTTGACCACCTGCATCGGCTCAGGGCGGGTTCTGGCCATGTTACTTACCTTCCACCGTAAACGAGCCCGAGGCGGTTGCCACAGGCCGGTCGTGATCATCATCCATGGCCGTGGCGCGGACAAACGCCACATTGCGGGTGATGTGATAGCAACTGGCCCGCGCGGTAATGGTCTGGCCCGGAGTCGCTGCGCGCATGTAGTCGATCCTCAGGTTGATCGTTGCTGTTCCACCGGGCGAGGACGGATGGCTCATGACCGCGGCACCGCAACAAGTGTCCAAAATGGTCGAAATTGCCCCCCCATGAATCACTCCTGTTCTGGGGTCGCCAATCAGGTCTGTATTGTAAGGCATGGTGATTTCGGCCTCACCCTCGCCAATCTGGGTCAACTCCAGACCGATGGCCCGCGCATGGGGGATCGCTTCGATAAACTGGCGGGCTAGAACTGTCTTGTCGACCATTTGCTAACTTCCTATCGTGACGCCCCTTTATGATCCGTAGAAATTGCAAAGGGCAAGCCCACCTGTTGCGCTTGACGTGGCAAGGACGTAGGTTGCCGTGGAGGAGACCAGGAATGTCCGACAACCGTTTGTCATTCAAAGAGATGTGCGCGGAATTCGACGTGACGCCGCGCACCCTGCGCTACTACGAGTATATCGAGCTGTTGCAGCCATACCGCGAAGGGCGGTCCCGGTTTTACGGCCCTCGCGAATGCGCTCGGATGACGCTGATCATGCGCGGTCGCAAGTTTGGTTTCCCTCTTGAAGAAATTCGCCAGTGGCTGCTGATCTATGAAGATGAGGGCAATCAGGCACAGATGGCGGCCTTTGTTGAAATGGCCGACCGACAGATGGATGAGCTGCGTCAACAACGCAAACAGCTGGATGAAGCGATGGATGCGCTCAAACAGTTAAGGGATCAAACTGCGAATTCCATTTCCTGAATTTCGCCGCCCTTGAATCGATCTGTTTCGCCTCAAGACGCGGCCCGCATCCTAGGATCACATTCAGTTTTTCGGCCCCATCGATCCGGTTCCAGCCTGACGCTACGGAAATAAAATTGCGATCCAGCGCCTTTACGTGTTTGGATGTTACGTCAACTTTGAAGTGACGCAGCGTCGGGATTACGTAAACGTCATTCTCATGTTGTAAAGCAGGCGACGACTACGCAACTCGTGTCTCATGACACCAGTGACGAGAGTATGACGAATGACCGAAGATCTTATGACCATCCGCGAGATGTGCGGGGCCTATGATGTCACACCGCGTACTTTGCGGTTCTACGAAGCCAAAGAACTGCTGTTCCCGATCCGCGAGGGTCAGAAACGCTTGTTCACCAAACGCGACCGCGCGCGGCTGAAACTGATCCTGCGTGGGAAGCGGTTCGGCTTTAGCCTGGAAGAAATTCGGCAACTTCTGGATTTGTACCATGTGGGTGATCAACAGCTGACCCAGATGTCGCGCACCTACGAGATTGCGTGTGAACGTCTCGCCGACATGGAATCACGCCGCGAAGAGCTGACGCAGGCGATTGACGATCTGAAAGAACAATTGCGTTGGGGAGAGAAAGTCATCTCTTCAATGAAACAAGACAAGAAGGCGGCCGAGTAACATCGACCGCCTATCACCCGGACATCTGAATTAAGGGAGCTTCACATGCCCGTTTACAACGCGCCAACCAAAGACACGCAGTTCATCCTGCACGACGTTCTGAAAGTCTCGCAGTCGGATATCCCCGGCTATGACGAACTGGAAGCCGAGTTTACCGGCGCCGTTCTGGAAGAAGCCGGCAAGGTTGCCACCAATGTTCTGCATCCGTTGAACGTGGTGGGTGACACCGAAGGATGCCGGTTGGAAAACGGGATTGTGTACACGCCCACCGGGTTCAAAGACGCTTTCGAGCAGGTGAAGGAAGGTGGCTGGACTGGCCTCGACATGCCGGAAGAGTATGGCGGCCAGAACATGCCTTATGTCATCGGCACCGCAGTAGGTGAGATGTTCTCGGGCGCAAACCAAGCTTTCGTGATGTATCAGGGCCTGACCCATGGCGCGGCCTCGGCTATTTTGGCCCATGGGTCGGAAGAGCAGAAAAACACCTATCTGCCCAACATGGTTAGCTGTGAATGGACCGGCACCATGAACCTGACCGAACCGCATTGCGGCACCGATCTGGGCCTGATGCGCACCAAGGCGGAACCTAAGGGCGACGGCAGCTACAAGATTTCCGGCCAGAAGATCTTTATCTCGGCGGGCGATCACGACATGGCCGATAACGTCATCCATCTGGTCTTGGCCAAAATCCCCGGTGGCCCCGAGGGGATCAAGGGCGTATCGCTGTTCATCGTGCCGAAATTCATCGTGAACGAAGACGGCACTCCGGGTGAGCGCAACGGTGTTTCGGTCGGCAAGATCGAAGAAAAGATGGGCATCCACGGCAACTCGACCTGCGTCATGAACTATGACGAAGCCACTGGCTGGCTGCTGGGCGAGGAGCACAAAGGCATGCGCGCCATGTTCACCATGATGAACGAAGCGCGTCTGGGTGTGGGCATGCAGGGCCTGTCGCAGGCCGAGGCCGCATACCAGAATGCAGTCGAATATGCCAAGGACCGCTTGCAAGGCCGCGACGTAACCGGCGTGAAGAACCCGGACGGCCCCGCCGATCCGCTGATCGTGCACCCCGACATCCGCCGCAACTTGATGGATCAGAAAAGCTTCACCGAGGGCGCGCGCGCGTTCATCCTTTGGGGCGCGACCATGATCGACAAGGCGCACCGTTCAGGTGACAAGGACGCTGACGGGCTGATCTCGTTGCTGACCCCGGTCATCAAGGGCTTCCTGACGGACGAAGGTTACGACATGACCGTGCAGGCGCAGCAGGTCTATGGCGGCCACGGTTACATCGAAGAATGGGGTATGTCGCAATACACCCGCGATGCCCGTATCGCGATGATCTACGAAGGCGCAAACGGCGTTCAAGCGCTCGATCTTGTGGGCCGCAAACTGGCGCAGGATGGCGGCAAGCACGTCATGGCGTTCTTCGATATGGTCAAATCCTTCTGCAAGGAAAACGCGGGCCAGAACGAAGCTTATGACAAAGCCTTCATTGAACCACTGAAAGCTGCATCCAAAGATCTGCAAGCCGCTGGCATGTACTTCATGCAGGAGGGCATGAAAAATCCGAACAACGCGCTGTCTGGGTCTTATGACTTCATGCACATGTTCGGTCATGTTTGCCTGGGCCTGATGTGGGCGCAGATGGCGAAGGCAGCTCAAGATGCGCTGGACGGTGGTGCCTCGGACAAAGAGTTCTACGAGACCAAGATCAACACCGGCCGTTTTTATATGGCCCGTCGCCTGCCCGCGACCGCCATGCATCTGGCTCGCATCCAGACCGGTGCCGACACTGTGATGGCGCTGGACGCGGTGAACTTCTGATCTCAATCTGGTCCTTGGGCTCTGATCCGAGGACCAGATGACCCCGAGCTCCGTCGGAGTGCTCGGGGAACGTATCAGGATAACGTGCAACATGCCTTGGGAGGGGCGCTCGCATGACCATAAAACTGCACTGCTTCGGTGAAAGCGGCAATTCGTACAAAGCTGCTTTGGCGTTAGAAATGTCTGGCCTTGAGTGGGAGCCGGTCTTTGTCGATTTCTTGAAAGGCGTGACCCGCAGCCCCGAATTCCGCTCGGACGTCAATGTAATGGGCGAAGCGCCCTTCCTGATCGACGGTGATTTCAGAACCTCCCAATCTGGTGCGATTCAGGCTTATGTCACCGAAAAATCCGGCAAGTTTGGCGGCAAGACGCGGGAAGAGAATTACGAGATCCTTCGCTGGGTGCTGTGGGATAACCACAAACTAAGCTCGATGGCCGGCATGACGCGGTTTCTAATGAACTTCCTGCCAGAAGAACACCGCAATGCCGATGTGATTGCCTTCAACCAAGGCCGTCTGAAAGCGGCCTACGATGTTCTGAACAACCACCTTGAGGGCCGCGACTGGATTGTTGGTGATGGCGTGACCAACGCTGATCTCAGCTGCTGCGGATACCTCTACTATCCCGAACCATTCGGCTTTGACCGTGCTGACTGGCCCAATATCGACGCCTGGCTAACTCGTCTATACGAGCAGCCCAGGTGGAAACACCCCTATGACCTGATGCCCGGCAACCCGTCGGATCAAGCTTAAGGAGAAGACCCATGACCGAAGCTTACATTTATGACGCCCTGCGCACACCGCGCGGCAAGGGTCGCAAGGATGGCAGCCTGCACGAAGTGACCTCGGTGCGCCTGTCCGCCTTGACCCTGAACGCGATCAAGGATCGCAACAACCTCGAAGGCCACGCCGTTGAGGATGTGATCTGGGGCAACGTCACCCAAGTCATGGAGCAAGGCGGCTGTCTGGCGCGCTCGGCGGTTCTGGCCTCTGACCTAGACCAGTCGATCCCCGGTCTTGCGATCAACCGCTTCTGCGCCTCGGGCATGGAAGCCGTGAACCTGGCCGCAAACCAGGTCAAAGGCGGCGCGGGCGACGCCTATATCGCTGGCGGTGTTGAGATGATGGGCCGCGTGGCCATGGGCAGCGACGGTGCTGCGATTGCCGTAGACCCGACGCTGGCAATGGACACCTACTTCGTACCGCAAGGCATCTCGGCCGACATTATTGCGACCGAGTATGGGTTCACCCGCGACGACGCCGACGCGCTGGCCGTTGAATCTCAGAAACGCGCCGCAGAGGCTTGGGAAGACAACCGGTTTGAGAAGTCGGTCATCACCATCAAAGACCAGAACGGCCTGACCATTCTGGATCGCGACGAATACATGCGCCCCGGCACCGACATGCAGAGCCTCGGCGCGTTGAACCCGTCCTTCCAGATGATGGGTGAGCAAATGCCCGGCTTCGACAAAGTCGCGATGCTGAAATACCCGCATCTGGAGCGGATCAACCATATCCACCACGCGGGCAACAGCTCGGGCATCGTTGACGGCTCAGCCGCTGTTTTGATCGGCAACAAGGAATTTGGTGAGAAACACGGCCTCAAGCCACGTGCCCGCATCAAAGCAACTGCGAAGATTGGCACCGACCCGACCATCATGCTGACCGGCCCGGTGCCGGTGACCGAGAAGATCCTTGCCGACAACGGCATGCAGATCAGCGATCTGGACCTGTTCGAAGTGAACGAAGCCTTCGCCTCGGTTGTGCTGCGCTTCCAGCAGGCGTTCGATGTCGATCCGGCTTTGGTAAACGTCAACGGCGGCTCGATCGCGATGGGTCACCCGCTGGGTGCAACTGGTGCGATGATCATCGGCACGCTGCTGGATGAGCTGGAGCGTCAGGACAAGGAAACCGGTCTCGCCACGCTCTGCATTGCGTCCGGCATGGGTGCAGCAACCATTATCGAGCGGGTCTGATGCCCAAGCTGGATCTCTCTCAGATCCCGTTCAAGGGTGGCTCGTCTTATCCCGGCAAACTGGCCGAGGCGGTCGGAGGCCGCTTCAACCAGGGCGTCGGAGATGCAGGCGGGCTGACGCAGTTCGGGGTCAACATCGTACGGCTTGAACCGCAGGCTTTGTCCTCGCTGCGCCACTACCACATGGAGCAGGACGAATTTGCCATCATGCTCAGCGGCACCTGCGTGCTGATCGATGACGATGGTGAGCATGAGATGCAGCCCGGCGATTGCGCCGCTTGGCCCGCAGGTGAGGCCAATGGCCACCACCTTGTGAACAAAACCGATGCGCCCGCGACCTTTTTGGTGGTGGGCACACGGACCCCGACCGAGACCGGCTTTTACAGCGACATAGACATGATGGTGAAAGATGATGAGAACGGTTTCTCTTTCACCCGCAAAGATGGAAGCCCGTTGACGGCTGACCAGATTGGAGAGGACGAATGACCGAGTTTACTCTGACCAAAGACGCCGATGGCGTCGCCACGATTACCTGGGATGTTCCCGGAAAAACCATGAATGTGATGTCCTTTGACGGGCTGGCACAGCTGAATGATCGTATCGATCAGGCGCTGGCCGACAACGCAGTCAAAGGGATCATCATCACATCGGGCAAGGAAGGCTCATTTGCCGGTGGCATGGATCTGAATCTGCTGGCGGTGATGAAGGAAGAAGCCGGGGATGATCCGGCCAAGGGCCTGTTTGAAGGCACCATGAAAATGCATGCCCTGCTGCGCAAGATCGAACTGGCAGGCATGGACTCCAAGACCAAGAAAGGCGGCAAGCCGATTGCCACCGTTCTGCCCGGCACTGCAGCGGGCATCGGTATGGAACTGCCTTTGTCTACGCACCGCATCTTTGCGGCCGAAAACCCCAAGGCGAAGTACGGCCTGCCCGAGATCATGGTCGGCATCTTCCCCGGCGCGGGCGGCACCACGCGGATGGTCCGTAAGGTCGGCGCGATCGCGGCTGCACCGCTGCTGCTGGAAGGCAAGATGCTGGACGTCAAGAAAGCCAAAGGCGCAGGTTACATTGACGAGATCGCCGCCGACCCGATGGCCGCAGCCAAGGAATGGGTGCTGAACGCAAAGGACACCGACATCGTCAAGCCTTGGGATGCCAAAGGTTACAAGATGCCCGGCGGCGCGCCCTACCATCCCGCAGGCTTCATGAACTTCGTCGGCGCTTCGGCGATGGTGAACGGTAAGACCCAAGGCGCATTCCCGGCAGCAAAGGCTTTGCTAAGTGCAGTTTATGAAGGTGCTCTGGTCGATTTCGACACCGCCTTGAAGATCGAAGCGCGCTGGTTCACCAATGTCCTGATGAACCCCTCGTCCTCGGCCATGATCCGGTCGCTATTCCTGAACAAGGAAGCGCTGGAGAAAGGTGCAGTACGTCCGAAGGATGTGCCAGATCAGCGCGTTAAGAAAATCGGCGTTCTGGGTGCAGGCATGATGGGTGCCGGGATCGCGCTGGTGTCGGCGCAGGCCGGGATGGAGGTTGTGCTGATCGACCGCGATCAGGAGGCTGCGGATAAGGGCAAAGCCTATACCGAGACCTATCTGGACAAGGGTATCAAACGCGGCAAGGTCACGGCGGAGAAGAAAGGGGCCATGCTGGGCCTGATCACCGCGACCCCTGATCTGGATTACCTAAAAGGCTGTGATCTGATCATCGAGGCCGTGTTCGAAGACCCCGGCGTCAAGGCTGAGATGACCAAGAAGGTCGAGGCAATCATCCCGGAGGATTGCATCTTTGCCTCGAACACCTCGACCCTACCGATCACCGATCTGGCGAAAGCCTCCGTCCGGCCCGAGCAGTTCATCGGCATCCACTTCTTCTCACCGGTTGAGAAAATGTTCCTGGTCGAGATCATCAAGGGCAAGGAAACCGGTGATCGCGCAGTTGCCAAGGCGCTGGACTACGTGCGCCAGATCCGCAAGACGCCCATCGTGGTCAACGATGCGCGCTTTTTCTACGCCAACCGCTGCATCATTCCCTATATCAACGAAGGTCTGCGGATGATCACTGAGGGCGTCAGCCCCGTTCTGATCGACAATGCGGCACGTCAGTTGGGCTTCCCCGTCGGGCCGATCCAGCTGAATGATGAAACCTCGATTGATCTGGGGGCCAAGATTGCGCGTGCCACCAAGGCTGCGATGGGCGATGCCTACCCGGAAAACCCGGGCGACGATCTAATCTTTTGGATGGAGGAAGAGGGTCGCTTGGGCCGTAAGGCGAACGCAGGCTTCTTCGACTATGACGAAAAAGGAAAACGCGTCGAATACTGGAAGGGTCTGGCCGAGAAGTACCCGCATTCCGAAGATCAGCCCGACCTGATCGAAGTGCAAGAGCGTCTGATGTTCGCCCAAGTTCTGGAAGCGGTTCGTGCGCTGGAAGAAGGCGTTCTAGAAGACATCCGCGAAGGCGATGTTGGCGCCATCCTGGCCTGGGGCTTTGCGCCATGGTCGGGCGGCCCGCTCAGCTGGTTGGACATCATCGGCACGCCTTACGCGGCCGAGCGCTGCGACCAGTTGACCAAAGCCTATGGCGAACGCTTTACCTGCCCGCCTTTGCTGCGTGAAATGGCCGAAAAGGGTCAGGCCTTCTACGCCCGCTTCGACCCCGAAGCAAAAGCAGCTTAATCAATAACGATACAGGCGCGGACATCCGCGCCTGTATCTGGCTTAGTGCTGGACTAAATCCGCCATTCGGACCGCAAGAATAGAACCGGTGAGTTCGGTCTACCCGGGCGACCTGGGCGCCGCAGACCTGCAGGCGGGCGGATCGGGAAAATCGGGTCCTGCGGGATTGGCGCAGGCAAAGCACCCAACGGGTTCGCCAGAACCGAAACGTCTCCTCTGACGGCAATCGAAGCGATAAGCGCCGCAGCCGCTGCATCGTCAGCGACCTGATAGGGCGCTTGCTCTCGTGCCCCGCCCATGCCGAAACGCCCTGCCGGGCAATAGGCCTGCAAGCCGCCTTCGATAAAGATCACCTCATCCGTGTCAAAGAACAGCGTGGTCACCTGAAACGATGACCCCGGCACCTGTGATGACATCCGGCAGGAGCCATTCAACAGCCGTGCGGGAATAACTGATACGCCATCCGCCTCCGGATCAAGCTTGGCAAGATCAATAGCCATACCCTGTTCAGGCATCAACCAGACAGGCCGACCGTTATAGGCTGCACGCGCGGGAACAAAGATCGGCACATAATCGGCGCGGGTCTCATCCGCAGGAATGACGACGCAACAGGTCGAAACCCGACGCACTTCGCGAAATCCGTTGTCCAGCGTTCGGACCAAATCGCCGACAGCGATGCGTTCGATCAGTTTCCAACCGCTTGTGGTCGCAACCTTGGTGCCATGCAACAGCCCCCCACGGCGGGCGTTTACGGCCTGATCAAGGTTGTTGTGATCAGCCTGAAGGGGCTGATCCAAGAACTCAGAAAAACTCACTACTTCCAACACGTGCCCTACCCCCTTTGGCACAAACCAACACTGCATTATGGGTAGCACGGAAAATGCCAGGGCGACTTATTTCTGACATATTTACGCCCAATTCGGGCCATTTAAGGCGGATTCCGCGCGGATTTCTTACACAAAATCGGCACTGACATCGCTTTTGGTTCAGGTTTGGAAACGCGCGCTATGCAAAGCCATCGAACTGATATCCGAATCTCTGAATATCTTCTGCACAGGCCCGTGCCACCGCTTCGCGCGTCTTCGCCACGTAGTATTGGCAGTAGTCTCGGTCCCGATCAGACCTGTTGAGATGCGGCAAAGCCAGTTCGAACCCAAGATGATCGACCAAATGTTTCGAGTCTTCATTGAAATACTCAAGGCGGATGAAGGCGTCACATTTCTCGATCCCATTGGACATGGTGACATATGTGCGGGCCGGGTTGTGGTGAAAGGTCCTGAGCGTGGCAGTGTGCAACACGAAACCCTCAAAATCCAGCTCTTGCGCGCGGGCGACATCCGGGTGATCAAAGCTCTGTGTCCGCAGCCAATGGTAGTAGCTGACAATCCGATCCCACGGATTGCGGACCAAGGTGAAGACAAACATGTCCTCGATAGCCTGCGTCGACAAAACCCCGTCGATATCGGCCAAGGTGGAATGCTTCCACAATCGCCCCTTTGCGTTCAGCGACTTTGCCCGACGTCTGCGTTTGATTGCCTTGGGCGTATCCCCAAGCAGGATATCGTCCTTCATCGCCCGCTGCTCCAGTGCCAGCGCAAGAGAGGTTCCCCCGGTCTTGGGCATATGTACGAATACATATCGGCGCCCGGTCGAAATGATCATACAATCTCCTGCTCGGCCTGCATGCGGCTGGATCGCCAACCCAACAGAACCCCTGCTGAGGCAATCAACCCGATCCCGACGACCTGCATTGCGCCAATCGATTGCCCCAATGCGACCCAGGCAAACAGCGGACCGAACACCATCACCGAATATTCAAACACCGCCACAAAAGACGACTCACCCACCTGATAGGCTTTGATCAGCATGAACACGGCAACTGTCGACCCTATAGCCTGCACCAACAACCAAGGGATGGTAGGCTGGAACTCTCTGACAGCGCCGCGGGTGACGAACCCTTCGGCACCTTCAGATGTGGCAATCGGAAATGCCGTAAAGAACGCCATGCCGACGGCACCCGCCAGCCCCAGCGTGATCACCATATTGGCCAGCAATGCCACGGTGCTTTCGTCGGAACACAATTGGCGCGTCGTGATCGAGCTGAGTGCATAAAGCAGCCCGCCCGGAATAGGCATCAGGGTCCTGACATCAAAATCCGTCGGGCTGGGTTGGAGCACGCACAAGATGCCGATGAACCCGATCATCACAGCTGCGATGCGCCACGGCCCGATGTGTTGTTTCAATCCCAGCGCGGTGATCAGCAGCACAAAAATCGGCGCGCTGAACAACCCGGCCAAAGCTTGCGCGATTGGCATCAAAGCTAAAGAGCCAAAATAAAACAGCATGGCCAAGGTGATCAAAACACTGCGCAATATGACAGGGCCCCAGCGTTTGGGCCTAAGCGTGCCAAACCCGATCAGGGACAAGCCCGCAATCAGCGGCAGCATCAAAAGGGCACGGCTTAGGTGGAACTGCCACAGGCCGATTGTGTCGGCCAAAAGGATCACAACATTATCGATGACTCCGATGATCGCCATCGCCCCCAGCATGAGGGTAGCGGCCAGTACCGGTGCGTTTCTTTTCCCTGCCTGCATAGTGCTGACGATCCCCTTCCATGCCCCGCCATCCAGCACAATTGAACGTGCGGGCGCAACACGTTTGCGCCGTGCCTTTGTGGCGTGTTAAGCTTCGGCAAAACAAATTTCGAGCAGACCCAACCCAGATGACGGCCCTGAAACAGTACCAGCGGATCGAAGCCACCGGTCTGTGGCGCCCCTCGCCCGATGAGCAGCGGCGCGAGGTTGTGGTGTCTATAGGAGAGGCGACGCTGACGATCTCGGATTTCAATGATCGCGCCTTGACGCATTGGTCATTGGCGGCGCTGGAGCGGCAGAACCCTGGGACATATCCGGCGATATTTAACCCCGACGGCGACCCGGATGAAACGCTGGAACTGGCCGAGAGCGAAAAAACGATGCTTGAAGCCATCGACCGGCTGCAACGCGCCATCGACCGCGCGCGCCCGCATCCTGGGCGGTTGCGTTGGCTCAGCGTGGGCGGGGTTGTTGCGGCTGTTCTGGCGGTGATGCTGCTCTGGTTACCGGGCGCGTTGCAAAGCCATGTTGTCTCGGTCGTGCCCGAGGTCAAACGTCAGGAGATCGGAGAGACGATCCTGAAACGGATCGAACGTGTTTCGGGCCGTGCTTGTACCTCACGCGATGCGCAGGCCTCGCTGGATCGTCTGGCCAAACGGACCGGGGTGCGACAGATCATCATTCTGCCCGCCGGTGTTCAGGACAGCCTGAGCCTGCCGGGCGGCACCGTTCTGCTGAACCGGTCCCTGGTCGAAGATCATGAGGATCCTGCCGTGGCCGCTGGATACATCATCGCCGAGCGTTCCCGTTCTGCGCAGCAGGACCCGCTGGATGATTTGCTGGACCGCACCGGTGCAACCTCGGCCTTTCGTCTGCTGACGACCGGAGGTCTGACACCGCAGATCGTCGATACTTATACCGAACAGGTTCTGTCTGAACCGCGCCCTTCGGTGAGGGACGAGGATTTGTTGGCGATGTTCGCACAAGCCGCCCTGCCCTCGACCCCCTACGCTTATGCGCGCGACATCACCGGCGAAACGGTGTTGGGGCTGATCGAGGCAGACCCGATGGCTGGACGAACATTGGAACAGGTGTTGCCGGACCGCGATTGGGTCCAGCTTCAAAACATCTGCGGCGGATAAGCGCGACTATTTGGTTCCGAACATCCGGTCCCCGGCGTCCCCAAGTCCGGGCATGATATAGCCTTTGGAATTCAGCTCACGATCCAGCGCGGCGGTTACGATATGCACGTCGGGATGTGCTTCTTTCATACGCGCAACGCCTTCCGGTGCAGCCAGCAGGCAAAGGAAACGGATATCCGTGGCACCGGCCTCTTTTAGTAGATCAATCGCAGCGGCAGAGCTATTGCCTGTGGCCAACATCGGGTCCACCGCGATGACCAGACGGTCCTTCAGGCCTTCAGGCGCCTTGAAGTAATATTGCACTGGCTTCAGCGTCTCTTCATCGCGGTAAAGGCCCACAAACCCGACGCGGGCTGACGGGATCAACTCCAGAACCCCGTCCAGCATCCCGTTGCCCGCCCGCAGGATCGAAACCAGCGCCAGCTTCTTTCCGGCCAGAATGGGGGCGTCCATCTCCTCCATCGGGGTTTCGATATGGCGGGTGGTCAGCTTTAGCTCTCGCGTGACCTCATAGGCCAGCAGCAAGGTGATTTCGCGCAGCAACTGCCGGAACACCGCGGTCGAGGTGCCCTTGTCCCGCATGAGCGTCAGTTTGTGTTGCACCAATGGGTGGTCGACGATGGTCAGGTGATCGCTCATGTGGTCTCCAGTCTTTTCTTGACCCGCGCGCGGGTGTCTTCATCGCAAAACGCGGCGTTCAGGGCGGTTTCGTTCAAGGCGGCGAAGTCTTCGGCCTGCCAGCCAAACGCCGCGTTCAGCATCTCATATTCGCGCCGCATGGTCGTGTGAAAAAACGGCGGGTCGTCTGTGGACACGGTGACGTTCACACCGGCATCGCGCAAGCGCGCAATCGGGTGTGCCGCGAAGTCCGGGAACAGACCCAGCACCACATTCGATCCGGGGCAGACCTCAAGCGTGATACCGCGATCCACCAATTCATGAACCAGATCGGGGTCTTCGATGGCGCGCACACCATGGCCGATACGTTCAACACCAAGGCCCCGCACCGCATCGCGAACGCTCTGGGGCCCGCCAAATTCGCCCGCATGCGTGGTCAAGCGCAGACCCGCCTCACCCGCACAATCAAAGGCCCATTTGAAATCACCCTGTGTGCCTACAGATTCGTTGCCACCCATTCCAAAGCCGGTGATCCAATCGCCAGCGGTTTCCGCCGCGCAGTGAGCGCTGCGCTTGGCCCGCTCGGGCCCGAAATGGCGCACACAGGTGCCCACCCCGCGCAGGGTGATACCAAACTTGCGCTCGGCCTCGTCTGATGCGTCCTGAATGGCCGTCAGATAGTCGCGCCAAGCGTGAAGATCACCACCCCCACAGAAATCGGGACTGAGGAAAGTTTCTGAATATACCACCCCATTTGCAGCGCTCTCTTCAAGGATTGCCAGCGTCAGACGACGAAAATCCTCGGGCGTTTTCAGGACCTCACAGGCCGCTTCATAAACGCTCAGGAAATGGGCGAAGTCCCGGAAATCGTAACTGCCATCCGGTTTGAAAATCCCGCTCAGATCGATGCGTTTTTCATGCGCCAACTGACGGATAAAAGCCGGCGGGGCGGCACCTTCATGGTGCAGGTGCAATTCAATCTTGGGCAGGTCGGCAACGGTCATAGAAAGCTCTTTCCCGGCCCTTGCGCCGGTATGTTCAGATGGTGGGCGATGCTGGCGGCGACGTCGGCAAAATTGATCTGGCCGATCTGGCCCCCACCTGCCCCGGCGACCAGCACTGGAACCTGCTCCCGAGTGTGATCCGTGCCGGCCCAACTTGGATCATTGCCGTGATCCGCGGTCAACAGAAGAAGGTCGCCAGGGCGCAGCTTTTGCAGAATGGTCCCAATCTCGCGGTCGAACCATTCCAGCGCCCTTGCATAGCCACTGATGTCGCGGCGGTGACCGTAAAGGCTGTCGAACTCGACAAAATTGGCGAAGGTCAGACTACCCTCCTCAGCCTCGTCCACCAGATCAGTCAAATACCGCATCAACTCAGCATCCGAGCCTTTGTGCAGCGTATCGATCCCCTGCATGGAAAAGATGTCACCGATTTTGCCAACGGCGTGCACGCGGCGACCCGCATCCTGCACCCAATTGGTCAGAACCGGTGCAGGCGGCACGATCGCAAAATCCTTGCGATTTGTGGTGCGGGTAAACCCGTCTTCGGGCGAGCCAACAAAGGGCCGCGCAATCACCCGCCCCACTTTCATTTCGTGCAGGCGCGGCGCCAGCGCCTTGCACATGTCCAACAGACGATCGAGACCGAAGCCCTCCTCATGCGCGGCGATCTGGAACACGCTGTCGGCCGAGGTGTAGCAGATCGGCCAACCGCTCCGCATATGCTCGGCCCCCAAATCCGCAATGATCGCGGTGCCTGAGGCATGGCAATTGCCCAGAATACCCTCGGTCCCTGCGGCCTCGGCGGCGGCGCGGCTGAGATCAGACGGAAAGGCCGGTTGCGTATCCGGGAAGAAATGCCAATCCCAAGGGACCGGCAGGCCGGCGAGCTCCCAATGGCCTGACGGTGTATCCTTGCCCGGTGAAAGCTCTCGCGCGTAACCCCACAGACCGGTCGGTTGCGCGTCCAAACCCGGTGTTGCATCGCCCGAGGCCAGACGCACCGCAGCACCCAATCCCCGCGCATCCAGATTTGGCACATACAATGGCCCACTTCGCCCGTCTTCAGCCAGACCTTGCGCGCAAGCTTGGGCGATATGCGCCACCGTATTGGCACCTGTATCTGGCACGTCGCCATTGAAGAATTTCTCGGCATCGGGTGCGCCACCGATGCCAACCGAGTCCATAACGACCAGAAACACCCGGCTCACGCCGTGATCCTTTCGTGCACAAGATCAGGTGGGGCGGTCGGTGCGTCTTGGATCTGAATAGCCGTCAGCACACGCTCGGTAGCTTGCCGGGCTGCATCCTCTCGGGCTGCATGAATGGCGACAAGCGGGGTGCCTTTCGTCACTTTGTCGCCCAAACGCACGATGTTTGACAGGCCAACGGCAGGGTCGATCACATCGCTTTCGACCTGACGGCCCCCGCCCAGAGCGACAACTGCAAGGCCCAAAGCCTCGCCATCAATAGCCGTGATATATCCGTCTTTCGGCGCCGGGACCTCACGGATGACGCTGGCCTCGGGCAGGAAACGCGACCATGTGTCGACGAACCGCACCGGGCCTCCTACTGCTGCCATCATACGACCGAACCGCTCAGCCGCGCGGCCATCGCGGATGATATCGGCGATCTTTTCGCGACCTTGCTCGGCGGTTTCGCACATCCCTGCATCCGCCAGCAATACACCGCCCAGTTCCGCAGAAATCTCGGCCAAAGGTGAGGCGGCATCGCCGGTCAAAACTTTCATCACTTCAGCCACTTCAAGCGCATTTCCCAATGACGGGGCCAAAGGCTGGTTCATGTCCGTAATCACCGCGGAGGTCCGGCACCCTGCGGCATTGGCAGTTTCGGTCAGGGCGGTGGCCAGCTTGCGCGCCTCTTCAATCGTTTTCATAAACGCGCCGCTGCCAACCTTGACGTCCAACACCAATGCATCCGGGCTGGCCGCCAATTTCTTGGACAGAATCGAAGCGGTGATCAGATCAAGGCTTTCTACCGTCGCAGTCACATCACGGATGGCATAAAGCCGTTTATCTGCGGGCGCGATCTGCCCTGTTGCACCGACAATTGCGGCACCTGTGTCTTGCAAAATCTGAGCCAGTCGATCCTGCCCGATCTGCGTGGTGACACCGGGTATCGCCTCCAACTTGTCCAGCGTGCCCCCCGTATGGCCCAAACCGCGCCCAGAGATCATCGGGACATAGGCTCCGCACTCCGCCAATGCCGGGGCCAGCACCAGGCTGACGCAATCGCCCACGCCACCGGTTGAGTGTTTGTCGATCACCGGACCATCGAAATCCCAGCTGAGCACGTCGCCACTATCTCGCATTGCCACCGTCAGATCAGCGCGACCCCGGGCACCTAGACCGCCCATGCAGACGGCCATCGCAAAGGCACCCGCCTGCGCGTCGCTGACAGCACGATCGGCGAGGCCTTGTGCGAACCAGTTCAACTCCTCAGCCGATGGCACCTCGGTCTTACGCAATTTGGCGATGATCGAGCGGGCATCCATCTGGTCAGACGTCCTGCATATGCGAGGCGTCAAACGCGCCTGGCAGAAGATCGCCGATAGTTGTCTCTAGCTCGACGCCATCCGTGGTTGCCAGGGTCACTTTGACATCACGAGCCCCAAACTCGGCCAGTTTTTGGCGGCATCCTCCGCAAGGCGGCACTGGTTGCGGGCTTTGGGCCACCACATAGACTTCGGCGAGTTCGGTTTCGCCAGCAGCCACCATCGCGGCGATTGCGCCAGCCTCGGCACAGGTTCCTTCAGGGTAGGCCACATTCTCAACATTGCAGCCGACATAAAGCGTACCCGAACCTGACAGGACCGCCGCCCCCACCTTGAAATTCGAATAAGGCGCATGGGCGTTTTCACGGACTTTCAGGGCAGCATCTTTAAGCGACATGGCGATTCCCTATTTTTTGATCAACTGGTCAGAAACATGTACCCTACTGGAAAACGCCAGGGAAGCTGAACCCCCGGGCGCCTGTTTTTTGACTAGTCCAAGGTCGTGTTGAACGTTCCGGGCAGAGTGACCTCAAGCAGTTCGATGTTGTCTGAAGGGTCAGACAATCGGGTCCGCATTCCCGGCGGGATCACGAAGGCATCACCTTGCTCCAGCCGGTAAGGCTCGCGCCCTTCCCCTTCCAATGTGACCTCTCCATCCATCACGAAGGTAAAGTGAATATCGGTGTCGTGACGCGCCCAAACGGGCTGCCCCTGCCCTCGGCGTACGACCTGCACCCCAGCCACGCCCTTGGTGTTCTCGGCAATCGTTGTGTCGCGACAGGTATACCCCGGAAGGCGGAAGGGCACCCATTCCGCATCCTGCGCCTTGTTATATACAAAGCGCTGGCCCTGCCACTCCCGGTCCGGGCGCAAATGTGGGGTCGGCAGCGTCATTTCATGATCAATCTCGGTCACATGTTCAGCCGGGACCCCGATTTCGATCACCTGCACGTTGTCCGAGGCTTCCAGCACGCGGTGGCGGATTTCCGGCGGCTGGATAAAGCAATCCCCGGCAGTCAGGCGCATCTTGTCGCCCTGATCCTCATACACAACATCAACCCAACCATGAATGCAGAAGATCAGCTGAAACCCGACCTTGTGGAAATGCACCATATCCGGCACAGGGCCGCCGTCAGGAATGCGGATATGACTGGCGATGATCGACCCCCCCAAACGATCCGGCACCAAATCGCGGTAGTGCATTCCAGCCCGACCAATGATCCATGGAGCCTGATCCTTGAGCCTGCGAACTACAAAGGAATGCACGGTTTCAGGCATCACAAGTGGCGGATCAAGTTCTTCGATTTCAATGCGTGTGCCGTTTGGCGCGACCAGCGCGCGCTTGCCTTCGGCAAAGCCATCGGGGTCGTCTGTCAGAATACGCAGCGTGCCAGCTGGTTCTGGCGCATCCTTTTCAATCCGCAGCCGCAACCCATGCCCGGAAAACACCCCGACCCGAGGGTCATCGGCTGGGTAGATCATATCCATCTTCATACCCAACACTTTGGTGTAGAACGGGATATCCTCTCGCAACTCCTGCGTCGGCAGGCGAATTTCAGCGCGGATCGGCGATGGGGTTCCGGTTTTGCTCATCTTTGGTCTCTTCGGTCAGCAGTTTCGGCCATCCGATCAGAACCGAAGCCAAAATACCAATCGAAAAGAACATCACCAGCACCCAATCGCAGTCAAATACGCCTCATCTGGTTGCAACGCTGTCGCAATCGGTCTGCGGCGGAATCGCAAAAAATCCGATCAGACAGAGAAAAGACATGATACTGATGTTGGAAGGTGTCGCAGCGTAGCCAAGTCAAAAAGAATAGTTTAACACTAAACCAAATCCCAAAAACGGAGCCGTATCGCTGATGTCCGACTCAAGCAGCCAAAGACAAGCCGCACTCGACTATCATGCCTATCCGAAACCCGGAAAGCTTGAGATCAGGGCAACGAAACCCATGGCCAATGGCCGCGATCTGGCGCGCGCCTATTCTCCGGGGGTAGCCGAGGCCAGCCTTGAGATCAAAGCCGATGCCTCAAATGCCGAGCGCTATACGGCGCGCGGCAATTTGGTGGGTGTTGTCTCGAATGGAACGGCTGTTCTTGGGCTGGGCAATATCGGTGCTCTGGCCTCAAAGCCGGTAATGGAGGGCAAGGCGGTTCTGTTTAAGAAGTTCGCCGGCATCGACTGTTTCGATATCGAACTGGACCAACCCGACCCCGAAAAGCTGGCCGATATTGTCTGCGCACTGGAACCCACCTTTGGGGCCATCAACCTGGAAGACATCAAAGCCCCGGATTGTTTTGTTGTCGAAAAACTGTGCCGCGAGCGCATGAATATCCCCGTGTTTCACGACGACCAGCACGGAACAGCCATTGTAGTCGGCGCAGCGGCCAAAAACGCGCTGCATGTGGCGGGCAAATCTTTTGAGGATATCAAGATCGTCTCGACCGGTGGCGGGGCAGCCGGGATCGCTTGCCTCAGCATGCTAGTGAAACTCGGTGTTAAGCGCGAAAACATCTGGCTGTGTGATATACATGGGCTCGTCTATGAAGGTCGCGAAGAGGATATGAACCCTCATAAGGATCAGTTCGCGCAAAAGACCGATCTGCGCACGTTGGATGACGTGATCGATGGCGCGGACCTATTCCTTGGCCTCAGCGGTCCCAATGTGCTGAAGCCCGAGATGGTCAGCAGGATGGCCAAACAGCCGATCATCTTTGCTCTGGCCAACCCGACGCCTGAAATCCTGCCGCAAGCGGCGCGCGAGGTGGCCCCTGACGCGATCATCGCAACGGGTCGCAGTGATTTTCCCAATCAGGTCAATAATGTCCTGTGTTTCCCATTTATCTTCCGCGGCGCGTTGGACGTCGGTGCGACCGAAATCAATGATGAGATGCAGATCGCCTGTGTGGACGGGATCGCCGAAATGGCCCGCGCCACCACAAGCGCCGAGGCCGCAGCAGCCTATAAGGGCGAGCAGCTGACATTTGGTCCCGAATACCTGATCCCCAAACCCTTTGATCCGCGCTTGGTGGGCGTTGTGTCGTCCGCCGTTGCCAAGGCTGCGATGGACAGCGGGGTGGCAAAGCGCCCGATCGAGGATCTGGATGCCTACAAGGAAAAGCTGAACCAGACCGTCTTCAAATCCGCCCTGCTGATGCGACCAGTGTTCGAGGCCGCCGCTGCTGCCTCACGTCGGATCGTGTTTGCCGAAGGCGAAGACGAGCGTGTCCTGCGTGCCGCTCAGGCTATTCTGGAAGAAACCACTGAAACGCCAATCCTGATCGGTCGCCCCGAAGTGATCGAGGCACGCTGTGAGCGGCTGGGCCTCACGATCCGGCCCGGCAAAGACTGTCAGATCGTAAACCCTGAAAATGACCCGCGGTATTACGACTATTGGAATTCCTACCATAAAATCATGCAGCGCCAGGGCGTAACGCCCGACCTGGCAAAGGCCATCATGCGCACCAACACCACCGCCATTGGTGCGATCATGGTACACCGGGGCGAAGCTGACAGCATGATTTGCGGCACGTTTGGTGAATACCGCTGGCACCTGAATTACGTCGAGCAGGTTTTGAACACAGCTGCTCTACACCCTCACGGCGCTTTGTCCCTGATGATCCTTGAAGATGGACCCCTATTTATAGCGGATACTCATGTGCGACAGTTGCCCTCGCCCGAGGAGCTGGCCGAAGCCACCATTGGGGCAGCCCGGCATGTGCGCCGCTTTGGTATTGAACCCAAGATCGCCTTTTGCTCACAATCGCAGTTCGGCAATCAGACGGAAGGGTCCGGCAAGCGCCTGCGCGTAGCCATCGAGATACTGGACCAGAAGCCAAGGGATTTCATCTATGAGGGTGAAATGAACCTAGATACCGCGCTGGACCCGGATTTACGGTCGCGCATTTTCCCTGACTCGCGTCTGGAAGGCGTTGCCAACGTGCTGATTTTTGCCCATGCGGATGCCGCAAGTGGAGTTCGGAATGTCCTAAAAATGAAGGCAAATGGCATCGAGGTCGGGCCAATACTTATGGGCATGGGCAACAAAGCACATATCGTCACCCCGGCTATCACTGCGCGCGGATTGCTGAACATGGCCGCCATCGCCGGTACTCCGGTCGCACAATATGGGTGAATTGGGCGCAAACTGGGCCGGCACAGCTAAAGATCGAGTCGGCCCTTTGCAGCAATAGGTTAGCAAATTTGCAATTCCAAATGTTCCCACGCCTGAGCCATAGTTTTTCAAAGAGTTTGCAAAAATTTGCAGCCAATTCCGAACGGTCCTGCAAAGATTTTGCGATAAACTGACGCGCCGTCACTTGCGCAGCTTGTCTGAAATGCAGACGGTCCCTAACAACAAGCGCACTGCTTTGGGAGGACGATGAATTGGCATATCAGGACGTTTACGACAGCTGGAAAAACAACCCCGAGGCGTTCTGGATGGACGCTGCAAAAGGGATCGACTGGGTCCAACCTCCGACCAAGGCATTGTTTGATGACAACGCCCCCCTTTACGAATGGTTCAGCGATGCGCAGGTCAACACTTGCTGGAACGCTGTTGACCGTCACGTCGAAAACAGGCGCGGCGAACAGGCTGCGATTATCTATGACAGCCCGATCACACATACCAAGCGCGAAATCTCGTATGTCGAACTTCGCAACCGTGTTGCCACATTGGCCGGAGCTCTGCGCGCCAAAGGCGTCGAGAAAGGTGACCGGGTCATCATCTACATGCCCATGATCCCAGAGGCGCTCGAAGCAATGCTGGCCTGCGCGCGGCTCGGCGCTGTTCACTCGGTTGTCTTCGGCGGATTTGCCAGCAACGAACTGGCGGTGCGGATCGATGACGCGAAGCCCAAGGCGATTATTGCCGCATCTTGCGGGTTGGAACCGGGCCGTGTTGTACACTACAAACCACTGCTGGATGGGGCCATAGATATGGCCGAGCACAAGCCTGAATTCTGTGTGATTCTTCAGCGTGAGCAAGAGGTTGCGCAACTGATCGAAGGGCGCGATTTCAACTGGCACGGCTTCCAATATGGCGTTGAACCCGCTGAATGCGTGCCTGTGGCGGGCAATGATCCAGCCTATATCCTTTACACTTCGGGTACCACAGGCGCGCCGAAAGGCGTTGTGCGCCCAACAGCCGGGCATCTGGTGGCGCTCAACTGGTCGATGAAGAACATCTATAATGTCGATCCCGGCGATGTGTTCTGGGCGGCCTCTGATGTGGGCTGGGTCGTTGGGCATTCCTATATCTGCTACGCCCCGCTGATCCACGGGAACACTACGATTGTGTTCGAGGGTAAGCCCGTCGGCACACCAGATGCGGGCACCTTCTGGCGCGTGATCTCGGAACACAACGTGCGCAGCTTCTTTACTGCGCCGACTGCGATCCGCGCTGTCAAACGCGAAGACCCAAAGGGTGAGCTGCTTTCGACATACGATCTGTCCTGCCTGCGGGCCCTCTATTTGGCGGGTGAGCGCGCCGATCCCGATACAATCATTTGGGCGCAGGACGCGCTTAAGGTTCCAGTGATCGATCATTGGTGGCAGACAGAAACCGGCTGGACCATCGCAGGTAACCCACTGGGGATAGAGGAACTGCCCATCAAGCTGGGCTCACCGGCCAAGCCGATGCCGGGCTACGATGTGCAGATTCTTGACGAAGGCGGCCACCCGATGAAGCCAGGTGAGTTGGGGGCAATTGCGGTGAAACTGCCCCTGCCCCCTGGTACGCTGCCGACGCTGTGGAACGCCGAGGCGCGGTTCAAGAAATCCTATCTTGAGCATTTCCCCGGCTACTATGAAACCGGCGACGCGGGCATGATCGACGAGGATGGATACCTGTACATCATGGCGCGTACCGATGATGTGATCAACGTGGCCGGTCATCGCCTGTCGACGGGCGGCATGGAGGAAGTTCTGGCCGCTCACCCCGATGTTGCTGAATGCGCGGTGATCGGTGTTTCGGATCAGTTGAAAGGCCAGATGCCGGTGGGTTTCCTGTGCTTAAATGCAGGCACAACGCGTGATCACGGCGATGTGGTTCAGGAAGTCGTCAAGATGGTCCGCGACAAGATCGGGCCGGTGGCGGCCTTCAAGCTGGCGGTTGTAGTGGATCGTTTGCCCAAGACACGCTCGGGCAAGATACTGCGCGGTACCATGGTCTCGATTGCCGACGGGCAGGACTACAAGATGCCTGCAACCATCGACGATCCGGCGATTCTGGACGAGATCAAGACGGCGCTACAAACCATCGGTTACGCTCAATAGGTTCGGGGCGGCCTGCACCGCCCCCTTGCAACCGGATACAGGCCCCTTACTGTCACGATCAGACAGTGAGGGCTCATGACACATACCGATATCTGGCGTCTCAGCGCCGCCGAGTTGACACAGCTGACCCGCAGCGGCGACTTGAGTGCCGAATCCGCTACACAAGCTGCGATTGATCGGATGCATGCGGTCAATCCAAGCCTCAATGCGGTGGTCGAGGACCTGAGCGTCGAAGCGCTTAGCCGTGCCCGAGATCTGGATCGGGCCCGCGCAAACGGCGAAGATACCGGCCCGCTGTTCGGCGTCCCGGTCACAATCAAAGTGAATGTCGATCAAAAGGGCCACGCCACAACAAACGGCGTCGTTGCCTTGAAAGACGTGATCGCGCCAGATGATGCGCCGGTTGTGTCGAACCTGCAAAATGCCGGGGCCATTGTGATCGGTCGCACGAACACGCCTGAATTCTCGTTTCGCGCCGATACCGACAACCCGCTTTACGGCCGCACGCATAACCCTTGGGGTCGCCATATCTCGGCCGGGGGTTCCTCGGGTGGTGCGGGCGCTGCGGTGATGGCGGGCATCGGGGCTCTGGCCCATGGCAACGATATCGGCGGCAGCCTGCGGTTTCCGGCCGCTGCAAACGGGGCTGTCACGGTGAAACCCGGCCTGGTCCGCGTACCGGCCTGGAACCCCAGCCAACCGGCCGAGCGCGGGTTGCTGGCTCAATCGATGTCGGTGCAGGGGCTGCTTACCCGGTCTGCGGCGGATCTGCATCTATCGATGCCAAGTCTGATTGCCGCGGACCCACGGGACCCCTTCCATGTGCCGCTGCCCTGGCGCGGCGAAGCCTTGGAAGGTCCAATCAAAGTTGCGTTCACAAAAAACACCTTTGGCTATGCCCTGCATCCGGAGGTCGAGAAGGCACTGGACACGGCCAAAGACGCCTTGCTGGATGCAGGTTATGAGGTGGTTGAGGTCGATCCGCCCGATGTATTTGAATGCGGGCGTACTGGGTATCGCGCCTTGATGGGTGAGGTGCTGACTCTGATGAAATCAGACGTTGAGGCAGCCGGATCGCAAACCATCCGGGACATCTTTGATGTCTATTTTCAGGAATTCCCGCCCATCGTCGAAACCGAGTTGCTGCAGATGCTGGCCAAACGCAGCCACTATGCGCGCGAATGGTCCCTGTTCTTGCAGGAATACCCACTGGTCCTTTCACCCTTCCTACCCCAACCGTTCTTCAAGCCAGATCGTGACACCGAAGGGGCCGAGGGTGTGCATGAAGTTCTGGGCTGCGCAGTCTATTCCTATGCGATGAACTTTCTGGGCCTGCCCGCCGCCTGCGTCCCTGCCCGTCTCGCCGATCTGCCCAACAGCCCACAACCCATCAACGTGCAAATCGCGGCACGTCGTTGGCGTGAAGATCTGGCCGTAGATGCCGCCGCAGCGATTGAGGCGCGGGTCGGGCAGATGTGCCTTCCACTTTGGGACAAGATGGCAAGCGGCACTTAAGCCTTTGAAAAGAAATAGACCCCGGGGTATTTTGCCCGGGGCCCAGCTGCTTAAATGTGCCCGGATATCTGATGACGAGCGTAGCACCACCCACCCTCGCCAGCGCGAAATTTGCGCAATCATTCGAAAACGCCGTTTGGTGGCCACTCACTCCCACCATAGCGTGATCTCCGAGCCCGTTCAGATTAGCGAACCGTTAAGAAATCCCGTGTGAACTGCTTCACACAAAGTCAAAAAAATCTCAAAAATTCGCGATTTATGTGAATTGCTCCGAGATCAGGCGCTCTTCAAGACCATGGCCGGGGTCAAACAGAATACGATGTCTGATGGCGGGCTCGGAACTGATCTCGACCCAATCGATATCAGGAAACGAGACGGAATCCGCATCTGCCATCACAGGGCGCTTATCCGCATCCAGCACGTCAAAGCGCACCTTCGCAATCTTGGGCAACAGCGCCCCGCGCCAGCGGCGGGGGCGAAAGGCAGCGATGGGCGTCAGAGCCAGAACGTCCGCACCGATCGGCAGGATCGGCCCATGGGCCGAGTAGTTGTAGGCCGTTGATCCGGCAGGCGTGGATAAAAGCGCCCCGTCGCACATCAGCTCTGCCATGCGTTCACGCCCATCGACGCTAATCTTCAATCGCGCGGCCTGAGGCCCTGCCCGCAGCAATGAAACTTCGTTGATCGCCAGCGCCTGATGCAGCTTTCCCGATTGGTCCATCGCGCGCATGGCCAACGGATTGATGACCTCTTCCTGCGCATCGGCAAGACGGGCCATCAGATCGTCTTCGTGATAGGTATTCATCAAAAAGCCGATGGTGCCGCGGTTCATCCCGTAAACGGGTGTATCGAGATGCTGCAGGTTCTTCACCGTCCGCAACATAAAGCCATCCCCGCCCAGAGCGACGACGACATCTGCATCACGCGGTGCGGCGTTTCCATAAGTTTTGATCAGGCGGTCACGGGCGTCCTGCGCCATCTGGGCATCGCTGGCAAGAAAAGCGATTCTCTTTTTCATAACGTCCGGTTTCCAGTGCTGCACATTTGGTTCCGAAACAAACATACCTTTCCTCAATAGGCCAGACTTGACGCCTCAGCGGACCAAATCGTCGCTTTATAGCTTTTGCATCAGAATGGTTTCCTATAGGAAATCCGCAACTATTCACCCCAGTTCTATGGAGCGCAAATGAACGCCAACATTCGTGATACGGGTTTTTTCACCCAGTCCTTGTCCGACCGTGACCCCGAACTGTACGGCTCGATCACATCCGAGTTGGGCCGTCAGCGCGACGAGATCGAGCTGATCGCATCCGAGAACATCGTGTCTGCCGCCGTGATGGAAGCGCAGGGCTCGGTGATGACCAACAAATACGCCGAAGGCTATCCGGGCCGTCGCTACTATGGCGGCTGCCAGTTCGTCGATATCGCCGAAAACCTGGCCATCGACCGCGCGAAAGAGCTGTTTGGTTGCGGCTTTGCTAACGTCCAGCCGAACTCGGGCTCTCAGGCCAACCAGGGCGTGTTTCAGGCCCTGATCCAGCCCGGCGACACCATTCTGGGCATGAGCCTCGATGCTGGGGGTCACCTGACCCACGGTGCGCGTCCGAACCAGTCGGGCAAGTGGTTCAACGCCGTACAATACGGCGTGCGCCAGCAGGACAATATGCTGGACTATGATCAGGTCGAGGCGCTGGCGAAAGAGCATAGCCCCAAGCTGATCATCGCCGGTGGTTCCGCCATCCCGCGCCAGATCGACTTTGCCCGCATGCGTCAGATCGCCGATATGGTCGGTGCCTACCTGCACGTGGACATGGCGCATTTCGCCGGCCTGGTGGCCGCAGGCGAACATCCCAGCCCGTTCCCGCACGCACATGTGGCGACTACAACAACCCACAAGACCCTGCGTGGGCCTCGCGGGGGTATGATCCTGACCAATGATGAAGATATCGCTAAGAAAGTGAATTCAGCGATCTTCCCCGGCATTCAGGGTGGCCCGCTGATGCATGTGATCGCGGGCAAGGCTGTTGCGTTTGGCGAGGCCCTGCGCCCCGAGTTCAAGAGCTACATCCAGCAGGTCATCACCAACGCGCAGGCACTGTCGGACCAGCTGATCAAGGGTGGCCTCGACACGGTGACACACGGCACCGACACCCATGTTGTGCTGGTCGACCTGCGCCCCAAAGGCGTCAAAGGCAACGCGACCGAAAAGGCCCTGGGCCGCGCGCATATCACCTGCAACAAGAACGGCGTGCCGTTTGATCCGGAGAAACCAACCATCACCAGCGGTATCCGTCTGGGGTCCCCCGCCGGCACCACGCGCGGCTTTGGCGAGGTCGAATTCCGCCAGATCGCGGACTGGATCATCGAGGTTGTCGACGGTCTGGCCGCCAATGGTGAAGACGGAAACGCTGCGGTCGAGGCCAAGGTCAAAGCCGAGGTCGCCGATCTCTGCGCTAAGTTCCCGATCTATCCAAACCTGTAATCAGGTTCTGAACTAAAGAAAGCGGCGCCCGATGATCCAGGCGCCGTTTTTTGTCGAACACGGGGCTCTCCCGCCCCTTTTGTGCGCATCGTATGCGCTAAAAGTGTTGGGCCATGCGCCGTGCCCTGTTGGCCCGGCGCGGTTGGCGTCAGATATCCGTGTCGGTATCCTTGAGCGCATCTTCCAGCAGCTTTTCATTCCGCGCCTCTTCGATGCGATTGATCCGATCCTCGGCTGTGCGAGCATCAAAGCGGTATTTGACCACGTTAATCAGGCTAAGCGTCAGAAGAACGATCCCCATGCCCCAATATCCTTTTGTTGCCAGCGGCACATCGGTGGACAGATACAGCGAGATCGCAAGCAAAGCATAAGCCACCACAACACCTGCACCGTTCAGCATCAGGATCAAACCGTTTTCGTTACGTGTATTCATTGTAAGTCTCCGTGAGAAATTTCTGTTCGGTTGAGATTGGATTTAGCTGTCTTGCTGCGTGCGAAGCCGGCTCAGCACATCGTCGGCGCTGGCACGGGTTTTCGGGCCGTAGCCGGCCTCTTCCATCCGCGCAGATACCGTGCTGTGATCCAGGCTCGCATCGATTTCCCGCAGGATTTCGGATTGTTCAAACGGATCTTCTTGCTGCATCACGCGTGCGATAAGGGTTTCGGCTTCGTCAATCGGGCTGTCCCCACCCAGATGCCGGTTCAGTCGCCTTTGCAGCCCCTGTTCTCGTTTAACCGCCCGGGCGGATATTGCGCCTTGTTTCAAATCCAAAATCCGACGGCTGGCGGCCTGTACGGAATGGCGCAGCTGAAGAATGCGCGCCTCTAACCGGTCCACGGTTTTCAACCGCACCGTCAGCTCATTTTCCAGATCAGCCACCGCCTGAGCGGCACTTTCCACCAGATCCTGACGCTCATCTGCCAATGCCTGACGCGCCCGGTTCATAAGGTCGTCAATCCGCGTCTTTAGCCCGTCGATCTGCCGCGTCTCATTGCGCTGCTTCTGGATCATGCTGGCCAGGGTCAGTTTAGCGGCCTTCAGGTTCTGCTCGGCCTCGCGGATTTTCTGATCGATCAATTCGATTGAATAGGTGTCGCGCAGGCGGTCTTCGGCCCGGGCGTTTGCCCCGTTAATCAATGTCTTCAACGTACTGAACATGTGCTCCTCCGATATATGAACATCGTTCACAAATCGGATATAGAAATCGAATGAACGATGTTCAAGTATTTCACGAACGTCGTTCAGGAAACTATTTGTTTCCAATTCGTGAAAGAACCTGCGTGATCATCCGTTCGATCTGTTCGGGCGGGACACCCGAGATGCGGTTTTCCAGCCCCAAGGTTACAATGCCATGCACCGATGAAAATAAGGCGCGTGTCATCAGATCAGCCTCGACCCTGTCCAGATCAGGAAAAAGCTGGCCAACAGGTTCGGCGATGTACGCAAAAAGCCCGCGAAGCGCATCCCGATACCAATCGGGCACCGGGCCATCATCCGCCATTTGTAGATCGAACAACGCGCGCCATAGGTTCGTGTTCTGATCGGCAAAGTTCAGATACGCGACGCTCATGACAACAAGGCGCTGCACGGGCGGCTCGCTGCCGTCAAATGACGATCCCACCGCCTGCCCCAACCGTCTAAATGTGCGCCCGTTGACGGCCATGATAATGGCGTTCAAATCCTCGAACACATTGTAGATGGCACCCAACGCGCAGCCTGCATCCTTGGACAAGTCTCGCGCCCTGAGGTCCTTGAGCCCATCCCGGTCAATGCGAAACTCGGCCGCTTCGATCAGTTTCTCGCGCAATTGTTCGCGCCTGAGCTGAGATTTTGTGGTCATACTGCCCTCGGGGTTTGAACCTCGTTCACAGCGCATAAGACAGAAGAGTGGATCAGATCAAGCCGCGCCATATCAGGAACGCCAGAACCAGTGCCCCAAAAGCCAGCATATTGAAGGCCAGTCCGCCCAGCATACCCAGAAACCAGCCCCATCGCCGGTCGGCCAGATTGATGGCGCTAAGATGGGTCTGAACCTCATCAGCGGCTTTGGTCAGCGCGGGCGTATCCAGAACCTGACGCAGCTTCGGATGGGCCGCCATTTGTTCGGCCCGGGCCAGAACCATCGCCTGTTTGAAAACCCGACGCGGGAGGCGACGTTTGGCCCGGCGAATCGACGCCTGAAGCGTTTTGTCACGCACGCCCAGCTTGGCCCGCAGCAACGCAACGGTTTCAGCAATTCGATCCTGAATTTTGGCGTCTTGTGACATCGCGTTCTCCTGACGCGCGACACTAGCCCCTGTGAAGGCGCACCACAATGGGGCTGGTTGTTTCAAATGGTCGCCTGTATCACGCGGATATGCTGAACACGATTGTAAATGGCGATCCGACCGCCCTGCCACCTCTTGTCATTGCTCATGGCCTTTATGGGTCAGCCCGAAATTGGGGCGTGATCGCACGCCGGTTGTCGGACGAACGGCAAGTGATCGCGGTGGACATGCGCAACCATGCGCATAGTTTTTGGGATCCACACCATGACTATCCGGCTTTGGCCGGCGATATCGCGCAGGCCATCGAACAGATCGGCGCACCCGTGGATGTTCTGGGGCATTCTATGGGGGGTAAGGCCGCGATGGCCCTGGCCTTGCAACATGGGGATCTGGTGCGCAAACTCGTGGTGGCTGATATCGCACCGGTCGCATATGGGCACAGCCAGATTCAGTTCATCGAAGCCATGCGCGCCGTTGACATGTCGCAAGTACACCGTAGGTCGGATGCCGAACAGCAACTGGCGGAATTGGGAGTTGAGCGCGCGTTGCAGAGCTTTTTCACGCAATCGCTGGATGTTACGGGAAAACGCTGGTTACTGAATTTGGACGTGTTGGCCGATCAGATGCCAAACATCATGGGATTTCCCGAATTGGACGGCGCCTGGGACGGGTCCGCCCTATTTCTGTCTGGCGCTGCATCCGACTATGTCTTGCCTGAACACCGCGACCACATTCGCGGCCTGTTTCCCGGTGCGCGCTTTGCCAAAATCCCAGGTGCAGGCCACTGGCTGCATGCTGAAAAACCACGAGAATTCGAGGCTGCGGTCAGAACATTCCTGAACGCCTGACTAACCTGCCTTCTGGTACAAGCGTCGGGCGACCAGCCAAGCCGCCGGGAGCGCGACAAACGCACCCATAGCGGCGGCAGACAGAATCGCCATGACCGAGACCATGCCCAACGACAAAACAGCAATCACCGCAGACCCTGCGAGAGCGGTGGCAATCATGGAATAAAGCAGCGCAGCAAGACGAAACATGACATGTGATCCATTTGGTTGAACGTCATGTCACGTTAGATCAACGCGCAAACTTTGGCGTTGATCTGGATCAGGTTGTCAGCCGTCCACGACCTCTCCGCCGCCATTCACCCAATCGCTCAGCCCGCCCAGATTGAACACCTGTTCATACCCCATATCCAGCAGCAATTTTCCTGCCAGCGCGGCACGACCACCGGAAGCACAATAGATCACAATTGCGCGGTCCTTGCGCATCTGCGGATCATGGGATTGCAGCGCTTCATCGGCGCGGAATTCCAGCATGCCGCGTGGAATATGATGTGCCCCGGCTGCGCGGCCTGTTTTCTGCACCTCTTCCGCGCCGCGAATATCCAGCAGCAGCGCTCCCTGCTCGATCAGCGATTGGGCCTGCGCCGCATCCACACGCGGCACGACGGCATTTGCAGCCTCCATCATCTCTTTCACAGTGACTGACATATTCACCTCTTTACCCGAGTTTTCTAGGCAAAGCTAACATGCGAACTTTGGTAGGTGTAGCCATCTGCAATCGGCTATCCGGATTGCAAAACGTATCTTGGTACCCGCGGCCGGACTCGAACCGGCACGGCCTTCCGGCCCAGAGATTTTAAGTCTCTTGTGTCTACCATTCCACCACGCGGGCAAGATATGTCGGGCCCGGTTGAGGGCCCGGAGCCACCATTACGGCGACAAGACCATGAAGACAACGTGTTTTGCTGCCCAAACAACAGGATTAGCATGTGCTGCCGCTAAGCCGCATCCGCCCTCGCGGCCACAACGCGGTCAAACCAGGCCGAAATGGCCGTCAAATCGGGCGCGAGTTGCTTGGCTTCACCGCCTGTGAATTCCAGAAACTTCTCGCGATTCAATCCGTTTACGCCGACCAGAACAGGAATGTCCTGTGCCAGAGCTTCGGCAATCACCGGGCGGAAGCCACGGCCATCGGCCTCATGTTTGCCAAACTTGTTGATAATCAACAGCTGCGGTGCGTCTGCCAACGACGCAGTAACATAGCCGACCGCCTGCTCAAGCGCCGCCGGGTCCAGCCGACAGCCGCGCGATTGCGTACCCAACGACTGCGAGATGCGGATCGTGTCGCCTGCGGGAAGAACGCGAACATCCATATCGCACCGGCTGCTGTCGGTGCATTCGGTGTTGGTTTGCACAACGCCTGCCAGTTTCGCGCCCGAGGCCAACAGGTGTTCCGCGACCGCGCTGAGCAACCGGTCGGTTGCGCCGCGATCTGTGGTGGTTACATAGGCCAGAAACATAGTGGGACCCTCGCAAATCTGGTAGAACGCTTCAAATAGCACGCCCTGTGGGCTCCGACCACTCCTTCCAAAGTAGAAGCCACGCATCTATCGCGCTTGGCAACTGACCGAGCGATCTGGCATCAAGGCACAAGCAGGCGCTGCGGAGGGTAAAGCAATGCGTTCGTTTGACGAGATATTTGAGATATCGGCAGGTCGCCATGGCGGGGCTGCGGCGTTGAATGCCAAACTCAGCAAGCCCAAAACGCCGCAGGAACTTGCGGCAATGCCCGAGGATCGCTGGCTCTCGATCCTGACCAAATGCATCTTTCAGGCCGGGTTCAACTGGAAGGTCATCGAGGCGAAATGGGACGGATTCGAAACCGCTTTTGACGGGTTCGATGTGGGTCGCTGCGCCTTTATGGACGACGAGAAGTTCGACGCGCTGCTACAGGACACTCGGATCGTGCGCAACGGAACCAAGATCGCCACTGTCCGGGACAACGCGGCATTCTTGCTCGAACTACGCGACCAGGGCGGTGCGGGTGAGGTTCTGGGCGGATGGCCGTCGCACGACTATGTCGGCCTTCTGGCCATGTTGGGCCAACGCGGATCCCGGTTGGGCGGCGCGTCCGCCCAATATGCGATGCGGTTTGCAGGCCGCGACAGCTTTATCCTGTCACAGGACGTGACCGCACGGTTGATCGGCGAAGGTGTCGTGGACAAAGCCCCCACATCCAAGAAAGCCATGGCCGCCGTGCAACAGGCCTTTAACACCTGGATGGATCAATCGGGCCGGTCCCTAACAGAAATCAGCCGCGTCCTTGCGATGAGCCTTTGAAAACGGCTTGCGCAACCGAAGCGGCAGGCTAGGCTTTGCCCATGAGTGTGCGTGTATTGATTTTAGTGTTTCTAGCTCTTGCGACCTGCGGACGCCCGCTGACACAGCAAGAGCGCGACTTTGCTGATGAGATACAAGGCGACACACTCAATCTGGAACGCGTGCGCTTGGTTGAAGGTGCGCCCGTTTTGCCAATCACATATGTCCGAGAAGCACGCCCGCGTTTGGCTTGTCGCGAACGTATCCTTCCACCGATCGAGCCCGGACCGGTAACGGGGAAACCTGCGGCTATTGCATTGTTCGACAAGGTTTACTTTGCGCGTGACTGGTATTTAGAAGACTACATGTCAGACTATCCCGAGCAGATGAACCTGATCGCGGCCATGCTGCTGGCGCATGAACTGACCCATGTCTGGCAGTGGCAGAACCGCAAGACCACCGGCTATCACCCGCTGCGTGCGGCGGCAGAGCATGGCGGGCGCGAGGACCCTTATTTGTTTGATCTGGATACCTCGCCTGACTTTCTATCTTACGGCTATGAACAGCAGGGCGCGATTGTCGAGGAATATGTCTGTTGCCGGTCGTTGGACCCACAGGCACAGCGCACCAAGCGCCTACACAAGATGCTGGGTACGCATTTCGACCTGTCCCCCCTGCCCCAAGAAGGCCGTGAGCGTGACATCGCAATCCCGTGGAGCGATGCCAAGATCGAAGGAATTTGCAGCTAGATTTCAGTTGCCTTGCAGGGTTTTGAGATAGGCCACCAGATCAACAATAGGCTGACTCGTCAGAATAGGCTGCCCCTCTTCCGTTTTCATGGATGTGTCTTGCCCTTCAAAATATGGGCCGTACACCGGCATCGGGCTTCCATGGCTCACCAAAGGGTCACGCCCGTCGATCCGAGCAACAACCCGCGCCGTTGGGAAACGCCCGTCTTTTGTCAGTTCCGTCAAATCGGTCGGCTGAATAATGAGAACGCCCGCCATTGGGCCTTGCCCCATGGCGTCAATTCCGTGGCAGGTCGCACAGTAGTGCTGATACAGCTCAGCACCCGTTTGCACATCTTGTGCCGCCGCGCATTGTACCGACATGATAAGCATGGCAGACACAGTTCCCAGCTTCGACCACTTCATCGCATCCTCCTATCCGCAATGGCATTTACAGGCTTGCCCGGTGGGCCGCTTGGCGCAATGATCCAGATCAACGAAGCAAGAGGGTAAGGTTCATGACGCAATACGCAGCCATCATGCTGGCCGCTGGAATCGGAGTTCCTATCCTCGCAGCGCTTAATGCAGCCCTGGGTAAACTGATCGATTCACCGACGACAGCCGCAGTGATCCTTTTCGCCATCGCCTTTGGATCATCGGCCCTTGTGATGGTTGTGTTTCCTGGGTTCGAGGCAATCACAAAGGTTGCACAGGCCCCCAAACACCTGCTGCTCGCGGGTGTTCTGATCGCGTTCTATGTCTTGACGATCACACATGTCGCCCCGCATTTCGGTGTTGGAAATGCAGTGTTCTTTGTGCTGCTCGGTCAGTTGATCAGCACCGCAGCGATTGACCATTTTGGGTTGTTTGGGGCCCAGATTACGCCGCTGACGTGGATACGCGCGGGCGGGATCGCGGTGATGGCTCTGGGCGTTGCGATCACTCAATTGGCTTGAGAATACCGCCTTCCAGCCGCACCATCCGATCCATCCGCGCCGCAAGGTCCATGTTGTGGGTTGCGATCAGAGCCGAGAGGCCCTCATCCCGGACAAGCGTCATCAACGCATCAAACACCTGATCGGATGTTTCCGGATCAAGGTTCCCGGTTGGCTCATCAGCCAGCAACACTTTGGGTGTGTTCGCCAGTGCCCGGCAAAACGCCACACGCTGTTGTTCCCCTCCGGACAAAGCCGCCGGGCGATGATTGGCACGTGGCGCTACGCCCACGCGATCCAGCAGAGCCATGGCCCGGTCCCGTGCCGCTTTCTCGGAGACCCCATCGGCCAGTTGCGGCAGAGTGATGTTTTCCAAGGCGGTAAATTCCGGCAGCAGATGGTGGAATTGGTAGACAAAGCCGATATCCCGCCGGCGCAAAGCCGTGCGCGTGCGATCACCCTTGCCACTGACATCCTGCCCGCCAATTTCGACCTGACCATCATCCGGCATGTCCAAAAGACCCGCGATATGCAGCAAGGTGGATTTGCCTGCCCCCGAGGGTGCGACCATCGCCACCGCCTCGCCTGCGTTCAATTCCAAATCAACGCCCCGCAGAACCTGCACTTCGCCCGGAGTAGCTTGCAGATAGGTCTTGGTCAGGCCCTTCAGTCGCAATGTCACATCATTCATAGCGCAGCGCCTCAACCGGGTTCAGCCGCGCCGCGCGGCGGGCGGGGAAATATGTGACAACAAAAGACAAGCCCAGTGAAAGGGCCACAGCCTTGAGTACATCGCTTAGATGCAACTCGGCTGGTAGGGCATAGATGCCACGAATGGATGGGTCCCAGACTCCACCGCCCATCACATAGTTCACAAAGGAAAAGATGGGATCAATGTAGATGGCGAATAGGCAGCCCAAGATCACGCCCATCGCGGTTCCGATGATGCCTGTGAACGCACCGCAGATGAAAAACACCCGCAGGACCGATCCTTCGCTCAGGCCAATTGTACGCAGAATACCAATGTCGCGCCCCTTGTTCTTCACCAACATGATAAGGCCCGAGACAATGTTCATCGCAGCAATCAGCACGAGGATCGACAGGATGATGAACATCACGTTGTCCTCAACCTCGAGTGCACGCAGAAACCCACCCGAGGCATCCTGCCATGTCCAGATCTGGCTACGCTCACCCGCGGCTTCGAGGATTGGGATCAGGATCGGGTTCATCGCTTCGGGTTGCGTGACCATCACCTCGATTTCATCCGCCACGCCCTCGCGGTTAAAAAAGCTCTGGGCTTGCGAAAACGGCATGTAAACGCGCGTGCGGTCGATGTCATATCGTCCCGCGGAAAACACATAGACCACACTATAGGCATTCACGCGCGGCGAGGTTCCAAAGGCGGTTCTGACACCGTTGGGCGAGGTCAACTTAATCGTATCCCCCACAGTGGCCCCAATGGTACGCGCCACGCCCGAGCCGATGGCGATCACATCCTCACCCGTCTGAAACAGAGACAAATCCCCTGCCGATTGTTCGGCCTGTGCAATGCCCGGCAGGTCCATCAGGTCGTCGGGCCTGATGCCAAACACCTCAACCCCACTGCTGCGGTCGCGATTTGTGATCAGAACCTGACCTTTGACCAAAGGTGCCGCCCGTTCCACACCCGGAACCTGTGCGACCCGCGCCGCGCGTTCTTCGTAATCCTCCATCGTGCGCGTCACGCGCCCCTGCGCATCAATCTCGCCCGAGGAATATACAGTGACATGTGCATTCGCCCCAAGGATCGTGCCGACGAATTCGGCCCGGAACCCAGATCGCACCGCGAGTGTCGCGATCAAGGCGAACACGGCCAGAGTGATCCCGATCAGCGAGATCCAAGTCATAACGCTGACACCCCCCTCGGCCCGGCGGGCCCGCAGGTATCGCCAGGCGATTTTCCATTCAAAAGGGACAAAAGGCGGGGGTGTCTTGGCCATGCCTGCTCCGGTCTTGTTGTTTGGCGGCGACCCTCTCGGCATTTGCCACAATGGTCAAGCGCCTTGTGAACGCTTCACCGACCGCATGTAAAGCGATCGCCTCAAATGAACGAATCAACACCGGCATCTGCCTTGGGCGCTCAGATAAAAAGTGTTGTTGGATTCAACAACTACCTTGTCGGTTGTGACGCCCTTCACAGACATCGCCATATTGTTTCAGCTATGAAGTCAATACGGGCATTGCGTGAGTGACTGAACTCAAAATGCCACAGATATTAAGCAATATTATTTCGCTTTTTGCTTATTTTTAGAAACTTTGTCACCCTGATTTGGGGGAACACATTTCAGAGCGGGGGTCGCTCAATGAATATTCAAAATACACCAGAAGGGGCGGACCGTATTTTGGTTCGTGCAACAGCAACAGAACTGGATTGTGAAACAGCCGCATTACTGCGGGCTGCGATCCGTCCCATTTTTGCAAAAGCTGTCAGTTGGAACAGTTTGGCAGACCGGTTGAGGGATAAGGGCTATCGCCTCGCCTTCCTCAAGGGTCGCCTTTGCATAACTGACCGCGCAACCGGTCAGCGCGTTTGCGGGATACGGTTCCTGGGCTTTGAGCTGAAGGAACTGGTCAACCGGCTGGGTCGCCCGATCGTCGTCGCACGTGGCAATCAGGCCGACGGAGAGTTGCTGGTCGCCCGCCCAGTATCGGCGCAGTAAGAACGCCGCGCTGAACTTAGCCCGCGTGTATCGCCTTGGTCAGGCGATACCTTGATAGATTTCCGCAACCTTGGTCACAGCTGCTTCGGGGCTTAATTCTTCGCTTTCGCCTGTGCGACGGCAGGTCAATTCAACCACGCCGTTTTTCAGATCACGCGGTCCGACCGTGATGCGCCATGGCAGGCCTATCAGGTCCATAGTGGCGAACTTGCCCCCTGCCCGCTCGTTACGGTCATCATAGAGCGGCTCAAGCCCCAAAGCGGTAAGAGCACCATAGAGCTTGTCACATGCCGCATCCGCTTCGTCGTCACCCTGCTTCAGGTTTACGATACCGCAATGGAACGGGGTCACGCCCTCGGGCCAGATAATGCCTTTATCGTCATGGCTGGCTTCGATGATTGCACCAATCAGACGGCTGACACCGATACCGTGGCTGCCCATATGAACCGGAACCGGCTTGCCATCCTGGCCTTGAACGGTCGCGCCCATGGCTTCCGAGTACTTTGTACCGAAATAGAAGATCTGCCCTACTTCGATCCCGCGCGCCACGCGGCGGCGCTCTTCAGGGATCTGATTGAACAGCGCCTCATCATGGGTTTCGTCCGTGCGCGCGTATTTTGAGGTGAATTCCTCCAAAATCGCCTGACATTGCGCACGGTCATCATAGTCTATGTCTCGGTCGCCAAAGGTCAGGTCGGTGACGGCGCTGTCATAAAAGACCTCGGATTCGCCTGTGTCAGCTAGGACCAGAAACTCGTGCGTATCGTCGCCACCAATCGGGCCGGAATCGGCGCGCATTGGGATGGCCTGCAAGCCCATCCGCTCATAGGTGCGCAGGTAGCTGACCAGATGCCGGTTGTAAGCGTGCAGCGCGTCTTCTTTGGTCAGGTCAAAGTTGTAGCCGTCTTTCATATAGAACTCGCGCCCCCGCATCACGCCGTAACGCGGGCGACGCTCGTCGCGGAACTTCCACTGAATCTGGTAGAGAGTCAGCGGCAGGTCCTTGTAGCTGCTGACATGGCCGCGGAAGATATCGGTCACCAGTTCCTCGGCCGTGGGTGTGTACAGCATGTCGCGGTCATGCCGGTCCTTCATACGCAGCATTTCCTGACCGTAATCATCATACCGCCCGGATTCGCGCCACAGGTCCGCCGATTGCAGGATGGGCATCTGAATGGCGATATGCCCTGCCCGCGCCTGTTCCTCATGCACAATGTTTTCCAGCTTGCGCAACACTTTGAAGCCCAACGGCAACCACGAATAAATCCCGGCGGCAGCCTGTTTGATCATTCCGGCGCGCAGCATCAGCCGGTGACTGACGATCTGAGCCTCAGCAGGGTTTTCCTTGAGAACGGGCAGAAAGTAACGGCTGAGGCGCATGACGTAACCTTTTGTGTGATATTTCAACAAAAAGGTGATTATGCCAAAGCCCCGCCGGGGGCAATCGTACATTGGTGAAATTAAAGCTTAGCCTCAGTTTGTTTTCTGATTGACCGGCCAATTAAGTTTTTCCAAATGTAACGGAATCGTAAACACCAAGAGGCGCCGATGCAGACGATTCAGGAACCCGCCCGTCAGATTCCAGTGGTTCACCAAACCGATGTGTTGGTCGTGGGCTCCGGCCCTGCCGGGCTGGCTGCGGCGCTGGCGGCAGCACGCGCAGGGGCCGAGGTGTCGCTGGTTGACCGGTTCGGCTGTATGGGTGGCAACATCACCGCCGTGGGAGTCGAAGGGTTTGCCTGGTATCGACACGAACAAACGGTCGAAGCCGGCGGTATCGGCATGGAATTCGAAACCCGCGCCAAAGAGATGGGCGCGGCAGTGCCTGAAAGCCAGTCCCTCAGCTATGAGCTGGACAGCGAAGGGTTCAAACTGGTGGCTGATAAGCTGGTCGAAGAGGCGGGCGTGCATCCAATGCTGCACCGTCAGTTCGTCGCTCCGATCATGGATGGCGACCGGATCAACGGGATTATCACTGAATCGAAAGCCGGACGCGAAGCGATCCTGGCCAAGGTGGTGATTGATGCCACGGGTGACGCAGATGTGGCCCATCGCGCGGGTACGCCGACGCACAAGACCCCGCGCGAAGATATGATGGCGGCTTCGGTAATGTTCCATCTGGCGGGCGTCGACAAACGCGCCTTTATGGAGGGCGTGAAGGCCGATCCGCAGACCTACAAGGATTGGGGCGGCGGTGGCGAATGGAATATCGAGACCAGCGGGAAAGAGGACGACATGTTCTCGCCCTTCGTGCACAAACCCTTTCAGCAGGCCATCGATCAGGGGCTGATCCCGCCGCACCTGAATACCATTGCGGGCACCTGGGGCGCAATGCATGACACGGGTGAGCTAACCTATATGAACCTGATCCATCTGGCCGAGGTCGACGGCACCGACCCAGACAGCCTGACGCGGGGCGAGATCGAGGGCCGCCGCCAGTCGATGCTGGCCATCGAAGCGCTACGCCGGTTCATGCCGGGGTGTGAAAATGCACGGTTGCGAAATTTCGGGATGACCATTGGCATTCGGGACACCCGCAAGATCGACGCGGTCTACAACATGACCGAAGATGATGCGCGCCAACAAGGCAAATTCGAAGATTCCATCGGTATCTACCCCGAATTCATCGACGGCTACGGTATTCTGATCCTGCCCACGACGGGGCGGTACATGCAAATCCCCTATCGCTCGATGCTGCCCAAAGGGATCAAGGGCCTGCTGGTCGCCGGTCGATCTCATGGGGCCGACAGGGTCGCTCACGCAGCCACCCGCAATATGGCCTGCTGCGCCGTTATGGGCCAAGGGGCCGGAATAGCCGCCGCGCATGCGCTCAAAAGCAATCGAGAGCTGGATGCGCTGGACTTGTCACCGGTTCATAAAGAGCTTGATAGACAAGGAGTTCGGGTCTTTTGACCGACTCCTCAGCCAGCTCTGACCCATGAAGTCCTTGCATCGATCAGCCCCTTAGGCCAAGAACGTCCTCGTCGGCCAGAACACGAGGACAATCATGGCTTTGCCGGTTAAGGATCAACTCAGATACTGGGGCGTCGCCGCAGCGGTTTTCGTATTGGTCCTTTGGGCATTGGGCGATGTACTTCTGCCTTTTGTGATCGGCGGCGCGATCGCATACTTCCTTGATCCCATCGCCGACCGGTTGGAGAAGCTGGGCCTTTCGCGGGTAGCAGCCACAGGCATCATCACAGTCGTTGGTGTACTTGGGTTCATCCTGGCGATCTTGATGGTTGTTCCAGCTCTTATTACGCAGCTGCTTGATTTGATCGATATTCTGCCAAGCCTCTTCAAAGAGCTGCGCGGCTTTGTTGAGAAACAGTTCCCCTCCCTGCTCGACCAGGAATCCAGTACTCATCAGATGTTGGTCTCGTTCGGGGAGACCCTGAAGTCCAAGACGGGTGATGTGCTGGAAACGGTGCTGTCCTCTCTTGGATCGGCCATCAACATCGTGGTCCTGTTGGTCATTGTCCCGGTGGTTGCCGTTTACCTGCTGCTGGACTGGGACCGTATGATCGCCCGGATCGGAGAACTGCTGCCCCGCGACCATGCCCCGACGATCAAGCGCCTGGCGGGCGAGATTGACGCTGTACTGGCCTCGTTCGTGCGCGGAATGGGTACGGTCTGCCTGATCCTGGGCACCTATTACGCGGTTGCCTTGATGATTGCTGGTTTGCAGTTTGGTCTGGTCGTAGGCTTCATCGCCGGACTGGTGACCTTTATTCCTTATTTAGGCGCACTGATCGGTGGCACACTGGCCATCGGGCTGGCCCTATTTCAGTTCTGGGGCGACTGGGCGCATATCGGCCTGATCGCGGGCATCTTTGCCCTAGGTCAGGTAACCGAAGGCAACTTATTGACCCCAAAACTGGTTGGCAGTTCGGTTGGGTTGCACCCGGTCTGGCTGCTGTTGGCGCTGTCTGTCTTTGGGGCGCTCTTTGGCTTTGTCGGGATGTTGATTGCCGTTCCGGTCGCCGCCGCCCTTGGTGTAGTGGCCCGGTTTGGCACATCGCTCTACCTCGACAGCAGGCTGTATACCGGCCTCGAAGGGCAACAGGATCGGGAAGACGACTAAATGGCCCGACAACTGAGCTTTGATCTGCCGGCCAAAACCGCGCTGGAGCGTGATGATTTCTTTGTCTCTCCGGCCAATGCACTGGCCGTGGCCATGATATCTGCGACCTCATGGCCCGGAAACAAACTGGTGCTGAGCGGCCCAGCTGGGTCTGGCAAAACCCATCTTGCGCATGTCTGGGCAGCCGAAACTGGCGGACGCATCATTCAGGCAACCGAGCTGGATTATGACGCAGTGCCGGAACTGGCCCGCACGCCCATCGCGGTCGAGGATGTTCCAGCCATCGCCGATGATATCGAACAGCAAAAGGTGCTGTTTCATCTGCACAATCTGGTTCTGGCCGAAGGGCATGCCCTGCTGATGACCGGACGGCTTGCGCCCAAGCTCTGGCAACTCCCACTCGCCGACCTGCAAAGCCGGGTTGAGGGCGCGCATCACGTTGCCCTTGATCCACCCGATGACGCGTTGCTGGGGGCCGTGCTGGCCAAGCTGTTTCTTGATCGTCAACTCAACCCCGGTCCAGAGGTTATCGCCTATCTGGTGAAGCACATGGACCGCCGCTTTGAGACCGCAGCCGCGGTCGTAAAGCAATTGGATCAACTGGCCCTTGCCGAAAAACGTGAGATTACGCGAGCGCTGGCCGTTCGGGTTTTGAACGAAAAACCAGATGAGATGAACGCAGGTGATTGACCCACTATCGGTGATTTCGCATTCTAACCCCGGAATATCTGGAAGACACATGGATCAGACAGTCGAAACCGACATCCCGGACTGGGGCCCATTCGGCAAACCTCTGTTCGATGACCCTGGCGCGCGTGCGCTGTCGCGGGTGGGCGTTGTCGATGTGGGCTCGAACTCGGTCCGGATGGTGATTTTTGACGGCGCGGCCCGATCGCCGGCTTATTTCTACAATGAAAAGGTAATGTGCGAGCTTGGCGCCGGGTTGTCTAAAACCGGAAAGCTGAACCCGCGCGGGCGCGAAAGGGCTCTGGCCGCGTTGCGCCGGTTCCAGCAACTGGCGCAGGACTTGGACCTGCCGGGGCTGCATGTGGTTGCAACCGCCGCCGTGCGCGAAGCCAAAGACGGGCCGGATTTCTGTGCCGAGGTTCAGGCCCAAACCGGGCTGAATGTCGCTGTGATCGACGGTCAGGAAGAGGCGCGCCTGTCCGCACAGGGCGTGTTGCTGGGCTGGCCTGGAGCTTACGGTCTGATCTGCGATATCGGCGGATCGTCGATGGAACTGGCCGAGATCGGCGATGGTCAGGTTGGGCGACGGGTAACCTCAGCCCTTGGGCCGCTGAAACTGCGTGACATCAAAGGTGGGCGGCGCGCGCGAAAAGCGCATATCAAGGACACGATGGAGGAGTTGCGCGCTCAGCTTGGTCAGCAGCGGGACCGCTTGTTTCTTGTCGGCGGCAGCTGGCGCGCATTCGCACGGATCGATATGTTGCGCCGTGGCTACCCGCTCAATGTTCTGCATGAGTACCGTATGACAACTACGCAGGTGCGTGACACGATTAAGTTCATCGAAGCCAATGATCACGACAAACTGCGCAGCCAAGCGGGAGTTTCCAACTCTCGAATGGCGTTGATCCCCTATGCGATGGATGTTCTGGGGCGATTGATTCGCACCTTCAAACCCAAGGACATCGCGATCTCAAGCTACGGCATCCGCGAAGGCCTGTTGTACGAGCAAATGTCGCAAGAGATCCGGGATCGTGACCCTTTGATCGAAGCCAGCCGATTTTCCGAATCCAAAGATGCCCGCCTGCCCGGTTTTGGGCGAAACCTTTACAGTTTTGTGATGCCATTGTTCAAATCCGCGCCGCCCGCGCGGGTTAGGTTGGTCAAAGCCGCCTGCCTGCTGCATGACGTCAGCTGGCGCGCGCATCCCGATTATCGGGCCGAAGCCTGTTTCGACTATGTCACCCGCGCCAATCTGGGTGGCCTTAAGCATTCCGAACGGATCTTTATCGGGCTGGCATTGCAACACCGCTATCGCAACAAACGTGAGGGCAATCGGTTTGCGCCTTTGTACGAGTTGCTGGACGAGACCGGGCAGAAACAGGCCGAGATTCTGGGCAAGGCGATGCGGTTCGGTGCGATGCTTTGGATGCACAACGAAGCCAACATAGGCAGGCTTAGATTTTATCCTAAGAAGCGCCAGCTTGAGCTTTTTCTGCCGAAAGCGGCTGAGCCCTTGTTCAACGAGGTGGCCGAGGCGCGCCTAAACTCGCTGTCAAACGCCCTGAAATCCGAAGTGCGCGTGATCATCAAAGGTTAGGCCCCCGATCAGATATCGGTGCCTTCATCTGTTGCCTGATCTTCAGGCTGGGGGGCGATCTCATCATCAGGCACAGGTTTTTTGCGAATGATGATATCGCCATTTGGAAGGATTTCGGGTGCTTCGTAAGCACTCCAATCCTTAATCTCGGCGGCCAGTTCGGCCAATGCGGGACCCATTTCCTGAAGAAAGGATTGCATCGCCGGCCCAAGTGAATCCGCCATGCCCAAAAGCTCGTCCAGGGCAGGCTCCATCTCTCGGCGCAATCCTTCAAAGAACAGCTCGGCCCCCTGCTCCATCAGGGATTTGCTGTCATCTTCCTGCGCAAAGGCAGGAGTGCTGAGTTTGGCAGACAAGACCGCGATGATCAGAAGGCGTTTCATATTGGGAATATAGGCCCTCAAAGGGTCTCAGGGAAGATCACAACTCGATATCCAGCGTGACCGGGAAGTGATCTGAAGCTGTCAGTAACGCTTCGCGTAGTTCAACAGATGTCCAGCAGGTCGCATCTCGAAACGGGTGCCAGATGCGCCAAGCGGGTTGGCGATTACGCAGGTCTTCGCTGATCATGACATAGTCCAGCAAAGCCTCAAGAAACTTGCCCTCTTTTGGACGGGCGAACCGGGCCGTGGAAGGGACAGACCCCGGTCGGGGTCCATGCGCCGTAACGGCATGGGGGTCAAACAATCCGGCCTGCAGCAAGATTTCAACCGATGAATGCCCGAACAGATGCTCGAACTCATCCAAACCCGGACCATCATTGAGATCGCCCAGAAGCACAACAGGCTCTTGTGCCTCGACATGGTCGGCCACCCGCCGTGACAGCCAGATTGCCTGCGCAAGTTGCTTGCGCCGGTTGGCGATTGAAATCCGGATCGCCTCATCGCGGGATTCTGCACCATGCGGGGCTTTGGATTTGAGATGAGCGCCGATCATGCGGAACTCAAAACCGGAGTTTGACTGAACCAGCAACTCCAGCGGGGGTTTCGAGAAGCGCACCACATCTTCAGTCGCATCCACATCCAAATCGATCTGAAAGGAACGATCGAACCGCGGCGCATTCGCATCGTCGCGCGGCTCATGCTGTGCGGTCAACACATCGGCGTCATAGAGCAGGGCCAACTCCTGATGCGTGTCGTTGGCAAAACCCATAACCGCTCGCTGCGTTCGCAGATCAAACGCCTCGGCAAAGCCTTGCAATGCCCGCACTGTGTTCTGGCGCTTACCGGTATTGGGCGCTTCGACGATCAGGATGGCGTCCGCATCCAGCGCGGTCAGAACCTTGGCAATCGCCTCAACCTGCTGGGCCTTTGTCACCTCATGACGGCCCGACCAGCTGTCATCCATGATCAGCGCATCGTTTTTATCAAACAAGTTGGCGAACCATTCGATGTTGTAGGTCGCCAAACGCATCCACTCAGGCCCGCGCGCCGTTGATGTCATCCCAGGCTTGGTTGATGTCGATCATCTTCTTTTCGGCAAGGCGGATTGCCTCTTCCGGGACACCGCGTGCCATCATTGCGTCGGGATGGGTATCGCGCACCAGTTGACGCCACACTTTGCGAATCTCAGGCACCGGCATGTCGCGCGAAACGCCCAGAACGACATAAGGATCATTGGGCGCATCCGGCACGAAGCGCGCGCGCAAGGCCAGGAATTGCGCATCTGTCTGTCCGAAGATGCGACTGACGTCCTCAAGGAATTCATTCTCGTTGGGGTGATAGAACCCATCGGCCATGGCGATGTGGAACAAACCCTCCATCAGGTCGCAAAGCGTGGTGCTGTCTTCGGAAAACATGCGCGCGATCTTGCGCGCATAGTCCTGATAGCCTGCTACATCTGTCCGCGCCATATTGAAGACCCGCGCCGCGCCTTCTTCATCCGCACGCGCGATCTGGAACACATCCCGAAAGGCCGTGACCTCATCGCGCGTCACCTGTCCGTCAGCCTTGGCCATTTTGGCCCCCAACGCGATTACGGCAATGGTGAAAGCCACCGAACGTTCGGGTGGCGAACGCAGCTTCTCAAAAACCGCGGTCAGGCTTTCGCCTTGGGCAAGGGCGCTCAACGCGTCGGATATGCGGGTCCAGATCGACATGGGCGTACCCTAGCGTCCCAATTCGGGACTGTCAGGTGGAACAGGTCACTCTGCACGAAGAATTTTCTGCATCAGCACAAGATCGAGCCATTGGCCCCATTTGAACCCAACTTCCGGCATAAGGCCGACCCTTTGGAACCCGACCGCCTCATGAAACGCAATGGCCGGGGGGTTGGCAGAAGATATGCCAGCCACAAGAACATGAACCCCGTCTGCGCGTGCCACAGCTTCCAGTTCGGTCATTAAGGCCCGACCAATACCCTTGCCCCGCGCCCCGTCCGCCAACTGGATCGAGTGTTCCCGCGTGTTGGCGTATCCCGGTCCGCTGCGAAACATCCCATATGTCGCAAAACCAAGCACCATACCCTGATCTTCTGCGACCAGATATGAGGGACCACGGGCGCGAATATCTTTGGCAATCGCTTCTGTGCTTCGTTCCTCGGTGGTGAACGTCACCAACGTATCCCGAATGATGGAATTCGTAATCGCGGCGATCAGAGCAGCATCATCCGGGCGGGCCTGCCGAACCGTCATTCCAACACGCGCACCCCATTTGGCGTTTCGAACTCTGCCCGCATCGAGGCCGGACCTGTGTCGAACACAACCAGATCAAGTTCTCCCAAATGCTGGGCCAGTTCCAATGCCTCCGGGTGATACACGATCAGCCGCCGCAAACTGCACCCGCTGTCCTGCAACATCTGCGCAGGGTGCAAATCGCCCTGCCATTGGATCAACGCGGGAAACAGATTGTCGAAGGGCAAGCGTCCGTTGGGCGGCACCGCCATCCGCCAATTCAAAGCCCCCCGGGTCAGATCAATTGGGGTGCCAGTGCCATCAGGAAACGTTGCAAGTGCGGCTTCGATATCAGGAACGCTGCAAATCCAATTGGTCAGACGCGGTTCTCCTGAAAACCGATCCAGATCAAACCAACGGGTCCGCTGAGGTACAGCTGCGTCAGGATCAATAGCAATCGCTTCCAGATAGAGACCATCCCTTAGGCCCAGAAGACGATTATAAGTGCCAAATTTTTCGTGCTTTCCGCCGGGTTGAAGCGAGATACCCAACGCCTGTTCGATATGGGCCGATGCCGCCTCCAGCGTTTCGCCCGCAACGGCCAAGTGATCGAGTAGCATCATCCATCCTCCACCAACCAGAGCCGACCTTACCGCCAGCTTCAGCACAGGGGCAACATGAAATCCGCGTCTTCATCTGGCCAGAAATATCCTCGGGGGGAATCGCGCGCGGCGCGATGGGGGGGGCAGACAGCCCCCCTCACCGTCTCAGCTCCGCGCGTCGCCGATCAAGTGCAGAATGTCCTGCGCCGCTTCGGGGATGTTGGTGCCCGGCCCAAAGATCGCCTTCACACCGTGATCATAGAGGAACTGGTAATCCTGCTGCGGAATCACCCCACCGCAAATCACGATGATGTCCTCGGCCCCAGCTTTCTTGAGTTCTTCAACCAGTTGCGGTGCAAGCGTCTTGTGACCCGCTGCTTGCGAGGAAATTCCGACCACGTGGACGTCATTGTCCACCGCATCCTGCGCCGCTTCAGCTGGTGTCTGGAACAAGGGACCGACGTCCACGTCAAACCCGATGTCGGCGAACGCGGTCGCGATCACTTTGGCGCCACGATCATGCCCGTCCTGCCCCATCTTGACCACCAGCAAGCGAGGGCGGCGGCCTTCTGCCTCGGCGAATTCCTCGATGGATTTTTGAATTGCGGCAAAGCCTTCGTCACCTTCGTAGGCCGCGCCATAGACCCCCGCCAGCGTTTTCACCTCGGCGCGGTGACGGCCGAACTCTTTCTCCATTGCCATGCTGATCTCTCCTACAGATGCGCGGGCGCGGGCGGCTTCGACCGCAGCAGCCAGTAAGTTGCCGCCCTCACGGGCGGTGTTTGTTAACGCCTCCAATGCCTGTTGGCACGCAGCTTCATCGCGGGTGGCCCGGATACGTTCCAGCCGCGCGACCTGAGCCTCGCGCACGGCGACGTTGTCAACATCCAGAATATCGATCGGGTCTTCTTGCTCCTTGCGGTACTTGTTGACCCCCACAATGACCTCATCGCCCCGGTCGATCATAGCCTGACGGCGGGCAGCGCTTTCTTCGATCCGCAGCTTGGGCATGCCAGAGGCAACGGCTTTGGTCATGCCGCCCATCTCTTCGACCTCTTCCATCAGAGCCCAGGCCTTTTCGACCAACTCGTTGGTCAGGCTTTCGACGTAGTAGGAGCCGGCCAGCGGATCGACGACATCAGTCACACCGGTCTCTTCCTGCAACACCAGCTGCGTGTTCCGCGCAATGCGGGCCGAGAAATCGGTGGGCAGGGCAATCGCCTCATCCAACGCGTTGGTGTGCAGCGATTGCGTGCCGCCCAGAACCGCGCTCATCGCCTCATAGGCGGTGCGGATCACATTGTTATAGGGGTCCTGCTCCTGCAGCGACACGCCGGAGGTCTGGCAATGGGTCCGCAACATCTTGGACCGCTCGGACTTCGCGCCGAAATCGGTCATCACCCGGTGCCACAATATACGGGCCGCACGCAGCTTAGCAATCTCCATGAAGAAGTTCATGCCGATGGCAAAGAAGAAGGACAGGCGCCCCGCGAACTTATCCACATCCATCCCGGCCTCAGTCGCGGCCCGGACATATTCACGCCCATCCGCCAGCGTGTAGGCCAGTTCCTGTACGAGGTTCGCCCCCGCCTCTTGCATGTGATAGCCCGAGATCGAGATCGAGTTGAACTTGGGCATCTCGTTTGAGGTGTATTCGATGATGTCCGAGATGATCTTCATCGACGGCTCAGGCGGGTAGATATAGGTGTTGCGCACCATGAACTCTTTCAGAATGTCGTTCTGAATGGTACCGGACAGGACGGATTTATCGTGCCCCTGTTCCTCACCCGCGACAATGAAACTGGCCAGGATCGGGATCACCGCACCGTTCATCGTCATCGAGACCGAGACCTGGTCGAGCGGAATGCCATCGAACAAGATTTTCATATCCTCAACGCTATCGATCGCCACACCGGCCTTGCCCACATCGCCCACGACACGCGGGTGGTCACTGTCATAGCCCCGGTGCGTGGCCAGATCGAAGGCGACCGAAACACCCTGCTGACCGGCGGCCAGATTGCGGCGATAGAAAGCGTTCGACTCTTCAGCAGTCGAAAAACCCGCATACTGCCGGATCGTCCATGGACGGCCCGCATACATGGTCGCCTTCACCCCACGCGTGAACGGGCCAAACCCGGGCAGCGAGCCCATATGCGGCAAGTCAGCAGTGTCTTCTTGCGTATAGAGCGGTTTGACGTCGATGCCTTCCAGCGTCTCTTTGGTCAGGTCATCCAGCGGGCGACCACGCAGTTCTTTTTCGGCCAGCGCCTGCCAGTCTTTCTTATCGGTCATGGCAATATCCTTTTCTCGATTCGGGACGCGCCGGGCCTTTGCCTGCGCGCTGTTGTCTCTGAAGGGGTCGATTTGCGAGCTGCAAAACGCAAGAATTTGAACCCCTTGTTCAAATCACCGGTCGCATTCACGCGGACAGGGGCTATATTCATTTCAGCAGGAGGCCCCATGACACGAACGCTTGCCTTTGTTTTTTCGGCGCTATTCCCGCTGGCGGCTTTGGCGGCCGACGGATCGGCACCCGCCGATGAGGAGTTCGTTCGCCCCGCAGGCGACAGCGATCTCAGCGAATTTCTGTGGGTCAACCGGCCCATCATCGTCTTTGCGGACACACCCGCCGACCCCAGGTTCCAGCAACAGATCGACATGTTGCTGGATGGCGAGGACGCGATGCGGGATCGGGATGTGATTGTGCTGACAGATACTGACCCGTCGGCGCGATCTCCGATCCGGTCAAAGCTGCGACCACGCGGGTTCCAGATGGTATTCGTTGATAAGGATGGTGTGGTGAAACTGCGCAAACCCAGCCCGTGGAGCGTTCGCGAGATTGGCCGATCCATCGACAAAACCCCGCTGCGTGAACGCGAAATCCGCGAGCGGCGGGATGCGGCGAAACCGTAATTGAAATATTTACCAATAGATATTATGTTGTTGGCATAGAAGGTGAGGGAAAGATCATGCTTTATAGCAGTGACCAACCAGAAAAATCTCCGGAAAAGCCGATCAGCGGCGACATCTGATCGGCTACTGGCCCCTATTTTACACAATAGGGTCAAGGGTTTACATCCTCATTCTCGCCAGAACGATTAATTCCTTCTGGATTTTCGTGACCCATCTCAATATTGATTGCAACCAAAGCGCTCAGCCCCCAGCGTAGTGTGCTTGTTCTGCGGTTCGTCAGTTGTTGATGAAACGCTACCCGGCGCTCACGAGACAGTTTCTGCGTCTGTTCATTCCGGGAATCCTCGACCATGCGTCGCAAATCGGTGTATTCGGCATAAAAGCGGACGACACTTGCAACAGTATCTTCACCAAGCGCTGGGATAGACGACGAAATCGCCTCGAACACGATGGGTTCGCTTTCCATGGTTGAAAACGGAAAATACTCGATCGGATTACCGTTCGCATCCGTGCCGTCACCACTCAGAATGCGTTTCTGGACCTTTTCCGCGTGGGCCGCGATGGGCTGGTTGTCAAGTTTATCCACCAGCGCAAAAATCTCATTTCGCAAAGCAATCAGCGTATCCCTACGCTGAAGATGGAATTTCTGCGCTTCGGCATAGGATGAGAATAGAAATGTGACGAACCACCCCAGAACGATAACCGAACCCGTCACCAAAGCCGGGTAAACCTTGTCCCTTGCGGCGTCCGGTACGTATTCCCAGACGACTATTCCCCCAATCACACCCAGCAGAAGAAACGGGGGCAAAACCACAAGAATCCGAAGGAAACTGCGGCGCAGAAGCGGCGGAATGGCCCAACTATAAAACCCGAGCACCAGAGCAGACCCAATCAGGATCAGGGTCAAATCTCCGATTTCATGTCTCAGATAGGCCAAAACCACACCGCCAAGCATTGCAGATGTCAGAAAAGCGAGCACGCAAAAGTCTATTTTGCGATGCCCGCTGAACATCACTCGAATTCCATGATCACATCATCCACAGCCAAACTGTCACCGGCAGCCGCGTTGATCTTGGAAACGGTGCCTTTCTTCTCGGCGCGCAGGATGTTTTCCATCTTCATCGCCTCGACCGTGCAAAGTGCCTGACCTTCCTGCACTTCCTGCCCCACTTCAACATCGATCTTCACGATCAGACCCGGCATCGGGCAGAGCAGCATTTTCGACGTATCCGGCGGCAGTTTTTCCGGCATCAGTTTGGCCAATTCGGCCTGACGCGGACGGCGCACCCGCACTTTGAGATCAGCGCCACGGTTGCGCACCCGGAACCCGCCTGAAACCTTGCCCACCTTCAGAACAAGCGGACTGCCATCAACATCCAGTACGGCCAGTTGATCACCCGGTGTCCAATCCGAGGAAACGCGGAGGCTTGATCCATCCTCGAATTTCACAGTCGCGCCTTCTTTGTCGGCATTGACCTGAACCGGAAGCTCATGCCCCTCCACAGCCACAACCCAGCGCTTGCCAACCTTGCGTTCGTGATTGTCCATCCGGCCCGACACGCGCGTGCGCCTGATCTCGGCGACGCGGTGCATCGCAGCGCAAGAGGCTGCAATCCGACGCAGATCACCTTCGGGCAAGGTGACACCTTCGAACCCATCCGGATATTCTTCGGCGATGAAGGCTGTCGTCATATCACCGCTGACGAATTTGGGGTGATCCATCACTGCTGACAGGAACGGCAGGTTGTGGCCGATGCCCTCGACCTCGAAACTGTCCAGCGCCACGCGCATGGCTTCAATTGCGGCCTCGCGGGTCGGGGCCCAGGTGCAAAGTTTGGCGATCATCGGATCGTAATACATGCTGATCTCGCCGCCTTCATAGACGCCGGTGTCGTTGCGTACAGCGGCCTCGCCTTCGGGCGCATCACCTTGCCATTTACCGTTGACTAGCATCGGGCCAGCCGCGATTTCCTGCGGCGGGCGATAGCGGGTCAAACGCCCGATTGAGGGCAGGAAGTTGCGATACGGATCTTCCGCATACAGACGGTTTTCAATGGCCCATCCGGTCAGCGTCACGTCGTCCTGCGTAATCGACAAGGGCTCACCATTGGCCACGCGGATCATCTGTTCAACCAGATCGACGCCGGTGATCAACTCGGTCACCGGGTGTTCCACCTGCAGGCGGGTGTTCATTTCGAGAAAGTAGAAGTTCTTCTGACCGTCAACGATAAACTCTACCGTACCGGCGCTGGCATAGCCCACGGCCTTGGCCAGGGCCACGGCCTGTTCTCCCATTGCCTTGCGGGTTGCTTCATCGAGGAACGGCGACGGCGCCTCCTCCACCACTTTCTGGTTCCGGCGCTGGATCGAGCATTCGCGCTCGCCCAGATAGATGCCGTTGCCGTGACTGTCGCACAGAACCTGAATTTCGATGTGGCGCGGTTGGGTCACGAATTTCTCGATGAAAATCCGGTCATCGCCAAACGAATTCGCAGCCTCATTCTTGGATGATTGGAAGCCTTCACGCGCCTCCTCATCGTTCCAGGCAATCCGCATGCCTTTTCCGCCGCCCCCGGCGCTGGCTTTGATCATCACGGGATAACCGATCTCGTTTGAAATCTTGACTGCCTCTTCCGCGTCATCGATTAGGCCCATGTATCCCGGTACCGTCGAAACACCTGCCTCCTGCGCGATCTTTTTCGAGGTGATCTTATCCCCCATCGCCTCAATCGCGCCTTTCGGCGGGCCGACAAAGGCGACGCCCTCGGCTTCAAGCGCCTCGGCAAACTTCGCGTTTTCAGACAAGAAGCCATAGCCGGGATGAACCGCTTGCGCGCCGCTTTGGCGGATGGCGTCCATGACCTTGTCGATCACGATATAAGACTGGTTCGCTGGCGGCGGACCGATATGCACCGCCTCATCCGCCATCGAGACATGCAGCGCATTCCTGTCCGCGTCCGAATAAATGGCAACGGTGCCGATACCCATCTTGCGGGCGGACTTGATGACCCGGCAGGCAATTTCGCCTCGGTTGGCGATCAGGATCTTATTGAACATGCGATGTCCTTTGGTTTGGTGTTCTGGAAACGCAAAACGCCGCCGCAGGGAGGGATCCCCGCAACGGCGTGATACGCGATGACGGATGGGGCGACACACGCCCCAAGGAATTTGCGTTAGTTACAGTTGTTCTGGGTTTTGCAGTAAAGGACGTTACCCGCGGCACCAACGGCTGCCCCAAACAGCGGGTCCGCGCTGAGGACCGCAGCCCCGACCGCGCCGGCGCCGCCACCCAGCAAAGCCTGTTCGCCGGTCGTGTCACCGCAGGCCGACAGGCCCGCGCAAGTTGCTGCAACCAGAATAATACGTGAGATTTGCATTTAGTCTGCCCTCTTGCTCGATTTGATATCTTTGAGGTCAGATGCGGGGTTTGCGCTCTGTTATTCAATATCAAACACAGCAAATCCACATTTTGCGCAGATTTATGCCGCTTGAGGCCCATAATATGCACAAAGAAAAACGCGGGCAGGTTTTTGTGGGGAACACAAGCCTGCCCGCGGAAGGAAGGGGTACGGAATAGTAGGTGCATGTGCGGCGCAGGCAAAGTAGAGCCGCACGGCCCGATCAGCTTGCACTCCACAATTGGCACCGCAAACAAAGTATTGTTTCCAACGGGGATTCCGGCTGGAATCTGCCCATGCGGCAGGTTTCCGCGCAGAATTGCGCCGATCGTCTTCTGAGGCAATCCAGCCTGACGCCTGACGCCAACTGTCACAGTGTCGTTACATTTCTCAATCCGAACCGTTTTTTTCGCAGGTGCAGCATCACAGTGTGATGGCATCGACCCGGATACAAACATGTTCACATTCATGCGCTTGGCAGCGCAGTTCACCCTGCTGTGACCCGGAGCACCTGAATACGCACATTCCCTTGAGAAGTTTGGGCTTTTTTGTCCCAATCTCGTGATTTCCGAAGCCTCAACCCCCGTGAAACGGTGCCTGTGCTTACTCGCACACAAGGAAACACCCAAATGACTATGATACGAACAAAGGCAATCCTGCTTGCTGCCTCTGCGCTCTGTGTGACCGGCACGATTGTTTTGGCCGAGGATGCCCAAACGCAGGCTGAACTGGATGCGCTGCGCGCGCGCGTCGAAGCGCTTGAGGCCGATCGCGCGGGACCGGCCAATGGTGATTTCAGAATCGGAAACACCACTCTGGACGTCTACGGCTACGTCAAAGCCGATTTCTTCTACGATTTCGAATTTGATCAGGGGGATACGGCTTTTGTGAACGTCATCGGCGAGCCGTCGGCTGCAACCGATGGAACCTTTGGCGCAACGATCCGCCAATCGCGGATCGGGTTGCGCACAAGCACCCCAAGCGGCATCGGCGAAATTGGCGGGCAGTTGGAGCTGGACCTGTTTGCCTCGAACGGCACCGCAGAGCTGCGGTTGCGCCATGCCAATATCACCATCGGTGACAGCTGGCTGATCGGGCAATATTGGACTAACTTCCAACCGCTGGACACCTATCCGACTTCGGTTGAGTTCAACGGACCGGTCGGCATCGCATTCGCCCGAGTGCCTCAGGTTCGCTACACGGCCAATCTGGGTACAAACACCGTGTTCAGTACCTCTATCGAAGAAAATGTCAGCGGGTCGAACTCTGACGATCCGGTTCTTACGGCTGCAGCCGAGTACAACAACGGCACCTATGTCGCGCGTGCTGCGGCGCTTTATGGAAACGCACAAACAAGCGACGGAGCGACCGAGGTTGATCAGTGGGGCTTTACCCTGTCCGGATCGATCCGGCCTTGGGCGGGCGGCCTGTTTCAGGTCAACTACGTCCACGGTCAGGCCCTTGGCCCATACCTGATTGGTCTGGGTGACGCGATCGTCGGGGGTGAGGCCAACGATGTCGATGGCTACACGGTCGAGTTCCGTCAGGATCTGAGCGACAAGTGGAACGTGGGCATCGCCTATGGCCGCGAGGATTATGATCTGGCCACATCGACCGGAACACTTGCCTTCACTGAGTTGGAGACGATCCACGTCAACGCCTTCTACAAAGCGACCGACAACCTGACCCTGAGCGCCGAATACATCTATGGCGAGCGGAACGATGTGAATTCCGGCCAGGACTTCGATGGCAGCAGGGTTCAGCTGGCGGCCCAGCTGAACTTCTGACGCACCCATTGGACCCTGCCCTACACTGGGCGGGGTCACTTTCCCGGAAAGGAGCGGAGGCAGCGTCAGGTTCACCATGATCAACCCGAGCCAAACAGATCAGGGAACGACGCGCGCGCGGCGTCCAGATCGATCACCAGCACCGCATCGTAGCTTTCCGGGTCGAACGGATCCTCTGCCGGGATGACTTCGCGCCCGAACAACCAGCTAAGCCGCCCTGCATCAAGGTTACCGCGCTCGAACGGCTGATCGCCGAAATGCTGCCACAACGCCTCCATGAACCCCGCATCGGCCCTGCGGTCGGCGGGCTTGCGATCCCGGAATCGTTCGCGGCGGGTGATCGGAGTTACGCCCTTGGGGTTGGCCCGCCGAATTGTGAACTGAAAGTCGGTGCCCGCCAGACGCCCGGGAAATCCGCGATGTTTCAGCATGTCCGCACCTCGGACACGAGATCAGGTTTGATACCGGGAAAATCACATCCGTTTCGGGATGAGGTCATAGCGCGCACCTCCAAAGCTGCATCGTTGGTCTGAGACGCTTTGAACACATGGAGTTTGTTGGTCATGGTCAAAGCCCCTCCCAGATACACCCGGACGGTTCCAACCGGTAGGCTTCAAAGAACTGTGTGGCATCCGGCGCGCTGTCGCCGAATTCGATAGGCCGGTCTGCGAGCGAGATGATTACAAGCGCCGGGTCCAATTCGTGCTGAGCGACATAGGCAATCGCCAAAGTCTGGCACAGATGCGCCATATCCTTCGTGGCGACGTCATAGCCGATCCGACCCACGGTTGCCCCGATCTTTGGAGCAATGAACCGAAACCGAACCCAAAGCTCACCCGGATTATTGTCCAACAGAACATTGTTCAGGTGCACGGGCTGACCAGACGGCACGGGCAGCGAGGTTTCCGATTGTGGGAAAGCCGGGGTGGCAAAAAGGCTGGACAGCAAAACTATGGCGCGGCCCCGGACCCGCCAATGGCAAGCTCCTCCTTCCGGGGTCGCGCGCGCAGTGCTTGTGGCCTGCGCAGTTCTATGATTGCTGGGGCGGATCATTCAACTATTTAGCAGTTTTTGTCAAACCTGCCGAATTTGGCGGCAGTTTCTAAACCATCCTCATATTCAACGTGACCCAAGGCGCAGGGCGGTTTTTCCGCCCTGAGGGCCTTACAACGGGATATTGTCGTGCTTTTTCCAAGGGTTCTTCAGCTGCTTACCCCGCAAGCTGGCGAAAGCACGCGAAACACGGCGGCGGGTTGAATGGGGCATGATCACTTCGTCCACAAAGCCACGTTCAGCCGCCACAAATGGATTCGCAAAGCGATCCTCGTAGTCGGCCACATGCTGCGCGGTTTTCTCGGCATCTTTCAGGTCGGCCCGGTGGATGATCTCAGTCGCACCTTTTGCACCCATCACCGCGATCTCGGCCGTGGGCCAGGCATAGTTGAAATCACCCCGCAGATGCTTGGACGCCATAACCACGTAGGCGCCGCCATAAGCCTTGCGGGTAATAACTGTGACCTTCGGTACTGTCGCTTCGCCATAGGCGTAAAGCAGTTTGGCACCGTGCTTGATCACGCCGCTGTATTCCTGCTGCGTTCCCGGCAGGAAGCCCGGCACGTCAACCAGAGTTAGAATCGGGATCTCGAAACAGTCACAGAAGCGAACGAACCGCGCCGCTTTGCGCGAGCTATCGATGTCCAAACATCCCGCCAGAACCATCGGCTGGTTCGCAACAACGCCAACCGTCTGCCCTTCAAGCCGGATAAAACCGGTGATGATGTTCTTAGCGAAATCTTCCTGGATCTCGTAGAAATCGCCCTCATCCGCGATCTTCGTGATCAGTTCCTTCATGTCATAGGGTGTGTTCGGATTATCCGGCACAAGAGTATCTAGGGATTTCTCCACGCGATCGGGATCATCAAAGAACGGGCGGACAGGGGGCTTTTCGCGGTTATTCAGCGGCAGGAAATCCACAAGGCGGCGCACCTCGGCCAGTGCTTCAACATCGTTTTCAAACGCGCCATCCGCGACGGAAGACTTTTTAGTGTGGGTTGATGCACCACCAAGCTCTTCAGCCGTGACCACTTCGTTTGTAACGGTTTTGACCACGTCGGGGCCGGTCACGAACATGTAAGACGAGTCCTTGACCATGAAGATAAAGTCCGTCATCGCCGGGCTGTACACCGCACCACCGGCACAGGGGCCCATGATCACGCTGATCTGCGGCACCACGCCCGAGGCCGTGATGTTGCGCTGGAACACCTCGGCATATCCTGCAAGTGACGCCACACCTTCCTGAATACGCGCACCACCCGAGTCGTTGATGCCGATGATGGGCGCTCCGTTCTGAACCGCCATATCCATGACCTTGCAGATCTTTTGAGCATGCGTTTCCGAAAGCGAGCCGCCAAAGACCGTGAAATCCTGGCTGAACACATAGACCATCCGTCCATTGATCGTGCCCCATCCGGTTACCACACCATCCCCTGCAGGCTGCTGTTTTTCCATGCCGAAATCGGTGCAGCGGTGGCTAACAAACATGTCAAACTCTTCGAAACTGCCTTCGTCCAGCAGCAGTTCGATCCGCTCGCGCGCAGTCAACTTGCCGCGACCGTGTTGGGCATCAATTCGCTTTTGCCCACCGCCCAAGCGCGCCGCGTCACGACGGTTTTCAAGCTCGGAAAGGATGTCTTTCATGGCGCATATCCCCTGTTAAATTTGGCGAACACTACCCGCTGAGCCGCCTTGGCTAAAGTTCTTTCCAGCAAATTTGCAAATATTTGAAAACCACATCCTGATAAATTGTAAAATTGCTAATATATCCGGTTCACCCGATACTGATCTGGCATTCCCAAAAACCGCCACTATACATGTGAACAATGCAGTTCAGATCGACTGCGGTTCGCCGCACGCCACCCACAATCGGCACACTTGTACTACTGTCAGGCCTAGCGGCGCTGAGCATGAATTTGTTCTTGCCCAGCCTACCGAACATGGCGCTGTATTTTGCGACTGACTATAAGGTCATGCAATTGTCGATTGCGCTGTATCTGCTGGTCAATGCGGTGCTGCAAATCCTGATCGGTCCCATCGCGGACAAAGCCGGGCGCAGGCCGGTGCTGCTGTGGGGACTTTCGTTGTTTTTGCTGGCGACGCTCGGATGCATCTACGCCCCCACTGCCGAGGTTTTTCTGTTCTTTCGAATGTGCCAGGCGGTGATCGTTGTAGGGATGGTCCTCAGCCGCGCGGCAGTGCGGGACATGTATGATCAGGATCAAGCGGCGTCCATGATTGGCTATGTCACCATGGGCATGGCAGTGGTTCCGATGATTGGCCCCGCAATCGGTGGTATCCTTGAAGAAAGCTTTGGTTGGAAAGCCAATTTCTGGCTACCATTCGCGTTGGGCGCACTGATCCTGGCCTTAACCTACTGGGACTTTGGCGAAACCTCTGCCAAAAGCGGCAAAACCCTGATCCAACAGTTCAGGGAATATCCCGAGCTTCTGAAATCCCCACGCTTTTGGGGCTATTCACTTTCGTCTGCCTTCTCGTCTGGCGCATTCTTCGCCTATCTGGGCGGCGCACCATTCATTGGAACCGAACTATTCGGGCTCAGCGCGGCCGAAGTTGGGTTTTATTTTGGTGCGCCTGCGGTTGGATACTTTCTCGGAAACTTCCTAAGCGGGCGCTACTCTGTGCGCTTTGGCGTCAACCGAATGGTTCTTTGGGGCAGCATTCTAAACGCCGCTGGTGTGGCAATTTCAGCCGTGCTGTTCCTGATCGGCGCTGGCAGCGCACTTAGCTTTTTTAGCCTCATGACGTTTGTAGGCCTCGGCAACGGGATGACCATACCCAACGCGACGTCCGGCGCCCTCTCTGTTCGCCCACATCTGGCAGCAACCGCAGCGGGCCTGAGCGGGGCTATCATGCTAGGTGGCGGCGCAGGGCTCAGCGCGCTTGCCGGAGCTTTATTAACAGTCGAGACAGGCGCCATGCCGTTATTATGGTTGATGCTTACGACTGCGGTTCTGGCAATCTGCTCCATCTATTCGGTGATCCGGCGCGAACGACAATTGGGCCTGTAAGCCCGCTTGCCTTCCAGAGTTTGCAAAGTTAGCCTCCCAGACAGGTAAACTTGCAAAGGCACGCCATGCCCACCCAAAAACTCTACGCAGGCGCCAAACTGCGCGAGATGCGCACCCGTTTGTCCCTCACGCAGAAAGAATTTGCTGCAAAGCTTGGCGTGTCACTCCCGTATCTCAATCAGATGGAGAACAACAACCGTCCGATCTCGACCACAGTCGTGCTGGCATTGGCGCAGGAGTTCGGGATGGATGTCACCGAGCTCAGCACAGGTGACAGCGAACGTCTGGTCTCTGATATGCGCGAAGCGCTCGCCGATCCGGTTTTTGCCGATGCCATTCCACCTTTGGCCGATCTTCGATTGACTGCTTCGAACGCACCCGCTCTGGCGCGCGCCTTTATCGAACTTCATCGCACCTACCGGCAAACCCATGAACGCCTCGCCTCATTGGATGAGGCATTGGGACGCGAAGATTCACGCACGCAAGCCAGCCCCTGGGAAGAGGTGCGAGACTTCTTTCACTATTGCGACAACTACATCGATGCAGTCGACCGCGCCGCTGAACTGTTCGCCAATCGGGCCGAGGCATCAGGGGGGATCCGAGAGGCTGCGCTGAACAGCCTGGCCGAACGCGGAATTCAGGTCGTGTTCTCAGACATCGAGACCTTGCGCGCCTATGATTCTGAAAGCAAAACCTTGCGCCTGTCATCCCGCGCAGCGCCACAAACACAGGTCTTCCAGTTGCTGCTGCAGGCCGCTCTGATCAGCCAGGATAAACTGCTCGAAGCCACGCTGGACTTCGCCAAGTTCCAAAGCGATGAAGCGCGATCCATCGCCAAGATCGGATTGGCCAACTATTTTGCCGGTGCGTCGCTTATGCCCTATGCCAGTTTTTTGGCTGCTGCACAGGAAACCCGCCATGATCTGGAATTGCTCAGTACCCGTTTCGGCGCATCAATCGAACAGATCGCGCACCGCCTTTCAACGCTGCAACGGCCTGGGGCCAAGGGCATTCCGTTCTTCTTTGTCCGCGTCGATCAGGCCGGAACCATCACCAAACGCCATTCCGCAACACGGTTGCAATTCGCCCGCTTCGGAGGCGCCTGCCCGCTATGGAATGTGCACCGCGCCTTCGAAACGCCCGGGCACTTTCTGCTGCAGCTTGCGGAAACACCGGACGGGGTCAAATACATCTCGCTGGCGCGCGATATCTCGAAATCTGGCGGTTCCTACGGCGCGCCCGTCCGCCGCTATGCCATCGCCCTGGGATGCGAGGTGCGCCACGCTCAGGCCCTTGTCTACGCCGACAATCTCGACATCAACAATGCCAGTGCCTACGAGCCTATCGGCATTTCCTGCCGGATTTGCGAACGGCAAACCTGCCATCAGCGTTCAGTCCCGCCTTTGGAGCGTCGCTTAAGCATCGACACCCATACGCGCGGCACCCTGCCCTACAAAGTGAACTGATCTTCATCTGACTGAAAATACCTTAGAAGAGCCGCAGCCCGCCGCGACGGGGGCAGAGCCCCCGGCCCAAGCCCTCAGGTTTTAGTCAACATTGCCCAGATTTCATCTTTCAGCGCCGCGCGTTTCTTGCGCATCTCACCTTCGGCTAGTTCTTCCACGGGTTCGATATTTGTCTCGGCCCGGTGCACCTGCCTGTTGATCTCGTGATACTCATCGGCCAGACGCGCAAAATGTGCGTCTGATTGCTTGAGCTGGCTCATTAGTTCGACCTTGTCCGGAAACTCTTCGGCCAGTTCGTGTGGGGTGTGAGACATGCTGTTCGCTCCTAAAACATGATTTTCTGGGACCTAACTAGCAACCCAGAACACCCGCCACTTTGACGCGGATCAAACTGATCGGGTTCATCCCGCCAAACCCAAGCGCACGACTATTCGCCGCGTGGGAAACGTTGTTTTTCTTCAACATCGTTCAGATCCATGTGATTGCGCATATAGCGTTCCGAGGCTTTTTGCAGTGGCTGATAATCCCAAGGGTAGTAACCGCCCTGTCGCAACGCCTCATAAACCACCCAGCGGCGCGCCTGACTGGCTCGCACATCCGCGTCGAACTGATCCAGATCCCATCGCGCTTGCGACTTCGCGCGCAGGCTTTCCAGCGTTCCCGCATGGTCTGGATTGTCGGCCAGATTGGTCAGTTCATGCGGGTCCTTTTCAAGGTCAAACAGCTGATCCGGATCAAGGGCACAGCGGTTGTACTTCCATTTTCCATATCGCAGGGACACAAGCGGCGCATAGGACGCTTCAGCCGCATATTCCATCGCTACGGGCACCGTCCGTTCAGCCCCTTTTGCCAATGGGCATAGGTCTTCACCATCCGTCCATGGGGCAATCTCAGCCATATCGACGCCGGACAACGCGCCCAACGTGGGCGTTACATCGATGATTGAAACCGGCGTGTCGATCCGCCCCGGTGGCAGATCAGGGGCCGAGATCATTAGCGGAACGCGGGCCGAGCCTTCAAAGAAGGTCATCTTGAACCACAATCCCCGCTCGCCCAACATGTCTCCGTGATCCGACACAAAGAGGATGATCGCCTCCTGTCGGGTGGTTTCAAGCACTTCGAGGATCTCACCAATCTTGTCGTCCAGATACGAGATATTCGCGAAATAGGCCCGGCGGGATTTGCGAATGTCGTCTTCGGAGATATCAAAGCTGCGCCAGTCATTGGCATCAAAAATCCGCTTGGAATGCGGGTCCTGATTGACATATCCAAGGTCCGCGACATCAGGCAGCAGATGCTCGCAATCCTCATACAGGTCCCAGTACTTGCGGCGCGCAACGTAAGGGTCGTGAGGATGTGTAAAGCTGACGGTCAGGCACCACGGGCGATCATCCTGCCCCCGGGCCAGATCGTAGATCTTGGCTTTCGCGTGATAGGCGACCTCATCATCATATTCCATCTGGTTGGAAATCTCGGCCACCCCGGCGCCGGTGACCGAACCCATGTTGTGATACCACCAGTCAATCCGCTCTCCGGGCTTGCGATAATCCGGGGTCCAGCCGAAATCGGCGGGGTAAATATCGGTTGTCAGCCGATCTTCGAACCCGTGCAATTGATCCGGCCCGACAAAATGCATTTTGCCGGACAGACAGGTGTAATACCCCGCACGGCGCAGATGATGCGCATAGGTCGGGATGTCGCTGCGGAACTCGGCCGCGTTGTCGTAAACCCCAGTGCGCGAGGGCAATTGCCCAGACATGAAACTTGCCCGGCCCGGCGCGCATAGGGGCGAGGCGGTATAGGCATTGGCGAAGCGGGTCGAGCGCGCTGCCAGTTTCTTCAGATTGGGCGCATGCAGCCAATCAGCTGGGCCATCGGGAAAGAGCGTTCCATTCAGCTGATCCACCATCAGGATCAGAATATTCGGCTTGGTCATTGTCGGGCCCCAATCAGAAAGTGACGGCCAAAGAACTGGGTTTCAGGACCTCGCACGATAGCCGATGATCTCATCGCACGGGAAAGACCCCCACCCCGCTCTGGCGCAGCCTGCAAACGCTAGGGTGCAGAAGTTGACTCGTCAATCAACAAACATTCCCTGATGCGAAATCACAGCTTTGTTGCGATGGTGGGTGGTATCAGTTCCCGTCGGTTCAGCACGGCCTCACGCCAGGAAATAAAGCTGACCGCCGCCAGGATCAACGTACCCCCGGCGACCACCCAGATATCAATGGGTTCACTGAAAACCAGCGCACCCAACACGGTGGCCCAAATCAGTTGCAGGAATGTGACCGGCTGCGTAACTGCAACCGGCGCGGCCTGCAGCGCCAGCGTCATGAAATAGTGCCCGGCCGTGGCGAAGCTGGCCACCAGAAAAAGGACACCAATATCGCGCAGGCTGGGTGGGCTCCAGACTGCGATGGCGAACGGGATCAACACAAGTGTGACCCAGATCGACAGATGTGCCACAACGACCGAAGGTGGGATATTGCGCACCAGCAACTTGGCGAGCAGATAAGACCCGCCGAGGGTCAGCGCGGTGCCAAGCATGGCAACATGACCGGGCGACACTTCTCGGAAGCCTGGCCGCAAGATGATCAGAACCCCAATAAGCGCAACCAGAATGGCGGCGATCCGGCGAAAGGCCAGCTTCTCACCCAGAAACAGCGCAGCACCCAGTGTGACGTAGACCGGGGTCATGTAGTTCATCGCCGTCACTTCGGCCAGCGGGATCTGCGTCATCGCGTAGAACCAAAGCATGACCGCTCCGCCATGGATCACGCCACGCAGCCCAAACAATGCAAGATCACGTTTGCTGAGATGGGTCGTTAGAATTAGTCGCAACGCAGGTAGCAGGAATACAAGACCCAGAACATAGCGCAGAAATGCTGCCTGTATCGGGTCCATCGTCGAGCCCAAAGACTTGACCAAAGCCGTCATGACAACAAAGCTCAACCCGGCGGCAAACATCCAGAATATGCCTGCGATCGGGCGCGCGGAAACAGCTTGGGAACTCATGCGCTAGGTTGAACACCGAAACGTCGGCACGGGCAACCCTTCACATGATAACAAGTTTCAAAGCAATACCCAGCATGACGATGCCAATGATCACGTCCAGCACCTGCCAGGCCTTTGGTCGCGCAAAGAACGGCGACAAGATCCTGGCCCCGTAGCCAAGGGTAAAGAAGAATACGAAACTCGCCAGCATCGCACCAATTGCAAAGCTCAGCCGGTCGTCATACTGCGCCGAGATCGAACCAATCAGAACAACCGTGTCCAAATAAACATGCGGGTTCAACCAGGTGAAGGCCACAACGGTCAGCATGGCTGTTCGCAGGCTGGTTGCCTGGCCATTCCCGGCCTTGAGAGCCGCACCACCCTTCCAAGCTGATGAGAAGCTGCGAACAGCATACCAGATCAGGAAAACGGCACCACCATACCGCATCACAGTTTCAAACCACGGCAAGGCCTGCGCCAATGTTCCCAATCCCGCGACCCCGGCGGCAATCAGGATCGCGTCAGACAGACCACAGGTCAGACACAGCACAAAGACATGTTCGCGGCGCAACCCTTGTCGTAGGATAAAGGCGTTTTGGGCCCCGATGGCTAGGATCAGGCTGAAACTAAGCGCAAAACCAGCGATGAAAGTTGTGAACATGATGCCTCCTAATGTTCGAGGCGTTGACTACCGTCATCCACGTGATCTATCAAATTAATGATAGTAAACTGAGTTAAGTTTGACTAATGCTCCTCGACCCTCATCACCTGTCAGCGCTGTCCGCGATTTTGCGCCATGGCAGCTTTGATGCGGCGGCGAGCGCGCTTGCTGTCACCCCTTCCGCAATCTCTCAACGGATCAAAGCACTGGAGGACCGCGTCGGCGCGACCCTGATCAATCGCGGAAGCCCCTGCACGGGAACGCCAGCCGGTTTGCGGATCGCGCAATATGCAGAAGATATCGGTTTGCTCGAAGCGCAGCTCTCGCGTGAGCTATCGCTAGACCAAACCACCGAGACCGCCCGCGTGCGCGTGGCCATACCAGCGGATATACTGGCGACCCTGTTTATTGACGTGATGGCAAATACGTCGGGTCTGCTATTCGATCTGGTCATCGATGATCAGGATCACTCGGCTGAATGGCTGCGCCGGGGCGAGGTCAGTGCGGCGATCACCGTGGATGGCCAACCGGTGACGGGATGCGACGCGATTGAGCTTGGAACCCTACGGTATCTGCCAACGGCCAGCCCGGATTTCATGCAGCTTTGGTTTTCCGAAGGTGTAAACAAATCCACCCTCAGCATCGCCCCCTGCCTTGTATTCAACCGCAAAGACGGCCTGCAAAAGGCATGGTTTGAGGCTCAGGCGGGTGGTCGTATTACGCCACCGACCCATTTTGTGCCGTCTTCACATGGGTTCGTTGATGCTGCGATTGCAGGGGTGGGTTGGGGGATGAACCCCGAACCGTTGGTGCGTGCTCCTATCGCAGACGGGAGATTGCAAACCGTCGCCCCCGGCGCGCATCTGGATGTCGCCTTGACCTGGCAGGTCGGCCGCGTTCTGTCCCCTGCTCTGGCCCCATTGACCAAAGCGGTCAAGGCGGCAGCGGCGAAAGTCTTGATCCGCAACGTGGGTGAACGGATAAGACGTAAACCTTCGGAGTAACCTTATGTTTACACGCGACGCCCTCAGCTATGATCCGATCCCCCTGCCTGACCGGTGCGAGATCAGCGACGATCAAATGCAGCAGGCTGCACTGGCCTTTCACGACAAGATGCGGCAGCGCCATACGGTGCGCGATTTCTCGACCCGCCCGGTCGAGAAAGCGGTAATCGAAACATGCCTGCGCACGGCTGGCACGGCCCCGTCGGGCGCCAATCATCAGCCGTGGCACTTTGCGGCCATCTCAGATGCCGCACTGAAACAGCAGATCCGCAAAGAAGCCGAGGAAGAGGAACGCCGGTTCTATGCCGGTGGCGCAGGCGATGAATGGATCAAGGCACTGGAACCAATTGGCACCAACGCGGTGAAAGAGCACCTGACCATCGCCCCCTGGCTGATCGTTGTGTTCGCCCAGCGCTGGGGCGAGTTTGAGGACGGCACGCGCTACAAGAACTACTATGTCCCCGAAAGCGTGAATATCGCCACCGGGTTCCTGCTGGCGGCGCTGCATCACGCCGGTTTGTCGACGCTGACCCACACCCCCAATCCGATGAAGTTTCTTAACGGGGCCCTGAAACGGCCAGCCTCGGAAAAGCCCACGATGATCATCGCGGTTGGACACCCTTCAGAGACTGCAACCGTTCCATCGGTGGCCAAGCTGAAGAAGCCTTTAGACGAAATCTCATCCTTCTTCTGACGCTTTTCCGCTGGTTTCATTGACCTTCGCCTGAGCCTTCGGCAACGCGATCCTGTAGCATGTTACGGCAGAGATCAAACTGCACCCCACGATAAATGCAACGGCCAAGGCGACCTCATGCATATGTGCAATCGCGGCCAGTCCAGCGGACAAGACAACCGCTCCAATCCGGGCAATACTCTTGACCGCGGCCGAGGCCTGAACGCGCTGATTTTTTGGTGCGACATCCAGAAAATACAGTTTGCGCGCGCTGCTGATACCTGTGGAGGCTACCGTTACGATGAACAGGGCAACTGCATGCAAATGCACATCATGATCCAGCTTGAGATAGTGAAACGTCAACAACACTACTCCAGTCGCCGCGACCATCAGAGTGCCCGTAACCATCACGGCGCGATGCGACTTCATATTGACAACTTGCCAAAGCGGCGCTGCCACCAGGTACCCCGAAGCTGACGAGATGATCATCGCGGTCAACCCCTTGGCCGAGGCATGATGCGCCTCGGCCGCGATTAGGGCGAAGAAAGGAACAGACAAGGACACCACGACCAAAGGCATGCGCATGATCATATAGCGTCTGAACCAGGCATGATCGAACATCTCAAGAATGGATTGCACGCTTGCCTTGAAGGACAGCTTGGCAGCAGGTTTCCCATCGGTCGACGCATCAGAGGTTTTGCTGATCTCGGCCAGCGCCATAATGCAAATCCCCGACAGTACAAAAAACGCGAAAGACACTGCGATAACGGCTGAGTGTCGGGAAAACGGCGGATTGTCTTTGGTGATCTCATGGACCAGCAAGGCCAAACCGATCGCGGCCAACCCACCGGCCCCAAACTGTAGATATCGCATTGAAATGCGAGATTTGGACTGCACATGATCCCCCAGCAGGTCAGTGTACATGAGGTTCTGCATTTCATCGACCAGACCGATCACAAAAAAGACCATGACAAAGGCCACGGCGATCAGGGGCACTAAGCCTGACGCGGCAACGGCTATTGCGATCAGCAGGCAAATTCCGATCACAAACTCGGTCATTGCGATGGCGCGCTTCTTTCTGGGTTGGGCCGCAATGGGTTGAGCCAGAAAGAAATCTGCGATCATGCTGCCGACCATACGGACCGAGACCAGCGCACCCGCTACAAACATAGGCAACTCAAAAGACACAGCTAGAAAGGGCAACACAACGGATGGGCTGCCCAAGGTCCACGCGACCTGAGACAATATGCTCTGCCCAGTCAAAACCGGGACGTTGCGCTTTGCCAACTCACTTGCGTCTTGTGTCATACATTCTGCCATCGATTACGACCAAACCAGCACCTAGGCTGGCTAACTCAGTTTAGCCTATTCTGCTACAGAGTTACGGCCAAGCACCTCTGAGGCATCAAAAAAGCCCGGCCAATATGACCGGGCTCTGAAAACAACACGCGCTAACGTTACAGCTGCGCCATGACCTCGTCAGTGGCTTCGAAGTTGGTTGTAACGCGCTGAACGTCGTCATCGTCCTCAAGCGCATCAACAAGTTTCATCAGCTTTTGCATGTCTTCCAGACCAAGTTCGGTTGTGGTCGTGGGTTTCCAGATCAGCTTGGTCGATTCAGACTCGCCCAGCGCCCCTTCCAGAGCGTTTGAGACATCGTTCAGATCGGTATCCGCGCACCAGATGATATGCCCGTCTTCCGAACTTTCGACATCTTCGGCACCTGCTTCAATCGCGGCTTCGAAAATCGTGTCCGTATCACCCGCATCTGCCGGGTAAATGACCTCACCTTTGCGATCGAACATGAACCCGACCGAGCCGGTCTCGCCCAGATTACCGCCGTTCTTCGAGAACGTGGAACGAACGGTCGAAGCCGTCCGGTTGCGGTTGTCGGTCATGGTCTCAACGATCACGGCCACACCGTTGGGGCCGTAGCCCTCGTACCGGATTTCTTCGTATTCGTCGCCTTCACCCGCAACCGATTTCTTGATCGCGCGGTCGATCACGTCCTTGGGGACCGAGTTCGACTTGGCCTCTTTCACCGCCAGACGCAGGCGCGGGTTCTTGTCGGGATCAGGATCGCCCATCTTGGCGGCCACGGTGATCTCTTTCGACAGTTTAGAAAACAGTTTGGACCGCGCGGCGTCCTGACGTCCCTTGCGGTGCTGGATGTTGGCCCATTTGGAATGGCCTGCCATGGTGCGTCCTCGTCGTTCGTAATTGCGTGTTCGGCGCTCATATAGACGTTTGCGGGGGGCAGGATCAAGGGATCGGCTTGCGAGACGCCCCCGTGCAGGTATGGTGGCGGCATGACGACAGAACAAATCATTCTTTTCACGCTTTTTGCTGCTGTTTTTGGAATGCTGCTATGGGGCCGGTTCCGCTATGACCTCGTGGCTTTCGCCGCCCTGATGATCGGTGTCGTGCTGGGTGTTGTATCGGTGGACAATGCCTTCGCAGGGTTTGGCCATCCCGCAACGATCATCGTTGCATTGGTTTTGGTCGTCTCTGCAGGATTGGTCCGATCGGGGGCAGTTTTTTTGATCACACGTACTTTGGTCGATGCCTCACGCGGCTTGGGCGCACATATCGCGCTGATGGGCGGGATCGGCGCTGTGCTGTCTGCCTTCATGAACAACGTCGCTGCGTTGGCACTGTTGATGCCGGTAGACATTCAGACCGCGCGCAAGGCCGGGCGTTCGGTAGGTCTATCCCTGATGCCGCTGAGCTTTGCGACCATTCTGGGTGGCATGGCCACCCTGATCGGCACACCGCCGAATATCATCATCGCCTCAATCCGTGCCGAAACGCTAGGCGAGCCATTCAAGATGTTCGATTTTGCTCCGGTTGGCGGTATTGCCGCCATTGCCGGGCTGGCCTTTGTGTCCCTCATTGGCTGGCGGTTGATCCCGAACCGGGGCCAGCAACAGGAAGCCTCGGATTCCTTAGCAGAATACATCGCGGAACTGACGCTACCACCGGACTCCCCTCATATCGGTAAGCGTGTCAGCGAGCTTTATGAAGATGCCGAGAAATCAGATGTGGCGATCATCGGCCTGATCCGCGACGGCAAACGGCGCTATGGCCGATCCTCCCACGCGACGCTGAAAGAGGGTGACGCGCTGGTGCTGGAGGCCCGCCCCGAAGCGCTGGATGAATTCCGCGCAGCCCTGAAGCTGGATTTCTCGGACGCGCGGCGGCAAGAGGTGCTGACCGCCGAGGGCGAAGGGCTTGAAGTGATCGAGGTCGTCGCCCCCGAAAGCGCGCGCATTGCAGGTCGCACCGCTCAGGGGTTGGGGCTGGCATGGCGACAGAGCACCGTTTTGATGGGCATTTCCCGTCAGGGTCGCCAGATTACCGAACAGGTCCGCAAGACCGAGGTGGAAGCAGGCGATATCCTCCTGCTGCTCTGCCCCCGCGACAGAGGCGCTGATGTGACCGAATGGCTGGGCTGTTTGCCGCTGGCACAACGCGGGTTGAACGTAACCGCAAATGAAAAAGCATGGCTGGCCATTGGTCTGTTCGCGGCTGCTGTTTTGGCGGCGAGCGTCGGTCTGATCTATCTGCCTATTGCGTTGGGGCTTGTGGTCATTGCCTATGTTCTGACCAAGATCATGCCGATCAGCGACATCTACAATCACATCGAATGGCCCGTCGTCGTATTGTTAGGGTCAATGATCCCTTTAGGCAGTGCGTTGGAGACCTCCGGCGGGACTGAACTCATCGCGAACGCCTTGATACAACTGACCAATGGCTTGCCCGCCTGGGCTATTCTGACAGTGCTGATGGTCGTGACCATGACCCTGTCGGATGTGCTGAACAACACTGCCACGGCCATTGTCGCCGCCCCCGTCGGTATCCAGATGGCACGTACTTTGGAAGTTTCACCCGATCCATTCCTGATGACGGTTGCGGTGGCAGCCTCAGCTGCATTCCTCACCCCCATCGGGCACAAGAACAACACACTGGTTCTGGGCCCCGGTGGCTACAGGTTCGGCGACTACTGGCGCATGGGATTGCCGCTGGAGGTCCTGATCATCGCGGTCTCGATCCCCTCGATCCTTGTCTTCTGGCCGCTGTGACAGGTAAAGGCCGCTTATGAAACGCTTTCTGATCCTGCAACTCCGCCCCGAGACAGATGCCTCGGACGCCGAATATGACTCGATATTGGACAAGACCGGCCTCACGCCAGAGCAGACCCACCGCATTCGGCTGGATTGCGAAGACCTGCCCGCGGGGCTGGATGTCACCGATTGTGCGGGCGTCATCGTCGGCGGCGGCCCGGGCTGCGTCAGTGACGAGCCCGAGACAAAATCCGCGTTGGATGCAAAGATCGAAGGCGCGGTAATGGGGCTGATGCCTCAGATCACGGCGCAAGATCATCCCTTCATGGGCTGCTGCTATGGGCTGGGCGTTCTGGCCGCGCATCTGGGCGGAGATGTCAGCAAAGCCCGGTTCGGCGAGCCGGTGGGCCCATCATCCTGCCGACTGACCGACGACGGCGCAACAGACCCTTTGACAGCCGGGCTGACCCGGGAATTCGACGCCTTTGTCGGCCACAAGGAAGCCGTGCAAGCCTTGCCTGACGGCTGCGTACACCTTGTCGCGTCTGACCCCTGCCCGTTTCAGATGATCCGCTGGGGCCAGAACGTCTATGCCACGCAATTTCACCCCGAGGCTGACGCAAAAGACTTTGAGCAGCGCATCAATATCTACAAGCACCACGGCTATTTCCCACCTGAAGACGCGCAAATCCTGATCGATATCTGCAAAGCCGCAGATGTCACCCAGCCCGGTGAAATCCTGCGCCGGTTTGTCCAGCGCTACAAGTGACCTAACGGCGGTATTGCCTGCGGCTTTCAAGCTCGCGTAGGCTGATCCGAAACACCCTGGGGAGGAGTTGTTCTTGGATTTTCTCATTAGTGTCGGCCTGCCGATCTCGCTGGCCATTATCATGCTGTCGCTGGGTATCGGGCTTGAGATTGCAGATTTCAGACGTGTGCTAAGCCGCAAAATCCCCTTTGCCATCGGTGCCGTGTGTCAGGTGGTGCTGCTGCCCATCTCCGCGTTTGCAACTGTTACCTTGTTTGGCTTTCCCCCTGAGATCGCGGTTGGTTTTATGTTGCTCAGCTTCTGCCCCGGCGGTGTAACCAGCAACATCCTGACCAAACTTGCCAAGGGCGATGTGGCCTTATCGGTCAGCCTGACCGCGGTAATCAGCATTCTGTCGATCCTGACAGTTCCGGTTCTGGCGGCGTGGTCTATCACGCATTTTATGGGAGAAAACGCGCCCGAGGTTTCGATCACCGGTTTGGCCATTGCTATGTTCCTGATCACAACCCTTCCAGTCGCGATCGGCGTCAGTATTCGTAAGTTTGCCACAGGGTTTGCAAACCGCGTTGAAGATGGCTTGTCCACGCTTGCCTCCATTCTTTTCGTTCTGATCGTCGTGGCAGCACTGGCTGGAAACTGGCAAACTTTTGTCGATAACCTTGGCATTATGGGCACGGGCTTGATTTCCTTGAATATCGCGCTTTTGTTGATCGGGCTGGGGATCGCGCGGGCCGCAAACCTGTCATGGGCCGAGTGTAAAAGCATCTCGATCGATACGGGCATCCAGAACTCGACATTGGGGATCACGCTGGCGGCCCTGATCACCAGTACCGACAGCGGGTTCAGCCCGTTGGCCCTGCCATCTGCCGTCTACGGGATCACGATGTATGCGGTCGTGCTGCCATTTCTCATTTGGTTCCGCAAACGCTGAAAGGACCGCTCATGAGCAATACCACCGCAGATGCTATTGTCGTTGGTAGCGGTTTGGCTGGGTTGGCTGCAGCAGCCGAACTGGGCGACCGAGGCAAGAAAGTGATCATGGTTGATCAGGAACCCGAAAGCTTTCTGGGTGGCCAGGCGTTCTGGAGCCTGGGTGGCCTGTTCATGGTCGACACGCCGGAACAACGCCGGATGGGGATCAAGGACAGCCATGAATTGGCACTTCGCGACTGGATGGGCAGTGCGCAATTCGACCGCGATGAAGATACCTGGCCGTGCAAATGGGCCGAGGCCTATGTGGAGTTTGCAGCCGGGGAAATGCGTCCTTGGCTGTATGAGATGGGTCTGCGCTGGTTCCCAGTGGTCGGCTGGGCTGAAAGGGGCGGGTCTTTCGCCAATGGGCATGGCAACTCGGTCCCCCGGTTTCATATCACATGGGGCACAGGTCCCGGCGTTCTGGAACATTTCATTCGCCGCGTCAAAGAGCATGTCAAAGCAGGCCTGATTGAGCTGAAGTTCCGTCATCAGGTCAGCCATATCATCATGCAGAACGGCACCGCCAAAGGCGTGTCGGGCGAGGTTCTGGCCGACGACACAGCCCATCGCGGCGGCAAGACCAACCGTGAAGAGGTTGGGGAATTCGAATTCTATGCACCTTCGGTTATCGTCACATCCGGCGGGATCGGCGGCAATTTCGAGATGGTCCGTAAAAATTGGCCGCGTGAACGTCTGGGCGAGCCGCCAAAAGACATGGTGGCTGGCGTTCCGTTTCACGTCGATGGCCGCATGATCGCGATCAGCGAAAAGGCAGGCGGCCATGTGATCAACGGCGATCGTATGTGGCATTATACCGAAGGCGTCAAAAACTGGGATCCGATCTGGCCCGCCCACGGCATTCGTATCCTGCCCGGACCAAGTTCAATGTGGTTCGACGCCACCGGCAACCGGATGCAGCCCCCCTGCCTGCCGGGATTTGACACGTTGGGGACCCTGCGCGAGATCCTGAAAACCGGATATGACTACAGCTGGTTTGTGCTGACGCAGAAGGTGATCAAGAAAGAATTCGCCTTGTCGGGCTCAGAACAAAACCCCGATTTCACATCGGGCAGTTGGAAAGAGGTGATCCGCCAGCGCATCTTGTCTGGCTCGAAAGCCACTGCACCGGTTGAGGCCTTCAAGGAAAAGGGTGAGGATTTTGTCGTCGCCAATACCCTGACCGAACTGGTCAGCGGCATGAACCAATTGGGTGGCGGATTGATTGACGAGGCGCATCTACGAGCTCAGATTGAGGCGCGAGATTCTCAGGTCGACAATCCGTTTTCGAAAGATGCGCAGATGATGGCGATCCTGGCAGCGCGTAACTATCGCGGGGACAAACTGATCCGCACCGCCAAGCCACACAAGTTCCTTGATCCCTCGAACGGCCCGCTGATTGCGGTCAAGCTGCACGTGCTTACGCGCAAGACTCTGGGCGGGCTGCAAACCAATCTGGACAGCCAGATGATCAGTGTTGACGGGCAAGTGGTGCCCGGCCTGTTCGCGGCAGGGGAGGTCGCAGGCTTTGGCGGCGGTGGCTATCACGGCTACAATGCGCTTGAGGGCACGTTCCTTGGTGGCTGTATCTTCTCGGGCCGCAATGCAGGCCGGTCACGTGCGGTGGCGTAATCAAGCTTACTGTTTGCGCACCAGTTTGATGACCGGCTCGCCCGCCCCATCCAGCAGCGCCAACGCACCACCCTGCTGCGCGAAGGTTGTGATGGTTTGCAGCGTTTTCAGGAACTCGCGTTCCACCTCATCCAACGGAGGGGGGCATGCCATCAGGGTTGCCGCCATATTGTCGGGAAAGTCGATCTGGTTGCCGGATATCTCGGACTGACCCGTGAACCGATTGCACCCGCCGGTACCGGAAAAGGCACCGTTTTGCGCAAAGATCATCTCTGGCCGCCGCTCCGTTTCCACCGGCGCTCCGTTCAACGTTGCAACGGTCCATTCTGTGTTGTCCAGCGATGGGTCATTCTGCACCTGAACCAAGATCAAATCGACTGTATCATCAGCTCCATATGTCAGAACCGGATAGTTGGTATCAGTGATGAACAGCAGCTTCTGGCCCTGCGAGATCGACGCGCGAACGCTGTAGCTGTGCCCATCCCGGATCAGCGCATCATCATAAGTCAATTCGAACTGCGCGGGGACCCCGGTCAGGGCGTAACGTTGTGCAGCGAGGGTCTCGGCGGGCGCATCTGCCAGCGAAACATCCTGAAGCTCGACGAACAGGCTGGCATCTGGCGGAACGGCGATCCGTTCACGATAGGTGACTGATCCTTCGACGGTTCCGGCAATACCCGCCTGACCAAGCACCGTCAGCAAAGCCGTTGTGGCGCAAATTGCGGTTGCTCTCGCAGACATGACCCTACTCCTTCTGCACAATCACATGCACAAAGCTTGGTATGTTCGCATGATTTTACAAGGACTGCCGCAGTGCAATGGCAAGCTTGCGCCGATCTCACAAAGGCCAGATCAACGGAATCAACAGCGATGCCAGCAGCCCAACCGTTAGGTTGAGCGGTATGCCCACTTTCATAAAATCGGTAAACCTATACCCGCCGGGGCCATAGACCATCATGTTGGTCTGATATCCGATGGGCGTGGCAAAGGACGCTGACGCCGCAACCATGACGGCAACAACCAATGGGCGCGGATCCATTCCGACCGCCTGTGCCAGCCCGATGGCGATGGGCGTCACCACAACTGCGACCGCGTTGTTTGATACCAGTTCGGTCAACACTGAGGTCAGCAGATATACGGCCCAGATGATCAGGAACGGCGGCAACAGCCCCAGCGAGGGCGCAATCGCCTCGACAATCAGCGACACCGCGCCCGAGGCGTCCAGAGCGGCCCCAATGGCCAGCATCGCAAAGATCAGCGCCAACAGGCGGCCTTCGACGAAGGAAAAGGCCTCATCCGCATCGATGCAGCGGGTTATCAACACAACGGCAACCGCCAGAACGGATAGCAACAGGATCGGCGCCACTCCAAACGCGGCAAGCGCGACAATGCCAATCAGTGCGCCAATCGCAATCGGCGCATGGCTGCGGCGGAAGGCGCGGGCCGAGGGTTGGGTGACATCGACCATATCCATATCGGCTGCCAGTTTCTGAATGTCAGCCGGGGAACCTTCCAAAAGCAGGGTATCCCCGACGCGCACCACCAGATCGTCCAGCTGACGACCGATATTCTGGTTTCGGCGATGAACCGCCAGAACATAGACACCATAACGCCGCCGCAATCTGAGCGCCCCCAGCGTGCGTCCAACCATGCGACAACCCGGCGTAATCAGAACCTCGACCGTTTTGGTCTCAATCGCCGAAACCTGATCAACACGCTTCAACTCTTTGTTGCTCTGAAGGCTCAAGAGTTCGGTCATCTCGGTCCGTAGAACCACGCGGTCACCAACCTTCAGCTCGACACCTTTGAGGTTGCGGCGCAGCGAGTCATCGCCGCGCACAACGTCGATCAGTCGTACGCCGGGGCGTTTGAACAACTGCACGCCGGTTACTTCGCGCCCGATCAAGTTGCTGTCGGGTGGGATGACGGCCTCGGTAAAGAACTTCATCTTGGAGCGATCGCTAAGCAGCGATGCCATACTGTCGCGCTCCGGCAGCAGGCGGGGCGCAACAAAGCGCAGGTAGACCATGCCATAGATAACGAGCGCAATGCCCAGCGGGGTAACCTCGAAAATCGTGAAGGGCTGCATCCCCTGCGAGCGGGCAACACCATCCACCAGCAGGTTGGTCGAGGTTCCGATCAGGGTCAGCGTTCCACCCAGAATGGCCGCATAACTGAGCGGGATCAGCAGTTTTGAGGCTGGTACATTCAGCGTGCGCGCGATCTGAACAAAGACCGGGATCATCACAACAACAACGGGCGTGTTGGAAACAACCGCCGAGGCCAGAACCACAAATGCCATAAGCAGGGCGATGGCGATCTTGGGGTTCACTTGCGCCTGTTTCTGCGCAGTCGAGGTGAAGGCATCCAGCGCCCCAGTACGCACCAGTGCCCCCATGATGATGAACATCGCAGCAATGGTCCACGGGGCGGGATTTGACAGGACGGCCAGCGCGCTTTGATAGGGCAGTATTCCCGTCACAAGCATCAAAGCAACACCACCGATGGCGACAACTTCGGTCGGGTAAACTTCTCGCAGGAACATGACGAACATGCCCGCAACAATCAAAAGCGCCAGAATTGCGCTGCCGGTGTCTGTCATTGAAAGGAAGTGCATTCGTGGTATTCTGTCCGAACCCTGGCCCAAGCGCCTGACGGGTAGTTTCCCGCATTGCGCGAGGCAGGGCAAGCCTTTACGGACCCGTCTGCTCTAGCCGCCCACCGACGCGTACCATGCGCACGGTTTTTGTACTGCCGTCCTGATTGTTGGTCTCGACGAATACACCGCTCAACGTTGCCTCGCCATTCGCGGGGGTGAATCGAGCTTTTGGCATACCGGTAATGAACCGGCGCAGCGGCTCGACCTTGTCCATACCAATGACCGAGTCATAGTCGCCGCACATCCCCGCATCCGTCAGATAGGCCGTGCCACCGGGCAGGATCTGCGAGTCTGCCGTGGGCACATGCGTATGTGTCCCCACCACAAGACTGGCACGCTTGTCGCAATAATGGCCCATCGCCATTTTCTCGGATGTCGCCTCGCAATGCATATCGACGATGATCGCATTCGCCTGCCCGCCGCGCGGGTGCGATTTCAGGATCGGTTCAATGGCCGAAAATGGATCGTCAAAGGGCCGTTTCATGAACACCTGCCCCAGCACCTGAACCACCAGCACCTTGCGCCCTCCCGGCGCATTGAACAGGCGATACCCGCGCCCCGGCGCGCCTTTGGCAAAGTTCACCGGGCGCACGATGCGCGGCTCTTTCTCGATGAATTGCAGCATGTCCTTCTGATCGAAGGCATGATCACCCAGCGTCACACAATCCGCGCCCGCATCCAGCAACAGCTTGGCATGATCGCCGGTCAGGCCCATCCCGTTCGAGGCATTCTCGCCATTGACAACAACGAAATCCAGCCGCCACTCATCGCGCAGACGCGGCAGATGCTGCTGGATGGCCGTGCGTCCCGCGCGGCCCATGACGTCACCCAGAAAAAGTATCCTCATGCCAACCGTCCTAAGTGTGGTCAATGCCAAGCACAAGCGGTTAAACTAAGGCCATAAAGCGCATAACTGCATTGGATCGGAGACATTCATGACCCGTTACCTTATATCCGCCGCCCTTCTTGCCCCCCTCGCCGCCTGCGATCAGCCTTCGGAGCCCACGACCGGGCTGGCCAACCCTGCAGCGACCTTCTGCGCCGAAAAAGGCGGGCAGTATCAGATCGTCGACGGCGAGGATGGCCAAACCGGGACATGCACCCTGCCAGATGGCTCAACGCAGGATGCATGGGAGTATTTCCGAGCCGAGAATATGGGTTAAGTATTGAAACTCATAACTCGGCTCTCGGTAATGACCATGTCCAGCGGCTGATCTGTAGGCTCAAGAGGCAACCCCTCGGCCTCCTGCGCGTCAAAGGCAAAGCCTATCGCCAGCGTCGGGCGCTTGGCGCGCAGCCCTTCTAGTGTGCGGTCATAGAAGCCGCCACCATATCCCAGCCGTCCGCCCAGCGCATCGAAAGCCACCAGCGGAACGATCAGGATCTCGGGGTCGAAATAGTCGTCAATTTCGGGCACTTTGGCGCCAAAAGGACCGTCTTTCAACGTGCCTTCCGGTGTCCAGCGCGAGAACTTAAGCGGCTGACCGGCAGCCTGAATAACCGGAACACCGACCAGACCATAGGCCGAAGCCTCAGCCATGGCAGGCAGTGGGTCGATCTCGGTTCGGATCGGCATGTAGCCGGACAGCGGCACACCGCGGTAGCCAGCCAGCACTTCGGACAGGCGTCCAGCGGCTCCTGGCAGGCGTGCGTCAAACGCGGCTTTGCGACGGGCGAACGCCGCTTTACGTGCCGCAGCTTTGATTTCAGTCAGATCGGTCACTAAAGCACCACGCTGGCCAGTCCCAAGAAGATGAAGAACCCCATCACATCCGTTGTGGTCGTCACAAATGTCCCCGAAGCCAAAGCGGGGTCAACACCCAGCCGGTCCAGCACCACAGGTACTACCGTACCCGCGAAGCCCGCGATGATCATGTTCACGACCAAGGCTGATCCAATCACGACGCCCAGCAGCGGAGAGTCAAACCAGAGCATGCCCACCGTCCCCAACACGATGGCAAAGCACAGCCCGTTCAACATGCCGACCAGCAGCTCTCGCCGGATCACGCGCATGACATTGGCGGCAGTCAGATCGCGGGTCGCCAGCGCCCGCACCGCAACAGTCAGCGATTGCGTCCCTGCATTCCCCCCCATCGAGGCCACAATCGGCATCAGGATCGCCAGCGCCACCAACTGATCGATCGCCGCCTCGAATTGTGAAATCACCAGCGAGGCGCAGATGGCCGTACACAAGTTCACGGCCAGCCAGGGCAAACGCCGGCGGCTCGTCGCGGCAACGCTGTCCGACAGTGAGCTTTCGTCACTGACACCGGCGAGACGCAGAATGTCTTCCTCGTGCTCCTCGTCAAGAACCACCATCGCGTCGTCAATGGTGATCACCCCGACCAGACGACCATCGGCATCCACAACTGGGGCCGAGATTAGGTGATACTGGTTGAACGCGTAGGCCACATCCTCTTCGTCCTGATCAACGGGAATGACATGAAACTCCTCTTCCGTCAGATCATGCAGGGGAACCTCGCGCCGGGTTGCCATCAGCTTGCCCAAGGTAACTTGCGCCACGGGTTTCAGGCGCGGATCGACCAGAACGACGTGATAGAATTGCTCGGGCAAGTCGTCATTGGCGCGCATGAAATCGATAGCTTGGCCCACGGTCCAATGCTCAGGAGCCATGACCACCTCACGTTGCATAAGGCGCCCGGCCGAGTTTTCCGGATAGGCAAGCGCCTGCTCTGCCGCGAACCGTTCGGAATCTTCCAGGGCGTCCAGGATGGTTTCCTGCTGCGGCTCTTCAAGATCTTCCAGCAGGTCAACGACATCGTCGCTTTCCATGTCCCGAACGGCTTCGGCCAGAACATCGGGATTCAGGACACTGATGACTTCTTCCCTGACCGATTCATCCAGTTCCGACAGGATATCGCCGTCAAATTCCTTGTCATACAGACGGATCAGCCGGGCACGGTCATAAGGGTTGATCTGTTCCAAAAGGTCGGCGATGTCGGCTGCGTGCAGCGGCTCCATCAGCTCGATCAGCTTGGCCCGATCATCCACGTCCACGGCATAGAGAATGGTCGCGACAGTCCGGCGATCCAGCGCATAGGCATCCTCGTCAGAGGTCGATTCACTTACGGGTTCATCAAAGCCTGTCGTCATATCTGCCCCCGTTTAGTCGGTCATTGATCCCTAATTAGAAGAAGCAGCTACCGGAAAACAATGATAATACGCCGATTTACCCGCATCTTTCGTCCGCATATGCTGATCCGTGGCCTCAAACAGCTAGGGAACAGGGCGAATGGTGCAAAAGACGCTTTTGAAAGGGCGCATACTGAGTTTCGACGGATCGCCCTTTGACGGGGTACCTACCGACGCGACCCGTCTGGACGAGGCGCTGGTGATCGAAGGCGGGCGCGTGCAAGCTGTCGGTTCACTGGACACGCTGGCCGATGCTCATCCGGGTGCCGAAACTCGGGACTATGGCAACCACCTGATCATGGCCGGTTTTGTGGACCCTCACGTCCATTACCCGCAAACCGCCATGATTGCGAGCTGGGGCAAACGGCTGATCGACTGGCTGAACACCTATACCTTCCCCGAAGAGATGAAGTTCGGCGATACCGACTATGCGACCGAGATCGCGAACCGCTATCTCGACCTGACAACGGCGCATGGCACAACCACCATGTGCAGCTTCTGCACGATCCATCCCGAAAGCGTCGATGCTTTTTTTTCGGTCGCGCAACAACGCGGGCAACGGGTTGTAGCTGGCAAAACCTGCATGGATCGCAACGCGCCTGAGGGTTTGCAGGACAATGCGCAAACAGCGTATGACCAGTCCGCGGCGCTGCTGGAGAAATGGCACCACGTGGATCGCTTGTCCTACGCGATCACGCCCCGTTTCTCGCCCACTTCGACGCCCGAACAGCTTGAAGCTCTGGGGGCGCTTTGGGCACAACATCCGCATTGCCTGATGCAAACTCATCTGAGCGAGCAGACGGATGAGATCGAATGGGTCCGGTCCCTATTTCCGAATGCGCGGGACTATCTGGACACCTATGAGAAATTCGGTCTTCTAGGTCGAAATGGCCTTTACGGTCACGTTATCCATCTGGAAGACCGTGAGCGGGACCGACTGCGTGAGGTGGACGCGGCGCTAGTGCATTGCCCGACCTCGAACACGTTCATCGGCTCGGGCCTGTTTGACATGAATGGGCTGATCCATGACGGCCACCGGGTCGGGTTGGCGACCGATACCGGTGGCGGGTCCAGCTTTTCAATGCTGCGCACGATGGCCGCCGCCTATGAGGTCGGTCAACTGCGGGGCCGCCCGCTGCACCCGGCGCAATTGCTGTGGTTGGGTACAGTCGGTTCGGCGCGAACGCTGAGGATGGACGACTGCATCGGCAACGTCGTCCCGGGGATGGAGGCCGATCTGGTTGTCATCGACCTTGCCTCGACCCCGGCCATCGCCCAGCGCGAGGCCCATGCGAATGATCTGTGGGAAGCTGTCTTCCCGACCATCATGATGGGTGACGACCGCGCCATTGCCGAGGTTTGGATCGGAGGGAGGCAGATCGCCCTTTGAATGCGCCATTGGCGCATGCCTTTAGCGGGGATATTTTTAGCCAGATGAAGGCCGGATCCCGCTATAGGGCAAGCGTACGGGCCATACGGTTTTGGGTTTCGATGACACGCGGCAGGTCAATCGTAGTGATCTGACCGTCGCGCACGATCTGGCGGCCTTCGACAAATAGATGTTTGACCTGCATTGGACCTGCCAGAAGCAAGGCCGCTGGGTCCCAGCTGCCCGCGCTTTCGAGGCTTGTGCGGGTATCCCAAACGGCAAAATCAGCCCGTTTACCCGGCATCAATCGCCCACAATCTGGCCGTCCAAGTACATCCGCGCCGCCTCGGGTTGCAATCTCCAGCGCTTCGCGGGCCGACATGGCGTCGGCCCCGTTTGTGACACGTTGCAAGAGCATCGCCTGCCGCGCCTCAAGCATCAGATTGCCGTTGTCATTGCTGGCCGACCCATCCGCGCCGAGCCCAACATTCACGCCCTGATCGCGCATGGTTCGCACCGGCGCGATACCCGATCCGAGACGGCAGTTTGAACAAGGGCAATGGGCTACCCCGGTTCCGGAATTCGAGAACAGATCGATCTCGGCCCCGTCCAGCTTGACGCAATGGGCGTGCCAGACATCAGGACCAGTCCAGCCTAGATCCTCGGCATATTGGCCCGGGCGGCAGCCGAACTGCGCCTCAGAATAGGCGATATCTTCGTCATTCTCGGCCAAATGGGTGTGCAGCATGACGCCCTTGTCGCGCGCCAGCAGAGCGGCATCGCGCATCAGGTCCCGGCTGACCGAAAAGGGCGAACAGGGCGCGAGGCCGACCCGGCACATCGATCCCTCGCTCGGATCATGGAACGCATCCACAACGCGTATCATGTCGTTCAGGATATCATTTTCAGCTTCGACGAGACTGTCCGGCGGTAGGCCTCCATCGCTTTCGCCGATGCTCATCGCGCCGCGGGTGGGATGAAAGCGCAAGCCCAGGTCTGAGGCAGCGGCAATCGTATCCTCCAGCCGCGAGCCATTGGGGTAGAGGTACAGGTGATCGGAACTTAGGGTGCAACCGGACAGTGCCAGCTCGGCCAGCCCGATCTGGGCTGAGGTAAACATCTGCTCCGGCCCGAACCGCGACCAGATGGGATAGAGCGTTTGCAGCCAGCCAAACAGCAACGCGTCCTGCCCGCCCGGAACCGCGCGGGTCAGGGTTTGGTAAAGGTGATGATGCGTGTTCACCAGACCCGGCGTGACCACGCAGCCCCTGGCATCATGCACCTCGCCCGTTGTCGTCAGCCCATGGCCCAGCTGCGCGATCCGGCCGTTGCGGATTAGGATATCTGCATCGTTTAGCTCGCGACGGTCATCATCCATGGTTAGGATGGTATCTGCGTTTTTGATAAGAAATTCAGTCATAGCGGCACTCCTGCAATTGCCTGTCTCATGCAAGGAATGCGGGGCCGGTGGAAAACAGGCGTAAGAACCGGCTGACACCGGTTTAGCGTCAGGGCGTTACAGGGGCAATGGTTTAGTAGGTGCGCAGGATGTCCAGCGCGGCCGCGTGAATCTCGGCATTGGCAGCTGCAAGGGCACGTCCACCATTATGCGCGGGTCCGCCTTGCCAATCGGTTACAATGCCACCTGCAGCCTCGATCACCGCAATCGGAGCCTGAATATCATAGGCGTTCAACCCCGCCTCGATCACCAGATCCGCCTGTCCCGCGGCCAGCAGCGCGTAGGCATAGCAATCCATGCCATAGCGCGTCAGTTGTACCTGTTTTGACACAGCCTCGAACCCTGCGCGATCTTCAGAGGTGCCGACCTCAGGGAAGGTTGTGAACAGGGTGGCTTGTTCAAGCGTCTTTACCCCTCGCGTCGCCAACTGTGATGTGCCCAAGGGCCCGGTCAGCTGAGCAATCTCGGACGACCCTCTGAACCGTTCACCGATATAGGGTTGATCGATCACCCCCAGTTCTGGGCCGGCTGAGGTGCTGAGCGCGATCAAAACGCCCCACGTCGGCGTACCGCTGACAAATCCCCGCGTTCCGTCGATTGGGTCTAGAACCCAAACGCGACCGCTTTGGCCTTCGGACTGGCCAAACTCTTCACCTAATATGCCGTCATCGGGGCGAAGACGTTGCAACACCTCGCGCATTGCTTTTTCAGCCGCGCGATCTGCGATAGTCACGGGATCAAACCCGCCTTCCAGCTTGTTAGCGGTTTCAAGATCGTGTTGGCGAAAATGCGGAAGAATGGCCGCGCGCGCCGCGTCGGCCATTTCTTCAGCAACATCCATATCGGTCAGATGGGTCTGGTGCATGGGCCACTGGTGCGGCCAACGCCTGTCAAAGTCAAGCGCGCGCGATCAGATCACGCTACGTCACTCAGAACCCGTGCCAATTCGAACAGACGGCGGCGCTGATTTTCCGGGATTGCATAGTAAGAGCGCACCAGATCCAACGCTTCCTTATCCCCCATCAGGTCTGCAGGCAAAGATTTCTTTTCATCCGCGCTTTTCTGAACCTCTTCCAGCCCTTCAAAGAAAAAGCTGACGGGAACTTCCAATGCCTCAGCAATGTCCCAAAGGCGAGAAGCACTGATTCGGTTGGCACCGGTTTCGTATTTTTGGATCTGTTGAAACTTGATACCAACTTGCTGCGCCAATTGCTGTTGTGTCATCCCAATCAGCCAGCGGCGATGCCGAACGCGCTTGCCCACATGGACATCGACGTGATGAGTCATTGGTATTCTCCTTTAGTACACAAACATCTGATCGGGATTGCGCGACGTCCGGTATCGCAACATTAGAGAATGGAATTTAACCATTCCCTAATACGGATCGTGCCTCCCCCGATTACAGCACTAGCTGCCTTTATTACTTTTTTTTGATCATTTTTCAAGATGGTTGAGTCATGCAGCCAGAACGATGGTTTATGGTTGTGTCCCTGATTGGCCAAAGCCGCAAACACCGTGTTGCTTTTTGGGTCAAGCTCGGCCGCCCAATATCATTGACAAGTCCAGCGCAAAACGCGCCTATGCCCGGTGCAGGGGGATGATCAGACTATGCAGGCATTTCACATTCAATCCGCAGGTGAGCAGGCTAAGCTTTGCCAGATCACCACACCTAAACCCTCCTTGGGTCAGGTGCGCGTTGCAATCAAAGCCTGCGGGCTGAATTTTGCCGACCTGCTGATGCAAGAAGGGACATATCAGGACACGCCCGCCGCTCCGTTCACATTGGGGATGGAGGTTGCGGGTGTCATAGATGCGGTGGGTGCCGATGTAAGCGGCATCAGCATTGGTGATCGCGTGGCCGTCTATTCAGGACAGGGTGGGCTGGCGGAATTTGGGGTTTTTGACGCCGCACGGGTGATATCACTGCCCGACACGATCAGCTTCGAAGAGGCGGCGGCGATCCAGATCGCATATGGAACCAGCCACCTGGCACTGGATCACCGTGCCAGGTTGCAGCCGGGTGAAACACTGCTGGTTACCGGCGCGGCGGGCGGGGTTGGCCTGACAGCGGTCGAGATTGGTAAGTTGATGGGGGCAACCGTGATCGCGCAGGCACGCGGGGCGGACAAGCTGGCCGTTGCCAAAGCTGCGGGCGCAGATCACTTGATCGACACCTCAGAAGACCTAAGAGACGCGGTCAAAGCGTTGGGTGGCGCAGATGTCGTCTATGACGCAATCGGTGGCGACGTGTTCAAAGCGGCCTTTCGGGCCACGAACCCCGAAGGGCGTCTGCTGCCCATCGGGTTTGCCGGTGGAGAGGTTCCGCAAATCCCCGCCAATCACCTACTGGTCAAAAACCTGACGGTGATTGGCTTCTATATTGGCGGTTATCTGACCTTCCGACCCGAAATCGTAAGGGACAGTTTCAACACGTTGTTTCGCTGGCACAGTGAAGGCAAGATCAAGCCGCATATCAGCCACATCTTGCCCTTGTCCGAAGTCGCACAGGGAATGCAGCTGCTGAAAGAACGCAAGTCCACCGGCAAGGTCGTTATCACAATCTAAACGCCCCTATCCCGCGACTGCACGCAGTTGGCTGCCCCCCAGCAGGCGGAAATTCTGCCTGACCAGATGCGCCAGGGCATCGACAATCGGGTCCCGCCCTTCATTGCCGCCGTAGAGGTTGATCATATGGGCCGGCAATTCCGGAAGCGCACCACCTGATTCGATCTGTTCCAGATGCGCGGCTTCGGTTCCGTCCAGCATGGCATGAACGGCCAAATCGGCACTGACGGTGGCCTCGATGGTTCGGTCATTCTCGGTTTCCACCGACAATTCCCAAGGGATGCCAGCCGCGTCCAACGCCGCGATCACCTGCGGGCGGAACAGACATCGGCGCCCCAAAGCCAAGGGCAACGGACGCTTTCGCCAGGCAGAACCGCCCTGCGCACCGATCCAGCGTAGCGGTAGCTCAGCGATGGTTTCGGACCCATCAACGGGGGTTGGCTCGGTGGTCAGGATCACATCGCATTCGCCCCGCTTGAGCATATCTTTTAGCTGCAACGAATAGGATGACACCAGTTGCACGCGAACGCGCGGAAAATCGGAGTTGAACCGTTGCAGAACACGTGGAATGGCTGGGTAGACAATGTCATGCGGCACGCCCAGTACGACTTCGCCCTCGAACGCCTGATCAGTCAGTTTCGAGATCACCTCGTCATTCAGCGCGATCATTCGACGCGCATAGGTCAGTAACTGCTCACCCGAGGCGGTAAGCGCGATCGTGCGCCCAGTGCGATCCAGCAATTCAAGGCCCAGCAACTCCTCTAGACGCTTAAGCTGCATCGAAACTGCAGACTGTGTCAAATGCAGAAAACCAGCTGCACGGGTGACCCCACCCTGATCGGCAACCGCCATGAACGAGCGTAAGGTGGTAATGTCCAGATTTCGCATCTTCACGATCCCTTATGTGACTCATCAAAAATATTCGTTTTTAAAATATGACATGCTTTGCCATATATATCAAGGAAGTTGATTGGTTTTCGGGAAACCATCAGAGAATGCAGAAAGGACAATAATTATGACCCAAATTGCACTCAAACAGAATCGTCAAAACGCAACGCGCCCTATGATGTCGTTGATCCAGCACATGTTTGCTGTGAAGCGCCAGCGCCGCCGATTGATGCAACTGGACAATACGTCTTTGGAAGACATGGGAATTACCCGAGAAGAGGCGATGGAAGAAGCGCGCCGTTACCTTTGGGATGCCCCAAACTACTGGAAAAGATGACTCGGATGCTCATGTTTTTAAGGCGATAGGTGACGCTGGGTTGCCTATCGCCTTTTTTGTTACGTGTTTTAGTCGGTTTTCCGCCGGAAACTCTTGAAATACAGCCCCTAGTTGCCGATATTTAACGAGAAACCGCCCCGCTTTGCCGGGGCGTAATAACACGAGCTAAAGGGAGACCCTTTGATGGCACAATTCGACACGGTCCGGACGGTATCCGGCGCGCGCGCCGCCGAGATTGATCAGGGCCTGCGCGCCCATATGAACAAAGTCTACGGCACAATGTCCGTCGGCATGCTGATCACAGCATTGGCTGCCTGGGCGATTGCCGGGCTTGCGGTCACCAGCGACCCGTCAAATGCAGTGGCGCAGATCGGCGCCGACCGTTATCTGACCAGCCTGGGCGGAACCCTGTTTCTTTCGCCGCTGAAGTGGGTTGTCATGTTTGCACCGCTGGCCTTTATCCTGTTCGGCTGGGGCGCTCTGATGCGTCGCGGTTCCGCCGCGACTGTTCAGCTTGGCTTCTTTGTCTTCGCGGCCGTGATGGGCGTGTCGATGAGTTCGATCTTCATGATCTTTACGCCCTACTCGATCACACAGACCTTCCTGGTCACCGCAATCGCGTTTGGTGGTCTTAGCCTCTATGGCTACACCACCAAGCGGAACCTCAGCGGCATGGGCACCTTCCTGATGATGGGTGTGATCGGTCTGCTTGTGGCGATGGTGATCAACCTGTTCCTGCAGTCGGGCGTGATGATGCTGGCCATCTCGGCCATCGGTATCCTGATCTTTGCGGGTCTGACTGCCTATTACACGCAGGAGATCAAGAACACCTATGTCGCACATGCCGCACATGGCGATCAGGAATGGCTAGACAAAGCCGCCTTTGACGGCGCGCTGAGCCTGTACATCTCGTTCCTGAACATGTTCCAGTTCCTGCTGATGTTCATGGGACAACAGGAATAGAGCTCCTCAAAAGAGCAAATACAGCTGGGCCGGTTGCAAGACCGGCCCTTTTATTTTGCTCAATGTCATGTTGCAAAAGAAGACCCCCGCCTGTTTAGCGGGGGTGTTCGAATAAAGACTGTTGGTTTTACTAGCTGCAGTTCAGCGGAACGGCAAAACCAGAGCTGCGGCTTGACGATCCTTTTCCGAAAACATCACCAGCTGCCAGACAGCCTGTAAAGCGTTCGGTCTCGTCTCCAAAGACTGCACCGATCGAGTTATCCACGCGCGTCGCGCTGTTGCGCGTGCGCAGAACACCATAGACCGTGCCGTTCACATCGACCGTGCTCAGGAACAGATCGGTAGCGCTGCCAGACAATTGCACCGCGTTGTCCGGGCTCACACCACCATTGTCGATGGCCACCCGCGCCTTTTTGATAGGGTCAACCTGATCACTGATTACAGCGATGGTTGGCAGTTCGGCCAGCTCTGCCGGAACATTGGTCGCTGGCGGTACAAAGGCGACCGCGCCGGGAACGTCCGAGATGGTACGGGGTTCACCATCAATTCCAGTGAACCCAACACCTTTGCGGTTAAAGGGATCTTCACAGGCGGCAAGGGCCAGAACGATGGTTGTGGATAACAAGATTTTTTTCATGGCGCTCAACATTTTGTGGCGGTTTGCTGAACCGTACTTGCAGGATTTGGTAAAAAGCAAGCCGCAGGCAAAACGATTGGCCCCAGGCGTGATGCGTCGCTGCAACGGCCCGTTGACCGATCGGATCGCTGTATTGCTTGTCACCGGGCAAGAAAAAAAGGCTCTGCCAAAGCAGAGCCTTTCCCGAAAGTCTTAGCAGAAGGGCAGATTACTTGATCTTGCCTTCCTTGTACTCGACATGCTTGCGAGCGACCGGGTCGTATTTGCGAACGGTCATTTTCTCGGTCATGGTGCGCGCGTTTTTCTTGGTCACGTAGAAGTGGCCCGTGCCCGCGGTCGAGTTCAGACGGATCTTGATTGTCGTCGGCTTCGCCATGGTTATCTCCTGCGTCCGAAAAGGCAGGGCCCTTCGGTTGAATTCCTATGAGCGTGCGCTTTTACGCTGTGCACCGCCCATGTCAAGGCCAATCACACCTGCAATGCGCAGGTTTCGTTGCTGACCTAACGAGGCAAGGTCGGCGCGCCCATATAGGTGTGAATTTGATCCCGTTCGGCATCTGATAGGCCCAGAGCGGTTGCCAATTTAAGCAGGTAGGATGCCTCACGTTCGTTATCCAATCGAATCGCGGCCAAAGAGGTTGCGTAGATCTGTGCCTTGAGCGGCGCACCCACATCAGCAGCGAGTCCCATGACATCAATCGGCGCCTCCATCTGATCGAGGACAAAAGCGCGTTCCTCATCACTTATGTCATCGCCCAATTCGCCAATGATTGTCTGCTTTTCCTGTTCGTCCAGCTCTCCATCCGCCTTGGCGGCCTGGATCATGGCACGCAGCATCAGTTTGGCCTGCTCCTCCATCGCAGCCCCGGCTGGCGTACCGCTGAGCACTGTTTCCATAATATCGGCAGTTTGCTGGCCGCTGGTTTTAGCTGCACCCTGCATCGCGTTGAGCAAACCGCCCAAGCCCGCAGCCCCGGCTGCCCCGCCGCCCAGCCCCATCTTGCCGATCATGTCCTGCAATCCAGATGCGCCGCCCGGCATACCAAACTGCTCGGCCATTTTTCCAAGCTGGTCCATGCCAAAACCACCGCCTGTGCCTTGCATCATGTTTTGCAAGCCGGCCATGCCGCCCATTTCCTTGTATTTTTCCATGCCCTTTGCCGCCGCAAAACCAACCGCCACGGATGCCAGTGTTTTTAGGAAACTCATACCGCTCCTCCCGCGTTCACAAAATCCATGTACGTCAGGGTAACAGCAGACGGGTTCCGAGAATACTGGCTGTGTGGCTGTGGGCGGATCGCCACTTAGCGGTCGGGTGATTTGAGATACGCGCGGAGGGCCTGTAAGCCGGATCTTGTTCCGGGGTTGCCCCCTTCGATGACCATTCCTCTAGGCCGTGCATTGCTGCGCGGCTCAAGCTGCCAACCCGGTCCCTCTGGGCCAAGACATGCTTAGCGGCGGTATCGGCTTGCGCCGACCGGCCCGCGCGGGGACCCTATTTGGCATTGCTCCCAGTGGGGCTTGCCGTGCCGCCCCTGTTGACAGGGGCGCGGTGGGCTCTTACCCCACCGTTTCACCCTTACCGTTGACCGAAGTCGCGGGCGGTCTGATTTCTGTGGCGCTTTCCGTCGGGTTGCCCCGCCCGGGCGTTACCCGGCACCGTTGTCTTGTGGAGTCCGGACTTTCCTCTCGGGTCTTGCGACCCCAGCGGCCATCCGGCCCTCCGCGCAGAGGGGTGGGTATGCTGTGTTCCCAGTCGCGTCAAGGGTGGATGGGGTAAAGGAAGGGGCCAGCCCCTTCTTGGCCTAAGGCCAATTCAACCCCGGGATATTTTTTGGCCAGATGAAGGGCGGATTAGGTCAAGGGCGCAGCGTGACCGAGCGGCGTGAAATCCGCCGGGCAAAGCGGACCTTTTCCCCAGGGTCGATACCTGAGACGAATGGCAGCGAGGAGAGTTTCGTCGTCAACATCCGCCGTGAAACCTGCATCAATGGCCAGGGCGCGGAAGATATCTACGGGCGCATCTGCGGGTCCCTGGTCATATCCACGTCGCGTCGCAAGGTTTTGCCGCTCTAAACGCTGCCAGTCAAAGCGGGGGCCGGGGTCAATTTTCCGGCCCGGGGCCATATCGGAATGACCTATGACATCCTCGGACTGGATGGACCAGCGGGCCACGATTCCCCGCATCAGGCTTTCGAGTGCATTCATCTGAGGGTTGGAAAACGGATGCATGCCTGTGTTGTCCAACTCGATCCCAATGGACCGCGAATTGATGTCAAGCTGCCCGCGCCACTCGCCTGCCCCGGCATGCCAGGCGCGATCTTCTTCGCGTACTAACTGCCAAAGCCTGCCGTCATTGCCGATCAGGTAGTGCGCCGAGACCTCGGCCTGTGCATCGCAGAGCCGGTCCAGCGCGGCCCCTGCGCTGTCCATCGCGGTGTAGTGCAGGACGATAATGGCTGGCGTCAGCCCATCCCGTCGCGCGCCGAAATTGGGCGACGGATGCCAGATGGCTGAAGGGTGATCAGTTGCTGACGGCACTGCGGAACGGGCTGGGATCCCAATTGCAGGCAAAGCCATCCCCATCCGGATCCAGCCCCTTGCGGTCGCGCTGTGGGCCACCACTGGTTAGAAACTCGATCTGTGCCTGATCTGCCGATGGGAACCGGGCGCAATTGCGTTGTGCCTTGGCTTGCAGATTAAAGCCCGCCCGGCTGTAAAGCTGGGTTCCAACAGGGTTTGTAGTGCTGAGCGCGTATTGTACGATGTTGGGTTGGCCATCTGCGCCACGTTCGGGCACGGCGGTTGGGGCGACAACCTCGTAGGTTTCGCGATTTTGTTCAATCCGTGCCGCGTCAGATTCGATGCTGCGACGGCCCGATACAGCCGCGAAATCCTGTTCGTCAGAAATCGCCGGATTGCTGGGCGCTGGATCAGTTTGAGCAGTCTGGCCCGAGGTGCTGGCCAGCGCAGCAGCAGCCTGGTTGGCGATATCCGCATTCTCACCAGTGGCGAGTGATTGCGGCAAGGCAGAACCTGGTGCGCCCAAGGGCTGTTGCGAGACATCGACTGGTGCCAGCAATGGGTTGTCGACGGTCCCTTGCCCGGCCAATTGTGCCTCACGTTGGGCCTGATAGCTTGGCGTGTTAAATCCCGTTCCCTGCACCGGCGCGACCGTATCGCAGGCCGCGACGAGGACGATGGCAGGAACCAAAGCAAAAACACGCATTCAACCGCTCCGTTACTCGTGATCAGGCAGCCTGAGACTTACCACCATTTTGCTGGCTTTGCCACAAACCCGGCGGCGTTTTCCAACGCATAGGCGGTGTTGAGCAGGTCGCCTTCATCCCAAGGCCGTCCGATCAGTTGCAGACCCAGCGGAAGCCCTTGTTTGTCGAGGCCTGCGGGTACTGAGATGCCCGGCAGACCGGCAAGGTTCACGGTCACGGTGAAGACGTCGTTCAAGTACATTTGAACAGGATCGGCCTCTGTCATTTCGCCCAAACCGAAGGAGGCGGACGGGGTGGCCGGAGTTAGGATCGCGTCGATGCCTGCGGCGAAGACATCCTCGAAGTCTTTCTTGATCAATGTGCGAACTTTGCGGGCGCGGTTGTAATACGCGTCGTAGAAGCCTGCCGACAGCACGTAGGTCCCGATCATCACGCGGCGCTGAACTTCGTGGCCAAAGCCTTCGGCGCGGGTTTTCTCGTACATCTCGGTGATGCCATCGCCCTGCGCCAGCGCCGCGCGGCGCCCGTAGCGGACACCGTCATAGCGGGCGAGGTTCGAGGATGCCTCGGCAGGCGCGATCACGTAGTAAGCGGGCAGCGCGTATTTCGTGTGCGGCAGAGAGATATCGACGATCTCGGCCCCTGCGTCTTTCAGCATGGCGGCGCCATCGGCCCAGAGTTTTTCGATCTCGGCAGGCATACCGTCCATGCGGTATTCTTTCGGGATACCGATTTTCTTGCCCTTGATGTCACCGGTCAGCATCGCTTCGAAATTCGGAACGGCCAGTTCGGTGCTGGTGGAATCCTTCGGGTCATGGCCGCACATGGTTTCCAGCATGATCGCCGCGTCGCGCACGTTCTTGGTCATCGGACCAGCCTGATCCAACGAAGAGGCAAAGGCCACGATGCCCCAGCGCGAGCAACGGCCATAGGTCGGCTTGATGCCGGTGATGCCAACAAAGGCGGCGGGCTGGCGGATCGAACCACCAGTATCGGTACCGGTCGCGGCCAGACACAGGTCAGCCGACACAGCCGAAGCCGAGCCACCCGACGAGCCGCCCGGTGTCAGCTGCGCGTCGTCATTGCCGCGACGCCACGGGCTGACCGCATTGCCGTAGACAGAAGTTTCGTTGGACGAGCCCATGGCGAATTCGTCCATGTTCAGCTTGCCCAGCATCACGGCTCCGGCATCGGCCAGTTGCTGAGAAACGGTGGATTCGTATTCGGGCTTGAACCCGTCCAATATTTTCGAGGCCGCTTGCGAGGGCACGCCTTTGGTGCAAAACAGGTCCTTGATGCCGATCGGCAGACCGCACATCGACGGGGCATCACCGCCTTTGATCCGCTCATCCGCAGCCTTGGCACGCTCCAGCGCGATTTCAGGCGTTTTGTGGACAAAAGCGTTCAGCGCGTCGGCCTCGTCGATGGCCTTGAGGCAGGATTCGGTCAGCTCGACCGAGGTCACGTCACCCTTGCGCAGTGCGTCACGTGCCTCGGCCAGGCCCAGCTTGTTCAGATCGCTCATGTCTTACTCCACCACTTTGGGGACTGCGAAAAAGCCTTCGCGCGCGTCGGGTGCATTGGCCAGAACCTTGTCCTGCTGGTTTCCGTCTGTGACCACATCTTCACGACGCTTCAGGCGCATCGGCTCGACCGAGACCATCGGCTCGACACCTTCGACATCCACTTCATTCAGTTGCTCGATGAACCCAAGTATGGTGTTGAACTCGGATGCCAGCGCCGGCAGCGCGTCATCCTCGACCTTGATACGGGCCAGTTTGGCCACCTTGGCGGCGGTGCTTTGGTCAATCGACATCGGAAAACCTCATATGCGTTAGGGGGCATTTACCTGTCTGTTGCCGCAGTCGCAAGGCCACTAGGCCCCGACAAGGGACAAGTTATCGTGCCGGATTTCACCACCCATTCGCTGGTGAATAGCCGGTATGCACAAAAGTAAACCAATTAGTTCATTTCAAATCTTGAAAAACTAAACCGAACTGTTCATTTCATCTATTGTGAAACGACACAAACCTGGAGACAGAACATGAAAAGCCTCATCACTGCCGTTACGTTGTCCGCCTCTGTTTTGGCCGCACCGGCCATGGCGATGGGCATCAGTTCACTGAACCTGACCCGTGATCTGACCTTCCCCACCCCGATCACCGAGCCCGTCACGCAAGATCAGATCAAACCGGGCAAGTAAGCAGATCACCTGCCCCTCTGCCGGGTCAGATTCCCCCTCATCTGACCCGGCCATGTCAGAATTGGGTGCTGCACATGTTGTGGCATCTCGCTACGGTGGCTTATCAAGATTGTGCGGATCGCCAAGATCCGCAAAAGCCAACGGAGTAAAACATGAGCGCGCGCAAACAAGCAGTCCTGGATGCCATTGACGCGGCCAATGCACATGATCCCAATGTTGTTAATGGACAACCCGAAGCTTTGCTGTATGGCAAACGCATGAGTGCGGAGATGGACCGGCTGTTTCCTGAGGCCTCGGACGCGCTACAGATTGCAGCGCGCGGTCAGCATATCGAACGCTGGAAACTGGCGCGGAGCGAGTATCCCGAGGGTCGCGCCGGATATCTGGCTTGGCGCAAGGCGCAGGGTGTACATCATGCAAATACCGTAATGTCGTTGATGACCGAAGGTGGGTACAGCGAACCGGAGATCGACGCCGCAGACCGCATGTTGCGCAAGCAGGGCATCAAACGCGACGCCGAGGTTCAGGCACTGGAAGATGTAATATGCTTTGTCTTTCTGAAATGGTATTTCCAGCCATTCGCAGGCAAGCATTCCCCGGAAAAAATCCAGAGCATTGTCGAAAAGACCGCACGCAAAATGTCACCCGAAGGGCGCGCACGGGTTTTAGTTGAATTTGACCTGCCGGAGCACCTGGCTGCCGCCTTTCATGGCTGACACAGAGGCTGCGCTGAACCAGGTTCATTAATCGTGCGTTAACCAACGCCAGGTTAGCTTTGCATGAACCATATTCAGCCCATATGGGCGCTTCTTAACTCCAATTTCCGGGTCAAAGATGTCCAGAAATCTGTGTCTTGTCGTCGGCATTCTATTTGCCTTGGTCGGATGTCAGGAAATGCCTGCCAGCAAACCGGATGCAAAAGTCATTGCGATCGGCGATTCGCTGATGGCGTGGAACTCGCCCTCGGGTTCATCAATCCCCGATGTTATCGAAGAAACGATTGGTGCGCCGGTCGTTGACCGCACGGTGTCTGCAGCTTGGCTGCAAACGAAATTTGACCCGAATGGCGCACCTGAATCTGGGGTTCAGGCACAATATGCCGAGGGCGATTGGTCATGGGCCATTGTTAACGGCGGCGGTAACGATCTGATGCTGGGTTGCGGGTGCACACGCTGTGATGCCGTTCTGGACAATATGATCTCTGCCGATGGTCAGCGTGGTCAAATACCGCAGTTCCTGCGCCAGATTCGGGCGACTGGCACCCGCGTGATTTATGTCGGTTACTTGCGCAGCCCCAATCTGATCACGCCGATCGAACATTGCAAAGCCGAAGGTGACGAATTTGAAGCCCGCATTGCCAAACTGGCACAGCAGGATGAGGGGATCACCTTCGTCTCATCTCAGGATGTGGCGCAGCCCGGCGATGCCTCATATTTCTCGTTTGACCTGATTCATCCATCGCGTAAATCCAGCCGGATCATCGGTCAGCGCGTTGCAGCCGTTATCAAAGCGCAGGATACTTGACGGCGCCCGCCCGCATGCGAATCAAAGCCCTGCGATAAGCCTCAATCATCCAACCGAGCATCGTGGCATTCAGGATATGCCACATGAAATGCGTGCCTGTCGGAAACTGCGAACAGATCGGCTGATCCAAAGAACGGAACGTGATTGACAGGATCAAAATGAACGCGCCAATCGTCATATCCCTGGCAAACTGCGGTTGCCGGTCGCGCAGCAGATACGCGTAGATCAGGATCAACAAGGGCACTGGTGCATAAGCGGCCGAGCTGCCTAGGCCAGGCACCCACTGGAACAAAGGGATCGTCGCCGCTGCGTAGGGAATAAACAGAATGGCCCCGCCCAGCGCATATCCCCATGGCATACGCCAGATATTTTTGTTTACGGCAAAGATGTAGATCAAGATGAACAGCAGGATCGGCGTGACATCGGCAACGGCCGCCCAGACCTGCGCATGGGTATGAAACAAATAGCTGCCGACACCGATGACTCCCAGTACCAGAACCAGCGCTATCGCAAGAAGCATGTCTTGCCCGCGCACCCGCCGCCACATGATAAAGGCCGAGATCAGAAAGGCAGCGTTGGTGATCGCATTGATCGGCTCAGCCCAATAAGCGGCTGACAGTCTTTCGCAATAGCTGTCGATTTCCTGCATCCAATCCATAGAATTTTACATAGCGGATGCTAGGCTGGTGCCAAGAGGCATCATCGGAGGATTTCAGTATGAACATCATTTGGTTGGGACATGGCAGTTTTCGCATCGAGACCGGGGGCCAGGTGCTGTTGATTGATCCCTGGCTGACGGGCAACCCGGCTCTACTCGAAGACCAGCATGATGCCGCTTTGGACGGGGCGACGCATATCCTGCTGACCCATACGCATTTCGACCACGTGGTCGATGTGCTGCCTTTGGCCAAGCACCTGAAAGTACCGGTTGTTGGTCAGTACGATCTGATGGGCTATTGGGCCGAGGCCGAAGAGATCGAAACCATCGGTTTCAACAAAGGCGGAACCGTCAACCTGAACGGCGTCAAGGTCACAATGGTTCCTGCCTCGCACAGTTCCACATTCTCCACACCTGACGGGCTGCGGACTGGCGGTAGCGAGGTCGGCTATATGATCGCCGCCGAGGGGCGCATGCTTTATGTCTCGGGCGATACGGACATCATGGCCGACATGGATTGGATGGGTGATTATTACAAACCCGATATCGGTATCTTGTCGGCAGGAGGGCATTTTACCATGGACATGAAGGCGACCGCCTATGCTGCCAAGCGGTATTTTAACTTCAAGACGGTGATCCCCTGCCACTACAAGACCTTCCCGATCCTGGAACAATCTGCCCAGGCGCTTGTTAACGGGTTGCCCGGGGTCGATGTGATTGAACCCGAGGTTATGCAAGCGATCACGCTCTGATGCCGGCCTCGGATTTCAGCACGCAGGAATACGCTGACCGTTTGGCCAAGACCCGCGCAGCTATGGCGCAGCGCGGGGTTGAGACTTTGCTGATCACTGATCCCTCCAACATGGCCTGGCTGACGGGCTATGACGGATGGAGTTTTTATGTACCCCAAATGGTGATCCTGCCTGCAAAAGGCGCGCCCCTTTGGTGGGGGCGCACGCAAGACAAGGCGGGCGCAGCCCAGACCACATGGCTGGACCCGTCTGACCTGTTGGACTGGCCCGAAGAACATGTTCAGCACCCTGATCACCACCCCGTCGACGCGCTGGTCACTACGCTGCGCGATCGAGGTTGGAACACCGGGCTGGGTGTCGAGATGGACAACTATTACTACTCGGCCGCCAGCCACCAGATTCTTGAACGCGCCTTTGGCGAATTGATCGACGCCACCGGCCTTGTGAACTGGCAGCGTGCGGTCAAAAGCGAGGCCGAGATCGCGATGATGCGCAAGGCGGGTCAGTTGACGGCGCATATGCACGAAGTATTGCGTGCGACATTTCGTGAAGGTCTTCCCAAAAACCAACTGGTTGCCGAAGTGCAAGCGGCAGGCATTGCCGGACTTCCCGGCTTGGCTGGGGACTTCCCTGCGATTGTGCCAATTGCGCCGTCGGGCCGCGAAGCCTCAGCCTCGCATATCACTTGGAACGACAGGCCTTTGGCACGTGGCGAGGCAACCTATTTCGAAATCTCGGGCTGCTATCGCCGCTATCACTGTCCAGCCAGCCGCAGTCTGTTCCTGGGTAACCCACCAGACGATATCCGCCGGGCTGAAGCAGCAGTTCTGGCCGCGATTGAGGCAACTTTGGCAGCCGCCCGCCCCGGCACCACATGCGAGGAAATCGCCGCCTGCGTTTATGACAGCTTTGCCCGTGCCGGATATGAGAAGCGCAACCGCACTGGATATCCGATCGGGCTCAGCTATCCGCCCGACTGGGGCGAGCGCACCATGAGTCTACGGCCCGGTGACACAACGGAACTGCAGGAAAACATGACGTTTCATTTGATGCCAGGTCTGTGGACACTGGATTGGGGTTTAGCGATTACCGAAAGCTTTGTCGTGACCCCCAATGGCGGGCAACCACTGGCCGATATCCCACGCGAGATGGTGGTGAAGCCTTAAGCGCGTTGCGCCGCGAAAAAACTTCTCAGCAATTCGGCGGATTCCTCTGCGGCGATACCGTCATAGATTTCGGGCTGATGATGGGCCTGCGGATGCGAAAACACCCGCGCACCGTGGGCAACGCCACCCGATTTCGGATCAGACGCGCCGTAGTAGATACGGTGGATGCGGGCTGCGGCCATCGCGGCTGCACACATGGCGCAGGGTTCCAGCGTGACATAAAGATCATGTCCCAACAGCCGTTCTGACCCAGCTTCGGCGCAGGCGGCGCGCAAGGCCAGTATTTCGGCATGGGCCGTCGGGTCGTTCAACTCGCGTGTTCGGTTGCCTGCTACGGCAACAACCTTACCATCGGGCGAGACGATGACGGCCCCAACTGGAACCTCGCCCCGTTCGGCGGCTGCGCGCGCCTCGGCCAGCGCCTTGTCCATATGTGATTTGAACGCCATGCCTCTGACTGCCTCAGAAACCTGCCTTTCGCAAGCGGGCGCGATGAGGTATGGCCGAGGCCATGAGCAATACCCCTCCTCCCGGCGATCGGATCGCCAAAGTGCTGGCCCGTGCAGGCGTTGCCTCGCGACGCGAGGCAGAACGCATGATCGAAGCAGGCCGCGTCGCGGTGAACGGCAAGGTGATCGACAGCCCCGCCCTGAACGTGACCGGCAAAGACAAAATTGTGGTCGACGGCAAACCGGTTTCTGAACCCGAACCCTCGCGCCTATGGCTCTATCACAAGCCGACCGGTCTGGTGACAACGACGAAGGACGAAAAAGGCCGCGCGACGATCTTTGACGAATTGCCCGAGGATATGCCGCGTGTGATGTCCGTCGGCCGGCTGGACCTGAACTCGGAAGGCCTCTTGCTGCTGACCAATGACGGCGGCATCAAGCGCAAACTGGAACTGCCCTCAACCGGGTGGCTGCGCAAATACCGCGTGCGGGTGAACGGGCGCCCCAAGGAAGAGGATTTCGGCCCCCTGCGCAAAGGGCTGGTGATCGACGGAGAGCGGTTCCAGCCTATGACCGTGTCACTGGATCGCCAGCAAGGTGCGAATGCCTGGCTGACAATCGGTCTGCGCGAAGGCAAGAACCGAGAGATTCGCCGCGCAATGGAAGATATAGGTTTCACCGTAAACCGCCTGCTCCGCGTTTCGTATGGCCCTTTCCAGTTAGGTGATCTGAAACCCGGTCAGGTGGAAGAAGTCCGCCGCCGTGTTTTGCGCGATCAATTGGGGTTGGATGGAGATGCCAAACCCGAGGGAACCGCCAAACGAACCACGCGTCCACAGCGAAAACGGCCGACGATCGGCAAGAAACCCCGCAAGTGATGCGGGTTTGGCAACCTTCCCCCTAGCGCCAAGCCTGCGTATCCCTTAGATTTTCTTTGAACGCTGCGAATTGGGGGACTCTATGTCCGGGACCGGAGTGCAAAAACTGGCCTATGCGGCCCTGCTGGTGCTGTTGTTCGGCGTCTGCACCGGACTGCTGGGGGGGCTGTAGCCATGGCCAAACGGTTTGGCGGCAAATACAGCCCGCAGGGCGGGTCTGAACCAGATGGACCACCGCCGCGCGGCCAATTTGATGGGGCGCGGGTTGAGCCTGCTGGAGCACGGGCCAACGTCCTGTTCATTCCAGCGATCCCGTTGGTCTTTTTGTCGTTGAATGATGGCGCAATTGGCATGACCATGGGCCTTGTGGCCGCTGGCCTGCTGACCGCTGCGGCTTTCTTGCTACGTGAGGGGTTGCGAGCCGAAGCAGCCTACAACGCACGCAAAACCGCCCGCCGCCCGGCCTTTCCGCGCAAGATCTTTGCCAGCATACTGACCGGTCTCGGCACCGCGCTGGCCGCTTATCGGAGCGAGTATCTGAATGCGGAGACCGTTGGCCATGCCAGCCTGTTGGCGCCAGTGTTGTTCGGCACAGCGGCAACTGTATTGCATTCGGTCTCCTTTGGCTTTGATCCGCTGAAGCACAAAGGCATGGAAGGCATCGACACATTTCAGCAAGATCGCGTGGCCCGCGTGGTTGATGATGCCGAAAAGCATCTGACCCAGATGACCGATGCGATCAAACGCGCCGGTGATCGCCGGATCGAAGCGCGGGTTGAACGGTTTCAGGACACAGCCCGCGATCTGTTTCGCACGGTCGAAGAAGACCCGCGCGATCTGGCCGGAGCGCGAAAATATCTGACTGTGTATTTGCAAGGTGCACGCGATGCGACCGTTAAGTTCGCCGATGTTTATGCCCGCACCCGGGATGGTCAGGCCCTGTCTGACTATTCGGCTCTTCTGGATGATCTGGAACAGAATTTCGCCGCGCGCACGCGCAAAATGCTATTGGATGACCGCAGTGATTTGACGGTCGAAATTGACGTGTTGCGCGACAGGCTGCAGCGCGAAGGCGTCCGGTTGGACTGACCGGCCACACAGTAAGCGAGGAACATCCCCATGTCCGATGAGATCAAGAACAAGGCGGTCGAAGCCGAAACCCTGGTGCAGGAAGTCACTGCCGTCGCCCTGCCCGAACCAACGACCGAGCTTGTCTCGCTGGAAGAAGCCGACGAACCAGTCGGGGCTGAGATTCGCAAACGCATGGGCGAAATCGACATGGGTGACACCAACTCGATCGTGTCTTTCGGATCTTCTGCTCAGGCCGAGTTGCAGGAAATCAGCCAGGCCATGCTGGCCGATGTGCGCAACAAGGATGTGGGCCCCGCCGGGGATAGCCTGCGCAATATCGTGACCACGATCCGTGGGTTCTCAGTCAGCGAACTGGATGTTCGACGCGAACGCAGTTGGTGGGAAAAACTGCTGGGCAAGGCCGCGCCTTTTGCCAAGTTCACGGCGCAATACGAAGAGGTCCAAGGCCAGATCGACCGCATCACGGACAATCTGCTAAGCCACGAACATACGCTGCTCAAAGACATCAAATCACTGGACCTGTTGTATGAAAAGACACTGAGTTTCTATGACGAATTGGCGCTTTATATTGCAGCGGGCGAAGAGAAGCTGACCGAGCTCGACAGTCACGACATTCCTGAAAAGGAAGCCGAGGTTCAGGCCGCGCCTGAGGAAGAACAGGTGATGAAGGCGCAGGAACTTCGTGATCTGCGCGCCGCGCGTGACGATCTTGAACGCCGGGTACATGACCTGAAACTGACCCGTCAGGTGACAATGCAGTCGCTGCCATCAATCCGATTGGTTCAGGAGAACGACAAATCGCTGGTCACCAAAATCAACTCGACCCTGGTGAACACCGTCCCCCTCTGGGAAACCCAGCTGGCACAGGCCGTTACCATTCAGCGCAGCGCCGAAGCTGCGGCTGCTGTCCGGGATGCCAATGATCTGACCAACGAGCTTCTGACTACAAACGCCGCCAATCTGCGCGAAAGCAACAAGATGATCCGCGAAGAGATGGAGCGTGGTGTCTTCGATATCGAGGCCGTCAAACAGGCCAATGCCGATCTGATTGGAACGATCAATGAAAGCCTTGCCATTGCCGATGAGGGTAAAGCCAAGCGCGCGGCAGCCGAGGAAGAGCTCAAGAAGATGGAAACCGAACTGCGCGACACGCTTGCTGCAGCTAAAGCCCGGCGTGATGGAACTGGCGACAACGCCGGAACGGCCGTTCCAGGATAAGGCAGGCAGGGGTGCGGCCTTTGACCCATATAAAGCTGGGCCTCGGGGTCGCTGCTCTGCTGACACTGATCGGCTGTGAAGAGGTTCTGACGCCCTCGGCCGCGCCGGAACCGCGCCCAGTGCCCCCGCCGCCGGCGGCCAATGCCTATGTGCCGCCGTCTGCCGCCAGTCAGGATCTTGCGCGTTTCTATCAACGTATCGAGCGCGACTTGCTGGCACGCGGTTTATTGCGAACTGACGGGGGCGGCCCGGATACGCCGTATGATGCGAGCGATCTAGAGCGGAACTTCGAGGCGATTGCATTCTATAGCGAATACCCGAACCACAGTATTTCAATCGGATCGCGCCAGACTGACGGGCAGCTCAGCCGTTGGGTTGGCCCAGTTCGCATCCAGACCGAGTTTGGACCATCGATACTGCCGGCCACACGCCAAAAAGATGCCGCAGATGTGCAATCTTATTCTGCGCGACTGGCGCGGCTCACCGGGCATTCGATTTCGATCGTCACCCGCAAGCCCAATTTCCACGTATTCTTCGCAGGCAAGGATGACAGCGCTTATGTGGTGTCTCGCCTCAGGCAGTTGATTCCAAACATAAGCCAAGCCTCGCTTGACCTGGTGGCCAACCCTCGTTCGAATTTCGATTGTTTTGTATTCGCCTCGGCGAATACCTCATCGCCTAACAAATATGTACGGGCAGTCACCCTGATACGGTCCGAGCTACCCGATCTGGTGCGGCTCAGTTGTATTCACGAAGAGATTGCGCAAGGTCTGGGCCTGTCCAATGACAGCCCGGCCGCGCGCCCGTCGATCTTTAACGACGATGACGAGTTCGCACTGCTGACAAGTCATGATGAGAAACTGCTGCAAATGCTTTACGATCCGCGCCTCAAGCCCGGTGTATCGGTCGATCAGGCCCGCCCCGTGGTGCGGATCATTGCGCGTGAACTGATGGGTCAGCCGCTCTGACCCCTAAAAGACAGGAGACCCCAAATGGGAATTTTCGATTTTCTGACCGGAGAGTTCATTGATGTCATCCATTGGGTGGATGACACCCGCGATACCATGGTCTGGCGGTTCGAGCGCGAGGGGCACGAGATTAAGTACGGTGCCAAGCTGACTGTGCGCGAAGGTCAGGCCGCCGTTTTTGTGCACGAGGGGCAGTTGGCGGATGTGTTCACGCCCGGTCTTTACATGCTTGAGACCAATAATATGCCGATCCTAACGACCCTTCAGCATTGGGATCACGGCTTTCAGTCGCCATTCAAATCCGAGGTCTATTTCGTCAACACCACCCGGTTCAACGACCTGAAATGGGGCACGAAGAACCCGATCATGCTGCGCGATCCGGAGTTCGGCCCGACGCGGATCCGGGCCTATGGCACCTATACCGTGCGGGTGAAGGACCCAGCCAAGTTTCTGGTCGAGATCGTCGGTACCGATGGTGAATTCACCATGGACGAGATCAGCTTTCAGATTCGCAACATCATCGTCCAGGAATTTAGCCGCGTGATCGCGGGATCGGGCATCCCGGTTCTGGATATGGCGGCCAATACTGCCGATCTGGGCAAGCTGATCGCTGCTGAGGTGTCGCCCGTGTTGGATAGCTACGGGTTGGAAATGCCCGAGTTCTACATCGAGAACATCTCATTGCCGCCCGCCGTTGAGGCCGCTTTGGACAAACGTACCTCGATGGGGCTGGCGGGTGATCTGGGCAAGTTCACCCAGTATTCAGCAGCCGAGGCTATGACGGCAGCGGCCAATAATCCCGGTCAGGGCGGCGGCATGGGTGCGGGCCTTGGCATGGGAATGGGCATGGCGATGGCCAATCAAATGGCGAACATGGCAGCGGGCCAACCGAGCGGCCCGTGGGGGTCTTCCGCCCCCGCTGCCCCACAACCGGCTGCACAGATGGCCCCGCCTCCCCCGCCCCCGGTTGAGCATGTGTGGCATATCGCAGTAGACGGTCAAACAAGCGGGCCGTTTTCCAAGGCCAAGATGGGACGCATGGCCGCTGAAGGAGAGTTAACGCGCGACACCCATGTCTGGACCGCTGGTCAGGACGGCTGGAAAAAGGCCGGGGACGTTCAGGAACTGGCGCAGTTGTTTACCATCTTGCCGCCGCCTCCGCCCGGAGCCTAAGCCGCACTATGACCGAAGAACACCGTTTCCCCTGCGCCCAATGCGGCGCGGATTATCGGTTCAGTCCGGGTGATGGCACGCTAACCTGTGATCATTGCGGTCATTCCGAGCCGATTGGCTCGGGGCCGTGGGGCGGTGCAAGCCTGCGTGAGTTGGATTTTGATGCTGCAATTGCAGATCGGCTGCCCGACAGTGAGATTGAAGAAACGCGGGTTTTGACCTGTACCAACTGCGCCGCTCAGGTCGAGTTCGACCCCAACACTCACGCCGCTGAATGCCCGTTCTGCGCGACACCCGTAGTGACAGATACCGGGGTGAACCGCCATATCAAACCAAAGGGCGTGCTGCCTTTTGCGCTGGATGAACGTACAGCCCAGAAAGCCATGAATGATTGGCTGGGCAAGCTGTGGTTTGCGCCGAATGGATTGCAGGAGTACGCACGCAAAGGGCGCAAGATGCAGGGTATTTATGTGCCCTACTGGACTTTCGATGCGGATACCAAATCCAGCTATCGCGGTGAGCGGGGCGTGGTCTATTACGAAACCCGCACAGTGATGCGCGATGGCAAACGGGTTCAGCAACAGGTGCCCAAGGTCCGATGGACACCAAAATCCGGTCGGGTTGCGCGGTTCTTTGACGATGTTCTGGTGCTGGCCTCTCATTCCTTACCCAAAAGCTACACAGATGCGTTGGAGCCCTGGGATCTGCCCGCTCTGGAGCCGTATCAGCCCGAATACCTGGCTGGGTTCCGAGCCGAGGCCTACACGGTCGAGCTGCGAGATGGGTATACCGAAGCGCGCCATCATATGTCCCGAGTGATCGAGCGCGATGTGCGCTTTGACATCGGCGGAGACCGCCAGCGTATCCATTCGGTTGACACCGATGTCAGGGATGTGACCTTCAAGCATATCCTGCTTCCGGTCTGGATGGCCGCGTATAAGTACCGAGGGGAAACCTACCGTTTTGTCGTTAACGGGCGCACCGGGCGCGTCCAGGGCGAACGGCCTTGGTCTGCGGTAAAGATCGCGATTGCTGTGGGGCTGGGCCTGATCGTTGCGGCCGGTGTTGGCTATCTGGTGGCGACGGGTCAACAATAGCCCCCCTTGCGCAGGATCGGGGCTGCGGCCATCTTCAGCCGAAATTCTGCAAAGGAGAGCGCGTTTATGACATTGTCTGCTTTGAATAATTTGCTCGAGCAGCGACATTCCTGCCGGGCTTTTCGCCCGGACCCGGTTCCCACGCAGCAGATAGAGCAGATCGTCGCCAGCGCCTTACGCGTGCCTAGCTGGTGCAATGCGCAACCCTGGCAATTGGTGATCACACGAGGTGAGGAAACAGACCGCTTCCGGCAAGCCTTGCAAAACGAGGTTGCAACCGGGCAGCCCACCCCTGACCTGCCCTTCCCGACCTCCTATTCCGGCCCTTATCAAGACCGCCGCCGCGCCTGCAGTTGGGCTCTTTACGAGGCGGTCGGCGTAGCGCGTGGCGACCGGGAAGGGTCCGCAAAGCAAATGATGGAAAACTATTCGCTGTTTGGGGCACCCCATTGCGCGATCCTGTCCAGCCCGGCTGAACTCGGCCCCTATGGCGCAATGGATTGCGGCGGCTTTGTCACCGCTTTCACACTGGCAGCCCAAGCGCTAGGAATTGCAAGCATTCCGCAGGCGGCGGTTGCCGCTTATGGGCCGTTTCTGCATCGATACTTTGATATCCCCCAGGATCGCCTGATCTTATGTGCACTCTCATTCGGGTATTCCGACCCGGACCACCCGGTCAACAGGTTTCGGACAGATCGTGCCGCGTTGGGTGACATTGTCGATTGGCGCGGTTAAACCCACCGGGAATACTGGGGAGAGAGCTATTGCGTGCGCTTCTACAACGCATTTCACAGGCCCGCGTTTCGGTTGATGGAGCAGTTGTCGGACAATCTGGTCCGGGGCTGATGGTTTTGGCCTGCGCCATGCAGGGCGATACCGAAGAGCATGCGGAAAAGCTGGCTGCAAAGATTGCCAAGCTGCGTATCTTCAAGGATGAGGCAGGCAAAATGAACCGCTCGATCCTCGATACCAGTGGGTCCGCGTTAGTGGTTAGCCAGTTCACGCTGGCCGCAGACACTTCGCGCGGCAATCGCCCGGGCTTTGCCAACGCTGCCTCTCCCGAGGATGGTGAGCGTCTGTATCTGGCCTTCGCGCGATACCTGTCGTCTCACGGCATTGCCGTCGAGACCGGGCAATTCGGCGCAGATATGGCAGTTGAACTGGTCAATGACGGCCCGGTTACGATCTGGATGGAAAACTGATGACCCGCATTGAACAAGCAATCGAGTTTTGGAAGTCAGGCGTTGCGGCGGTTGATGGTTTCACAGCCACCAAGACAGCCTTGCCCGGTATCGCGCAGCCCGATCGCATCCTCGCCGTTGGAAAACCCGCCGCTGCAATGGCGCGTGCGGCATTGGATCAGTTTGGCGACGTACCGACGCTTGTCGTAACCAAAGATGATCATGGGCGCGATCTGCCCGCAGATGTCGAGGTGATCGAAGCCTCGCATCCTGTGCCGGATCAACGCAGCCTGAACGGTGGCCGCGCCTTACGTGAAGCGGTTGAGAGAATGGAACCAGGCTTTCATCTATTGCTGTTGGTGTCGGGGGGGGCGTCTTCGCTGGCCGAAGATCTGGTGCCGGGGAAATCGCTTGAAGACCTTGCCGAATTGAACCGCCAGTTGTTGGCGGAAGGGTTGGATATCGTGGCGATGAACGCTGAACGGCGGAAATTGTCGCGGGTCAAAGGAGGTGGGCTACTATCCCATTTCAAGGGCGCCAAGGCCACCGTGTTGGCGATTTCGGATGTACCCGGCGACGATTTGAATGTGATCGGGTCAGGTATCGGTGCCCTGCCCCAGACCTATGAGTTCGACGCAACCACCCGTATCATCGCCTCAAACGCCCATGCCCGGGCAGCGGCGGCAAAAGCCGCACAAACAGCGGGCGTGAAGGTATGGGCAAATGAAGAAGCCCTGCACGAGGATTATCTGGCCGTTGCGGCAGATGTGGGATCGAAACTGCGCGGCATGGAAAGCGGTGCGATGGTGTTTGGCGGTGAGCCCACTGTTGTTCTGCCTCCCACCCCCGGTCGGGGCGGTCGAAATCAGGCGTTGGCGCTGGCGTTGGCCAAAGAAATCGCTGGTCTGGAAGGGCTTACCGTTGTTGTGGGCGGAACAGATGGCACAGATGGTCCCACCAAAGCGGCAGGCGGTGTTGTGACTGGAACGACCTGGACAGATAGCGCCCAAGGTGCCCTGAATGCAGCAGATAGCGGCACTTACCTCGAACAGGCGAATGCGCTGTTGGTGACCGGACCCACCGGAACAAATGTAATGGACCTCATTGTCGCAATCCGCGACTGATTTGGCGTTTCTCATGCTACCAAGTAGATTTCATTCGCCATCTTTGTCTGGTCACTGCCGGTGGCACCGTCAGCTACATGTTCGAATGGCCAAAATCAAAGAAACAAAACGCCATGCGCCACACGTCCTAGTGAGATATTAAATCTTGCCGGGCTGGCCCAAATGCGCCAACGTTGACTCATGCGTCAATAACAAGCCCTTGAAGGGCAATATTCACTCAACTGGGAGAGATTACAGATGAAAGAACAACTAACCCATATGGCAGGCCAGGTCACAGCGGGGAAACTGACGCGCCGTGAGTTCATGGGCAAAGCTGCCGCTCTGGGCGTGTCGGCCGCTGTCGCCAGCACGATGTTCGCCGATGCTGCGCGTGCCGCCAGCCCGAAGAAAGGTGGCGTTCTGAAATTCGGCCTTCAGGGCGGCGAATCCACCAACTCGCTTGATCCGGCCACCTATGCAAGCTCGGTTCCGTTCCAGAACGGTAAGCAGTTTGGCGACCAGCTTGTCGAAGTTGCAACGGATGGCACCATCGAACCACGCCTAGCGGAGAGCGTCGAAGGCAGCGCCGATGCGAAGGTCTGGACCTTCAAACTGCGTCAGGGAGTCGAGTTCCACAACGGTAAGACCATGACCAGCGAAGACGTGCTGAAGACCATGCAGCGCCATTCGAACGAAGATTCGCAATCCGGTGCGCTGGGTATCATGCGCGGCATCGAGTCGATGAAGGCCGATGGCGACAACTTCCAAGTTACCCTGAACGAGCCAAATGCTGACCTGCCCTATCTGTTGGCCGACTATCACCTGATCGTTCAACCCGATGGTGGCATGGAAGATCCAGGTGCTGGCATCGGCACCGGTCCTTATCAGGTCGAGGTCAACGAGCCTGGCGTTCGTCATACCTACAAAAAATTCGCCAACCACTGGAACTCTGATTTTGGACATTTTGACGGCGTTGAAATCGTCGTCATCAACGACGCGACTGCTCGGACTGCCGCGCTGCAATCCGGCCAGGTTCACGCGATCAACCGGGTCGAGCCCAAGGTGGCCGATCTGCTGGGACGCGCACCCAACCTGACCGTGCATTCGACAGCAGGCCGTGGCCACTATGTTTTCATCATGCATTGTGACACTGCACCGTTCGATGAAAACGAACTACGCTTGGCGCTGAAACATGCGATCAACCGTCAGGAACTGGTTGACAAGGTACTGCGTGGCTATGGCTCTATCGGGAACGACATGCCGATCAACGCCGCCTATCCGTTGTTCGACGGCTCGATCCCGCAGCGTGAGTTCAGCCTGGAAAAAGCCGCCGAGCACTACCAGAAATCCGGCCATGATGGATCACCCATCATCCTGCGTGTTGCTGATGGTGCCTTCCCGGGTGCCGTGGACGCCGCAGCCCTGTTCCAACAAACGGCCGCACAGGCAGGCATCCCACTGGAGATCAAGCGCGAACCCAATGATGGCTACTGGTCCGAGGTCTGGAACGTTCAGCCGTTCTGCGCCTCGTATTGGGGTGGTCGTCCGGTGCAGGATCAAATGTATTCGACAGCCTATCTGTCGAGTGCGGACTGGAACGACACGCGCTTTAAAGTACCCGCTTTCGACGAGCTGCTGTTCTCTGCACGTGCCGAGCTGGACAACGACAAGCGCAAGGACATCTACAGCCAGATGGGCCAGATGGTCCGCAACGAAGGCGGCCTGATCTGCCCGATGTTCAACGACTTTGTTGAAGGTGTCAGCAATGATCTGGCCGGTTGGGAAACTGACCCGACCCAAGAGATGATGAACGGCAACATGTCCCGCAAGATGTGGTTCGCGTAACTCGGGCCACGGATCATGCATCCTATCATCAAACTGGTTTCCCAGCGCCTCGCGCTGGGACTCCTGCTTCTCTTCGGTGCATCGGCTCTGATTTTCGGCCTCACCGAAGCTCTTCCTGGGGACGCGGCACAAGCGGTCCTTGGACAATCCGCAACCCCCGAGGCGCTGGAGAATCTGCGCGAAGAAATGGGCCTGAACCGCCCGGCCTTGACCCGTTATGCCGAATGGTTGGGTGGTATTGTGCAGGGCGATCTGGGTCAGTCCCTGACCAACAAGCTCGACATTGCTGAAAGCATTGGCAAACGGTTGGGCAACACCCTGTTTCTGGCCTGTGCTGCCGCTGTTGTTTCCGTACCGCTTGCTATCTTTCTTGGCCTACTGGCCGTGCGTTACCGCAACCGCTGGCCGGACAAACTGATCTCTGCCATTACGCTGACAACGGTTTCGATCCCGGAATTCCTGATCGGCTATGTGGTGATTTACTTCGTTTCCGTGAAGCTGGGTTGGTTCTCGTCTCTGGCCATGATCAACGACTCGATGTCGTTCGGAGAGAAACTGAACGCAATCGCATTGCCCGCTTTTGTTCTGACTCTGGTCGTGCTGGCGCAGATGATGCGCATGACCCGCGCGGCGATCTTGAACCTCATGCAATCCGCTTACATTGAGACGGCCGAGTTGAAGGGCCTGTCGAATTTTCAGGTCATCGCGCGCCATGCGTTCCCGAATGCAATCTCACCCATCGTCAACGTGGTGATGCTGAACCTGGCCTATCTGGTCGTCGGCGTCGTCGTAGTCGAGGTGGTGTTCGTCTATCCCGGCATGGGTCAATACCTGGTGGATTCGGTGACCAAGCGTGACGTACCAGTTGTTCTGGCTTGCGGCGTTGTTTTTGCCGCCGTCTATATCGGGCTGAACATGGTGGCTGACATCGTCTCGATCCTGGCCAACCCAAGACTGAGGCATCCGAAATGATGAAGAATATTCCTATTTCGGCAATGATCGGTCTGTTCTTTACAGGATTGTACTTTTTCATCGCCTTTGCAGCCCCGCTGATCGCCCCCTACGGCATGGCCGAAGTGGTTGGCGATGTGTGGGAGCCGTCCAGCGCCGAGCATCTGCTGGGCACCGACAATATCGGGCGCGATCTGCTGACCCGCATGATCTATGGCGGGCGCACCACGATCTTTATCGCGGCAGCGGCCACCATCCTCAGCTTTGTCACCGGCACCTCTCTGGGTCTTTTGGCGGCTGTACTGGGTGGGTGGGCCGATCAGGTGCTCAGCCGAGCGGTTGATCTGGTCATGTCGATCCCGACGTTGATCCTGGCGCTGGTTATCCTGGCGATCGTTCCGGTGACCGTACCGATCCTGATCCTTGTGATGGGTCTGCTGGACGCGACGCGCCCCTATCGCCTGTCACGATCTGTCGCCGTGGATATCAACGTGATGGACTATGTCGAAGCTGCCAAACTGCGTGGCGAAGGACGCGGCTGGGTCATCTTCCGGGAAATCCTGCCCAACGCCCTATCGCCGCTAGTGGCTGAGTTCGGGCTACGGTTCATCTTCATGGTTCTGTTTATCTCAACCCTGTCCTTCCTGGGCTTGGGCGTGCAGCCACCGCTGGCGGACTGGGGTGGCATCGTGAAGGAAAACAAGGACGGCATCGTCTATGGCATCGGCGCGGCTCTGTACCCCGCTGTGGCCATTGCGACGCTGGCCATCTCGGTCAACCTGGTGGCTGACTGGGTCCTGAACCGCACCACATCGCTGAAAGGAGGCCGGGGATGAGTGATACCCTTCTCAAGGTCCGCGACCTCAAGATCGGCGCGACCGTCTATCCGCCGGGCGAAAAGCCCCATGACATCGAAATCGTACACGGGGTCAGCTTCGACCTCGAACGTGGCAAGGTGCTGGGGCTTATCGGTGAATCCGGGGCCGGTAAATCCACCATCGGTCTGGCCTCGATGGCCTATGGCCGGGGTGGTGTGAAGATCACGGGCGGAGAAGTCTGGGTCAACGGGCGCGATATCATGAAGTCTGCTCTGGGCGATATTCGCAACCTGCGGGGTGGTGAGGTCAGCTATGTCTCGCAATCCGCCGCTGCGTCCTTTAACCCCGCCAAGAAGATCATGGATCAGGTTGTCGAGGCGGCTGTTGAGCACAAGAAGTTCAGCCGCAAAGAGGCCGAGGCCCGTGCGCGTGAGCTGTTTGCCAAGCTCGGTCTGCCCGACCCGGACAACATCGGGGATCGCTACCCGCACCAGGTGTCGGGTGGTCAGTTGCAGCGGTGTATGACCGCGTTGGCGTTGTGCCCCGAACCTGATCTGGTGGTGTTTGACGAACCGACCACGGCGCTGGACGTGACAACTCAGATCGATGTTCTGATGGCGATCAAGGAAGCCATCGCAGATACCGGCGTTGCCGCGCTTTACATCACGCACGACCTTGCTGTCGTGGCGCAGGTGAGTGACGACATCATGGTGCTGCGCATGGGCAATACAGTCGAATATGGCAACACCGATCAGATCATCAACAACCCGCAAGAGGAGTATACCAAGGCTCTGGTCTCGGTTCGGTCCATCGAGCATGAAGAGAAACAGCCGACATCGGAACCAGTGCTGAGCGTCGACGGGATAACCGCGCGCTACAAGGGGCTGAATTTCGACGTGCTGCACAATGTCAATGTCGAGCTTCATCCGGGGCAAACACTGGCGGTTGTGGGTGAATCTGGTTCGGGTAAGTCTACGCTTGCGCGTGTGATCACCGGCTTGCTTCCACCGCGCGATGGTGAAATCACCTTCAACGGGCGCAAACTATCTGCTGACCTCAAAGGCCGCACGCGTGAGGACCTGCGAGAGCTGCAGATGATCTACCAGATGGCGGATGTGGCAATGAACCCGCGCCAGACCGTTGGCACGATCATCGGCCGTCCGCTGGAGTTCTACTTCAACATGCGCGGCGCGGAAAAGCGCAAGCGGGTTGTCGAACTGCTGGATGAGATCGAGTTGGGCGAGAAGTTCATCGACCGCTACCCGGCCGAGCTGTCGGGTGGTCAGAAACAGCGCGTCTGCATCGCACGCTCACTGGCGGCCAAGCCCAAGATGATCATCTGTGATGAGGTCACCTCGGCGCTGGACCCGCTGGTCGCGGACGGTATCCTCAAGCTGCTGCTGGACCTGCAAAAGATCGAGGATGTGGCTTACCTGTTCATCACCCACGATCTGGCGACGGTCCGCGCGATTAGCGATAGCATCGCGGTGATGTATCAGGGCCGCGTTGTGCGCTACGGGCCCAAGAGCCAGGTGCTGAGCCCGCCCTTCGATGATTATACCGACCTGTTGCTCAGCTCGGTGCCCGAGATGCATCTGGGCTGGCTGGAAGAGGTTGTCGCCCATCGCAAGATGGAGAGCGCCGGGAACTGAGCACTGTGTAACAGTTCCAGGAAGTTTCGAAATCCCGGCACCTTGCTCCGTTGTAGGTGTCGGGATTTCGATATTTGGGGCGCGAATGAACTGCCCTGAAACCGTGATTCCGCTAGGGTCGGTAGAACACCAAATCAGATGGGTAGGCTGATGGACCGCAAACTTCTTTTGATCATCCTGGACGGCGTCCCATGGCGCAATTTCCGCCGCCTATTCGGCAACCTCGAAGGTTGGGTGGACAGCGGTGAGGCGCGCGTTTGGAAGCTGCGAGCTGTGCTGCCATCGATCTCCGCCAGTTGCTATGCATCAATCCATACGGGCGTCACACCGCAGGAACATGGATGTACCGGCAATGGAAATGTATTCCGTCTTAGTCACAAGGATGTATTCAGCCAGGTGCGTGAGGCGGGCGGTATCACCGGGGCTGTCACGCATAGCTACTGGTCCCAGTTCTTCAACCGGCACCCGTTCGATTATGTCCGCGATGTGGAATATGATGAACCAGATAGCATAACCATCAACCACGGCCGGTTCCACACAATGACGGGCTATGGCAAGGACAACCAGATGACGCCTTCGGACGTTGATCTGTTCGCCACTCTGACAAACCTGTGCCTGCGCTTTGGCCTAGACTACGGCATCTTGCATGCCTGCACCCTGGACAGTATGGGCCATCGGTTTTTTCACGATTGCCAGGAGATGGACCATGCCTGTTTTGTCGCCGATGAAATGCTGGCCCCTTTCATCCCCCGCTGGCGACAGTTAGGATATGAGGTCATCGTAACCGCCGATCACGGACAGGATGAACGCGGACACCACGGTGGGCGGAGCGCGTTGCAGCAGGAGACGGCGCTTTATTATTTTGGCGATGCCGACGGCCCGCAGGCCGATGCGGTGATTGACCAGTTGCAACTGGCCCCCACAATCCTGACCCGGATGGGCGCACCGATTGCGGACACAATGAAGGGTGAACCGTTTCTAAGATAACCTACTACTTTGGCCCGAGATCTTCAGCCATCGCTCTATGTGGGGTCAGAGTGCGTATTGCGATCCGTAGGCTCGCTGCTTACCGTCGGAGTGATTGACACTGAGGATCCCATTTTATGAATTTCTCATTCAGAACATTAAACTCTGAAGATGCTGAGGCATGGGTGGCACTCAGGCTAGAGGGTGTTCAACAATATCCTCTTGGTTTTCTAGTCACTGAAAAAGAAGCTCTTTCAATGAAACCAGAACGAGCTTCGTCCATTTTGAACTTGGGAAAAACATGCGGTGTTTTTGACCATGAACTACTGATCGGATTTTGCGGCTTCCGACCAGAGTCACTAGAGCAAACCAAGCATCGCGCCGAACTGGGCCCGTTCTTTGTTAAATCAGCTTACCACGGTACCGGAGCCGCCGATACACTGATGCATGGTGTGATCGCTGAGGCTAAGCGCGTCAATATCGAACAGATTGAGCTATTCGTTGACACAGAGAATAAGCGCGCGTTGCAGTTTTACCTGCGCCATGGATTCGAGGTTATTGCCACCCACCCTGATGGTGTACGTATCGCAGGGCAACAACGAGATGACTACTTTTGTCGGTTGAGAATATCAAATTCGTAGACTGTTTCAAAAAATGCGGCGCAGTGAGTCAGCGTAAGCACTAACCATAGGGCCAAATGCCCTGCCCCAATGCTTCGATGGCCACGGATATGCGTTCGAAACTATCAGCTGCGCGTTTCACGCTGTTGCGGGCGCGCAGATATCCGTGCACCAGACCCGCTTCGTTGATCCAATAGGCCCGACCGCCTGCCCGAGTTATCTGTTCACAATAAACAGCCCCATCATCTCGTAACGGATCGCAATCAGCGGTGATCACTACAGTTGGAGGCAGTCTTGAGAAATTTGTGTCGTGAAGCGGTGCAAAGGTCGGATCACTTTCGGGCGCGGTGCCACCGCATCGAACCTTTTCATAGAACAATATCTCATCGCGGGTCAGTAGCGGCGCCTGCGCATGCTCCGAATAAGACCCGGCAGAGCTATCCCCGCCCAAGCCCGGATAGATCAGAACCTGCCCCAACACGTCACCCGGTTGGCCCCTCATATGATGGGCAACCGCCGCAGCCAGATTGCCGCCGGCACTGTCACCCGCCAACACAATCGGAACGCCGTATTCGGCAACCGCCCAGTCGACCGCTGCCACACTGTCCTGAAACTGCGCAGGATGCACGTGTGCTGGGCATAGCCGGTAGTCCACTGAAACAACGCGATACCCGGTTTGGGCGCAGATTTCGGCGCAGACGTCATCATGGCTATCCAGGCCACCCACGACAAAGCCGCCGCCATGAAAATAGATGACTACGCGGGTCGGATCGCCCGCCGTATAAACGCGGACCGGCACGCCATGGGCGGACCGGTCTTGTGTTTCAACTCCATTCGGGCGCGGTTGGCGAAAGGTCTGACACATCGCGTCATAGACCTTGCGTTGTTCCTCGATCGACAGATCAACCGCGTTGTCGGGGTAGCTTTCTGCCGTGCGTCTTATGAACGCCCATGTTTCTTCATCGATCAGACGTTCATAATCCATGTTACCTCCCGGTCAGGCAGCCCACTCCCATGGCCGGGTGAACGATCCCAGCACCTTGCTGACATCGTCTTCTGATGAACCGTTCGCGTCAAGCTGCGCAACAAGTCCGCGTTTCTTGTCATCAATGACCGAAACCACCCGAGCTTCGACCCCAGCCTCTTCTAACGCACCATTATAGACCCGCGTGATCGCGTTTTTGCGCAGGTCCGGCTTGAACACTTTGCCAACCGCTGTTTTCGGCAGTTCCGGAAGGATGGTCATATGTTTGGGCTGCGCTGCACGTTCGTGCACGTGGACCTTACAGAACTCCAACAATGCCTCTTCGGTGACCGAGGCGCCATCGACCAGTTCGACAAAAGCACAGGGCAATTCACCTGAATGAGCATCGGGCTGCCCGATAGCTCCGGCAAAGGCCACGGCCTCGTGCCCCAACAGGGCTTCTTCGATTTCAGCCGGATCAATGTTGTGTCCGCCACGAATGATCAAATCCTTCGCGCGCCCAGTGATCCAAAGATACCCGTCTTCATCAAAACGACCCAGATCACCTGTGCGCAGGTATTTTTCGAAGTGATACAGGTTTTCGTTCTTGTCGACCTCGGTATAGGTGTGACCCGGAAATACACCTGGGTTCGAGATGCAGATCTCTCCGATTTCGTCAGCCGCGCATTCCTTGGGGCCTTCTGGTCCATCCATCAGGATTTTGACATCCGTGTATGGGAACGGGATGCCGATAGACCCAATCTTTTTCTCACCATCAACCGGGTTGCACGAGACCAGGCAGGTCGCTTCGGTCAGGCCATAGCCTTCGACGATGGTCACACCGGTTGCTTCTTCGAAACGGCGGAACAGTTCAACCGGCAGAGGCGCAGACCCCGAAAAGGCGGTTTTTACGCTGGAGATATCCGCGTCCACCGGGCGCTGCATTTTCGCAGAAATCGCTGTGGGCACGGTGATGATGAAACTGACTTTCCAGCGTTCGATAAGCTTCCAGAAATTGTCGAAAACACCATCTCCGCGATACCCTTGCGGTGTCGGGAAGATCACATGCGCCCCGGATGAGACCGCCGCCATCATGATCACATGTACTGCGAAGACGTGGAACATCGGCAGCGGGCACATGATGACGTCGTTTTCATCAAACAGCAGAGTATGCCCAAGCCAGCCGTTATAGATCAGGCCCGAATATTTATGCTGCGCCACTTTCGGCATACCGGTCGTGCCACCAGTATGGAAATAGCATGCGACGCGATCTTCGGTGCTGTCTGCAAAAGTCAGCGTCTTGGGCTGCTTCGCCAGCTCTTTATTGAAATTCTTGTAATCCGCATGGGCCAGCTTTTCCTTGTCGCCCATTTTGGGGCGCAGCAGCGGAACGATCCATGATTTCGGAGGGGTCAGATAGCGGTTCAGGTCAATCTCAAGGATCGTATGCACCTTAGGTGCATGGCGAACAGCCTCTTCCACCTTTTGCGCCACATCCGTCTTTGGGAAGGAACGCAGCGTCACCACAACCTTGGCCTCGGTTTCCCGCAAGATCGCGGCGATCTGTTCGGGCTCCAACAGTGGGTTGATCGGATTCACGATCCCTGCAACCGCGCCACCCATCATAGTGACCAAAGTCTCGTTACAGTTGGGCAACACATAGGCAACGACGTCGTTTTCGCCCACGCCAAGCGAGCGGAACAGGTTCGCCGCCTGATTGACCTGCCCCAGCAAATCAGACCATGTCAGCGTTTCGGCCTTGTCTGTCGGACCGGAAAACAATTGGAAACTGATCGCGTTGTGATTGGGAAACTTCTCTGCTGTCCGAGACAACAGTTGATGGAAGGTGACCGGCAGATCACGGTCCTCCCACGCCATTTCCTGTTCGATTCGCAGTTTGTCTTCACGCCCTACAAAGGCCATGTGGCTCCTCCCCGTCTTGTATTCTCCCACGTGTCTCACGCGGTTTTGATCCTCACTTAGATGGGATCACAACCCGGCTGACACAAGCAAGGGCTTAGCGTTGGAAAACTTGAAAATGTAGAATAACGCTACGGCGGAAGCTAAACTGTCCCCACGTTACCCTATTCTGCGGCCACCCCATCGGTGAATTGCAGACGCGCCAAGCGGGCGTAAAGCCCATCTTGCGCCACCAGATCGTCATGCGTGCCCTGCGCAACAATGCGCCCCGCTTCCATGACGACAATCCGATCCGCCTTCTTCACCGTGGCCAAACGATGCGCCACGATCAGGGTCGTCCGGCCCGCACGCATCTGGTCAACCGCTCCCTGAACCGCCCGTTCGCTCTCCGCATCCAGGGCTGAGGTCGCCTCGTCCAGCAGCAACACCGGCGCATCCCGCAGAATGGCCCGGGCGATGGCGATGCGTTGTTTTTGCCCCCCCGACAGCATCACGCCACGCTCGCCTACAAAACTGTCATAGCCTTCGGGCAGTGCCGCAATGAACTCATGCGCAGCGGCGGCCCGCGCGGCAGTTTCGACCTCGGCATCCGAGGCATCAAGGCGGCCAAACCGGATGTTCTCGCGCGCTGAGGCGGCAAAGATCACCGGGTCCTGCGGGACAAGGGCAATATGGCGGCGGAAATCCGTCCGATCCAATCTGGTCAGATCTTCCCCATCCAGCAGAACACACCCGGAGTTCGGGTCATAGAACCGCTGGATCATCTGAATAACCGTCGTCTTGCCAGCCCCGGAGGGGCCAACAAAGGCAACGGTTTCGCCTGGGTTCACCTGCAGGGACAGGCCGTCCAGCGCCACCACATCGGGCCGCGCAGGATAGCGGAAAGTGACATCCTGAAACCGGATCTCACCGCGAACCGGTTGTGACAGCACGTTGGCCTGAACAGGATCAAGGACCGTATCTTCGGCATTGAGCAGCTCAACCAGCCGCTCGGTCGCGCCGGCGGCGCGTTGCAACTCGCTCCATATCTCAGACAATGCGGCGACTGATCCTGCCATGATCACCGAATAGATCACGAACTGGATCAGCACACCTTCTGTCATCACCCCGTTGCGGACATCATTGGCCCCCATCCAAAGCACGCCGACGATACCCGAGAACACCAGAAAAATGACGATCACGGTCAGGATAGCACGGGTTTGGATGCGGCGCAGCGAGACGATATAGGAGGTTTCCGTCATCTCACCAAACTGCTCTCGGCTCGCTCGTTCGTGGGTAAAGGCCTGAACCGTCTGCACCGCACCCAACGCCTCACCCGCATTACCAGAGGACGCCGCGATCCAATCCTGATTTTCTCGGCTGATGGCGCGCAAGCGACGGCCCAGAACCAAGATCGGCACAATCACCACAGGAATCAAAAGCAGGACAAGCGCCGTCAGCTTTGCCGATGTCAGCAGCATCAGCACCAAACCACCCACAAACATCAGCATATTGCGCAGCGCGATCGAAACGGATGAGCCCAAAACAGATTGTATCAAGGTTGTGTCCGTCGTGATCCGGCTGAGCACCTCGCCGGTCATGATACGCTCGTAAAATGCGGGGCTCATGCCAATGACCCGGTCAAACACGGCCTTGCGGATATCGGCCACCACGCGTTCGCCCAACCGCGTGACCAGCGCATACCGAATGCCCGTGCCCACCGCCAAAACACCAGCGATGCCCAGCGCCGCAAGGAAGTACCAATCCAGCAGTTCCCCATCCTGGATGCGGAAATTGTCGACCACGCGGCGCACGGCCAATGGCAGGGTCAGCGTCATCCCTGCGGTTAGACACAAAGCAAGCGTTGCACCAAACATCAGTGCGCCATAAGGGCGCATGAAGGGCCAAAGCGCCCTCAGAACACTCAGCTTTTTCGAGGTGGCACGCTCTTCACTGGCCCCAGGAGGTGATGATGGTGTCTGACCGGTCGCAGTCTGTCTTGCCATGTCGGGCCTGTGTTTCCTGATCATTTCTGGGTTTCTGCTTCTTGGAGGCAGTGGCATCCGGGGTCAAGCGCAGGTGCTGAAATTGCCCGTGCCTCAGGGCCATTTGACGCAGAACTCGCAGGGGAAACAACTGGAGCGGGTAGACGGAATCGAACCGACATAGCCTGCTTGGAAGGCAGGGGCTTTACCATTAAGCTATACCCGCTCACGGTTTTCGCTGGTTAGGACATGCGTCTTGGCGCGTCAAGCGCGAAGTGACCATATGAGGGTCAGATTTCTGCGCTGCGCTTGCCAACCACCAAATCGCTTCGCCCATCGGATCAAAGGCGGGCCAGCCCCGGAGAACGACCGGGACCGGTTCAGGCTTAGTGGCCAGTTAGAACCAGGGTGTTGACCGGCATTAGGATCAATCGGAGCCGCAGCCCCGCCGCATGCACCACGCCTATCGTGTCAACAACGTGAAGAAAGGCGCCTTCCCAGAACCCGAGGTCTTCGTGTTCAAGCCTTTCATGATTGTCAGTATAGACATTCGCCAGACAGTTGCTGCCCGGCGGAATGTCGTCGGCCATGCCTTTGTAAAGCGGCTCCATATAAACCAGAATGGACCCCGGAACCTTGTTATTCTGCACATCACGCAGCTCGTCCGACGGTCTGATCTGACCCGAGGGTATGACATCCTGAACCTCAACCACAACCATGGGGATCACGGTGAAGGGCTTGGTCATGCAACCCAGCTCTCCGATCATGCCGGGTTTGATGACCTGTGCAGATAGCTGATTGAACGCCGCCTGAAACCGATCATGCCCGGAATGTGAAGGCACCAGAATGCCCGCAGGCCGCAAAAGAGGGCTGACATAATCCCCCACCTGCAACCCAAACTGTTCGACCCGCCCGGTCACACCGGCGTTGATCACGGTCTTGTCCAACTCGGTCATCGCGGCATCCAGCTGCGCATTTGCGCTGGCCAGCTGCGCCGGGATCAGTTCTTCGATTTGTTGAACAACTGCTGCCCGCTTGGACTGGGCTGCCGTTACCTGCGCCTGGCGCTCGGCGACTAGATTTTCCAATCGCTCGATCTCGGCGAGACGCACCGCGCTAGAGCCCTCATCACGCAGCGTTGTGTTGCGTTCAAGGTCTTCCAGCGATTGCGCCAGCGCCGCGCGGGCCCCGGCGATACCTGCATCGGCTTCGGCCAGATCGGTTTCTGCCACTTTCAGCGAGGCCTGGACCTGAGCCACTTGCGCATGCGCCGACTGAACCTGCGCTTGCTGGGTGAAATCCTCGATCCGGAAAATCGGCTGGCCCGCGGTCACCTGTTCGTTGTTACGCACGTAAACTTCTGCCACACGACCGCCCAGTTGCGGCAGGATGGTAACCGTCCGGAAGTAGGATGCGGCACTGGAACTGGCCGGATGAAAGTAGAACAGCGTGGTAATCACCGTCAGGGCCAGGATGGCGCAGGTGGTCAAGCCCCAGCGCAATTCGTACCACATGGTGAACAGGGTGATTTCATGCCCGATGCGTTTGCCTTGCACAAAGCGGCGGAACAGATAGTCAGGCAGCACCGTGATCAGGGCGCAGAGCATTGTTTCGATCATTGCCTACTGCTCCTGCGGTTCAGTTGGTTCTGCAACGGGTGCTTCGGCCTGCACAGCTTCGGGTACAGCGTCCGGCACTGGTGACCGGCCCAAAGATCGGATGGCATCTGCGATATTCTTCATCGGCGTTGCAAAATCCGGGAACTGGAACCCTGCAACCAAAATGGCTGCAATCCAGAACAATCCATTATGTGTGAACAAGGCAAGCAGCGCCAGAATACCCACCAACTGGAACTGAGGGTGGTTGTTTTCATGCGCCATTTTTTCCGGAACCGAGTGCAGAGTCAGATACCCCACGCCAATCAGCACCACGATGATCACAAAAAACACGACCATGGCAGAGAACAGATAATCGCTCCCGTCAGCTGCGACGACATATCGGGGGATATGTCCTGTGGCCATTGGATGGAGATCCGCTGCAGTCACTGTGCCCTCCTTTTCAAATTGATACTTCTTTGACCGGGTTGAAGCACAAATTCAAGGCTGCTTATAGTCCAGCGAACTGACAACGAGACGCGTTAGAACTTAAGGAGCGCCCATGAATTCCCCCAAGCCCGCAATGATCCCGCTTTTGTCAGAAAGCAGAGCATGATTGATTTCCTTGTCATCGGCGGCGGGATCGCCGGGCTGAGCGCTGGTGCAAGGCTCTCCGCACATGGGTCGGTTACCGTTCTCGAAGCTGAAGATGGGCTGGGCTATCACGCCTCAGGTCGATCCGCAGCTTTGTTCGAGGAAAATTACGGCCCCCTATCAGTGGTCGCGTTAAACCAGGCGGGGTGTCAGTTTCTTCAGGATGGCGGCTATCTGCAAAAACGCGGTTTGATGCTGGTCGCACGCACAGATCAAGACGATATGTTCAAGGCAGACCTCAACAGCCTGAATATGCAAGAGATATCAGTCGAGCATGCGCGCAGCCTGATCCCGATCCTGCATCCCAAACGGCTGGGCTATACTGCGATCAGCCACGACGCCTTTGACATCGACACCGACCGCCTTCTGCAGGATTTTGCACGGGTCATTCGCAAGAATGGCGGGGTTGTTCACACTAAATCCCCAGTGACTGCGATCACCAAAGCCAACAACTGGCAGGTCGAAGCGCGGGATGTTTTTGAAGCACGGCACGTGATCAACGCGGCCGGCGCCTGGGCGGATGAGGTCGCACAACTGGCCGGGATAGCGCCGATCGGCCTGCAACCCCGCCGCAGATCAATGGCACGCATACCTGCACCGGGCGGACATGACGTTTCAGACTGGCCGATGATGATTGGTGCTGGTGAAACCTGGTATGCCAAACCGGATGCGGGGAAGTTGCTTGTATCTCCGGCAGATGCCGAGCTGGTTGCGCCGCATGATGCCTATGCTGACGATATGGTGCTGGCCGAGGGGTTGGCCCGCTATGAAGAGATGGTCAGCGAACCGGTGACTCGGGTTGAAACAAACTGGGCCGGACTGCGCAGTTTTTCACCAGATGGAACTTTGGTGCTGGGTCCTGATCCGCAGGACAGGTCTTTTATCTGGTGCGCCGGGCAAGGCGGATATGGTTTCCAAAGCGCGCCGGGCGCGTCTGAGTTTGTGGCCGACCTTATTGTCGGAAACAGACCCGCGTTTGAGCAGGCGATTATCGACATGCTAACACCGGATCGACTGCGCAAATGAGCAAACGTACGCCGCCGCCCAATGCCAGCGTCGCCGCACCTTCATCCGATGGCAAGCTGGTTGCACCCGCTGCCAGCCGCAACGCCGCCGTCCTGAGTGACTTGGTTGCGCGTTGGGCACCGCCACAAGGCCAGGCCATGGAGATCGCCAGCGGCACGGGTCAGCATGTCTGCGCGTTTGCGCAGAAGCTACCTCAGCTGTCCTGGCAACCGACAGAGATCGACGCGGATCGGCGGCAGAGCATAGATGCTTATGCCAGTGATCAACCGAACATTCAGCCCGCCCAACATTTGGACGCGGCCACCTCCGGATGGCATCGGCAATTTAGGCCAAAGGACCTGATCGTTTTGATCAACCTGCTGCATCTGATCAGTTGGGAAGAAACCGTGACGCTTGTCTCTGAGACAGCCAAGACACTCTCGTCAAACTGCAGGTTTATTCTCTACGGCCCATTTATGCGGGATGGAAAGCTGACTAGCGATGGCGACAAACGGTTTCACCAAGCGCTTGTTCAGCAGGACCCCGAGGTTGGGTATAAAAACGACACCGATATCGAGCGCTTGCTTGCGGTGAGCGGCCTGAACCTGATCGAAGTGACAGAAATGCCCGCCAATAACCTGGCCTTTGTCGCTCAAAAGCAGGCTGAATGATCTAGTAGATCGCCCTGAAAGCCCGCATACGCAGTCTTGCCTCCGGCGAAGGTATGGGGCGCTGAAGGCGCCCCACTCTTCTTGGGCCGTTCAGCCGTCCTTGCGGATGGTTTCGTTCTTCGGATCATAAGGACTGTCGCAGGTTACAATCGCATCCCACAGCTTGTCCTGCATTTTGACCTGCAGCTTGGTACCTTCAACCGCCAGCTCGGGCTTCACATAGCCCATGCCGATGGATTTCTCGAACGCAACCGAATACCCGCCCGAAGTCAGACGCCCCACACGCTCACCTTCCGGGGTGTACAGCGCCTCGCGGCCCCATGGATCGGCATCGTCCGGTCCGTCGATCAGCAGGGTGCAGCATTTCACGCGTACGCCGGTCTCTTCCAGCTTGGCTTTGCCATGGAAGTCTTTCGACAGGTCAACAAAGCGCGGCAGATCAGCTTCCAGCGGGGTCGCGTCGCGGCCCAGTTCGGTGCCGAAGGCGCGATAGGATTTCTCCTGCCGCAGCCAGTTCTGGGCGCGGGCGCCAACCAGCTTCATACCGTGCTTCTCACCGGCCTTTTCCAGCAGGTCGAACAGGTAGTTCTGCATCTCGATCGGGTGGTGCAGTTCCCAACCCAGCTCACCGGTATAAGCCACGCGGATCGCGTTAACCGGGCACATGCCCAGTTCGATCTGACGCGCCGAAAGCCACGGGAAGCGTTTGTTGGACAGCGCGGTTTCGGGATCGGCGTCCTTAATGACCTCTTTCAGAACGTCACGCGACTTGGGTCCAGCGATGGCGAAGACACCCCATTGGGTGGTCACGTCCTGTATTTCGATGTAGCCGAACTCCTCCATCTTGTCCTCAGCCGCCTTACGTAGGTAGTCGGCGTCATATTCGGTCCAGGCACCTGCAGAGACGATGTAGTAGTTGTTCTCGCCATTGCGGACGATTGTGTATTCGGTACGGGTGGTGCCGTGCGAAGTCAGCGCGTAGGTCAGGTTGATGCGACCGACTTTGGGCAGCTTGTTACAGGTGAACCAATCCAGGAACTGGGTGGCACCAGGGCCTTTGACGACATGCTTGGTGAAGGCCGAAGCGTCGATCAGGCCAACGCCTTCACGGATCGCCTTGGCTTCTTCGACGGCATACTGCCACCAGCCACCACGGCGGAACGAACGGCTTTCCTTGTCGAAGTTATCAGGTGCATCCAGCAGGCCGAAATAGTTCGGACGTTCCCAGCCGTTGACCCAGCCGAACTGTGCGCCGCGTGCTTTCTGGCGATCATAGGCCGGAACTGTGCGCAGTGGACGGCACGCTTCACGCTCTTCATCCGGGTGGTGCAGGATATAGACATGCTCATAGCACTCTTCATTCTTGCGCGCCGCGAACTCGGTGGTCATCCAGTTGGACGAGTACCGCTTAGGGTCCAGCGAGGCCATGTCGATCTCGGCTTCGCCATCCACCATCATCTGTGCCAGATAGTAGCCGGTGCCACCCGCAGCGGTGATACCGAACGAGAATCCTTCGGCCAGCCACATATTGCGCAGACCCGGAGCCGGTCCAACCAGCGGGTTGCCATCGGGGGTGTAGCAGATCGGGCCGTTGAAATCGTCTTTCAGACCGGATTCGGCGCAGGAGGGGACGCGCTCGGCCATCGCCATGTACTGATCGGCGATCCGGTCCAGATCCAGCGGGAACAGGTCGGCGCGGAAACTGTCGGGTACGCCATGTTCGAACTGCGCGGGCGCGCCATGTTCATAGATGCCCAGAATCCAACCACCGCGTTCCTCACGTGCGTAAGATTCGTTGTCGGCATCGCGGACAACGGGATGCTCGGGGTTGCCCGCTTCGCGCCATTTGACCAGTTCGGGGTCCTTGTCCATGACGATGAACGTGTGCTCGACCGGGATCGCGGGCATCTTGATGCCCAGCATCTTGGCGGTGCGCTGCGCGTGGTTGCCCGATGCGGTCACCACATGCTCGGCGGTGATCACCACCTGCTCATCGGACGGGATGAGGTTGCCACCCTTTTCGACCATCTTGGTGCAGGTGACTTCCCAATGGGTGCCATTCCAGTGGAAGGCATCGGCCTGCATCTTGCGCACGATGTCCACGCCGCGCTGACGGGCACCCTTTGCCATGGCCTGAGTAACATCCGCAGGGTTAATATAGCCATCCTCGGTGTGATAGATCGCGCCCTTCAGGTCGCTGGTCTCGATCAGCGGCCAGCGGTCCTTGATCTGCTCGGGGGTCAGCCATTCATAGGCGACATCGCAGGTCTCGGCGGTCGAGGCGTAGAGCATGTATTCATCCATACGCTCCTGAGTCTGCGCCATGCGCAGGTTACCCACCACGGCGAAGCCCGCGTTCAGGCCGGTCTCTTCCTCAAGCGTCTTGTAGAAATCGACCGAGTATTTGTGGATGTGGGTCGTCGCGTAGGACATGTTGAACAGCGGCAGCAGGCCCGCCGCGTGCCAGGTCGAGCCCGAGGTCAGCTCATCCCGTTCAATCAACATCACATCGTCCCAGCCCGCCTTGGCCAGATGATAGGCAATCGAGGTCCCAACGGCGCCGCCGCCAACAACCAATGCTTTGACTTGGGTTTTCATAACCGGGCGTCTCCCCTTGAATTCAGTTGACACCATATGGCGCAGTTCAGGGGGGCAGCGCGACATTCATCCGACCGGTGATAAGAAAAAAACGACCCGCAGATCAATTCGAGTTCGAAAAACGGCGATCCGTCCCTACGGCTCGGCCACCAACTAGGCGTCAATCCACTTACTGGCCCGGAACAATCTTTCCGGGGTTCATGATGTCGTCTGGGTCTAGCGCAGCCTTGATCGCCGACATGTACTGCGTTGCCGCCCCAAGTTCCTTGACCAGATAGGGGCGTTTGCCCTGCCCGATCCCGTGTTCGCCGGTGCAGGTTCCGTCCATCGAAATTGCCAGGTCGTTCAGCCAACTGACAAATTGATCAGCATTGGCAACTTCGGCCTGATTGTCCATGTCGATCAAAGGAAGGGTGTGGAAGTTCCCATCACCAACATGACCAACAATCGGGGCGATCAGACCAAGTTCTGCCGCCTTGTCCTGTGCTGCGCCAACCGCCTCGGCCAGCCGAGAGATCGGAACGCAAACATCCGTTGATATGCCTTGTGCGCCAGGGCGCAACTGCAAGCAGGCCCAGTACATATCATGTCGCGCTTGCCATAGCTTGTTGCGTTCTTCGGTGGTGGACGTTGCCGCAAAGTCCACGCCACCAAATTCGCCCGCGATGTCACCGAAGGTCGCCGCCTGTTCGGCAGCCCCGTTTTCTGAGCCATGGAATTCGAGCAACAACAGGGGTGTTTCAGGCAGGGTCAGGCCGGAATAGGCGTTGGCTGCGCGCACGGACATCTCGTCCAGCAATTCAATACGCGCAACCGGGATGCCGTATTGGATGGTCATCATTACAGCCTGACACGCGGCATCAACGCTTGGAAAGGAACAGCGGGCCGAGCTGATCGCCTCAGGGATGCCGTGCAGGCGCAGGGTGAGTTCGGTGATGATGCCCAACGTCCCTTCCGCCCCGATTAGTAACCGGGCCAGATCATAGCCTGCGGATGATTTTTTGGCGCGATTGCCGGTTCGGATCACCTGCCCGTCAGGCATAACCGCCTCAAGGCTCAGCACATTGTCCCGCATCGTGCCATAGCGAACCGCATTTGTGCCCGAAGCGCGCGTTGCAGCCATACCACCAAGCGAGGCATTGGCCCCCGGATCTATCGGGAAAAACAAGCCCTGATCACGTAGATGGGTATTCAGGTCCTCACGGGTTACGCCCGGCTGAATAACGCAATCCAGATCACCGGCATTGACGGCGATCACCTTGTTCATCTGCATCAAGTCCACGCAAACTCCACCCGCAGGCGCATTCACATGACCTTCCAGCGAGGTGCCGGTGCCGAAGGGGATCACGGGCACTTTATGCGTCGCGCAAATTGTGACGATTTCGGATACTTCAGCCGTTGAGGTGGGAAAGACCACCGCATCTGGGCTCTGATTGAGTATCCAGGTCGTGGTGTGACCATGCTGTTCGCGGATCGCGGCCCCGGTTTGCAGCCGGTCGCCAAATCGTTGTTTCAGAATTCCAACTGCGGTTTCAATACCAGCTTCGTTGCGCGGCAAAGCTGTCGCCTGCACCATAACCAACCCCTGTTCATCAATACGGCATCCAGGCCTTTTAGCCATGACTAAAAGGCCTGGATGATCCGTACAAGCCCCTAGCCTATTCGCCCAGCGCAATCCCTTCGCGCCGCGGATCCGCACCACCGCTCAGCTGCTCGCCGATCTCGATCGCATGCAGACCCGAAGTCAGGTCACGCGGGTTCACCTCAAACCCCAATGTGGTCAGGGCGTCAACATATCCCTCGGCTACAGTGCCCAATTCCACATCATAAGTGCCGAACCGGTTGACCAGATGCGGCAGGGACACCGCCTGTTGTACGTCCATTCCCCAATCAGCCCAGGCAATGATCGATTTGGCCACATAGCCGATAATCCGGCTGCCTCCGGGTGATCCGATGGCCAAAACCGGGGCACCGTCCTGCATCACGATTGTGGGGCTCATGGACGAGCGCGGACGCTTGCCCGGCTCCAACCGGTTGGCGATGGGAACACCGTTTTTATGGGTTCTGAACGAGAAATCCGTCAGTTCGTTATTGAGCAGGAAACCGTTGGTCATCAAGCGCGAGCCAAAGCCGTTTTCGATGGTCGTGGTCATCGACAAAACATTGCCATAGCTGTCCACAATCGAGATATGCGAGGTCGAAGGCAGCTCCAGCGAAACATCGTCGGCCCAGTTCGACGCGTGATCGAAGGCGGGGTTGCCGGGGGCAACATCGATCAACGCGCTCTCGGCGTTCAGCAGATCGGCACGTTCTGCCAGATAGGCTGGATCAACCAGACCTTCGGTTGGCATCGGGACAAAATCGCTGTCGGCCATGTAACGCCCCCGGTCTGCAAAGGCGAGGCGTGAGGCTTCACCGATCAGCCGCCAGGCTTCGACACTTTTTGGCCCCATCGCCGCCAGATCATAACTGTCCAGCATGCCCAGGATTTGCCCAACGGTCAGTGCTCCGGATGACGGCGGCCCCATGCCGCACACCTCGTAAGAGCGATATGTGGCGCAGACTGGTTCACGCTCGATCACTTGATAGAGCGCCAGATCCGTGCCCGACAGAACACCCGGGTTCCCCGGCGCGGTCCGGACAGTGTTCACAATCCCTGCCGCAATGTCGCCACCATAGAACCCTGCTGCCCCATCTGCGGCCAGCACACGCAGCGTTTCGGCATAGTCGGGGTTCATCAGCCGATGGCCTTGCTGCAACGGTTCACCGCCCGGCAAGAAGTACTCTGCCGTAGAAGGGAAACGTGACAATCGTTCAGCGTCATTCGCAGTCAACGCGGCAAGGCGCGGCGAGACCAGAAACCCCTCATCCGCCAATCGGATGCCATCGGTAAACAGCCCGGGCCAGGGTGACCGCCCCCAGCGACGATGCGCTTCTTCCAGCAATGCGGGCGTTCCGGGTGTGCCAACAGACAGCCCGCCGACAACCGCATCAAAGAATTTGAGGGGCTCACCGTTTTCGTCCTGAAACAGTGTTGGCGTAGCCGCCAGCGGCGCCGTTTCGCGCCCGTCCAAAGTGGTCATCTGACCCGAGGCTGCATCGTACCAAACCAAGAAGGCCCCGCCGCCCAGACCGGATGACTGAGGCTCGACCAGTCCCAACACAACTTGCACTGCGACCATGGCATCGGCTGCTGATCCTCCGGCGCGCAAGATCTTGGCCCCGGCCTCGACCGCCAGCGGATTGGCAGCAGCAACCATCCAGTTTTCGGATTGTACCGGAACACCTGCCAGTTTGGCCTCGACGACAGCGATGACCTCCTCGGTCAAGGCCTGAACCTGCCCTTCGGACGCCCCTTCGGGCGCGACGGCATCCGCCGTTTCTTGCGCGAATGCGGGCGCGGTTAACGCAACCGTTGAAACGATCAAACCTGAAATTCGACTGAAACGCATCTAATCCTCCAATTCTACTTTTGCTTTCAACACTGTACAGACGACCGGAAAGCCGCAACCAAAGGTTGAGATTACGCAAGCCAATGGCAGAGTCCCGCCGTATCAGGTCTTGTCAATCCGAACCAACATCCACGCGATCCATGTCGTATCGCTGCAAGCCCTCAATTTCTGGCAACCAGCTTTCACGCCGGATCGCCCAGCATTCATAGCTTGGTTTGAACTGATTGACCTCATCAAAGCTGCCCAGGTGCACCTCTACCTCGTCATCTGTTCTGGCAAACACCGGCGACCCACAGATTGGGCAAAAAAAGCGCCCTTCGTAGCTGCGGGTTTCCCTGCTAATCTGCACATTGTCCTGAAGAAAGATGGCAGCGGCATAGAACAGAGCCCCGTGATGCTTTTGGCAATCAAGGCAATGACATAAACCAACCCGCAGCGGAGGGCCCTTGGCAGTGACCCGCACCGCGCCACAGTGGCAACCGGCTTTATGGATCTCGGTCACTGGCCAACCTCCAAAACCTCATAGCATCGCGGGCACAACCTGATCCGGTGGGCGGTGCCCATCTTCGAACGTCTTGATGTTGATGATCACCTTCTCGCCCATCTCGATCCGCCCTTCCAGCGTGGCCGAGCCCATATGCGGCAGCAGGACAACATTCGGCAATTGCCGCAGACGCGGGTTCACATCCGTGCCATGTTCATAGACATCCAGCCCCGCCCCGGCGATTTCACCCGCGCGGATCATGCGGGTCAGAGCGTTTTCATCCACCACTTCACCGCGAGAAGTATTCACGATCACGGCCGAGGGTTTCATCAGCTTCAAACGCCGCGCATTCATCAGATGAAAGGTAGATGGGGTCGACGGACAATTGACCGAGATCACATCCATCCGTGCCACCATCTGGTCCAGGCTTTCCCAATATGTCGCCTCCAGCGCCTGTTCGGTCTCGGGGCGCAGACGGCGGCGATTGTGATAATGCACCTGCATCCCAAAGGCACCGGCGCGGCGCGCAACCGCCTGCCCGATCCGGCCCATGCCCAGAATGCCAAGGCGCCGACCACCGATCCGACCACCTAGCAGGGCCGTCGGGGCCCAGCCTGCCCAGTCTCCCTTTTGCATTACGCCCAGACCCTCGGGAATGCGCCGCGTGACCGCTAGAATCAGCGCCATGGTCATGTCAGCGGTATCGTCGGTCAGAACACCTGGGGTGTTCGACACCAGGATGCCGCGCTGACGGGCAGTCGCCACATCAATATTATCAACACCGGCACCATAATTCGCAATCAGACGAAGTTGATCCCCTGCCTGCCCCAATACACCGCCATCGATCGTGTCGGTTACGGTGGGCACCAGCACATCCGCTTCTTTCACGGCCGCCACAAGATCATCCCGGTTCATGGGCGTATCATCATCGCGCAAGCGGACATCGAACAGCTCACTCAGCCGGGTCTCGACCGCTTCGGGCAACCGTCGCGTTACAACAACACTCAGACGTTCTCTTGGCACCTCGGCCCTCCCACTGCTTTGCATTCGCGCGCGCTCCGTGGCATCGTGGCTCAGGATAAGACGGGGCACAAGAACCCCAAAGGCATTGAGTCGACCTTTTTTCGAAAGCAGATCAACAGGCACAAGAGCAGGCAGTCAGTGAGTGGTCCTCTACCGGTGAAACGCCGTTGTTTGGCGATCCTAAGCGCGTTCCTCGTAGCGCTCGGACCCATTGTGGCCGCCGCAGAGGACAATCGCGGCCAGGTTACGAATCTGCCCCTGCCCCGTTATGTCTCGATGAAAGCCGCCGAAGGCAATGTACGCCGGGGTCCGTCGCTGACCCACCGCATTGACTGGGTCTTCAAACGGCGTGGAATGCCCCTGCAAATCACCGCGGAATACGGCAATTGGCGCAAGGTCCAAGACCGCGACGGTGCGGGCGGCTGGGTTCACTATGCGTTGCTGTCCGGCGTGCGCACTGTACTGATCGAATCCGAGATGTTGCCCGTATTCGCCCGACCCGACCCCAATGCCCCCATCAACGCCCATTTCGAAACCGGCGTGGTTGCGCGCCTTGGCAGTTGTTCGCTGGATTGGTGCCGGATTTCGGCAGGCGGCTATCGCGGCTGGACACTGAAGTCGAACCTTTGGGGCGTCGATCCGGCAGAGATCAGGGAATAACCGGGCTGTCTCCAAATTGGCTTGGGCAGAAACCCATTTTGGGGGAAACCTCTGGAACTCTGATCTGGCGCGGCTAAGCTGCCCCAAAGTCAGAGGAATCACCGTGAAAGCCATTACCTATTCAGCCTTCGGACCAGCCGTAGATGTGCTGAAGCTCGAGGACCTGCCGCCTGAGGCACCGCAGCCCGGAGACGTCACAGTCGATCTGGCATATTCCGGCGTGAACCCGTCCGACATCAAAGCGCGGGCCGGGGCCAGACCGGGCGTGACCAAACCGCCCTTTCCTAAGATCGTGCCCCATAGCGATGGGGCTGGTGTCATTTCCGCGGTCGGAGACGGCGTGCCCACCACGCGCATCGGGCAGCGGGTCTGGGTCTGGAACGGCCAGTGGCAGCGCCCTTATGGGACTGCGGCTACGCAGATCACCCTGCCTGCAGACCAGGCGGTGCCGCTGCCTGATTCTGTCTCGTTTCAAACCGGCGCTGTGTTGGGTATACCCGGGCTGACCGCCAGCCATGCGGTGTTCTCGGGCGGAGAAATCTCCGGCCAAACCGTGCTGATACACGGTGGTGCAGGAACCGTGGGTTACCTGGCCGTTCAACTGGCAAAATGGGGCGGTGCCAAGGTCATCAGCACAGCAAGCCCCCGCGATTTTGACAGGGTGCAAGCAGCAGGCGCCGACACCGTGATCGACTATGCCGACGCCGATCTGGCTGAACACATCCTTGACGCAAACAACGGCCAGCCGATAGATCGCATTGTCGATGTCGAGTTCGGCCAAAACGTTGAAACCAACATAGCCGTCATTTCTGAAAACGGTCGCATCAATGCCTTCGGCTCTGCCAAAGATATGACCCCGACATTGCCATTCTACCCATTGATGTTCAAAGCGGTCACACTGGAGGTCATTCTGATCTACCTGCTGCCCCCAAAACTCCGCAACGCAGCGATCAAACGGTTGCACACAGCACTCACGGATGATGCTTTAAAATGCCCTATCCAGGACGTGCTGCCTCTAAGCGACTGCACACAGGCCCATGACCTTGTCCAAGTCGGCCACCGCACAGGGGCCGTTTTGCTGGAAACGTGATGATACATACCACGGTTACATTTTTTCACAGAGCCAGTTTTTTTGCCCAAAAACCTCTTGAACCCCGCCAGCAACAATCGTAGACAGCCGCTCACCGTTGGGGTGTAGCCAAGTGGTAAGGCAGCGGTTTTTGGTACCGTGTATCGTAGGTTCGAATCCTACCACCCCAGCCATGATTTTCCATTTGCGAATTACCCATAAGCGTGCAAATTTCACTCGGTTCATGCAAATCGATGTCAAAAAGTTTGTCTACTCACACTATGTCGAAGATTTACCACCATCTGTGCATTTCTATTGAAAGCGCAGAACACTAGTTTTCGTCAGAAAATTGCTGCTGACTTTTTGTATCGAACCTCGGGTGGTTGATGCAAAGGCCGCGTCTAGGGTTCGCTCCAGATTTGTTGGTTCCGTTCCCAGATCTTCTCGCCAATCAGGCAGTCATAGTCTGAGGGCGAGGTGTATTGCGCCTTCATAACCTCTCCTGTTGCCGGCGCTGACCCAATTTCCAGTACCAATTTTCGTCGCACGGCCTCCGCAAAGTCTTGCCAGTCGAGCACCGGGATTACGAATGAACCAAGTCCGCCCGTCACACAGTTCCGGTAATAGACATCAAGATCGTCGAGGTGCCACTGACTCCCCATACCTTCACGGGTCATCAGCGGTAACCCATTTATGGTGATCGACTTCGACAATACTGCCTCACGGGCTTGCAAAACCGGGCGACCCTGATTGTGTCTGACGTCAGCACCCACCGGACAGAATTAGGGGTTTGAGCAACGGAGGATTTCTGGTTCATCGAAGCCATTATGGAGCGAAGATGAATAAGAAATCCGGAACATCGAAGGACGCCGCTGACAAGCTG